>NZ_BPMA01000026.1 GCF_026005215.1 Capnocytophaga catalasegens | reverse complement strand
CAGCATTTGGGCGATAAATTTAGATTTTAAAGTAAGTTAAAAAATGGAGAATAAAGAATATCAGGATTTTGTGGATAAATTCAAACCAAAGAAAACAACTGACGACTGCTACACACCTCCAGCAGTCTATGATGTAGTGTTTAATTATGTCAAAGAGAAGTGTAACATTGAAGGAATGAAGGTTTTGAGACCATTTTACCCTGACGGAGACTATGAGAATGAAATCTACGATGATAATTGTGTGGTAATTGACAACCCGCCGTTTTCTATCATCTCACAAATCATTAGGTTCTATCTATCACGAGGGATTAAATTCTTTTTATTCGCCCCACACTTAACCTTATTTAGCTCTGACCAAGACTATACGGCGATTGTAGTTGGTGCTGAGATAACATATGAGAACGGGGCAAAGGTAAAGACTTCTTTCGTTTCAAATCTTTTTGGAGATACGAAGATTTTGGGAGATGCGGATTTACATCAGCGGTTAAAAGTGGTGCAAGAGCAGAACAAAGCCTGTTTGCCCTCTTACAAATATCCTGATAATATTATTACTGTAAGTGCTATTTCTCAAATAGTTGAAAAAGGTGTAAATATTGAAATCAAAAAGAAAGATGTTTCCTTCTGTCGAGGAATGGATGCTCAAAAACTGTTAAAAAAAACTATTTTTGGTAGTGGTTTTATTATGAGTAATGAAGCTACCGAACGAATGAAAGCCAAACGAATGAAAGCTAAAAAAGAAACAATTTACTGGGAATTATCAGACCGAGAAAAAGAACTTGTAAAAACATTAGGCTAATGGCACGAAGCATACAAGACATACAACAAGAAATTTACCAAGCCAAAGCAAGCGAACCCGCTTTGGACGAGCTAAATTCCACCTCGAAAACCGCTATTTGGCGATTGTGGATTTACATCGTTTCGGTGGCAATTTGGACACTTGAAAAAATCTTTGACCAGCATAGAAAAGAAGTAGATGAGCTACTGTCGGAACTCAAACCGCACACGGCTCGTTGGTATCGCAACAAAGCGTTAGCATTTCAATACG
>NZ_BPMA01000025.1 GCF_026005215.1 Capnocytophaga catalasegens | reverse complement strand
TAACTATTGATTTTGAGGCAAATATATTTTTATTTTTAATTACGGATATACAAATCTAAATTATATAAAAACGGAAAAATCTTATGCTATAGAATAGTATAGAGTATAGAATTATAGAACAAGCTAAAAAAGGAAATAAATATGAAGTATTTATTTTAATTTTCAAAAATAACATAAAAGGATGTTTGATTAATATATTAGGGGGAGTTTTATTGGGGATAGTAACGTTATTTAATCTTTTAATAAATGGTTTTTATTCGGCACATATATTTTATTCTGTATATAAAGCAGGGTTTTCAATTTCTCAAATAGTAGAAAAAACATTACCTCATAGTTTTGAGATTATTGGTTTTATGCTATCAGGAGCATTAGGTTTTTATATAGCATGGAATATTCTTCTCTTAGTGAAAGGAAAAAATTTACAAGTTAATTTTTATAAAATAATAGGAACTGGATCTGTTATTATTTTTATCATTATTTTATGCGCTGCTTATGTAGAAGCTTTTATTTCTATTAAAAATTAAAAATATGCAACAATTTATAGAAAAAATCCAAAAAATACCAAAAGGCTATGCTATATTAGTAATAGTTACTTATAGTTTTTTGATAACTTACTTTTTTTATATGTTAAATCAATTCTATTTTTCTGAAATAGAGAGGAATAGTATCTTATCATTAATGCTAAAAATTAACTATGTAGTTATTTTTTTCTCAGGAATAATAGTATGGATAATAATGTCTTTATTATTTCATTTAACAGCTTTACTTTTTGAAGGACAGGGTTCTTTTTCAAAATTTTTATATACTTCATCATATTTTTATCTTATACCAACTCTTTTTATTTTTGTAGCAATCATTATTTTAGATTATTTTGAACAAGATTTGCCTTTTCAGGTGTTACAAAATCATATGTATTTTAAAATATCAATAGAAATAATTAATTATTCTTATATACCTTATTATATATTAAATAGTTTTTTGATAAAAGAAATGTATAAGATAGTTTTCTGGAAATCTATAATAGTAATAAGTATTCCAATTATATCTATTTGGGCAATAACAGTTTTTTTTTCATGGATATTTTAAATAAAATGAAACATTTCTTATTATTTTTAACCATCTTATTTTTTGCTTCTTGTTCTGAAAAAAACAAGAAGTTAAGTTTTGCTTTGCAACAAGCAGGCAACAACCGTATTGAGCTTGAAAAAGTACTTAATCATTATAAGAACGATAGCCTTAAATACAAAGCTACTGTTTTTCTTATTGAAAATATGCCCAATTATAAATATGCAAATAGTAAAGAAGTGGATAGTATAAAAGCTTTGATGTCTCAAATTTTTGAACAATGGGATTTAACAGAACAAGAAAGGCAAAAAGGGCTTAACTGGCAAAAACATATTGATTATGAGATTAAAAACGATATAAAAGAAATAAAAGCTGAATTACTTATCGAAAACATTGATTATGCTTTTAAAGTTTGGGAAGAAAAACCTTGGAACAAACATCTTTCTTTTGAAGATTTTTGTGAGTTAATCCTTCCATATCGTATTGCCGAAGAACCTTTAACCTATTGGAGAAAAAAATATTATGAAAAATATAATCCGATATTAGATTCTCTTTACAAAGGAACAGATGTAGTAGAGGCTTGTAATATATTATCTGATTATATTAAAAAAGAAAAATTTTTTTTTATCAATGATTTTGTAATTCCACGGCAGGGAGCAGATTTTCATTTTAGTAATAGAATAGGGATTTGTAGGGATGCTTGTGATATAGCTATTTATATAATGCGTTCAGTAGGAATTCCTGTAACTTCTGATATATATGCCATTTCTCCTGAATATCATTCTGGGCACCAATGGAACGTGGTTCGTGATACAACAAATAGATATTTACCTTTTTTATTTGAGGAATATAGAGCAAATAGAGATAATATGCTTATTGATAAATTAAAAAAAGGAAAAGTATACAGAATGACTTATCAAGAAAATAAATCTGAACAGAAGTTAAACTATCCGTCTTCCCCTCTAAATAACCCTTTTTTAAAGGACGTTACTAACGAATATTTTGGGAACAATAAGGTAGAGTTGCCATTTGAAAATAATTTAGATTCAGATGATATTTTTTTGGGGATTTTTACATCGTATGATTGGTTTCCCGTTGGGAAAGGAAAAATAGAAAATAGAAAACTTATTTTTGAAAATATAGAACCTTTTGTAATTTATCAACCTTTAACTTATAAAAATAACGAACTAAAACCTATTACATATCCATTTATGTACCAAAAGGATGGAGTTCGCATTTTTTCTCCTAAAAATGAAAAACAAGAGGTAGTTTTAAAAAGAAAATATCCTTTACGAAAAACAAATTCAGGACGATACAAAAATTGGTTGTTACTAACAGAAATAAAAGGTTCAAATAATTCCCAATTTTCAAATAGTGATTTATTGCATAAAATGGAAAATCTTCCCTCTGAAAATGTTATTGAAATAAATATAAATAGCCAAAAAAGTTACCAATATTTTCAGTACCAAGATTAAACGGCAAAACCAAATGT
>NZ_BPMA01000024.1 GCF_026005215.1 Capnocytophaga catalasegens | reverse complement strand
TTACGGATATACAAAAAAATTTTTATTCATAATCATTGTGTAAAACTTATTGAGGTTAAATTTGGTAGTAGTTTATAAAAGTTGTACCTTTGTCAAAGTCCTTTTTATAAAACCGAAGTGATGAAAAAATATTTTTTCCTGTTGGGATTAACCTTAATAATCCCGCTACAAGCACAAGAAAAACAAGGAGTTACACACTCAAAACAACAAACCGGACAAGCTCCTTTTCCAAAAGAGATGTATATTGAACTTCCTAATCCTGTGAAAGCAAATCCGCAAGAATGGAAAAGCCACAAAGGAATAGCTGCTGGCTGGGGAAGCACAGATGTTCGCTATAAAAAAGAAAGTCCGGTAACCGATTTAAAACCCACCGAAACATTAACTGCGTGGCGTGGCGAACGCATTTCAGGGCAAATTGTTGTGGTCAATGCTGACAAAGAAGCTACACTTTCGGTAGATGTTTCCGATTTTAAGCATGCTAAAACAAAATCAATGCTCAAAAAAGAGCATCTTTCTGCCGATTTTGTTCGTTATGTAATGACTGATGAGCTCAATAAAGACCGCAAAGGAGGATGCGGACGTCGCATAGCTACCAACTTTGATTCTACGCTCGTGGCAGATGCTATCGACCCATATGCTAAAAAATTGACAATCCCTGCACAAACTTCACGCGGTATTTGGGTAAAAGTGCAAGTACCACAAAATATTCTTCCAGGAACGTACAAAGGAGTGATTTCTGTGAAAAACAACGGAAAATTGGTTCAAAAACTTCCATTAGAAATCAATGTTTTAGACCGCTCCTTACCTACTCCAAGCCATTGGAAATTTCACTTAGATTTGTGGCAAAATCCGTATGCTGTAGCGCGTTATCACAACGTAACACCTTGGAGCAAAGAACATTTTGATAAACTACGTGTAGAACTTCAACCCTACGTTAATGCTGGTGGAAAATCAATAACAACATCAATCATGTACAAGCCGTGGGGCGGACAAACATATGACGCCTTCAATTCGATGGTTACATGGTTTCGCAAATACGACGGTTCGTGGCATTTTGATTTTTCGGTGTTCGACAAATGGGGCGAATTTATGCACCAAATGGGTGTCAATAAGCAAATCAATTGTTATTCGATGGTTCCTTGGAAATTGTCTTTTCAGTACTTTGATCAAGCAACCAATCAAATGCAACAAATCGAAACACAACCCGGAAAACCTGAATACGAAGCCATATGGGGAGCCATGCTTTCTTCGTTTGCAAAACATCTCAAATCTAAAGGATGGTTTGAAAAAACATATATTTCTATGGACGAACGCCCAATGGAAGTGATGTTAGAAACTTTCAAAATCATTAAGAAAGCAGACCCAAATTTCAAAGTGTCGTTTGCAGGTAATTGGCATCCAGAAATTGAAGCCGATTTAGACGATTATTGCGTGGCACTACGTATGAAATTCTCCGACGAGGTTAAAAACAAACGCCGTGAACAAGGTAAAATTTCGACCTATTACACCTGTTGCACAGAACCTGCTCCGAACACCTTTACATTCAGCGAACCTGCCGAAAGCGAATGGCTTGCTTGGTTTGCTGCCAAAGAAAACTTGGATGGATATTTGCGTTGGGCTTTAAACAGCTGGACGATAGAACCTCTATTAGACAGCCGTTTTACAAGCTGGGCTGCGGGCGATACGTATTTAATTTATCCATTAGGAAGAAATTCTATCCGTATGGAACGCCTCATTGAAGGAATACAAAATTATGAGAAAATACATATACTTAAATCCGAATTTAAACAAAACGGAAATACCCAAGCACTCAAAAAAATAGAAAATATATTACAAGAATTTGACGAGGCTACACTTGCAAAAAATCCAGCAAAAGAAACCATCAAAAAAGCAAAAACAATACTGA
>NZ_BPMA01000023.1 GCF_026005215.1 Capnocytophaga catalasegens | reverse complement strand
ATTTCCAAGCAATGGCTATTGCTAAAAAATATGTTGGGAGAAATATTAGTAAAACGCCTCATTGGAAAATCGGAAAAAATATCGTTAATAATCGGGATATGTGGTTTGTTTATTTTACTAACAGAAAAGGTAAAGCCAAAGTTCTGGTTATTGACCCTGTAACGGGCATAGTAGATAAAGAACTACGTGTAGTTTTGGCGTTGGACTGCGACCCAACGTATCCAACAAGTCTTTAAAATCATAAATTAACGTGAGTTCGATATAAAAAAGGTTAAAATCTATCTGAAATAATATATTTCATCGTATGAAAATAGTTTAATCTAGAAAAAATAACATATTTCATCGTATGAAAAAGGTTAAAATCTATCTGAAATAACATATTTCATCGTATGAAAAAGGCTAAAATCTATCTGAAATAATACTTTTCATCGTATGAAAAAGGTTAAATTCTATCTGAAATAATACTTTTCATTGTATGAAAAAAGGTTAATATAGAAAAAATAACATATTTCATCGTATGAAAAAGGTTAATCTAGCAAAAACAACATATTTCATTGTATGAAAAAAAGTAATTTCATATACTATTTTTTTTATTAAAAATGATTGATATTAAATATTTTATACGTATATTTGTTGCAAATATTTTAATGTATTAAATTCAATTTTTATGAAAGTAAATTATAGACAATTATCCACCAAAGATTTAGCAGCATTAGCCGAACGTGTTATACAGACTGCTAAACAATCAGAAATTAGCGAAGTACAAAATCATTTGTTTTTAAAGAAATTAGAATCATCTTACACTCCTTATTACGAAGTAGTTTCTAAACAAACATTTAGTGGAAAAGGACAAAGTGTTGCCAAAGCTGATAAAGAACGTGATCAAGCCTTTCGCTCATTGAAAAAATTCCTTGAAGGATATATACAGCTCGACTCTGCACCCAATAATATAGATGCAATAGCTCTTTTTGAAGAATTTAAACTCTATGGTCTTAAAATAGATAAACTTAGTTATGCTGAGCAAACTATTCAGTTAAGTAAATTGATTCAAGCTCTTAATTCTATTAAAAATCAAGAACGCATTAAGAATTTATCGATAGAAACAGCTTTTGAACAATTAAAGAAATCGCATCAAAATTTCATAGAAATCTTTGACCAACAAGCACAAGCCAATTCAGAACTTCGAGAAATTAAAAGTGCTACAGAACTACGCAAAAAATTAGAAAAAGATTTACGTCGTTTTCTTGATTTAGTAACCCTTATGTTCGATGCCGAACAATGGATTCCTCTCTATAATAAACTAAATGAATTTGTAAAAGCCGCTAAAAAATAAATATATATAAGCATATGAAACCATCAATGAAAAACACTTCACGTATTTTTAATTTAGTAAATCTGTATTATGTAATTGCCTTTATAGGATTGATAGTTACTTGGAAGTATAATCTACAATATATGTCTGAGGGAGGGAATTTCTTCTCAGAACAATTAATTACTGATTTATCTGCAAATGCTGTTACGACTTCTTTTGCTGTAGATTTAACAATTGTCAATATTGCTTTTATTGTATTTGTATTTGCTTCATCAAAAAAATATCATATAAAATATCCTTTATTATACATTATACTTGGTACAATAGTTGCTTTGGCATTTGCCTTTCCTTTCTATTTGGCAGTTTTAACCAAAGCACAGAATAGATTACGTTCAGATGTATAAATAATAGAATTATCCCGAAATTTTTATAATACAACCAAAAAATATATATTAAGTTATAAAATATAAGTAAAATATGTTTAATTAAATCTTTTTAATTATGAAAGCTATTTGTTTTTATTTCGAAATTCATCACCCAGAACAACTACGCAAGTATCATTTCTTTGATATAGGTAAGCGTACAGACTATTTTGACTATTATATAAATAAAGCAGATATTGAGAAACTATCTAAAAAATGTTATCTCCCTGCCAACAACATCCTGATGGAACTAATCAAAAAATATAAAGGACGTTTTAAAGTAGCGTTTTCCATTTCAGGTAGTGCGATTGAACTTTTAGAACTTCACGCTCCCGAAGTTATTCTAAGTCTGCAAGATTTAGCCAAAACGGACTGCGTAGAATTCCTCTGCGAACCTTATTCACATTCCCTATCATCACTTTCTGACAATACCGATGAGTTCGAACGTGATGTAAAACACCATATAAAACGAATTAAAGAGCTTTTTGGAAAAAAACCGGTTGCTTTTCGTAATACTTCACTCATTTATTCAGACAAAATAGGTAAAAGAATTGCTAAACTCGGGTTTAAAACAATCCTTACAGAGGGAGCTAAACACATTCTTGGGTGGAAAAATCCAAATTTTGTACATCATCACCCCGATAATGATAAAATTAAGATACTATTGAAGAATTCTAAGTTAAGTGATGATATTTCACTCCGATTTTCAGACAAAAATTGGAATGAATATCCACTTACTGCACAAAAGTATGCACACTGGCTCAAAAGTAGCCTAACCGAAGGCGATGTCATAAACCTTTTTATGGATTATCAAGCCTTTGGAAAATATAATAAACCCGAATCTGGTATTTTTGATTTCTTAAAATACCTTCCACAATATATTTTAGACGATAAAGAATATGCTTTTTTAACCCCTACGGAAGTAGCTAAGAAATTCAAAGCCGAAGAAGCCATTTATGTCCCCAATCCTATCTCTTGGACAGATGAAGAGCGTGATATTACATCGTGGCTTGGTAATGAACTACAAGAAAATGCCTTCGAAGAACTATTTTCTATTTATGAGAATATAAAAAAATGTAAAGATGAAGAACTTTTGCGTGTATATAGCCGATTGCAAGCAAGTAACCACTTTTATTATATGCGAACCAAGTTACTTTCTACCGAATACATTCCTAATAATGACTCACCCTACGCCTCTCCGTACGAAGCCTATATCAATTATATGAATATATTGAGTGATTTTCAAGAGCGCGTACGAAATAGTACTTCCAAAAGTTCATAAATTAGATTAAACAATTATTTTTTGAAAGAAAAACATACATTTTTATACCATGTATAAATTGATTTATAGTGTATCCTACTGCACTTTGACTTCGATTAGGGTAATATTTACTACACTTCGAGTTGGCTAAGTGTGAGAATTTACTGTATTTTAACTTGATTCAGCGTAACAAAGCGGTTGTGATAAAAATTGGAATAAAAATTATTCAGCAAAACGAAATGTTGCTAAAATAGGATAATGGTCAGAGTATTTTATATCTGAAAAAGTTTTAAAACTTGATAGTTGCAATACGGGGTCAGTAAAAATATAATCAATTCGCAACGGAAAATAGCTAAAATTGAACGTTTGTCCAAATCCTTTCCCACAAACAACAAAACTATCTTGAAGTCCCCCCGATTTTATACGCCGATACAAGTACGAAAAAGCCGTATTGTTAAAGTCACCGCAGAGAATAATCTTGTAAGGACATGCTTTATAGTGTGCTTCAAGTAGTTCAACTTGAGATTGTTGCAGTGCAAATCGTTTTCCCAAATTTAACAACAAGCGCTTAGACCCTTCTTGCGATAATTCTTGCTCTTCTGGATTGATATGAAACGACTCGAAGTGTAAACTATACAAGCGCAAAGTGTCTTTTTCAATCAAAATATCTGCAAATATCCCATTGTTTTTGGTATGAGGAAAATTGAGCGAACCGCTGTGAATAATCGGATAATCACTCAGTATAGCCTGCCCAATGTTATCTTTGGCATTTTTGTAAATAATCTTTTTATATTTATAAAAGTCAAAACTATTACTTTCTTTGCGATAAAATTCTTGAATGGCTATAATATTAGGGTGTTCTTGGTCAATAAAATCAACAATTTTGGTATGTAGTGTAGTGTCAGTGTGCCAATTATAATAATTGAATACGCGTGCATTGAATGACATGAGTTTTATATCCGTATCTTGGGGATTATTTTCGCCTGAAAACTGAATAAATCGATTCAAAAAAGGAATACCCAACACAAACAACACTCCTGAAAATAGCCAAACTTTCTTGCTTTTTACAATCCACAATACCATAAAAAAGATATTGATAATCAGAAGTAAAGGCGTAAAAAGGCTCAATGACGAAAATGCAAAGTATTTCGGAGGAATATAGGGCAAAACGTACCCAAACAAGAGCAATCCGCCCAAAAACAGATTGAGCACAAAGATACATTTTTCTATAAAATGAAGTGATTTCCACATACGAATTTGTTTTACTTACTAATGATTAACTTTCAGACCAATTTATAACGGAATGTAAATGACGAACATAGCGCCCTTATTGAGTTCCGAAATCAGTTCGATGCGTCCCTGATACGACTGAACAATGTTTTTGACCATTGCCAAGCCCAGCCCTGAGCCAGTGCTTTTGGTAGTAAATTTCGGTTCAAATATTTTTTCTTGTAACTCTGGGGAAATCCCCATTCCATTGTCTCTAACAGAGAGAACTAACTCTTTGTTTTCTACCCGAAGTAACACTTCAATATAAGGCTTTGCCAGATTACTGGTTGCTTGTAGCGAATTTTTCAGTAGATTGGTTACCACTCGATTGATTTGATTTTTATCAACAAAAGCGATAATTTTTTTGACTTCACTTTGAAAGAAAACACATTCTTTATCAAAAATATCAATTGTGTTTTGTACTATTTTGACTACATCGGTATATTCACGTTGTTGTTCGGGCATTTGAGTAAAGGTAGAGAAAGCCGAAGCGATACTACTGAGTGTATCAATCTGTTGAATGAGTGTTTGCGAGAATTCGGTCAATTTCTGGTGTGCGTTGGGCGAATTTGGGTCAAATTTTCGTTCAAAACTCTGAATAGATAAGCGCATAGGAGTAAGCGGATTTTTAATTTCGTGAGCAATTTGCTTTGCCATTTCGCGCCAAGCTCGCTCCCGTTCATTTTTTGCCAGTGCCTGTTTATTCCTTTCTATTTCATCAATCATCGAATTATAAGCGGTGATTAATTGCCCTATTTCTGCGGAAGGATTTTCTAAAATAATTTTCTCATTGTGTTCAAGAAACTGCGTTTGAGTAAGTCGCTTCTCAATTGTTTTTAATGATTTAGTAATATAGGTCGAAATAAAATACGCCAATACCACAGCGATAATCAGTAGTACTACATATACCATAGACAAATTATACAACGAATTTCGCAAAGAGCTTTCGTTGAACGAATCGTTTTCAAAATTAGGTATATGCAGTATCAGAATGGGTTTAAACTGATTATCATTCACATACGAATACGAAGATTGATAACCTTTCTTATCAATAATAGTATGCTCTATGTATCGTTTATTCACAGCCGATTCCAACGCATTGAGTATAGAGTCTGGAATACAAATGTGGGCAAATCTTTCATCTAAAACAGCACGTGAACTTTTAAGTAAAGTCCCTTGTAAATCGTACAGATTAAAATTTACATTCTGAATATTCGATATTCGATAGATTTCATCTTTGAATATCAGTGGGATATATTGTGCTTCAACCGGAAATGTTGTTTGCAACAATGTATATTGTATCTGGGTTTTTATTTGCTTCTCTTTGTGCAAAAGGCGTTCTTTGTGATACTTGACCGATTGCTTCTTGTACTGCATCGTTGTAACCAAGGCGATTACAGCAAAAGCTACCACCACAAATAGAATCATACTGACCATTATCCGAAACCGAAGTGAAGTCTTTCGTAACATATCACCAAGATATAAGTTAATAGAATATCTGTTGCAAACAAAGAAGTTTTGTTGAAAAAACGCCCTTCTAACTCTTAGAGATAATTGCTCTTGATTTCTTTAATAAGGAGAAATTACAAAACAAGCAGGATAGTGCGCGCGTACTTTTGTTTGTGCTTTTTCGGCTTCAATCCGCGAGCGAAATTTGCCAACACGTACTTTATAGTTAGGCGTTTCGAAAGTTATAGAAACAGGCATATTGAGTTTAGCCGAGGCATTTTTCATTTCGTTATTCGCATCGGTTACATTGCCATTATAAATTTGAATTTGGAAGGTTTTTTCCAATTGTCCAAATTCTTTTTTAACTTCCATAAGCTCTTTAATTTGTGCACTTTGATTGATTTTCATTTCTTGCGAAAATACTGAAAAAAAGCAGACACTACTCACAAAAAACAAGCAGAAATAAATCGTTTTCATCAATAAAATAATTTAATTGGGGCAAATATACTAAAAAAATCAAATCAAATGATGAAAAAAGTTATTTTTGTAGCAAAATAACATTTTATATTTTTTTTAATTGAATTTATTTTTGTCTTTTAAGAAAAAACGTTACTTTTGCTGTTCGTAAAAATATTATTGATATGAAATTAAAAATTTTTATCTCAACACTTGTACTAACAAGTATGCAAACTTCTTGGGGACAAGAATCAACAGATACGCTTGCTGTGGCTGTAAATCGACCCAATACAATTGAAAATCAGTTTGATGATGTTATAGAGAAATCGAATAGTTGGCAACAATTCAAGGTGGTTCCCAAAATGAAATTGTACACCTTAAAGAAAAATATACAAGATAGCTTAAAAGCTCAACAAAATCTACTGCTTGAAAAGACAAATGCAATTACTGGTAATGAGCAACAGATAAAAGAACTCAATCAACAAATAGATACACTTCAAAACAATCTTAATGAACTCAAAAACGAGAAAGATAGTATCAACTTCTTTGGAGCGCTTATCAGCAAAGGGCTTTATTCAGTTATCGTCTGGGGAATAATCTTTGTACTTACCTCTCTGCTGGCTTTCTATATCTTCCGTTTTTCTAAATCAAATATTGTTACCAAGCGCTCTATCAAAGATTTGGAAGAATTACAAAGCGAATACGAAGATTATCGTAGCAAAGCCATTGAAAGAGAACAAAAAGTTAGACGACAATTACAAGACGAAATCAACAAAAACAGAGGCATCTAATGCGAATAGACATTATTACATTGTTGCCTGAACTCTTAAAAAGTCCTTTTGAAGCTTCTATTCTGAAAAGAGCTATCGAAAAAAAACTAGTTGAGATTTATTTTCATGATTTAAGAGATTATGGTTTAGGGAATTATCGCCAAGTTGATGATTATCAATTTGGCGGTGGTGCAGGTATGGTACTGATGATAGAACCTATTGATACTTGCATCACACAACTTAAATCTCAACGCACCTATGATGAGGTAATTTATATGACACCCGACGGACAAACCCTAAATCAGAAAACAGCCAATACACTTTCAACTTTACAAAATATTATAATCCTTTGCGGACATTATAAAGGAGTCGATCAACGTGTGCGCGACCATTTTATCACTCGCGAAATATCTATTGGAGATTATGTCCTTTCGGGCGGAGAGTTAGGCGCTGCTGTACTCTGTGATACAGTTATTCGGCTTCTGCCTGGCGTACTCTCTGATGAAACTTCGGCACTTACCGACTCATTTCAAGATAATCTGTTAGCACCTCCTGTATATACGCGCCCTGCATTGTACAAAGAATGGCAAGTTCCTGAAATTCTTCTCAGTGGAAATACTCCCAAAATAGAACAATGGCGTGAAGAAAAAGCGTACGAACATACGCTAAATCGTCGTCCTGACCTCTTAAAAGACAAATAAAATACTATTCGATTTTTTCCTACTTTAATAAAATAAAAAAATGAAAATAATAAATTCAAAATATTATCGCCCCATCAAAATAATGGGGTTAGATGAACAGGAACATATTGAATTAGTTGATAAACACAAATTATTAGCTTTTACCAATCCGTTTCGCAATCTGTTAGATGATTTGCTTTCAGTGCTGTATCTGTACAATGACGATTTGGTTATTCAGATAGAAAAATTGAAAAATTTTGTCAAATGTACCGATTTTTATTCTATTGAATATGCATCAAAACAAAACAAACTTTTTGAGAGTGAAGCTTGTTTTTTTCATCCCGAATTAGAAATTTTCATACTGACAACCAGTAATTTATCTAATGAATATGATAATCAAATATTTGACGAAGGACTCTTTAAAGTCAATTATGTTTATTACGAAAATACCAATGCAAAAGCCAAAGAAAATCTCGAAATTCTTTTTTCAGAATATATTGAAAAATACATTTCCAAAGAATCAAAAGTTTCTCTTTTGCTAAAAACACAAACTGGTATTGAGCTAAAAACACATACTATAAAACCTTATCGTATTGATTTTGATACGATGTACAATGACGATTTTTTAGAAATTCACAACCGAGTGAAACACGCTATTACAGACGAAAACAAAGGCATTGTACTCTTCCACGGAATAGCTGGCTCTGGAAAAACTAATTATATCAAATGGCTTACAAGTCAAATTCCTAACAAAAAATTTATCTTTGTTCCAACTTCAATGATTGGTTCACTAACTGACCCAAGTTTTATCGGTTTACTTATTGATAACAAAAATTCGGTTTTAGTATTGGAAGACTGCGAAAATTATATCGCAGAACGAACGGCTTTTAACAGCAATACCGATGTGGTTTCATCTATTCTAAACATAGCCGATGGTATCCTTTCAGATGTTTTAGAATGCCAGCTAATATGTACTTTTAATTCTGATATTTCTAAAATAGACTCTGCCTTACTTAGAAAAGGACGCCTTATTGCAGAATACAAATTCAAAGAACTTTCGATAGAAAAATGTAATAAATATTTACAATTTATTGGAAAATCAGTTGTTGTTGATAAACCTTTTTCACTCGCTGAACTAACCAATATTGATTTGAAAGAATTAAAAAACCAAACTGATAACAAAATTGGTTTTTTATAATAAAAAATTAGTATTTAAATAAAAAAATCAGGGAAATCCCTGATTTTTTTATAATTATTCTATGACTGCTTAATCTTGTACTAAAGCTTTGATAGTAAGTAATTGTGAACCAGATTCTGTATTGGCAGTAACGGTAACTGTTTTGGTAACCAAATCTTTCCCAGAACCGTTAAAATGTACCTTAATTTCTCCCGAATCACCTGGCGCTATGGGCTGTGTTGGTTTTTCTGGAACTGTACAACCGCAACTACTTGTTGCATCTGTTATTACAAGAGGGGCATCTCCTGTGTTTTTAAATTTGAAAATTGTTTCAACGGCAGTCCCAGGTTTTATCTTACCGAAATCGTGTTCCAATTTTTCAAAAGTCATCTGCGGAAAACGATTAGCTTCTTGTGCTAATTTTTCAGCTTTTTCCAAATTCTGTTGATTTATTTTTGCTGTAGCATTAGTTCCTGTATTACAAGCTGAAAATAAAACACTCAAAAAAGCGGTAGTTAAAATTATTTTTTTCATTTTCTTATTATTTTTATTAAAATTTTATTCTTTTATAGAAGTCCTCGACCTATTTTTTGCAATAAGCCATTTTCTGAAAACTCTTTGGATAATTTGTCTAATATTCCATTGATAAATATGCTACTCTTGGGGGTTGAATATTCTTTGGCTATTTCCACATATTCGTTAATAGTTACTTTGACAGGAATACTTGGAAATTTCAAAAATTCAGTAATACCCATTTTTATAAGTATTACGTCTATTTCTGCCAGGCGTGTAATCTCCCATTGAGGTGTTTTTCCTTTCAGATATTTATTATATTTTTCATCATTCAGGACTGCCTTGCGCAACAAATCAATAGCAAATTCTTGGTCTACTACATCTTTGAATAATTTGGGAACAAAATACAAAGGTGGATTATCTTGTTTTATTCCTTTTAACAATTTAATTATCAATGTATTGACTAATGGAAAATCATCAAGCCAAGTCATTGCTCCTTCTTGCAGAAAATCGTACAATTTTTCATCAACAGCGATAATTTTTTTATACAAATCAATCAGAAAATTTTTATCTATCTCGAAGCTATTTTGCGAGTTTTGCATATAATATTGATACTCTTCACTTTGAATTATTTGATTATAAAGTAAATCAACGTATTCGCTATACAATTTCCAATTGATTGGATTTTGTTTATCTATCAAATCCACAAGTGGTTGATTATTAACAATATACAAAAGAACTTTGTTGGAAATCAATTTTTGATTTAATTGTTTATCTTTATCCGTTGCCAAATACTTTGCTTTTGAAATTTGTTGCAAAGTTTCGCCTCGTTTTAACAACTCTGTCCATAAACTCATCAAAGCTACATACAACAAGTACATATTATCCATACTTGATAATAAAAACTTTTCTTCTTTTTGTAAATTATGATTTTCCGTTTGATGCAATGCGTAAATAGACTGCATTACTTTGACTCTGATGTGCCTTCTTGTTAGCATTTTTTAAGAACTTTCGTTTATTTTATTTCAAGTGCAAAAATAATAAGTTATTTTGAAAAAAAGTATATTTTTCAAAATATTTTTTGACACAGATATAATTACATAAAAAATTTATAATTTTTACAAAAATATAGTATTTCGTATGATTTAGAAAACATAAATAAAACATAAAGCCACCTAAAAAGATGGCTTTATTACATTATAATGTATAAATTTAAAAATTACTTCCACCGGTATCCCACCATAGACGAGTACCTGGTGAGTCTTTCCCTTTTAAAAAAGAAACTGCTTTAAGTACTTCGCTTTTATTGCTACCTGTTTCTTCATTTTGAGGGAAACTCAAACGTCTGATTCTTATGTTAGAATCTATCTCTCCTGAGCTATAATTCTCTTCTATTGGTAAGAGTTTTGGGTATCCTGTTCTTCGAAATTCTGCCCAAGCCTCAGCTCCATCGGGAAACATAGCTATCCATTTTTGAGTAATGATTTTTTCTAATTTTTCTTCGTTGGAAGCCGAATCATTCCATTTAACAGTTACTTGTGAAGCTGCTGGTGCGTTGTATCTGGTATTTTTAGGGTCTGTATAATCGGCAGGTTTGCTTGTATCATCAGCAAGGTAGGTACTGGCTCCCGATACATCCCATTGTTCCATAGATGTTTCTACGCCTTTTCTGTAAAGATTTTCGGCTGTATCTCCCATAGATGACCAACCTCTTAGAACACCTTCGGCACGTAAGAAATATACTTCGGCGGCAGTCATTAAAATAACAGGAGTAATATTTCTTCTAGATATATCGTAACGACTACCCAAAGTTGAATATTTTACACGCAAATCTTTACTAACCAGATTGATGCCTTGTCGGATACCTTTATATTTGTTTTTTATATTAACATCTTCATCAGTGGCTTTTGAGAAATATTCTGACAGGCGTGGGTCGTTAAGTCCAGTCAAAATGGATTCCATATCGGCACTCATACGTGTATCCGTATAATCATTTGCTAAAACAATTAGTGGATGTCCCATATTGGTTGTAGGAACTAATACATTATCGGAGTTTGAATCAATAACACCTCCGTATTGACTATCTAAAGCTTTTTCGGCTTGTTGTTTAGCTAATGTAGGATTTACTTTACTTACGCGAATAGCCAATCGCAAACGTAAAGAATTAGCCCATTTGAGCCATTTTTTCACATTACCATCATAAATAAGGTCAACTCCTTTCAGATATTCAAGGTCTTCTTTATTAGTCGTTAAGAGATATTCATTCAAATATTTAACAGCTTCGTCTAATTCTTCAAAGAATTGTGTATAAATGGCTTCTTGCGAATCGTAAGGAGTTGTAGTTCCTCCTTTTCCATATTGAGAATAGATAATAGGACCATACAAATCGGTTGATTTATGCATACCAGCAATTTTTAGTATAAGAGCTACGGCATATGTTTCCAATGCTTCACCTTTGTCAAGAGTTTGAGCCTTTACATTGAACCAAGGCTTCATAATGTTATTATTATACATACCGAATGCATATTCATTCCAACCTTCCATCATAAAATAATTTGCATTATTTCTATCATTATTAAAAGCAGTAGGGGGAGTCAAATAGCCACTAAATATGTCTGCATTAAGATTTTGAGCTATTTGAAATTCCCAATTTCCACCACTATTATTATAATAAACAGATTGTTGCATTTGCGGAAAAGCACTTTTGATATATAGCCAATCGGCCTTTTTCAGATCATTTGTTAGTGCATATGGGTCTGCATTATATTTGTCAAAATCACTAGTACAACTTATAATAGTTAAGCCAACCCATATTGTATATAGAATCTTTTTCATTTTTTTAAAAATTAACGTTAATACTAAATCCTATACTTCTTGATGCAGGAATACTAAAAAGATCTGCATTAGAAAGTCCATTACTACTTGTAGAAAGTGTTATTTCGGGATCATAAGGAGCATCTCTGTAAAGGAAAGCTAAATTACGTCCAATAAGCGAAACTCGGATACTTTCAACCGATTTTAGTCGGTCTGTAAGTGATTTTGGCAAATTATACGAAAGGGAAAATTCGCGAAGACGTATATTAGTTGCCGAATATACTGAAGTTTCCCCCACAGGTGCAAGTTTGTAATAAGTTTCAGCATCAATTTTTCCATCGAAACTATCAGTAGTTGTTAAGTCAGGATTTCCTGTTTGTTTGATAATTGTAGTCAAGATACCTTTAACAGAAACACCTCCTTCATTACGAGCATCGGCAGTACGCTGACTACGTCCGTTTTTATCAAGGAAGTTTTGAGTAGAAGAAACTACATTTCCACCAAATCGTCCATCAATAAGAAATTCGAGCGAGAAATTTTTGTATGAAAATTCATTCTTCAAACCTAATAAAAATTTCGGGTTAATGCTTCCAATGTATTCAAAATCATCACTTTGTTGTAGTTGAACATCTTTGTCAATACCATTTTCGATAATACGAGTAAGTAAAATGTCTCCATTATCATTTCTTTTAAAGCGTTTTTCGTACATACGTCCCCATTCCTGACCTTCTTCAAGGCGGAATCGGTATGCTACAGATGAAAGTTCAAGCCCTTTATCTTGATATTGAGAAGGTAAAGATAATACCATATTTTCATTAAGAGAATAGTTCAAATATCCGTTCCAAGAGAAATCTTTTGTTTGAACGGGAGTAAAACCTAACGTAACTTCAAGTCCTCGGTTTTGGATTTTTCCAGCATTGATATAATATTGTGAGTATCCAGATCCCGAGGTATTATCAACTTTAAAATACTGATTTTCAGTAATTGTTTTATATACAGCAGCATCTAAAGTTAAACGATTTTTGAACAATCGAAGATTTAAACCCGCTTCAAGAGAGTTAGAACGTTCTGGTTTCAAATCTTCAAAAGGCTTTACGGTATTAGCTATTGCAATTCCACCCTTGTTAATTTTATCATAAGGTTCTGTAAGTCCCCAAGGCATATCATTTCCAACTTGTGTCCAAGAAAAACGTAACTTACCAAAATCAAGCCATGAAGGTTTTGAATCAGTTTTATTTAACATTTCAGTAAAAACAACGGATGTACCAACTGAGGGATAAAAATAACTTCGATTATTGGCAGGAAGTGTAGAAGACCAATCGTTACGCCCTGTAACATCTAAAAATACCATTTCGTCGTATCCCAAAGAAACGGTACCAAAAACAGATTGCAATTGTTTATGTTTCTTTTCATTAACAGTTCCTCCTTCAATACCCGAATAGTTTCTAAGGTCAAAAAGATTAGGAATTACCAAGTTATGAATTTGAACTTCATTAGTGTGTTCTTTAGTATCAGTAATACTTGTTCCCAAAGTAGCACTTACTGAAAAAACATCAAATGATTTGTTGACAGTCAAAAGCGCATCTCCGTACATTAGCGAATAATTTTGAGTTTTGTATTCATAACGTCCACCTTTACCTGCAATCGTTTTTATTCCTGAATGAACTTTGCGCTCCCCTATTGTAGCCGTCTTATCATAACTTCCTCGAAGTTGGAGGCTTAACCAATTCGTAAAATTGAATTTAGTATTCAATTTGATAATAGCCTTTTCAACTTCATATGAATAATTATGTCGATTAACTAACCAATACGGATTTTTAAATGTATCGCTTTCGTTATACCAATTCATTTGCATAAGTCCATTTCGAGTTGCATCAGGAATTTCGTAAGTATCTCTGTATTGATTAAAAGCAGTCGTTCCTGCTGGGAAAAGATACAATCCTGCAATAGGGTTGAAATATCGTCCAGGTGCTGCAGGAGCGTGGTCTGTATCTTGCTTAGTCAGAGCAATACTTCCGTCAATTTCCATAAATTTTTCAAAAAGAGAAGTAGTAGAACGTAAACTCAAATTATGTTTTTTGAATGTATTAGTAGGCATAATACCACTTGCTGAAGTATTTTGATATGATAAAAAACTCTTAGTAACATTATTTCCTCCACTAACAGATACACCATTTTGAGCCATAAATCCTGTATTGAAAAATTGATTAACAAAGTCATTACTTAGATCTTCTGTAGTACGTTTTGCTCCCCACGCTTCGATAGTTTGCTCATTAACGCCTTTTGTACCCATTGCGTATTGGTCTTGAAACTTATAAGTCATATATGGAATATCAGCCTGTACTGATGAGGTTAAAGAAACTGAAATTTTCTCTGTATTACCTCTTTTGGTAGTAATCAAAACAACCCCGTTAGCAGCTTGGCTACCATACAAAGCTGCAGCGGTAGCTCCTTTTAGTACGTTGATACTCTCAATATCTTCAGGATTGATACCAGCCATACCATCACCTGTATCAACTCCTCCTCCAAAGCCATCACCAATTGCTGTTCCAGAGAAAGCACCACTACTAATGGGAGTTCCATCAACTACGTAGAGCGGTTGGTTATTACCTTGTATAGAACGATTTCCACGTAGCACGATTTTAACAGAACTACCAATTCCTGAGCCTGAGCTAGAAACACTCATACCCGCAGTTTTTCCAGCAAGTGTGTTAAGCACATTACTTGAGGGGACTTCTGTAAGTTCTTTACCAGAAACAGATTGTGTCGCATAAGACAAACTCTTTTCAGAACGCTTAATACCCAATGCTGTAACTACAACTTGGTCAAGCTGCTGCGCTTCTTCTTGAAGAATAATTTTCACACCCGAACGCGATTGAGTTACTTTAATGGTTTGTTCTTTAAAACCTACGTAAGAGAAAACTAGTTCCGTTTTATTATTAGGAACATTGATTTCAAAATTACCATCAAAGTCAGAAATCATACCGATATTAGTACCTTTTACGATGATATTCACACCGGGCAATGGAGTACCCGTAGCATCTGTGATGGTTCCACTTACTTTTTTGTTCTTTTGCATTTGTTCCTGTGTATTGTACACAGAATTTGTTTTTGCTTCGAGAGAAAAACTCCAACACATAGCAAATAAAAAATTCAGCAAAATCCATTTACCCAAAAGAATTTTTTGTTTTGGTTTTCTTAACGAATTATTCATTTTTATTTATAAAATTTAAGTTAAATAACATACTTTTTTTCAAAATAAAAACAATATTATATATGATTTGTTTTAAAAAAAACTTATTGTTTTTATAATTCAAAGATAGAATAAAAAAATAGCTTGTACAATACAAGAACATAAATAAGTAAAAAAATCTAATCTATTATTTTTTTATATAAAAAAATATTTTAGATATCTTTTTTATCCTAAATAATAAACATAAAACAAATTATTCATAAAATATCATCTGGATTAAAACACCTATTTTGAGAAAAAAAATAACAATTTAAATTTTAATTTTACTTTTTTTTGTAACTTTGTTTGCTGAAAATTAAATTAAAGAATAAATACATAAAATATATGAGTTACAGAATTGAAAAAGACACAATGGGCGAGGTAAAAGTACCAGCCGACAAACTTTGGGGAGCTCAAACAGAACGCTCTCGCAACAATTTCAAAATTGGGCCAGAGGCATCAATGCCTAAAGAGGTCATCTACGGATTTGCTTATTTGAAAAAAGCAGCAGCTTACGCAAATTGCGAATTGGGAGTACTTTCTACTGAAAAAAGAGATTTGATAGCCAAAGTTTGTGATGAAATTTTGGAGGGAAAACTCGATGATCAATTTCCATTGGTTATTTGGCAGACAGGGTCTGGTACCCAATCCAATATGAATGTAAATGAAGTTATTGCCAATCGAGCTCACCAGTTGGCAGGTAAAAAAATTGGTGAAGGCGATAAAACCTTACAACCCAATGATGATGTTAATAAATCACAATCATCAAACGATACATATCCAACTGGTATGCATATTGCTGCTTACAAAATGGTTGTTGAAACAACAATCCCTGGTGTGGAAAAACTTCGTGATACACTCAAAAAGAAATCAGAAGCATTCAAAAATGTAGTCAAAATTGGGCGAACACACCTAATGGACGCTACACCGCTTACTTTGGGGCAAGAATTTTCAGGATATGTTTCACAACTTGACCATGGATTAAAAGCACTCAAAAATACACTATCGCATCTTAGTGAATTGGCATTGGGTGGTACTGCCGTAGGAACAGGGATAAATACTCCCAAAGGGTATGATGTACTGGTTGCTAAGTATATAGCACAATTCACAGGACTTCCCTTTGTTACTGCTGAAAACAAATTTGAAGCACTTGCTGCACACGATGCAATGGTTGAAACCCATGGAGCATTGAAACAATTAGCCGTTTCATTGAACAAAATAGCTAATGATATTCGTATGATGGCATCAGGACCTCGAAGTGGAATAGGAGAAATTCTAATTCCTGAAAATGAACCTGGAAGTTCTATCATGCCAGGTAAAGTAAATCCTACTCAGTGTGAGGCAGTTACGATGGTTGCCGCCCAAGTAATGGGGAACGATGTGGCTATTTCGGTAGGTGCTACACAGGGACATTATGAACTCAATGTATTTAAACCTGTTATTTGTGCTAATTTCTTGCAATCAGCTCGACTTATTGGTGATGCTTGTGTAAGTTTTGAAGAGCATTGTGCCGTAGGCATTGAACCTAATTATACACGTATCAAAGAGTTAGTTAATGGAAGTCTGATGCTTGTCACCGCTCTTAATACCAAAATAGGATATTACAAAGCTGCCGAAATAGCAAATACAGCTCACCGAAACGGAACAACACTTCGTGAAGAAGCTATCAACTTAGGATATGTAACTCCTGAAGAGTTTGATGCTTGGGTATGCCCCGAAGATATGGTTGGAAGTTTAAAATAATTCTTTATTTAAAATAAAAATTTATATTCCCAAAAACTCGCTATGTATTGTACATAACGAGTTTTTACTATTATAAAGCTTGTGTATTATGAAATCGAAATAGACAATATTTTTATCTATTCAATTGATTTGGACAACAATTATAAATAAACTATTGAGAGCAAAGATGTAAAAAAAATTTATATAATATTTCAAAATTTACTAAAAATCAAACCTTTATACTTTATAAAACTTAGAATTTATTCAATTTTTCAGTTCAGACTTATTTCAACAAATAGGTGAAAAATTTCAAAAATATATTGACAAAAAATTCCTTTTTGAATGTTTTACAATATTTCTTCAAATGAACCTTTACCTTGCCGAACAAGTACAGGAAAACCTTGCGAGATATCTATCACTGTCGAAGCGACATTATCTCCATAACCTCCATCTATGATAACCTCTACTCTGTTTTGCCATTTTTCAAAAATAAGTTCTGGATCGGTGGTATATTCAATAAGTTCGTCTTCATCATAAATAGATGTTGAGACTATCGGATTTCCAAGTCGTTCGGCTAACATACGAGCAATATTATTAGCAGGAATACGTATTCCTACGGTTTTCTTCTTTTTAAACATTTTAGGTAAATTGGTACTTCCTGGTAGGATAAAAGTATAAGGGCCAGGTAGGGCTTTTTTAAGTATCTTAAAAACTGATGTGTCTATCTGTTTTACATAATCGGACAAATTGCTCAAATCGGCACAAACAAATGAAAAATTAGCCTTTTCAAGTTTTACTCCCTTTATTTGGGCAATGCGTTCAAGAGCCTTCACATTGGTAATATCGCATCCTAACCCATACACCGTATCAGTAGGATAAATAACCAATCCACCATTTTTAAGAATTTCTACAACTTTTTGTATTTCTTTCTTATTGGGGTTTTCTTCGTAAATTTTAATAAATACTGCCACTTTTTATTTAATTTATTGTACAAAGATACAAATTTTTACTAATAAAATTTCTTTTTATACCAATATTTTTAAAAGAAAATCGTATTTTTGCCTATAAATTTTATATTGCTATGACTACTGAATTTATTCCTTTTGAAAAAACAGGCTATTTTTCTAAATTCATTTGTGATTATATCAATGAAAATCAATTACTTAAATCATTGTATAACCATTTCCCAAGTATTGAGAATTTCAAAAAACAAATTCAAGAAAAACAAGAAAATTATAACTTTGCTCATCGTGATATTTTAGTAAAAAGCCTTGAAAATCAGTATAAAAACACGATTATTTCTGAGCAAACACAGCAGAATATTCAAGCGCTACGTAATAAAAACAGCTTTACCATTACCACAGGACATCAGTTAAGTCTCTTCACTGGTCCTTTATATTTTATTTACAAAATCATCTCTACCATTAAGGCGTGTCGTATTTTGAATCAAAAACATACTGATTATCAGTTTGTTCCTGTATATTGGATGGCTACCGAAGACCACGATTTTGAAGAAATAAATCATTTTTATTTATATCAGAAAAAAATAGTGTGGAATAGTGAACAAACAGGTATGGTCGGCAATTTTTCTACACAAACTCTTGAACCTATTGCCAAAATGTTAAAAACGGAGTTAGGTGCAGGCATACAATCAAAAGAATTATTTCAATTATTTGAAAATAGTTATCTGAAAAACAATGATTTAGCTTCTGCTACACGATATTTGGTTAATACTCTTTTTAAAGAATACGGACTTGTAATTATTGATGGGAATGATACTGAATTAAAACAGCTTTTTATTCCATATTTTGAAAAAGACCTTTTTGAACATTTGGCTGAAAAACAGGTAAATAAAACAATTACTGAAATAAAAAACATAGACAAAAACTATCCTACACAAGTAACTCCTCGACAGATAAATATTTTTTATTTACAACCTAATATTCGAGAACGTATTATAAAAACCTCGACAGGCTTTGTTGTGAATAAAACAAATATTATTTTTTCTGATAGTGAAATTCGAGCCGAATTACAACAATTTCCAGAACGTTTTTCACCCAATGTTTTGCTTCGCCCAATGTATCAAGAGGTTATTTTGCCCAATTTATGTTATATTGGTGGTGGTGGCGAAATTGCATATTGGTTAGAACTTAAAGCCTTTTTTGAACAATCAAACGTTACTTTTCCAATGCTTTTACTACGAAACTCTGTCCTTTTAATTTCTGAAAAACAATATAAAAAAATTGAAAAATTACAACTTTCTCTTTCCGATATTTTTCTGGAAAACAGACTTTTAGAAAATAAATTAACTCAAAATGTAACAGATATTCCACTTAATTTTATTCCTTTGAAAAAACAACTGCAAGACCAATTTGCATCATTATATCAAGTAGCTCAAAAAACAGACGTTACCTTTTTAAATATGGTTAAAGCACAAGAAATCAATCAATTAAAAGGATTAAATGCTTTAGAAAAACGACTCTTGAAAGCTCAAAAACGGAAATATAAAGACCTGATAGAAAGAGCAACTTATATCAAAGCAAATCTGTTCCCCAACCGAACATTGCAAGAGCGAACTAATAATTTCAGTGAGTTTATGATAGCTACGCAAAGTAGTCTTATTGAACAACTTATGGAACATTTAAACCCTTTTGACCTACGTTTTATACTATTAAAATACAATTAAATTTAATCTTTTTACCAATGAATGTACAAATTAACTCTACATGGAAAACTTATTTACAAGACGAATTTGAAAAGCCGTATTTTCATAATTTAGTACAATTCGTAAAAGAAGAATACAGCACGCATGCGTGTTACCCAAAAGGAAGGCGAATATTCGCTGCTTTTGACCATTGTACCTTTGACAATATTAAAGTAGTTATCATAGGGCAAGACCCGTATCACGGTGTAAATCAGGCAAATGGGCTTTGTTTTTCAGTTTATGACACCATACCACACCCACCTTCATTGGTTAATATTTTCCGCGAAATTGAGCAAGATTTAGGAATTCCTTATCCGCAGAGTGGCAATTTGGAACGCTGGGCTGACCAAGGTGTCTTGCTACTCAATGCTACTTTAACCGTACGTGCTGGTGAGGCGGGAAGTCATCAAAACAAAGGATGGGAAACTTTTACTGATGCTGTAATAAAATCTGTTTCTCAACATTGCGAAAAAGTTGTTTTTTTGCTTTGGGGTGGGTATGCGAAAAAAAAATCAATTTTAATTGATAGTAACAAACATTGTATTCTTACAGCAGGGCATCCTTCTCCGCTAAGTGCCAATAGAGGTTTTTGGTTTGGAAATAAACATTTTAGTAAAACAAATGATTACCTACTTTCTGTAGGGAAAAAACCAATTCAATGGTAATATACTTAACTGAAATTCAATTATTTACCTAAAAAATTATGACTCCTTTCTCATTACTTATTTCTGATATTGAAAAAATCACTTCCGATTCTGTTAAAATTTCATTTAATATCCCTGATAATCAAAAAATTACATTCGATTTTTTTGCAGGACAATACATTACCTTAGAATCTACTATTGAAGGAGAGATCGTGCGGCGAGCTTATTCTATTTGTTCTGAACCTAATAATGAACCACTTAGCATTGCTATCAAACAAATTCCTAATGGGAAATTTTCGACTTTTGCAAATACAGAATTACGTAAAGGACAAACTATTTTTGTATATCCTCCTGAAGGAAAATTTGCATACATACACGAAATTTATACTGAAAACTTAGCTTTATTTGCCGCAGGAAGCGGAATAACTCCTTTGCTTAGTATCATAAAAGTTGCCCTGCACAAAACTTCGCAGAAAATAGTACTTTTGTATGGAAATAAAACCAAAGAGAGTACTATGTTTCTATCTGAAATAGAAACACTTAAAGAAAAATTCCCTGACCGATTTTTTGTGCATTATATTTTCAGTCAATCCCATGAAAAAAATGAATTTTTCGGAAGAATAGACGAAACCATCATAAATCATTTGCTCAAAAACAAATACAAAGACATTGATTTTCAACGATTTTATATCTGCGGACCTCAGGCGATGGTGCAAATGATAAAAACAATGCTTACACAAAGTTATAATCCGAAAAACATTCATACAGAATTATTTGTCATTCAAGAAGTTAACCATAAAAAATATGAGGGTACTACTCGCCTTAGCGTACAATTTCACAGTAGCGTTAAAACTTTTGAAATAGCACGCGAAAAATCCATTTTAGAATCTCTTTTGCAGCACGGATTAGATGTGTCTTACTCATGTAAAGGAGGCGCTTGTAGTAGCTGTATTTCTAAAGTAACCGAAGGAAAAGCCGAAATGGAAAAGAATCAGGTTTTGTCTGACACCGAAATAGAAAACGGACTAATTCTTACCTGCCAAGCGCACCCAATTACTGATATTTTGACACTAAATTATGATGAAGTGTAAAAAAGTTTTTTTTCTATAATAAAATCTTTTACAAAAAATAAAACTAAAAAGACTTTATTAAAATAATCCACTTAGAAAAAATTTCTGAAAAATACATTCAATACATATTGTCATATCCATAAAAAATCGATTATAATTACATTTTTTCTTATAAAATTTGGAATAACAAAAAAAATATCATATTTTTGTACCCTTTTAAAAAGAAAATTTGCTAAAACATCGTACGAATGAAAGTAACCGAACATATCGCCAAAGCCAAAGGGAAAACATTATGTTCTTTCGAAATTATTCCGCCTAAAAAAGGGAATAATATTGAAGAGCTTTACCAGAATATTGAACCACTTATTGAGTTCAAACCTCCTTTTATTGACGTAACAACCTCTCGTGAGGAATATTTTTACAAAAAACACGCAAACGGTCTGTTGGAGAAGAAAATTACGCGTATGCGCCCTGGAACTGTTGGAATTTGTTCAGCTATTCAATATAAATATGGTATAGATACTGTGCCTCACGTGCTTTGTGGCGGATTTACCAAAGAAGAAACAGAACACCTGTTGATTGATTGCTTTTATTTAGGTATTAACAACGTAATGGCACTTCGGGGTGATGCTCGAAAAGAAGAACGTTACTTTCAACCAACCAAAGATGGGCATCGTTATGCGGTAGATTTAGTCAAGCAAATCAAGGATTTAGGTCGAGGAAAGTTTCTACACGATATAATTGAAACCGACTATGGCACGAATTTTTGCGTGGGTGTAGCAGGCTATCCTGAAAAGCACTTGGAATCGCCTTCAATGGCTTTCGATTTGGCTCGATTGAAAGAAAAAGTAGATGCAGGTGCTGATTATATTGTTACACAGATGTTTTTTGATAATCAAAAATATTTTGAATTTGTTGAAAAAGTCCGACTTACAGGAATTAACATACCTATCATACCTGGTATCAAACCCATAACAACCAAACGACACTTATCGTTGCTTCCGCAAGTGTTCAAAATTGACCTTCCTGAAATATTAGTAAGTGAGCTTGAAAAATGCCAAACAAACAATGATATTCGACAAGTGGGTGTCGAATGGGCTATCGAACAAAGTAGAGAACTAAAACGCTGGGGGGTGCCAACATTGCACTATTACTCTATGGGAAAATCGGATAATATTGTAGATATTGTTTCAAAGGTATTTTAGGGTTAGCAGTACTGACAGACAATTTTTTATACAATAAATAATAAACTCCTCTCCTTCGAAAAGAAATAAAATAAGATACAAACATATGAAAACCAATCTATTAGGCTATCCTCGCATTGGGGAAAAACGTGAATTAAAGAAAGCTTCTGAGGCTTTTTGGGCAGGAAAAATATCTGAAAAAGAGCTATTTGATATGGCTAATACTATCAGAATTCATAATTGGAATTTACAAAAAGAAGCGGGTATCGATTTGTTGCCTTCAAACGATTTTTCGTTCTATGACCAAGTGTTAGATTTTTCATTTTCAGTTGATGCAATTCCAAGCAGATTTACTCCTATCAATCAACTTTCAGATATGGAGCTTTACTTTACATTGGCTCGTGGATACCAAAAAAATGACATTGATATCACAGCAGTTGAAATGACCAAATGGTTTGATACGAATTATCACTATTTAGTTCCTGAATTTACTAAAAATCAATCGTTTAGCTTGCGATATAACAAAGCTCTTGCCGAATACAAATTTGCAAAAGCCAATGGTTTTGAAACCAAACCTGTACTTTTAGGATTAGTAACCTATCTTCTCCTTGGAAAAGAAAAAGAGGAAGGTTTCCACAGAATTGAATTGGTTGAAAATTTATTACCTGTTTATAAACAAATCGTACAAAGTTTGGTAGATGCTGGGGCAAAAACTATTCAAATTGACGAACCATACTTGGTGCTTGACCTTTCTGACAAAGAAAAAGAGGCTTACAACCAAGTGTATAGCTCGCTAAAACAAGCATTTCCAATCACGGAATTTATTTTAACAACTTATTTCGGAGCATTGGAAAACAACATTGATTTAGCGTTGAACCTTCCGTTAGATATATTACACATCGACTTGGTTCGTGCTGAAAATCAATTAGATGAAGTACTTACAAAACTTCCAAAAGGTAAAAAATTGTCGCTTGGTATTGTAGATGGACGTAATGTTTGGATTAACGATTTCGAAAAATCAGTTGCTTTGATTAAAAAAGCTCAAAAAGTTTTGGGTAATGACCAAGTGTTAATCGCTTCATCTTGCTCTCTATTACACTCTCCTTGTAATTTAGAACGTGAAAATAACGAAAAAGTACTTACGCCTGAAATCAAACAATGGTTAGCTTTTGCAAAACAAAAATTATCTGAAATAACAACGCTTAAAGCCTTAGCTTCTAATTCATTGACCGATGCTGGACGTCAAGCTGTGATTCAAAATAAAATAGCTAATGACAATCGAAAAACATCTAAACTGATTCACGATGAAGTAGTAAAAGCGCGTGTGAATGCCATTACTGAAAAAGATGCACACCGCAAGAGCAAATTCGCTGAGCGTCAAACTATTCAACAAAATGTATTGAAATTACCTTTGTTTCCAACAACAACCATCGGTTCATTCCCTCAAACTCAGGAAGTTAGAGGTTGGAGAGCGAATTTCAACAAAGGTATACTTCCGCTAGAAGAATATGAAACTTTATTGAAAAAAGAAATCGAAGAGTCTATCCGTTTCCAAGAAGATGCAGGAATTGACGTATTGGTTCACGGAGAATTCGAACGCAACGATATGGTGGAATATTTCGGAGAGCAACTCAAAGGATATACTTTCACCAAATTCGGTTGGGTGCAAAGTTACGGTTCGCGTTGCGTAAAACCACCGATTATTTACGGAGATGTTTCTCGTCCGAATGCAATGACAGTTCGTTGGTCAAAGTTCGCTCAATCATTGACTTCATTGCCTGTAAAAGGAATGCTTACAGGACCTGTAACCATTTTGCAATGGTCATTCGTTCGTGATGACCAACCTCGTTCAGTAACGTGTATGCAAATTGCATTGGCTATTCGTGATGAGGTGGTAGATTTGGAAAAAGCAGATATCAAAATAATCCAAATTGACGAGCCAGCAGTTCGCGAAGGATTGCCTTTACGCCGTAAAGATTGGCAAGCATATTATTACTGGGCTATTCGTGCGTTCCGAATTTCAGCATCAGGGGTGGAAAATAGCACTCAAATTCATACGCATATGTGTTACTCTGAGTTCAATGATATGATTGAAGCTATCGCTGATATGGATGCTGACGTAATCACTATCGAGTGCTCTCGTTCACAAATGGAATTGTTAGATGTGTTTGCTAATTTCAAATATCCAAATGAAATTGGACCTGGTGTGTATGACATTCACTCACCTCGTGTACCATCGGTTGAGGAAATGAGTTTCTTGATGGAAAAAGCTATCAACGTAATCCCAAAACGCAACTTATGGATAAACCCAGACTGCGGACTTAAAACCCGCCACTGGAAAGAAACCAAAAAAGCACTCGTCGCAATGGTAAAAACAGCCAAAGATTTGCGTAAAAAATATAATGCTTAATTTTCGAATACTTTATAATGCTATAAAATTACATTAAAATATAATTTTAAAACCTGTGGTAATTTGAAGCAAAATCTTTAAATCACCGCAGTTTTTTATAAAATCATCGGTTTTTTTCGCAGAAAATAATTATTTTTTGTCCCAAAGCATCGGTAGTGAAAAATAAATACAGCTCCCCTCCTTCTTTTATTTTGAATTGTTTACGTATTTGCGATACGGACAAAGGAAAATTACGTGTTGTTATATTGGCTTGCGATACAAGTTTTCTAAGTGATTTATTAAAAGGTACAACCTTTTCTATACGGAAAATTCGCCCTTGAAAATCATCTACCAAGTCTTCACTTGTATATAAATGTGTGTGTTGTGCTAATTTTTTCACAGGAAATTGTTGAGGAATTACTCCAAACCCTCCTGATTTTAGTATTGCCGCATTAGGCTCGTACAAAAAATGTTCAGGGGAAGCATATTCCGTATCCTCCATATTTTTTTGATTGAGGTCAAAGTGAAACGAATCTGTAGAATGAGCGTGGATATGAACTGCATGGATATGTATATCGGCAGTATAGTCTTTTTTCAACAAAAAAAGCAATTCTTTTACTTCATTATTTAGTGCAACTATATGAATATCAGTCACGTTAGAAAGTTCTCTTATTCCTTGCTGAATATCGAGCATCGGAGAAGTTTTCAGTAAAATAGTATCGGTAAATTGCCAAAGAAAATCCAAATTATCGGGTACATTAGGGATACAATCTTTTAAGAAGAAAACTTTGTTTTTGTCAAGGTCTCTACGTGCTGGATCAAGATAAATTATATCAAATTTTAATTTATTATTAGCTAAAAAAACAAATGCATCTTGCGCTATACACTGAATGTTTTTCTGTTTGAATACACCAAAATTATGAGCTGCTATTTGAGATAAATCTTGCTGTAACTCGCAGTGAATAACACTATTACATTGCTTGGCAAAATAATACGTATCAACTCCGAAGCCTCCGGTCATATCAAGTACATTGCCTTGTACTAAAGTCGATTTGTAACGAGCTACTTGCTGCGAAGAAGATTGTTCTATTGCTAGCTTATCTGGAAAATATATTCCTTTGGTAGAGAACCACTTAGGGAGCTTATTTTTGCATTTATTTTTTCCAATTATTTGAGTAGCTAATTCCGAAAGAGATACTCCTTCAAAAAGTGATTTCCCCAGCAATAGCTTTGTTATATCTTTTGCCAAATGTTCTTCAATGAAGGCTTGAACTTCAAGTTGTAATAGAAGCGTGTTCAAAATAAATGCTTTGTAATGATATTTTATATATTTTTGGTCAAAAGTTTTACAAATTTGTTATCTGCGAAAATAGCTTTGAGAATTACCTTGATAACTGTATAAGCAGGTACGGCAACAACCATTCCTACTACACCAAAAAGCGTTCCACTAATTAAAATAATCAAAAAAACTTCTAACGGATGAGACTTAACCGAATTAGAAAAAATAATCGGCTGACTGAAAAAATTATCAACCAATTGCGCTATCAAAAAGCCAATAAGTACATAAATCATTTTGGGCAATACCACCGAGGCAAAATCTTCTTCGATAAAGCTTGACATAGTAAGTACGCTAATAAGTACCCCTCCAATAAGCGGTCCCAAATAGGGAATTAAGTTCAGAAGTGCACACAAAAAGGCTATCATCACCGCATCTTGTACGCCCAGAATAAGTAGTACGATGGTAAGAATAACAAAAACAACTGTGATTTGTAATAGCAATCCTACAAAATAACGAGAAAGCAAATTCTTAATTGCTTCTATGGATTGTCGCGTTTTTCCTATATATTTTCTATTTATTAAACCAATAAACGCATTGCTTATTGCTGTTCCGTCTTTCAAAAAGAAAAAAACAATAAATACTACCGAGAAAAACCCAATACCAATATCGCTTAGCAACGTCATAAGTCCATTGACAATACTAGAAATGTCATTCACATCAAATAATTGTGAAAACATAGTTATATCAACCGAGAAATTTTTTATCCCAATAAGTCGTACACCTTGGTTAATATTTTTGACAATACCACTGGTAAGTGTTTCAAAATTGATAGAGGACAAATTGCGCCCCTGTGAGAGCAAAAGCGGGATAAACATACTGATAATACCTCCTAAAAGCAGTAATATTAGTCCCATAACAGACAAAACTGCTATGGTATTAGAGAAACGTAAGCGTTGTTTTAACAAACGTACTAAAGGACGCCCCATAAGAGAGATAACCATTGCTATGACTACATAAACAAGGATTGTTTTGAGTTCATAAATCGCATATGCTACCAGTACAATGACAAATAAAATACCCACTGCGCGAAGTATTCCGTTTGATATTATTTTTGCATTCATATTTTTTTATTTTATTAGAAAGACAAAGTTACATAAAATATGTAATTTAATAGAATGACAATTCATTTTATTCTAAAAATTCGATTCGAAGTATTCCATCATTGTCAATTCGGGTGAGTTTTACTCGGTGCAATGTATTGACTAATTCGGGATTCCAAGTAGCTTTCACCTTTACATAATTTTCTGTAAATCCGTGAATGTATCCCTTTTTGTTTTCACCTTCAAAAAGTGCTATATGCTCAGTTGCTAACTGACTTTGATAGAATGCATTTCTTTTTTTTGCAGAAAGACCTCGTAACATTCGACTTCGTTTGGCTCTTACGGAGTGTGGCACAATTCCTTCCATTTGAATAGCTTCCGTATTATCACGTTCTGAATATGTAAATACATGCAGATACGAAATATCTAATTCATTCAAAAAATGATACGTCTCTAAGAACAATTCGTCTGTTTCACCAGGAAAACCAACAATAACATCTACCCCAATACAAGCATCGGGCATCAACTGACGAATTTTCGCCACTCTATCTACATATAATTCACGCATATATCGGCGTTTCATCTTACGAAGAATGGTATTGCTTCCGCTTTGCAAAGGAATATGAAAGTGCGGAACGAACGTTTTACTCTGTGAGACAAATTCGATAATTTCGTCTTTGAGCAAATTAGGTTCAATTGACGAAATACGCAAGCGCTCAATTCCTTGTACTTTGTCCAATTCTTTTATCAGTTCCAAGAACGTATGTTCGTGCTTTTTATTACCCAATTCGCCTTTGCCATAATCGCCAATATTCACACCTGTAAGAACAATTTCTTTAATTCCTTTCTTGGAAATTTCATACGCATTGTTCAACACATTTTCGAGTGTATCACTACGTGAAATACCACGAGCCATCGGAATGGTACAATACGTACACTTATAATCGCACCCATCTTGTACCTTCAAGAAAGCGCGTGTTCTATCACCAAACGAATAACTTCCTACGTAGAAATCAGCTTCGTTAATATCGCACGAATGTACTTGACCTTGATTAAGCTTGGTCAAATCATCAATATATTGGGTAATGTTGAATTTTTCTTTAGCTCCCAGCACCAAATCTACGCCATCAACTGCTATAAGCTCTTCGGGTTTAAGTTGAGCATAACAACCAATAGCTGCTATAAAAGCATTTTGATTGGTTTTAAGGGCTTTACGTACAATTTGTTTAAATTGCTTGTCGGCATTATCGGTTACCGAACACGTATTGATAACATATATATCGGCTACTTGGTCAAAGGCTACTTTATCAAAGCCTTCATTCTCAAAACTACGCGCTATGGTCGATGTTTCTGAAAAATTCAGCTTACAACCCAGTGTATAAAAAGCTACTTTTTTATTTTCTGACATTTGTTTATGAATAAAATATAAACTCTTACTTATGTGCGTGCAAAATTACAAATAAAGTTCAAAGAAACAACAAACAGGCATTGTGTTTTTCTTCGATTATAGTTTTCTTGTTGGCTTGGCAAAAGTAAGAATTCGTATAATATATTTCAGAGCTTGCCTCTACCCTTCTCTATCTGCATTTTCCTTATAAAAACAAGGATTTGCCACCTTATTTTACAAAAATTCCTCTCTGACTTCTGTAAAAAGAAATGAGAGAGGAACTAACCCCCAACTTTTGTTTTTCAAAACTTCATTGAGTATCATTTTTTCCAGTAACAATCCCTGTTTTTGCGTCAAAAAGTACGAATTTTATACGAATAATATCTCAACTAATGATATATAAACTACTTATTATAATTTATTGTAAGGTATCAAAATCAGTAAATAATAATAAGTGGATTCCATTCGTTAAAATTTATATCCGATACTAAGTTTAAAAGCATCTACATGTATCTGGTTATCTATATTAACATTGATAATTCCACCAGAAACTACGTTTGAATTTCCAAGATTGGAAAGCCCTAAGTCATACCCTGCACCTATTATAAATCGGTTAATCTCTATTCCTGCACCAAAATTTATTCCATAATTCACACGCTTCATTTGGCTTGGATTACTAGAACCAAATTCAACATCATAATCTACACCTTTCTTACGAGATTTACCACTTAATCCGATATTAGCATATGGACCAACACTTGCAAAAACAAGCAATTTATCACTTATAGCAAATTTCCCTTTAGCAAGTACTGGAATGGTAAGTCCTATTATATCTATCTTGCTATCTGCACCCTCTATTTTAAATCCTCGAGTATCTAATAAAATACCTGGCTCTATAGCAAAATATTTTAACATTCCTATTTCGTAAGCTACTCCTGCATGAAAACCTACAAGCCCCTCTGTCTTTATATCTTAACTCGAAACTAACATTGTTCCTTGATTTATATTTAATCCTGCTTTTAGAGAAAGTCCTAAACCTTCTTGTGCTTGCATTGTAAAAATAGTAACTGTTGTAACTACTAATGTTATAATAAACTTTTTCATCTTCTTATAATTTTATAGGTTATAAACTAATTTTAATAATATGATACCTTTATTTTTATTTTTTTAAAACAAATTATATTATTTTGCTTACTTTCTCAAAACTATTTTAATGTATTTTGGTGCTTTTTGCTTATCTAAATGAGCATTCTGCTTATTTTTTGGTGCTTTTTACTTATCCAGATGAGCATTCTGCTTATTTTTTGGTGCTTTTTACTTATCTAAATGAGCAGTTTGCTTGTTTTTTAGTGCTTTTTACTTATCCAGATAAGCATTCTGCTTATTTTTTAGTGCTTTTTACTTATCCAGATAAGCATTCTGCTTATTTTTTAGTGCTTTTTACTTGTCCAGATGAGCAGTTTGCTTGTTTTTTGGTGCTTTTTACTTATCTAAATGAGCAGTTTGCTTATTTTTTGGTGTTTTTTGCACATATAAATAAGGAATTTATCTATGTAGATAGATAAATTCCTTAGTAAAACTTACTTTTTATTCGTTGATAAGTTTATCGGTTGTATTTTTATCGACATTTTTACGAGTTTTTGCAAAAAATTGCTTCAATTCTTTGTATTTCTCTTCAAATCCGACTCCACGAGAGCCTGCCCGATACGAAGTATACGCATAATCTTCTAGTGCTTCTTGATAATTATCAAAATCATGCAAGATTTTAGAATTATTAGCACGAGTCGAAAGACTATTAAGCCTATTGATAAGCCCTTCTAAAAAGGTACGACTTTTGTAATCACGCGCAAACTCGTCCCAATCAACATCAGGTGATTTCAATTGCGGTTGCAAACTCGCAAAATCATTCACTCTGTTAATAAAAAGTTTGTTCTGTTCATTCACTCGCCCATACCGATGTCTCGCTTCGGGAGTAAGGTTAATCTGTAATGGCGCAAGCGCTTTTTCCAAAGCCTCCATAGCTTGGTTAATAGCTGTGATTTGCTCATCGGTCAAATGCACATTATTCAAATTAGATATACTCATAATTTATAATATTAAATTAACATTCTTTTATTTTTTCTCGACCCGATATATCGGGTACAAAGGTTGTTTGTTTATCGTATCTTGCTTGAAATAAGACCTGTAATCTTGCCTGTCTTCCGAGAGAATTTCGTCAAAGAAATTCCAACTGAAAAAAGAATCCGAAGCCTCTGGCTCCAAGGTTTCTAACAGATACGCAATTCCCAATTGGTCGGTAGAAACCCAATAATCACCCTTTTGAACCACAATCGAATCTTGTACAGACTTAATTTGTGTCTGTTTATGACGATAATGACCCGAGAAAGGCTTCAATAACGTTGTATTAGATGCTATCCAATACGAAGTTACCTTCATTATAGTGTCTTTTTCAAAAGTTTCAAGCTGTATTTTATTAGTTTCAAGCCGATGTACTACGTTGGTAAGCCACTTAGGAATAATATATCCTTGGGGAACCGACACACACACCGAAGCCTGATGACGCATCGGGTATTGAATAATTTTTTTCTGCAAATTCAATAACGCAAGACTATCTGATTGCATACTATCTTTTTCGTAATCTGTTATCAGAACTGCCTGCATCGATTTGGCATCAACCAAATACGAGAGTACATATTCAGATTCTTTTTGCAACGCTTCACTTTGCGACTTGCGTAAGCGCTTGATTGTTGCCACATCAGTATCGCACACCGAAATAATTGTTTTCAGTGCATTATACATACCTTCAACCCGCTCTTTATAAGGTTTTTCATACTGCGAAGCGATATTAAGCGAAAGTGTATTCCAAAGAGATGCATATCCAATAATAGAACTCGGGGTACGATACGGAAAAGCTGTATCTGGATAGGGTAAAAAGAGTTGGCTATATGTCGGTATCGAGTCGGCTTGTAGCTCTTTGGAATGAATAGAAAGCGAATCGGCAATACGAGGTACAAATACACTTTGCAAATATCCTTGTAAGTGCCCCATTTTCTCAGGAATAATCGTTTGATAAAAAATAGTATTTCTGTCATTGTGCTGAGGCACCGAGCGCGTATCTATGAAAATATCAGGCTGTACCAAATGAAATATTTCGCTGAAAACTTCTGTTGTTTTATATTCATTTTTTATAAAATCTGAATATAATAATTTGTTTTTTCCCTCATCGGTCGAGTATAATTGTAGCGTATCGAGTTCTTTTACCTGTTGAGGCATAAGGGTTGGTATGGCTACAATAACCAAGTTTTCGGGCAAACGTATTTGTTTCTGTGCCAGATTTCTCATAAGTAACATCGTAGCATCTATTCCTTCACTCTGACCTACCTGTAAGCCATTGGCTATCAAAAGAATGGCTTTTTCTTTACCTATACGATTGAAATCAAATCGCCCTTCCGGATTGAATATTACCAAATGTAACGGCTTACCCGTATCTGTTTCTCCCATAGTACGCAAAGATATACTTGTATATTCTGACGAAAGCTCTTTATAAAAAGACAACAAATCATCATACGAAGTACTTTCATTTCCGTTCGATTTTTCAAAATGAGTAACAAACCCTTCTTTTGACGAAAAAAACGGCGAGTCGCAACGTACAAAAAGAATACAAAATACTATGTACAATCCTACTTTTTTCATCTATTTTACTTAATTAGCTTTCTTTTTTATCAATATTTGCACACTAGCACCTATCAAAAGCAGTATCAAAGCTATATTGGCACACAACGTTATATAACCTCCCTTTTTCACTACCGAAGAAGTAAAACGGAATTCTACTCGATGTACTCCTGCCGGAATTTCTATCCCACGCAACGCATAATCGGTACGATAAATCGGTGTTGTTTTCCCATCAATTGTTGCTTTCCAATCATACGGATAATACATCTCAGAAAATACAGCAAATCCCTTATTTGAATTCGTTGATTCATACACCAAATAATCGGGTTGATAACTCACAAGACGAATGGTCGATAGACTATCAACCACATATGTTGATACAGATTTTTCATTTGTCTGATTTTTTGTTTGAAATAATGCCACCGAAGCCAGATTAAGCGTATCAAGCGCTTTCATTGTCGCATCAGCAGAAGGCATTTGTATTCGTTTTTTGACAAACCAAGCATTGCCCAGTGCTTCCTGATTTTCAACAACTTGCAGTTTTCGTTGCTCATCAGTCTGAACAATGTATTTAACATTCAACATATTAAGAATATTCCAATTGTTCTTATATATTTGATAATCAAACAACTCTTGAATTGCTTTGGGTTTAGCCGCATGATATCCCCCAATAGAATGAAAAAAATAAGATGTACGCGCACCATTAAGACCTTCGTGTGTAGTAAAAACACGATAATTTCCCGTATCTTGTCGTATTTTCTCTTCTTGCGGGGAAAGCTCAAACGGACGTTCTGCCTGTGAAGGAGCTACAAAACTATCATTACTTACATATCGCTTGGCTACTCCTACCATATCCCATAAAACCAGTACAATTAGCAACGGAAATACCCATTTTTCAGACAACTTTTTAGTAAGAAACGCCCAAAGTATTCCTGCCAAAATACCCACCAAAAGCATACCTCTAAAAATATCTGCCGTATAAATAACCTTGCGATCTTGCACAATAACCTGTACTAATTCGTCTCCATACATTTGAGAATAATAGGCATCATTTACTCCTTCAAAAGAAAATGCTCCTTTGAAAATATATAGCAAAAGTAATATTCCCCCCACAATCCCCATTGTATAATAAAGAGGTTTTGTATAATTTTCATTCTTTTTATTGGTCAAAAAATGATACAAAGCCAAGATAGCAAGTACCGGAATACACAATTCTAAAATAACTTGCACAGACGACACTGCTCTGAATTTGTTATACAAAGGAAAATAATCAATCATCAAATTGGTTAGCACAGGAAAATTCTTCCCCCACGAGAGTAACAACGAGAGAACTGCTCCAATCAAAAGCCAATATTTGGTACGTCCCTTAACAATAAAGATTCCCAATACAAACAAGAAAAATATAACAATTCCAACATAAGCAGGCGCCGCAACAATCGGTTGTTCTCCCCAATAAGTAGGCAAGTTTTCAGCAAAACTTTTGGCTTGTGAAGCAGATACATTGTGCATTGTCAAGAATTCAAATGTTTTTGAATCTTCACCTATATTTTCATTATTCGAACCCCCAAAAAGTCGTGGAACTATCAAGTTAAGCGACTCAAATATTCCATAACTATACTCAGTTATATATTCTTTAGAAAGTCCATTCTGATTAGCTTTCGATAATCCTTCGGGAGTAAAAGTAAGTTCCGACTTGCTTCGCGTACTAAATTGGGCATATTCATTCGTTGCCAAAAGCGATGTCGCATTCAGCAATAAAGAAAAAAACAACGCCCCAAACAATACTCCTATTGATTTGACAAAAGACAAAATTTTCTTTTCTCGAATTGCTCTAACCAAATAAACTACGCCTATACCAAGTACCAAAAAGAGCAAGTAGTACGTCATCTGAAAGTGGTTCGCATTGATTTCAAGTGCCAAAGCAATGGTCGTTAACAGAAACCCCCACAGATATTTCCCCCTCAGAGTAAGTAAAATCGCTGACAAAACAAAAGCAAAATATCCTATCGCATGTGCTTTGGCATTGTGTCCAACTTGCAAAATAATAATTAAATATGTAGAAAAACCATACGCCAATGCTCCCAAAAAAGCATATCTATAATTTACCCCCAAGACCAATAACAACACATAAAATCCTACAAAATATAAGAATAAATAATCGGCTGGGCGTGGCAAAAACCGAATGGTCTTATCTAGCGATTTTATATAATTATGCGGATACTCTGCCCCCAATTGATATGTTGGCATTCCTCCAAAAGCACTATTTGTCCAATAACTTTCGCGTGTTACACGAAAATCATTGCGCTCTTTCGCCATTCCTGTATATTGCACAATATCACTTTGCAACATTTTTTTACCTTCTAATACTGGTGAAAAAAAAGCTAAGGCAATAGCTATAAAAAGAATAATTACCCCAAAATGAGGTAGTATTTTTTGCCAAGATGTTTTCATATAATAATTATTCAAGTTCTTCAAAATCAATATATTCTCCTACTTTTTTCTTTTCTCTTGGGCGATTATTTTTATTTGATTCGTACGCCCCATACGTTTGTTCTTGTTGCTGCCCTTGTGCCTGCTGAAACTCTCGCTGCAATCGTTTTTGAAATCTACGTCCAAAATATCTTAAAATATACGGAAATGACCATCGAATTATCCAACCTAACAATATGAATATGAGGATAATAGTGAATAACATTCCAAAAAAATCTTCAAAAGATGCTTGTTGTATCATATTTCATAAAAATTTGTTCAAAAATACAACATTTTTTACAACTAACAACCTTTAATTTTTATTTTTATTTTACGTCGTTATAATACAAACAAAAAAGCTATACAATTGTATAGCTTCCTTGTTTTTTAGTCATTATATTTTACTTACTTTTTATTATTGAAATATACATTGACCAACCTTCCCTTTGTTTATAGTTATCAACACTTTCTTTAGGTACAAAAATATTCTTTATTCCTTGATTATAAAAAACACCTGCTCCTAAATTCGGAGGATTTATAGCTTCTACTGTAACTGTCTCTAATTTTGTACAACCTGCAAAAGCCTCATTATGAATATCTGTAGTTGTTTTAGGAAGCGTTATCTGTGTCAAACCAGTGCAATTCTTAAAAGCTCCACCTGTCAAGGTAGTTATTCCTTCTGAAATAGTTACCGATTTCAAGTTTTTACAACCTTGAAAAGTAGACTCTGGAATTACATTGATAGAATTTGGAATACTTATTGATTGCAAATTAGACGCAACAAAAACTCCTTTGCCTAAACTATTCAATCCTTTGGGTAAAACAACTGATGTTAATTTTAGACATTCTCTAAAAGCATATTCTGAAATAGTTTTGACTCCATCAGGAATTACTATATTTTCCAACGAAGTTTGACTAAAAGCAGCTCTACCTATCGTTTCCAATCCGTTCGGTAACACCACTGCCGTGATATTTTCCTTACCTGAAAACACATCTTCATCAATAACAGTTATTTTACGCAATACAGGGTCTGATTGCATATCAATTGTTGAGATTGTTGTATTTTTCCATTTTTTCAATGTTGTGCCTTCTATTTCATAATCAGAAGGTTGAATAGAAGATACTGCTGGGTTGGAGTCTTTACGACAATTTATGATAGTCATTATTGAAAATAATGCTACCATTGTTTTTAAAATGTTATTCATTGTTATTAAATTTGTATTTTTATGTATTTAAAATAATTATCTTGTCATTTTATTTACAACATATCTTTGATACGTTTAAAATTAGCTGTATCTCCTAAAGCTGCATAAATATTTTTTAGCTGTTCTAAAATATCTGCATTTTTACCTTGTTTTTTTATAAAATCTTCCAATACAGAAGCTGCTTGCTTGAAATATCCATCTTTTTTTTCTTTCAATTCATCGTATTTTTGAATATCAGCTTTCGTATTGCCCAAAGCATTCATTTGTTCTACCAACGCATTTCCCTCATTGATATATGTAGTTGAAATATTCAGTGCTGCATCTGAGTAATCTGGTTTAATAGATAGTGCTTTTTGAAATGCTTTGCGAGCATCTTCATAATGATTTTGTTGGAGGTTAATAACACCTATATTATACTGAATATCAGCATTATTTGGCTCTAATGAAGCGGCTTCTTGCATCAATTCTTTGAACTTATCTTTGTTCTCTAATTGCAAGTAAATATAAGCCTCTTGAATTACCAAATTAGCATCTTTCGGATATGATTTTCGAGCTTCAACAAATGCTTTCAACGCTTCTTCCTTTTTGCCCTGTTCTACATAAATTAATGCAATATTTTTGATAATTTCCGCTTTTTTCGATGGTGTTTTTTCTTCTTTTGGAGTAATATAAGCTCCTGATTTTACCATCAAATCACGTTGTTGCTTACTTGGAAAAGTTTCTACTTGTCCTGTTTCTTTGTTTTTGGCTGTATAATTAGTTTCTGCTCCATCATATCCCAATTTTTTAAGTTCTGCATAGTGTTTTAATGCTGTATCATAATCTTTGTCTTGAACAGCAATTACGGCAGCATTGTACAAAAATACAGTATCTTTTGGACTCAAGCGATAGACTTGTTCAAAGGCTGGAGCTGCTTTTTTATAATTATTTGCTTTATATGCTTCTTGCCCTTGAGTAACAGCAATATTAACAGCTTCTTCTTTTAATTTTGCTATCTCTGCGCTATATTTTTTGCTTAGTTTCTCCGATTCAGCAAAAGACTTAGCTGCTTCTCCCAAAGATGTAAAAGTTTCTTGATTTTTCTTTGCTTTTCCAACAAAAAGTTGTCCTCTCAAAAAATGATATTCAGGGGCAATTTTCGGGTCGGCAAGAGCTCCACTTTTAGCTTGTTCTAATAGAGATTGTGCTTGCGAAAAATCTCCTTTAGCAATAGCTTTACTTGCTTCTTTCATTTCTTTCTTTTGAGCGAAAGCATTCATTGTCAACATCAATGCTGATGCTATTAAAATTTGCTTTTTCATATGCTAAAATTTTTAAATTATTTTTATGTTTACTTTTTAATTATCAATTTCAATGCCATTTTCATCAAAACTTTCATTGATATCAACATCATTTTGATCCTCATCGTTTTCTTCTTCTCTCATTACTTTGGCAACCGCTGCAATAGAGTCATTTCCTTTAATATTGATAAGGCGAACTCCTTGTGTAGCGCGCCCCATAGTACGAAGTTCATCAACTGACATACGAATAGCAACTCCCGATTTGTTAATAATCATCAGGTCTTCTCCTTCCATTACCGATTTAATAGCTACCAAATTACCTGTTTTTTCAGTAATTGAAATGGTTTTAACTCCTTTACCTCCTCTGTTAGTAATACGATAAATGGCATCGCCTGTTTCTGGGTCATCAATAAAGGTTCGTTTTCCGTATCCATTTTCTGAAACAACCAATACGGTTTCTTCTTTCGGATTTTCAATAGCGACCATTCCGATTACTTCATCGTTATCACTTTCAAGCGTAATTCCACGAACTCCCGAACCGCTTCGTCCAATAGCTCGTACTTTTTCTTCTTCAAAACGAATTGCTTTTCCAGATTTAACAGCAAGCATTACTTGGCTATTGCCTGTTGTTAGTCGAGCTTCAAGCAATTCGTCATCTTCACGAATTGTTATTGCATTGATACCATTTTGTCTGGGACGAGAATATTGCTCCAAAAGCGTTTTTTTAACAATACCTCGTTTGGTTGCCATCATTACATAATGACTATTGATATACTCTTGGTCTTTAAGGTCTTGCGTACAAATAAAGGCTTTTACATTATCATCTTGTTCTATATTGATAAGATTTTGAATAGCTCGACCTTTGGCTGTACGGCTTCCTTCGGGAATTTCATACACTCGAAGCCAAAAACATTTTCCTTTTTCAGTAAAAAACAACATATATTGATGATTTGTTCCTACGAAAAGATGTTCCAAAAAGTCTTTATCTCTTGTTGTGGAAGCCTTCTGCCCTACTCCACCTCGAGCTTGAGTTTTGTATTCATTAACCGAAGTACGTTTGATATATCCTGCGTGCGAAATGGTAATAACTACTTGTTCGTTCGGGATAATATCTTCAATGCTGATGTCGCCACCTGCGTATTCAATAACTGAACGACGCTCATCTCCATATTTATTTTTTATCTCCAACAATTCATCTTTAATTATTTGCATTCTTCGGTCTTTATTTGCCAAAATATCTTTACAATCTTCGATGAATGCCAATACTTCTTGATATTCAGCTCGAAGTTTATCTTGTTCTAAACCTGTAAGCTGACGCAAACGCATTTCAACAATTGCTCGCGATTGAATTTCAGAGAGATTAAAACGCTCCATTAACCGCGTACGTGCTTGCTCTCCATCATTAGACGAACGTATAATCTGAATTACCTCATCAATATTATCCGAAGCAATAATAAGTCCTTCCAAGATATGCGCTCTTTCCTCTGCTTTACGAAGTTCGTATTGAGTACGGCGAACAACTACCTCGTGCCGATGCTCTACAAAGTGAAAAATGAGTTCTTTGAGATTTAATTGCAGAGGACGACCATTGACTAATGCAATATTATTCACACTGAACGATGATTGCAATGCCGTGTGTTTGAACAAATTGTTAAGAACAACATTAGGAACCGCATCGCGTTTCAGTTCATAAACAATACGCATACCTCCTTTTCCTGTTTCATCACGAACATCTGAAATTCCTTCCAATTTTTTCTCATTGATAAGGTCTGCGGTTTTCTTAATCATTTCCGCTTTGTTTACCTGATAAGGAATTTCAGTAACGATAATACATTCGCGTCCATTAACTTCTTCAAAATGAGCTTTTCCTCGAATAACTACTCGACCACGCCCTGTTTTAAAAGCCTCTCGTACACCATCGTATCCATAAATAATTCCTCCGGTAGGAAAATCAGGAGCTTTGACATAATCCATCAATGTATCTATCTCAATATCAGGATTATCAATATAGGCAATTGTTCCATCAACTACTTCTGAAAGATTATGTGGTGGCATGTTAGTTGCCATACCTACGGCAATTCCAGAAGTTCCATTCACTAATAAATTAGGAATACGTGTTGGTAGCACAGTGGGTTCTTCAAGTGTATCGTCAAAATTAAGTTTATGGTCAACTGTTTCTTTTTCAATATCAGCCAACATATCTTCAGCAATTTTCCGCATTCTTGCCTCTGTATAACGCATAGCTGCGGGACTATCACCATCAACTGAGCCAAAGTTTCCTTGTCCATCAACGAGCATATAGCGCATACTCCAATCTTGAGCCATACGCACCATAGTATCATAAACTGACGAATCACCGTGTGGGTGATACTTACCGAGTACCTCCCCTACGATACGCGCTGATTTTTTATATGCTGTGTTGCTTTTTACACCCAATTCGTGCATACCAAATAACACACGTCGGTGTACAGGTTTAAGTCCATCGCGTACATCGGGCAATGCTCGAGACACGATTACCGACATCGAATAATCAATGTAGGCTGACTTCATTTGCTCTTCAATATTGATAGGAATGAGTTTTTCTCCTTCTGTCATATTTATTATACTTATATTTAGCGTGCTAATTTACAGCTTTTTTTTGACCTACACGACAAATTTTTACAAAAGTTTTGCTAAAAAATCATACGGAGTAGATTTTGTTCATAATTTTTTAATTTTTTACCCTGATTTACAAATAAATATATCCTGATTTTATATTCTGAAAAGAAGCTATTTAAAAATAAAAACCATTACAGATTTATCTTTATCTATAATGGTTTTTAAAAATTCTTTTTTACTTAATACTAATCTCCATATACATTTTTCATTTGTATAAGCGATTTGTACATAAAAGTATCAAAATTGGTTGTTTTTTTATTAAATGTAAGCCAACGAATGCCTCTGCCTGGATGAGCTTTCCCTCCTTCTGCACTAGCATACACAACTATATCATCTTTTACCCCTATAACAATGGCTATATGTCCAGGAAACCAGAGCAAATCACCTGCACGTATTACATCTATCCCTTCTTTAAGGCTAATTTCAGTCGAAGAAGGGAAGGTTCTATATTCGTCAGCATAAGTTCTTTCTAACAAATTCAAATCTTGAACAGCACCACCATTGAACAAACACCAACCAACAAACGAAGAACAATGTAATCCATTTTCATAAGTATCTCCTAAATTTTGTACATTCTACATTCTCACGAGGATAATTCTTGTGTGTTTTTATTAAACACCCCAAGGCAAATGTTCTCCTTTTTCATCTGTAAAACGTTGCAAATGAAATCCTTTTCGAGTAAATCTCCCTACATATTCATAGCTTGGTTTTTCTTGAGTTTTCGTTCTAAATTCAAATCCATAAGGGACAGCATAATCCAGACTGACAAGGAATGCAGCAGATGTTATTACTTTGCCTCGTTTATTCGGAGCTTTATTGATTGCCTGCTCAAGAGCTTTATTTAAATCGTCTGCTTCTTGCTTGTTATAAACATCACATTTCATAAGAAGTGGACGAGTGTCTTTTCCTTTTGTATAATCAAAAGTAAACTCAACATCAAAATCTTTCACGAATGTGGTATTATCATTATTTTTGTTACAAGAAAACATCAAAATAGTAATTGTGCTAACTAACAAAATTTTTACTTTTTTCATAGTATAAAAATTATTTAAATTAAAAAACAAGGAATTAAAAAATTCCTTGTTTTAACTTTATAAAAAATTAGTCTTCATCATTTGCTTTAAGCCCTTCATTACTATTTTTCAATGTATCATATACAAGAGGTGTAGCAATAAAGATTGAAGAATATGTACCCATTATAATTCCTACAATCATAGCAAACATAAATCCACGCAAACTATCTCCTCCAAAAATAAAGATAGCAAATAAAGTCAATAAAGTTGTCGCAGAAGTATTGAGTGTACGAGTGAGCGTGGTACTTAGTGCAATGTTCAAATTATGACGACTCCAACCCTTTTCTTTGACCATTTCACGAATTCGGTCATAGATAACCACTGTATCATTCAACGAATATCCTATTACAGTCAGTATAGCTGCAATAAATGATTGGTCTATTTCAAGACTAAAAGGCATTATTGAGTAAAGAAGCGAGAATACTCCCAATACAATAATCACATCATGAGCTAAAGCAATTACAGCTCCTAATGAAAATTGCCATTTTCTAAATCGTAATAATATGTACAAGAAAATGATAATAAGAGAACCAAGAATTGCATACACGGCACTACTTTTGATATCTTCAGCGATACTTGGTCCTACTTTATCTGATTTCATAACCCCAAGACCTTCTCCACTCATAAACTCTTGATAAGAAATATCTTGACCCATAAATGGTTTAAGGTCTTTGTATAAAATTTCTTGTATTTCATTATCAACTTCGGTACTTTCTTCTTGTACTTTATATTTCGTAGTAAGTTTCACCTGATTGACAGCACCAAAAGTTTTTACCTCTACATTACCCAATGATTCTTTTAACGCTGCTACAATTTCTGTTGTTTTTACAGGATTTTGGAAACGAACTTGATACGAACGACCTCCCGCAAAATCAATTCCTTGGTCGAAACCACGAGTAAGAATTGTTCCTACTGAAATAATTATAAGAATAGCTGAGAAAATATACGCTTTTTTACGTACTCTGATAAAACGAAAATATACATTTCTCATAAAATTCTTGGTCATAGGAGTTGAAAACGTCAAATTTTGATTTTTTTCAACCGCTCTATCTATAAACAATCGAGTGATAAAAATAGCTGTAAATAAAGATGTTAGAATTCCTATGATAAGTGTAGTGGCAAATCCTTTGATAGGACCACTACCGAAGATAAGTAATACAACTGCTGTTAAGAAGGTAGTAATATTTGCATCTAAGATAGATGATAGTGCGTTGCTAAATCCATCTTTTACGGCTTCAGCTAAGGATTTTCCTTTGAAAAGTTCTTCTTTAATTCGTTCAAAAATAAGAATGTTAGCATCAATAGCCATACCTATAGTAAGTACAATACCTGCAATACCTGGCAATGTAAGTACAGCCTTCATACTAACTAACACTCCAAAAATAAGTATCACATTGAAAGCCAAAGCTATATCTGCAAAAATACCTGCTCTTCCATAATAAAAAACAAGCCATACAAAAATAATCGCACCTGCTATTAAGAATGATAAAAATCCGCTATCAATGGCTTCTTGCCCCAATGAAGGACCAACTACCTCTGATTGAATAACATCAGCTGATGCTGGTAATTTACCTGCACGAAGTACATTGGCCAAATCTTGTGCTTCTAAAACAGAGAAATTACCTGTAATTTGGGAACTTCCGCCAGAAATAGGTCCAGAGGTAACTCCTGGTGCCGAATAAACAACATTATCTAAAACAATCGCAATATTACCTTTTTCAAGATACGCTTTTCCAGTGAGAGCCTCCCAAATCTTGGCTCCTTTTGCGTCCATTGTCATTGATACGCACGGATTGTTGTGTTCATAGGTCTGTACAGCATCAGTAATTACTCCTCCTGTCAGAGGAGCCTGATTATCTCTATTTCCTTTAAGAGCATACAATTCTATAAGATCCGATTTTCTGAAAAGCGAAAGCAATTCATCTTTGAATTTTTTAGCTTCTGCAGGTTGTGTTCTTTCATATTCCATTGAAATGAAAGAATTATATAATTTGGTAAAATCTTCACGAGTATAAGGTTTTCCAAAATCAAATTTGACATATTTCATTTCGGCAGGAAGCAATCTTTTAGCTTCTTCCGAACGAAGATAGTTCATAAGTTTCGTAGTATCAGATGTAGAGAAATATCCCAACGAAGGAGAATTAACCCCTTGACTTAACTTAATAAGATCATAAAATGGATTTACTTCATTTGGAGTTTGAACAGAATCTTTGGCTACATCGACCAATAAAGAATCTATCTCACTCTGGAGAGGAGCTTCTATTTGTGTTTCTTTTTGATTATCTTTTACTTGTGTTTTCAGATAATTGTTCAATGTATCGAAATAAAGCGCCAAATCACTTGCTTTGTAAGTTTCCCAAAACTCTAATTGTGCTGTACTTTGTAATAATTTTTTGATACGAGTAACATCTTTGGCTCCTGGCAACTCGACTAAAATACGTCCCGAATTCCCCAATCGCTGAATATTAGGATTCGATACACCAAACTTGTCAATACGTTTACGCAATACTTCAAAGGCAGAAACAATAGACTCATCTACTTTATTACGAATAATTGGACGTACTTCATTGTTGGTCATTTGCAAATTAACAATTCCACTAAGTGTCTTATTTCCAAAGATATCGGGGGCTGATAATTTACCTCCGTTTTTTTCAAAAGCCTCGAAGAACAAATCTAAATAGGTTCTGTCTGTTTCACGAAGTCCTTTATCAGCTTCTACTAATGATTTTTCAAAAATTGGATTTTTGGAATTATCAGCTAATCCTTTCAAAATATCTTTTACTGATATTTGTAAGGTTACGTTAATTCCTCCTTTGAGGTCAAGACCTTGATTCAATTCTCTGTTTTTCACCTCTTTATAGGTATATTCGGTAATACCTAAATTATACACAACTTCATTGCCTATCGAATCCAGATATTGTGCTTGTACTTGTTCTCGTTTTTGATTGTAATCGGGAACAGAACTTGACACTTTCGACTGAGCAAATGCTTGTGCTTTACGCTCTTCTCTGCCTGCTATGTAGGTAAATGACAACTGGTAAATGCTGACAAGACCAAACAAAAGAGCAAACAACTTAACTAATCCTTTGTTTTGCATTTTACATTATTTTTATTTTTTCAAAAAGTTCGGCAAATATACGGATTTTATCAAAAACAAAGTATATTTTTTTGTTTTTTATTTTAAAAATTATAATTACAATTTTTTTAATCAATATTGCCTCAATTTTTTATTATTTATCTTTGATTTCAAATTCTTTTAACTTTCAACAAATTCCTTCAATACTTGAATCGTATAATCTATTTCTTCTTTGGTATTAAAAATAGAAAATGAAAAACGTAAATTTGTCATTTTCAGATGATTTTCTGACAAAAAAGCCTTCAATACGTGTGAAACTTGATTACTTCCACTCTGGCAAGCACTTCCTTTAGAACAAGCAATACCTTTCATATCTAAATACAGAAGGACGATGTCTGCTTTTTGAGGGTCGGTTTGTAGTCTTATGTTAATTATATTGTAAGAGACATCTTCTGTGGCTCCATTAAAAACTACATTGGGTATATATTTTACAATTTCTTCTACAAAATATTTTTTTAGTTGAACAATATATTCGCGTTCCTTGTCCAAGTTTTGGTACGAAATCATAAATGCTTGTTCAAGCCCTACAATATTATGCAAAGGTTCAGTTCCTGCACGCATCCCTCTTTCTTGTTCTCCGCCAAAAATAAGAGGACTTATGTTTATATCTTTGCGAATAAATGCAAATCCTACACCTTTTGGTCCATAAAATTTGTGCGCTGATGCTGTGATAAAATCTATTTTAATTTCGGATAAATTCACTTGAAAATGCCCTATTGATTGTACCATATCCGAATGAAAATACGCATTATATTTCTGACATAATACAGCAACTTCTTCCAGAGGTAAAATATTTCCAATTTCGTTATTGATATGCATTAAACTAACCAGAATCTTTTCTTTGCTCGGAAAATCAGAGAGAAGCTTCTTCAAATGATATAAATCAACTGAGCCATCTGGCATTAGTTTAACATATGAAACCATCGTACCATACTCATTTTCAAGCGATTGAACTGTATGTAAAACCGAAGGATGTTCTATCAAAGAGGTTACAATTTGTGTGATTCCTAAGTTGCGAATAGCGCCTCGAAGTATCATATTATTGGCTTCAGTTCCTCCCGAAGTAAAAATAATTTCAGCAGGAGATACAGCAAGTTCTTTGGCGATATTCTTACGTGCTTTCTCTATAATTGCTTTTGTTGCTCGTCCAAAACTATGTGTAGACGAGGGGTTACCTGCGTATTGAAAACTTTCTTTTATTTTTTTTATTACTTCGGAACGTAAAGGTGTTGTGCTAGCGTTGTCTAAATATATTTTTTGTAAAGACATTAGAATCAATTTTGCGACAAAAGTACTATATTTTTTTGCAAAATCAAAAAGTAAAAACTATCTTTGCCACAAATTTTTTATTTTATGAAAAAATTCGTTGTTACAATAATTATCTTTTTTATGCTTTTGTGGGCATGTAGTGATGGTGATTTAACTATCGAAGCTATTTCTTTTGATGGCACGCAAGTTTATTCTTGTACAAGTGATACTACAACCAATTTTTTATACAAAACACAAGGCAATCAAGCTTTTATTCTTTCGTTTGCTAAAAGTAAATTGACAAACAAAGTCGATACCATTATGGGAAATATTCCAACTGATTTTCAGCTCGAATATCGTAGTTTTACAGCTCCGCCTTCCAGTACTTATTTTTGTAGTTCTCCTCCCGGCACAACTCCTGAGGTTACATCACAAATACAAGCACGAGGTGGTTTGGTTCGTATCATTACACAAAAAGTTGTTGATACTATAGCAAAAACTACCAAATACAACCATATAATAACTGTTTCTGATTTAGTTTTGGTCAATGACAATAATGAAGGATTAGTCAATCCGAACTTAAATTTTGGAATTTATCAAACTTCTAAATAGTTTGTTGTAATTTTTGTCGAGCAAGCGCTACAATTTGTTGTACCATCTGCTCAATAGTTGTGTGAGTATTATCCAATTCTATCGCATCATGAGCTTTTCTAAGAGGTGATTGTGAGCGAGTTGTATCTAAAAAATCACGCTGTTGTACATTTTTCAAAACTTCATCAAACGTAATTTTTTCTCCTTTGGCAATTAATTCGTCATAGCGACGCTGAGCTCGTACTTGTTCAGAGGCCGTCATAAATATTTTGAGTTCTGAATTAGGAAAAACAATAGTCCCTATATCACGTCCGTCCATTATGATACCTTTTTGTTTTCCCATATTTCGTTGTAAATCAACCAAATATTTTCGTATTTGAGGCAATTGAGCTACCATACTAACTTTATTGGCTACTTCAATACCTCGGATTTCTTTTTCAATACTCTGATTGTCCAAAAACATTTCTGAAAAACCTAATTTCTCATTATATTGAAATGATAATTGACTGTTTTTCAGTACTTTTAACAATGCTTCTTCGTCAACCGTCTCATAACATCGAAATGATTTTGTTTTTTCATCAAAAAAACTTGTAGCGCAACACAAATCATTCTGAATAGCTATATAAGTTACTGCTCGATACATCGCACCTGTATCTACATAAATGTATCCTAATTCTTTGGCTACTTGTTTAGCAATAGTGCTTTTCCCTGTTGAAGAAAAACCATCAATAGCAATTATTATTTTATTCATTTATATTTTAAAAATATTTCTATTTGAAAATTTATAGATATAAAAATTCTATTATTTTATTAACATTCAAATACTTAGACGTCATTAAATACTTTTCATCATTATAATATGCAAAAATAAGTGTTTTGTTTTTAATAGTTTCAATAACTTGTTTGTAGATATTTTCAGGCAGGACAGGACAACCAAAACTACGTCCCAATCGTCCATTTTTAGCTATATATGCTTCGCTTACATAATCGGCAGTATGTATGACTACTCCCCTTTTTGCCATATTACTATTATATCCTTTTTCATCTCCATAAAGTTGCAAACTAAATCCGTTACTACCATTATATGTATTGCCTGTTATATAAAATCCTAAACTACTTTTATGAGATTCAAAAACATCTGAAAATGAATCACATACACTATCTCCACTTTTTTTCCCATGAGAGACATATGTATTGTAGATTATTTTTTTCTGCTGTAAATCAATCGTATAAAATCGTTTTTCATTGCTTTTTTTAGTAAAATCAATTATTGAAAAAAGATTTTTTTCGTTTAACCGCTGCTCTATTCTCAAAGTTAGATATCCTATGTAAGCATACCGAAATACTTCATAACTAAGATTATAACTTGTAGCATCTATTTCTTGGTACAAATTTTTCACTTTATTCTCAAAAAGAAAAAATTTTATTGAAAGCATTGTCGCTGTACTAATACTATCGGTTAGTCTATTTTTCTGAATATTTTCAGCACGAAATTCGCAAAAAAAACTCAATGCAAACAAAGTTAAAAAGAATTGTATTCTCATAAAACCAAAATTTGAAGTCAATATTTAGAATTTGGGCAAATTTCTATCAAAGAATAAAAAAAAGCAAGTATTTAATTTATAAATTTATCCCAATTAACGCTTAAAATAGTATTTTTTTATATTGATATGCTACAAACTCACTTAGTTTCAGTAAGTTCCACCACAGGGTCATATAATTGTTCTATTTTGAAATGAATCTCATCAAATAGAGGGTCGTTTGAGCGAATATCAGCATTGGCTTGAATTTTTTTAATTATTTTTCCTGAATTATCAAAATAATCTTTGGTTATAACATCTCCCTTTCGACTATATTCGACCAAATTTTTTCCTTGATAAAATTTTATTCTTCCTTTGGTAATAAGGTCATTTAATAATGAAGCTTTGGCGATAACTCTATTTTTGCGATATGAAATAATTTCTACTTCATTTTCTTTAATATTTTTATCAATATCAATCACATAAGTATAAGCTAACTTTCCTTTGGAATCATATATACGATATTGGGTTCGATTTTTCTTTTCGTCAAAATCTTCTGATTGGCGCAATATTCCATCAAAATAAAATTGTTTCTGAATCAATTGTCCTTTTTTAAAACCAATTCGACTTTTAGGTAGCAAAATATTATCATACAACACGCCTTCATATGGATTTTCATTCAAATCATACACTAATTGTTCTGGTTTTTTCTTATTCGAATAATAAAGTGTACTTGATTTTCGTCCATCAATAAACATATCTTCTTGACGAAGAATCCCTTTATCATCATATTTATACTCACATTCTTTCTGATAATCAATATATTGTGTTTTATTTAAAATTATTCCCGTTTTCCAATCAATATATAATTGTGTGCCACTATAAGGTTTATAACGCTGTCCTTTCTGAGCAATTAGTTGTAATTCTGCTATTTTTTCTCCTTCTGAATTGAGGTAAATTTCACGCCCTTGTGTATTACTTTCTCTTTGAAATTTGTAATAAACATAACCATCTAAGGTATATTTACTTTCCAATATTAGATTCTGTTCTTTGTCATATTGTTCAACTTTAGCTACTTTCATCTCTGGAAATCGGTATTGAACTGTTGTTCCATTGCCTCGATTTTCTGAAGAAAAATAAAAAGTTCCTATATAAACCCCTTCCTCATCATAAAACAATTTAAATTTTTCTTGCCCTTTTTCGTCAAAAACAGTTTCTATTTTGGCTTGATTAGGTTTTCCTGTCTGATATTCAATCCGAAATGTTGGAAGATTATTATAATAATATTCTTCCAAAGTACGTTGTGTCAGAGCATCAAAAAAATTTCCATTTCGTTTTCCATCAAGCGAATACATTTCTTTTCTTACCAAAGTGGAATCCGACATTGTGTAATCACTTCGTTCAATAATTGTATCTTTTGTAATTATTTTACGAAAATATACCGCTCTGTTCGGTTGCGACCTGTTCCAAAGTGAATCATAATACACAATAGGTTTTTCTATCTGTGTAATTTGTTGTTTTTGAGAGTCTTGTTTACAACTCTCTATCAGCAAGCCTAAACAAGCAAATATATATGAAAAATATTTTTTTTGAGGATTTTTCATCATCTTATTTTTTTAAATTCTCTGATGCTTCTAAAACTATTTGTTCCAATTTTTTTTTATAAATAAGTATGCGTTCTTGTAAATGTTTGTCATTCACACCAAGTATTTGTGCAGCCAATATTCCTGCATTTTTGGCACCATTAAGCGCCACAGTCGCCACAGGAACACCAGCAGGCATTTGTAAAATAGAAAGTACAGAATCCCAACCATCTATTGAGTTGCTACTTTTGATAGGAACTCCTATAACAGGCAATGGAGACATCGAAGCTACCATCCCTGGAAGATGAGCTGCTCCACCCGCTCCTGCTATTATGATACTTATCCCTCTTTTATGAGCATTTTGGCTAAAATTCACTAATTTTTCGGGTGTTCGATGAGCCGAAACAATATCAATTTCAACTTCAACTTGTATTTCTTGGAGAAAATGTATCGCTTCTTGCATTACTGGCATATCACTAATACTCCCCATAATAACCGCTACTTTCATTTCAAAATATTTTGGGTGTAAATTTATAACTTTATTATTTAATAAATTATTTTTTTATAATTTTTTTTTTTAATATTCTATAAAAACTATGACATTACTATATTTTAATTTATCACTTTTAAAAAATATTTATGATAAAATAACCAAAATTATAATACAAACAATTTAAAATTGTATTATGGACAGTAAAATGAAATGTACAAAAACAGATAAAACAAAAAAGCCCAAAAAAGCCTTAAAATAAAGGGATTATAACAAAAAAAGCCTGATTTTTAAGGTAAAATGAAATGTACATTATCCGTAATTATGCATATTTTTACCGAAAGATTTTAAAGAAAAAAACATCTATTAAACCTTTACCGTAATTTAACCCCTTAAAATGTACTTAAACCCTTATAAAATAGCCCCTTTTTGGGCTTTTTTTATACCCAGAAACCAAGTTAAAAGTACCTATAAAATTACCATTTTACTGGAGTTAGCAAAAAGGGTTGACTTACCCCAAAAATTACCATTTTAAAAGTTGGGTATTCAGTTGGGTACGCATTTATGTATTTTTTTAAGCGTGGGTTGGTTATGTTTTTTAGTTAAATTCAGTTAAAATGATATACTTCTGCTTTGAGTTTAACCCATTTTGCAAGTTCTTAAATTGTGTATATTATTGATTTTCAATAACTTAATATAAAAACATTAAAAAAAACATATATATTAAGCTGTATATTTACTCATTATTATGTGTGATGCACTGCACAATAACTCCACAAGCAGGGCAATAATTAACGACTGGTTGGTTGTGTTGGCTAGCTTGGTTGAATGGCACGCATACTTTGAGATGATGACTTTAACGCCTGTACCTCAGCCTCTAACTTGGCTACTTTTTCTTGTAACAACGCTTTGTTTTCTTCTAATAAAGCGTTTTTTTCTTTTAAAAAGGCGTTTTCTTGCTCTAATAAAACATTATTAGCAGGTTGAGTCTCATTTTTTACCTCACTTTTAAACATTTCGCCCTTTCCTGTGAGTAACCAAGTCGGATTTACATCAGGAATTAGAGTTAATATATTAACTATTGCATCTGAATTTATAGGTCTTTTTTTGTTTTGTCCTTTAAAATTTCCGTAACTCATTCCAATTTCATCAAAAAATTTTTCAAATGAAAACCCTTTATTTTTAGATAATTGTAAAATTCTTTCTTTAATATTAGAAAAATTATTGTCCATAAATTTGGATATTAGTAAATTTATTAACTATATTTGCACCATCAATTTAAAAGGACAAAATAATGAAAAAAATACGAGTACACCCAGAGTTAAAGAAAGAAATTGCAAAAGAATTTTCTGTAACGATGCAAACGGTGGATATGAGCCTTAAATATGTGTTCAATTCCGAACAAGCAAAAGAGATTCGCCAGCGAGCAAAAGAGTTGTTACAGGCTGAAAGTGAAGATGATCTATGTTGTCGTATATTTTACCTTTAATTCCTGAACATCAAGTATATCATCAATCGAGAGATTTACAAATCAGCATTAGTTATTTATCATTCGTCTTATATATTTGATAGAATTACTCGTGCGTGGGCATTTTGGTACGTAACCAATAATGGGTTTTCTAATGAAATTGGAAATTGTCGCTTTTTGAAGTCAGGAAAAAATCAACGAAATTTGAGTAACAAAATACGAAGTTTTGACAAATTATACTCGGAAAGACTACAAACTGTTCAGATAGAAAACAATGATGCCTGTGTTGTTGTCAAGGCACACGATAGTGAAAATACATTTGTTTATTGCGACCCACCGTATGTTGGAGCTCGACAAGGTCATTACGGAGGATACGAACAGATACATTTTGATGAACTTTTGGAAACATTATCTCAGATTAAAGGAAAATTTTTGTTGAGTTCGTACCAAAACGAAGAACTCACAAAATATGTTGATAAAATGGGTTGGTATCAAAAAAGAATTAAATTAAACTTGGGAAGCTCGAATTTGAAAGGAACAACGAAAACAGAAATATTAATAGCAAATTATCCCATAGAATGAAAATCACCATACCAACAAAATGGAAAGAACTTACCGCTTGGCAGAAAAAAGAAATTGCTTTTTTGCTTCTTTCTGACAAAATAAATGATTCGCATCTGGTTATCAAATTATTAAAAATACTGATAATGCAGAAAAAACATTTTGGGCAAAAATACGTTGGTATCGAGTGTTATATCAAGTACCTATTTCGGTATTAACGCCGTATGTGGAAACGTTGCTACAACAGCGAGACTTGCATACGTTTCCCGATATTTCTAAACGACTAAAAACTCCTGGTGCAAGAATCAAGACTTGCACTATCAAGCAATTTTCGGTTTGCGATGCTATTTTTTATAAATATCGTACGTGCAAAAATCCGAAAGACAAAAAGCTATACGCACGGCAGTTGGTGGCTTCGCTCTACACGTTAAAGAGCGGTTTTGATACGTTGAATTTACCAAAAGTAGCAGAAATTACGGATAAAATCAATGAAAAACTACGTTGCCAAATCATCTTTACTTTTCTTTGTGTTCGAGAATATATCACCGAGCGATATTTGAAGATTTTTCCAAAAGCAAAAAAAGAAGATGAAGCATTAAAACCAAATTTTAGAAGTCAAAAATACGTTTCTTTCTCTAAGGTTATTTATTCGATGGCTATGGACGAGCGACAACCATTAGGAAATTTGCATCAGTGCAATGATACTTTGGTGTATGATTTCTTAGATATGTTACAAGAATCAATCATTAGAAACGAAAAAACAAGCGCATAATGAAAAATAGTTACTTACAATTAAAAGAATACTTTAAAGATATTGCACAGAAACACAAAAGTATTAAAGATTTTACAGGATATTTTGCTCGTGAAGTACAGCAAAAAATGGGTTCGTATGCAGGAATTGGTTCGCCCTTTTTGACCATTTTCAACTACGAATTAGGGCTGGACAGCGGCGAAATGAACACCATTGGTACGAGAAAACTAACATTCAGCGTGCTTTTTCACAATCCTGCTTTTGATAATTTCGAAGCGCAACAACAAGCTATTGACAAAGCAGAACAGATTGCTTTACAGATTTTGGCACGTATCAAAAAAAATCATAACACCAAAACGCATTTTCTGTACGGTTCATTTGAAAAAGATATGACAAAAATATATCCGGTGGAGGACCCGAATATACAAGTATATGGAGTAGATGTAGTGGTGCATTTTCGCAATAAAGAACCACTTATTGTTGATAGCAATGTGTGGGAAGATGGAATAACGAATTGTTAGTCCCCCAACCCCACGAAGGGGGCTTTAATAAGTGCGAACCCCACGACAACGCACGTCACCCCTCTCTTTCGGAGAGGGGCTGGGGGTGAGGCTATGACAGAACAACAAATAGGACGCAAAGCGGCACAGATGCTTGAAAGCTCTTTGCGAGGCAAAATGTCGCAGTTTTCGGCACACATTTCGAGAGGAGATAAAGAATCCATTCGAGAAGTTAAAGGTACATATCAAACGAGACTGTACGGAGGAAAAAATTTCCCTAAGATTCGTTATTTACGCAAAATCAGTATCAAAATGGAGCAACACGGCTTTGTGCAACACTACGGCGTGGATACCCTCCGAGCCGGTAGCGAACGCACACGCACCAAACCACGTTCATTTACGTATCGATACAAAGTGCATAAAATGAGAATGACCGCTAAACCATTTATTGACAAAGCAGTAGAGCAAAGTGGCGTTGTGCCATTCGTGTTGGAAAACATTACAAAAATACGCAACGAGCAGGTTTTTGCACATCTGAAAAGTTGGTTGGAAAAATAAAACACCCTGCAAATTGCAGGGTTTTATTGATTATATTTTTTATTATTTCTTTTTATACGTTCTCGGAATAATTAAGTTTAAAAATTCCTGTTCGGTAATTCCTTTGAGGTTTTCAAACGTAAAATTCGTTGTTTCTTCAACAACTACTTGTTTTAATTTCACGTTGTTTTCTGTAATATTCGTTTCTCTTTTAGTAGTTCCATTTTTATATACGATATTACTTTCTTCCGATAATGCGCCATTAACCAAAAACGCTCTAAAATTTACATTACTACCTCTTTTTGTATAATGACTTTTAAAGAATTTTGCCGAATGTAAAGGGTTGTAGTCTTTTTTATCTATTGTAATTCTATCATTCCCTTTGCTATCTTTTGCTACCGTACCATCTTCATTGTATATAGTCGTAGTGGTAGTTATCGTATATTTAGTTGAAACTTCAAGAGACTGTTTAAGTTCGTACGTATAAATGTACTGGTCTTGTGAGTATTTAAAAACATCTTCAAAAATAATCCGTTGCCCTTGCATTACTTCTTTTTGATTAACACCATCTTTGATGATGTTGTCTGCTGAAACAACCAACCCTAAGTTCGTGTTCCCGTCAGTGCTTACCCAATCTCCCTGCAGCCATTCAGGAGGGTTTATTGCTCCTATTGTTACAGAGTATTCAGGAGCTTCTGTTTTTGTACAAGCAATCATTATAATTGCAATTGTCATTAGTGCTATTTTTTTCATTTTTGAAAATTTTAATTTAATAATGCAAATTTACAAATAAAATTAAATTTTCAAAAAAATTTCAAAAAACTTGGTAGTTTAAAAATTAGTCGTATATTTGCAGTGTTGAAATCAGAGCAATAGTTGTATTGATTATTGCCAAATAAAAAATATAGCAACTTTATACAGGTGTTGCACTTGTATATAACATTGCCCCGAAGGAGTCGTATAGTAGTAATACTATACAAATCAATAGCGTTAGCTCTGGTTTCAACAGCTCCCACTTGGGGCTTTTTGTATTTAGATATTTTTAATTTTTTTGTATATCCGTAATTAAAAATAATTTTGTATATTTGCCTCAAAATCAATAGTTATGAATATTTTCAGTTTCATGGCGCATTTCGGTACAGAA
>NZ_BPMA01000022.1 GCF_026005215.1 Capnocytophaga catalasegens | reverse complement strand
ATTACGGATATACAATAAAATTATTTTTTCAGACAAAAGTAAAACATTTTGATAAAAATAAAATCATAATACATAAATAGTTTAAACCTTAATAATTAAAAAAATGAAAAAAATGATTTTCCGCAGTATGTTAGCTATTGGGATGATATCCACTGCATCGCTTATGAATAGTTGCTCCAAAAATAACAACGATTCAACACCTGAGAGTCCAACACCCGAAAAACCTATTATTGAAAAGAATACATGGGGAGCTAATATTAACAAACAAGAAGCTCAAAAAGAGTATATGATCCTAATTACAGAGAAGAAGCCCTCTTCTGAACAAATCGAATTGTATATTGAAGCAGACAAAAACGACCAAAACGGCGTATGGATTGACCTGAACAACGACGTAATGTGCCAAGACAACGAAAAAGTAAGTGTATTTGGAGGTTTATATCAAAAATATACTTTTTCTAATAATATAATGACTATGATAAAGATGGTGAAATAACAGTCTTTGCAGATGTAATGGGAGCAGAAGGAAACCATAGTTCATTAGGTTCAGATGCTACTAAATTAGTCAAAGACAAAGGCTGGCGTGTATATTATGGGCAATGGCAATTTGATAGAACTTTAATTGATAAATTAACAGAAATTAGTGGATAGTTACACTATCCACTAATCACTAACTACTATTGGCTATATCCTAAAAAATCTTTAAATAAAAAATAACTATAAATGAAACACGTTTTATATTTAATAGGTTTTTGTTTATAGGTTGTAGCAAAGGCGAAATAGAATTACAACAAACAATAGTAACCCAAGCAAGAGTTTTTTATCTTGGGATAGAGTCGCCCAATCCCGATATCGGTATCACTAATGATTTGTATATCAATCAAATAACCATGCAATATTATATTAAATCAAGCGAAGGTTGGGGCAAAGCATATCAGTGAATCAAAAGCAAACTAGTAAAATTATTATCGGATCTGGGTTTCCTTCTGAAAGTAATTGGAAACAAACAAGACTATTTTTTACACTCTTCTAGTAGATATTTGTATGGACCTAAACCTTTCCAAAGTAGCTGGAAAAATATGTAGGATAAATACTTAGCCATTAGGTTTGTAACAAAAGAAAATATGTAGTTATCTTTTTATTGGTTTTTTTAAAAATTTTTGTTTCATTTAATTTTGTGTAATTTGTTTGTGTTTTTCCTTGCACCTTGTAGGGTGCAAGGATAACCAAACAAAAAAATCTCAAAAAACAAATTCAAGTTTTGTTTGTTTTTTTGTAAATTTGCCTAGTTTAATATTAGCATTTTTCATTTATGAATAAAAAATATACTCTTGGAGTAGATATAGGCGGTAGCCATATCAGTTGTATTGCTATGGATATGACAACACATACACTTGTCAAAGACTCATTCAAGCGAGAACATCTTTCACATACCGATACAGCCCAAAACATATTCAAATCGTGGGCAAAAGCCATAAACGAATGTATGCAAGTTGTGGGCATAGAAAACGTTAGTGGATTAGGATTTGCTATTCCTGGTCCTTTTAACTACAAAGACGGTATCTCGCTTATGCAACACAAATATCCCAGTTTGTACAACTTACACATTCCTACCCAATTACAACCTTTTCTTCTTACACCACTTCCTATGCGTTTTCTGAATGATGCTTCGGCTTTTGCCGTGGGTGTATCGTGGATTGACAAAGCAAAAGGATTTGATAATGTAGTAGTTATAACACTTGGTACAGGCTTTGGTTCTGCTTATATCCAAGACGGAGTTCCTGTTGTTACAGGCGAAAAAGTAGCTCCCGAGGGTTGTTTCTGGCATTTACCCTTTAAAGAAGGTATTGCTGACGAATATTTTAGCACGCGTTGGTTTGTCAGTGCTTTTGAACAAAAAACAGGCAAATCAATCAAGGGAGTAAAAGAACTTATTCAAACCTCATTTCGAGATGAATTATTTGACGAATTTGCAACAAATTTGGGTTCTTTTTTAGCTCCTTGGCTGAAAAAATTCGATGCCAATATTCTGGTTTTAGGAGGAAATATTTCTTTAGCATATGCCTATTTTGAGGAGAAACTCAATCAAACACTACAAACGAATAATATAAATATTCCTATTGTGGTTTCTTCACTTATGGAAGAGGCTGCTATGGTAGGTGCTTCACGTCTTTTTGAAAAAAGTTTCTGGCAAAAAATAAGTAAAAACCTACCCAACGTTTAATTTTTTCTGAAAACAGAAAAAGCTATCTCTGTATAGGAGATAGCTTTTTTTAATCAAAAAAAATACGCTAAAAGCGTATTTTTCAAGTAGTTATAAATACGGGTGGAGTATGGGGCTCGAACCCACGACCTTCGGAACCACAATTTAAAATTAAAAAATATATTCTTGATTATCAATTATTTAAGAAATATTTTTTACTTATAACTACCTAAAAAATACTCGGTTTTATACTCATTTTAAATAAATTAAATTATTTATATTATGAATGTTAGGTTGTTCATTATAGTATAGCAGTTTCGATTTCATTTTTTTAAGGGTCAATCCTCATAGTGTCCGTAAGCAGATAAAATTTCAACTCGTTTTTGGTCTTCGAGAACTTCATAAATAAGTCGGTGTTTTTTGTCAATTCTTCGGGAATATAATTGCCTTTCGCCGAACCCTTTTAACGGCTCTACTTGCCCCGTTCCTGTGGTGGGGTGCGTTTGTAATTCTTCAATGAACTGCTTTACTTTTTTAACAAGTTTTAATTGACCTGAGTTAGCTAATTTATCAATATCTTTTTTAACAGAATCTTTAAAATCAATTGAGTAAATCATATCCATTGCGAAAAGAATTTATCTACTTCTTGTTTTGATTTTAAAATAGTACCTTTTTGCTTTTTAGAATTTTCAATTTTCGCAAAAAATTCTTCTTTGCTCATTTTGGTGTCGTCTTTTTTCACTGAAATATTGATGCTTTTAAGCAATTCAATTACTTTTTTGTATTGTTCGTCAGTGATTGCTTTTTCTAATTGAATGGTTGTTATCATAATTTGTTATTTTAATTTTTTCTATTGATTTCAAACATTTTTTTAAATTTATTTTTTACAGATTTTGATTTTTTCAAGCAATCAATCAAGTTATTAAACAAATCTGCTTTCATTTTGCCCCAAACTACATAATCAGTTCCCTGATTTGGATAAATTTCTTGCATTTTTTGTATATTATATTCATCTATCAAATGTCCGTATAAAAATGTAGGAAAATCAAAACTTTTTCCACATTCTGTAACTTCAATATTTTGAGAAATAACAAAACAATTGAAGTTTGCTTCGGGGATTTCTACACAACCAAATTCGGTAGCGACATTTGTAGGGACAAAGTCTTTTCTGGTTGGTAATGAAGCAATTATACCTTTTCCTTGATTATTTTTCAAAACCACAAAATATTTATTTTTTGAAGTGTTTCCGTTTTTAAAAAAGAACGGCGTAAAATAGATAATATAACTTTCTTCAAACATTTTTTACGAGCAAAATTCTATATAATCAAGGTACATTTGTTGTTTTTTTGGGTCGTGTTCCAATAATTTTTTCATATCAATCACATATTCTGTATTGTTTATATCTTCATTTTCAAGTAGTTCTAACACATTGTGTTTTTTTGCTGTTTGATGCCATAGCCCTGTTTCTCTGTGAGTATATTTTACCAGTTCGGTGGCTGTTTCATTTCCGTATTTTTGTATTACGAAATTCATTAGTTCAATATCGTTTTCTGAAAATTCATCATCATTGAAAGCGGTTATTGGATAAAATTTATCGTTTTGTTTTTTTAGATATTTTTTGAATTTACCAATTTCATTTTCAGAAGACAAATCTATATAAAGTTCTTCGGATACTGGACCATATTTCCAGACTTTATAGGTTAAATTTAGCAAAGGAATACCATATTTTTTTATGGAAATTTCATCTAAAATATATAGTAATTTTAGGAGTTTTGTTTTGGAAATACCTCCTATTTTTTCAGCCAAATAGAGCATTGTATTCCCTATTTTTTCTATTTGGCTATCCGAAAATTTAACATAAGAACGTGTCTGCATAATAAATATTTTTTTGTTTTGTGTCCATAGTTTTTATTTTTAATTTTTTCTATTTTAAATTCAATATGTTATTATTTTCTACTAAGACAAAGTAAAACTTTGTAAAATCCGTAAATATCCGACAAATTTACTTCAAATGATGGATATTTTGCATTTATTGATTCACATTTAATTTTATTGGTATTCTCGCTTGGGAGTACTTTTTTTATAATAACGCCATTGCAGGTATCAAGCACAAAAACATTGCCCCAATCAATAAAAGCACGTTCGTTTATTTTTTTTATAATAACCTGAGATCCATTCGGATATTCAGGATGCATACTATCACCTGTTATTGTTATTGCGAGTTCTCCGTTATTTATAGGACTAATAATTTTTTCACAATCGTAATTATTTATAGACCCTGAAAATCCGTATAAACTACCTCCAACTGCTGAAAGAGGTAAAAGAGGTATGTATTTTCCGTTTTCTGGTTCTTCATATTCGCTAATATCGTTATGTGAATATTGTTGATTTTCCAGATTTTCGAAAAACTGCTCTAAAATGTTTAAATGTTTATTTGAAATTTTTTTATTATCTTCGTATTGTTTTAATTTGCTTAAAGGTATTTGTGTTTTTTCTGATATATCAGATAATGATATGTTATATTTATTGCGTTCGGATTGTAAATAATTCTTTTGTTCATCTTCAAAATTGTCTTCTTCTTCGGAATTGGGAATGTTGAGCATTTTTCCCGTTAAAATACTCCCCTCATCAAATCCATATAAATCAGCAAGTTCTTTTGCAATATCTTTCCCCACTATCTTTTTTCCACTCATCAAAGCAGAAACGTAAGGCTGTGATTTTCCTAAATCCTCTATTACCTCTTTTTGTGATTTTCCTAATTTAGCAAAAGCATCTATTAAATATAAATTCATATAACTATTTTGGTTATTTGTGTTATTTTTTTTCATATTTTTGCACTTTAATATTAAAATTCATTTGCTATGAATATCAACAAAAATATTGTAGAATCAACTTTTTTTACTAAGGAGCACATAGACGAAAATCTTCCTAATTTCTATGATAGGGACGGAACCCTATATGAAATAATATTTTTTAAAGAACATCAACGTTGGGAAACTCCTAAGGAACGCTTTTGGCGTATGTTTTATTACAAACTCTTTAATTTTATCGCTAAATGGTGGGGGGCAATTCTTTTTATTATGATACTATGCCTACAATTATGTTTATTAACGATACTAATACTGACAAAACTCCAACAACTAACAACCCTGCTGAGATAACAAGCCCTGCTATTTGTATTTCAACAAGCAAAACGTTTTGAGCAGATTGTGTTACTTGACTTTGAAGAGTGCCACTATTATAAAAATCTTTTCCTTTTTCCGTTAATTCATAGACAAATAAATTGCCTTCCTGTTGCTTTTCTACAAGCCCTAATTTTTCAAATCGAGACAACTCTGCCCCTAACTCTTGTGCAGGAATTTCATACGCAAGATAGAGGTCATTTGCCATTAGAAACTCCCCTAATGACCAAATATCAATTTTGCCCAAAGATGAAAGAGCAGAAAAAAGCCCACAATGTATTGCGTTTTTTCGATAAATCAGTTTAGACCTTCGGAGTTTTTCTTCAAAAGATTTACGTAAATCTTTATATTTTGAAATAAAAATCATATTGAAAACCAACTAATTAAAAACTTTAACATATTTAAATATAACTTTTTTGGTTATTAAATTTTGTTTATAACAAAAATAGTTATATCTTTGCCGTGTGAAATTTACACAACAAAATAATATTTAATATGGAGACAAAAGTACAAAAAAAATTACAAGAACAGAATTACTTATTTAATAAATTTAAAAGGCTTTCTATTTGTTTGTCTTTTTGTTCCAATTGCTTACGTAACAAGTTGAGGGCTTCCTTTGTCTCATTGTCTACCATAATGGGTGTGTTTTTTTTGCTTTTATCAGCGTTGAGCATTTCGCCTTCGCCGGTGATAAGCCACTCTAAATTTAATTGAGGATACTCTTTAAGTATTTTATTTAACTTATCAGAACCAATAGATTTAACATTATTTATATACCCATTTGAAAGACCTATTTGCTTTTCAAATTTATTTTGACCTATCTTTAAGTAGGCTAAAAACTTTATAATTCGTTCTTTTACAGAGGATTCCATAAGTAATATTATTTAAAATAATTCTAAATTAGCTATATAACGAAAATAATCGTTAATAAATTTGTTTTTACAGAATATACTCTATATCTTTGCATCGTGAAAATTAAACATTAAAATAATATTTATCAATGGAGACAAAAGTACAAAAAAAAATCAGACTTACAAGTGAAGCACAAAAAAAATTACGTACGCAAGAAAAGCGTAGAGAATTAGGTTTGCTTATTGATGGAAAGACTATTGAAACAATGCGTAGATGGATTAAAAAAACGCCTGAACGTTTTTTGGCTTCAAAATCAAGATTAAAGGCTATTGTAAAAGTTTCAGGACTAACAAAAGAGGAATTATTCGAAGAGGCAAATTAAGCAAGTAACTTATGAATAAGGAAAAGGAAAGACGTAGTTTGAAAAAGAAACTTGCGGACCTGCAAGTGCTAAAATTGAGCCTTGAAGGAGCAATACGCAATATTACAAATGAAATTTTATCTGTAAAGAAAGACCTTGCTTGTGTGGAAGCAGGCAAGGTTTTAAAGAAGGAAAAAAAGAGCGTTGATATTTCAAAATACATAACTAAGTACAATGCAGAATTTGAACAATACAAACAAAAAAGCCCGCTTTCCAGCGGACTAAATTAAAAAATTTAAAATTCATTATTATGATGGCAAAATTACAACGAAATTTTGGAACTACCAAATTATTAAACGAAAAAACCAAAGATTTTTTAGAACGTCGTATTTTCAAAGAATACAACCAGACACAAAATGCAGATAGGCGCCGTAGATTGGTGTATTTGTCAATGACACTTGGACTACAAACGCCGTTTATTGACACACCTATTCAGGCCATAAACGGGCAAGTATTATTCGGTGGGCTACCTTATCAGGACCTAACACCCAAGCAAAAAGAAAACTTCAATTTTAAAATTAAACTTCAAAAGTATGAAAAATTTAACCAGCCAACAATTCAATGATTTGTTGAAAGAGCCTTTGCATTTGAATTTTGAAATGGAACAATGCCAAAAGGACGTTTATTGGTGTAGTTGTCGTGATTATTTGCTTGTAGAAGGCGAAGTGTTTAACGTTGAGGCTGATATATATCTTGAATATAAAGAAAGAACAGGCAAAGAGCATTACGAATTATTCATAACACGTATAATTGACGAAGATTGCAACGAATATGAATTTACAACAGAGCAAGAATTGATTTTCCAAAAGCATTTTAAAAATAGTTTTTCGGTAGAAGTTTTAGCAGCGCAATCTATGCCAAGAGAGTATATATGGGATTATTCCTATTAACAAGTTTCAGGTTTCAAGTTTCAAGGACATTAAACATTAAACCTTGAACCTTAAACCTTAAATCTTTTAATCTTTTAATAATTAAAAAAATGACAACAGAACAAAAATACCAAGCAGTAACAAAGGCAATTAGAAAAGCACTTCCGAGATTGGTTGATGTAGAAAAAGGATGTATAGTAAGAGCTTTGCATAATAATAAGGGAGTTATAGTAGATATAGAGAATTGTTTAGGTTTAGATGATATTGTAAGCTACGGAGTATTATTACCATACGGTGAGATTAAAGAATTAAAATATCTAACTTTATCTGAATTTGAAATCATCGGCAAAGAGCCAATGCTTAATGATGTTTTGGAAGTGCTACCTAAGTTATTACCACCTGAAAATAGATATTATTCTGAAGAAATTTACTTAAGTTCTGATGGGGAATTTTATAGAACATATCTTAACTATAAAGATGCTAATGAATTAGAATACTTACATCATAATGGTTGGGACTTATCGAAACCCTATCTCAAAGACCAATCAGAAGATTTAATTAACTTTTTGTACAACCTTTTAAATCAATAAATTATGAAATTTTATCCGATTTATAAAATAGATTTTGTAGTAAAAGACAGAGGCATTGAGCATACTATTAAGAGTATGGAAGTATCAGGTTTTAATGCCTTCAATGCAGAATATCACTTGCGAGGGTTTTATAGAAAACATCGCCACGCAATGGATTTAAGCACGAAGTTTCAGATAGAAATTCGGCGAGTACAACCCATTGCAAGCAAAAGTAGCGAGTTGGGCGTTCAGAATCAGTAATCAAGAACCAAGAGCCAAGAACCAAGTTTCAGGTTACAAGTTACAATGACCTTAAACATTAAACCTTGAACATTAAATCTTTTAATAATAAAAACCAATGAACGAATTAATAATTTTAAAACAAGCCCCAATCATTACATACGATAAAATCAAAGAAGTGGGCGAAAAAGTACAAAAACGCATTGCTGATTTGAATTTGGAAAGTCAGGTAATCACAGAGCATACTAAGCAATCGGCAAAAAACACAAGGGCAGACCTCAATAAAGAGTTTAAAGCCTTTGAAGAGCGAAAAAAGTTCATTAAAGAGAGTGTTTTAGCTCCTTACAATGAGTTTGAAGCCAATTACAAGAATTTCATAGCTCAACATTACCAAAATGCGGATAAGGTTTTGAAAGACAAAATCGACTTTTTCGAGAACCAACTCAAAGAAGAAAAAGCCGAGCGGGTAAAAGCCTTTTTTGAAGAGTTGTGCCAAGCCGAAAAAATAGACTTTGTTACTTACGAAAGATTAGGGCTAAATGTTACGCTTTCAGTTACTGAAAATCAACTCAGAAAACAAGTTGAAGAGTTCATCACAAAAGTAGTTAATGACGTTGATTTAATCAATGGCATTCCCGAAAGCGATGAGTACAAAAGTGAAGTTTTGTTTGAGTACAAAAAAAGTTTAGATGCTAATCATTCTTTGCGAATAGTCAAAGAACGACAAGAAGCAAAACAAAGAGAATTGGCAAGAATTGAGGCTGAAAAACAAGTCCAAGCCGAAAGACAAGCAAAACTACAAGCCGAGCAAGAAGCCAAAGAAAAAGAGGTGCTACAAGCTCCGCAAGAAGTTAAGCAAGTGCCAAGTAATCAAGTTTCAAGTGAGCAAAATCCAAATAACGAACTTGTTGAAACAAGTTTCAAAGTCAGAGGCACAATGGAGCAACTTAAAGCATTAAAACAATTTATCATCAGTAATAATATTGAAATTTTATAAGAAAATGGAAGCACAAGTAAACACATCAGCAGTAGCAACAAAAGAAAAAAATCCTGTTGTAGAGTACGAGGTAGCAGGAGAAAACATAAAACTTTCGTATCAAATTATCAGAGATTATTTGACCAAAGGCAACGGAGCAGTTACCGACCAAGATTTGATGCAATTTATGAGCATTTGCAAATTCAATAAGTTAAATCCTTTTTTGAATGAAGCCTATCTAATCAAATTTGGAAGCACACCCGCACAAATGATTGTCAGTAAAGAGGCGTTAATGAAACGTGCCGAAGCCAACGAACAATATAACGGATTGGAAGCGGGTTTGATTTTGAAACGAAACGAAGCAGTTATCGAAGTTGAGGGTAATTTTTATCTAAAAACAGATGAGATTTTAGGAGCTTGGGCAAAAGTGTATAGAAAAGACCGATTAAAGCCCGTTGTTGCAAAAGTCAATATTGAAGAGTATGACAAAAAACAGTCCAGTTGGAATGATAAGAGAGCTACAATGATTGCAAAGGTAGCAAAGGTTCAGGCATTACGAGAGGCGTTCCCTGCTCAACTCGGAGCGATGTACACGCAAGAAGAGCAACAGAATGTTATAGATATTTCTCATAGAGAAGTTGTTGATAAAGAGGTTATCAATCAACCTGATCCCGCAGAAACGGAGCAACCCTCACAAGTAGCCCCACAACAACAAAAGCAAATCAATTTTGAAGACTTGTAAAAATGAAAACACACTATTTCACTTTTTGTCAAATGCACGTGTACCGATTTAACGGATACACTTTGGATAAAGATTGCGTAGTTATGATAACCGCTGAAAATCCGAGAGAAGAAATGGTAAAACACTTTGGCTTAGCGTGGGGCTTTCAATATGAAGAAAAGCCCGAAATGAAATTCTTCCCAAGAGGTATTTATAATCTAACAGAAAACAAATGGGAATAGCAAACGTAATCGGTTCGGGCAGTAGTGGCAACGCCATAATTTACGATAAAAAAATCCTCGTGGATTGTGGCGTATCATTCAAGGCTTTGCAACCTTATCTGAAAGAAATTAAAATCGTCCTTTTAACTCATAAACATTCCGACCATTTGAATTTAAGAACCTTACAGATATTGCAAAGCCATCGCCCGACCTTACGCATTGCGTGTTGCTCTTGGCTGGTTGAAGAGTTGCCAAACCTTAAAAACATTGATGTTTTGGAAATCGGGAAACTTTACGACTATGGAGATTTTAGAATCTCGCCCGTAAAAGCATATCACGACGTGCCGAATTGTGGTTGGCGAATTTTTAAAGATGATAAGAAAATATTTCATATTACTGACACGGCACATCTGAAAGGCATCACGGCAAAAGGATATGATTTGTATGCTATCGAACACAATTACGATGAAATGAAAGTACAAGAGGCACAAGAGGAAAGTCAGAGATACGGCACGTTTACCCACGCCTTCGGAAGCGAACGAACACACCTGAGTTGGCAACAAGCACGAGCTTTTATTAGAGCAAATGCTCACGAAAATAGCCAAGTTTTGGAGTTACACAAAAGTTCGATGTTTTATTAGCAAACATCAAACATTGACCCAAAACCTTGAATCTTTTAACATTTAAACAAAAAAAACAAATGGAAATCAGAGGCAAATTATTAAAAAAATCAGACATTCAGCAAAAAACGGATAGTTTCCGAGTGCAAGAGTTTTATTTGGATTGTTCCACGTTCGACCAATACACAGGCGAAAGAAGAGAAAATATATTGAAATTCCAAGTAACAAATTCAAGCATTGACAAACTGCAACCGTTCAACGCTGGGGACATTTTGAAAGTGTCTTTTGGAATTAACGGACGTTTCTTTGAATTTGAGGACAAAGAAACCAAACAAACAAAAAAATCGCACGCACAAAACTTAAATGCTTACAGCTTTGAGTTAATCCAAACTACGAATGTGGCTAATGCAGGAGTGCCGAACTCTTTTCAGCAACCGCAGACCGCTAATTACCAACAGCCACAACCCACACAGGGGCAAATGTTTGATAATTACGGCAACGCACCAACAAATCAACAAGAGGACGAACTTGAATTGCCATTTTGATATGAAAGCAAAGAAGCGGTGGTGGAATTGGTAGACACTAATCAGGGCGTGGACGCACTTACCAAGTACGATAGCGACGGCTAACAGAAAGGGACAATCCGTACAGGTTCGAATCCTGTCCGCTTCACAATTTAAAAACCATTTAAACACGATTTAAAATGAGAAAATACACTTCAATAATCGCTTTTATAACATTCATTCCATGTATGTGCCTTTCGACTTATTACCTCGTAGAAAAAGACTACCCAAGAGCCACATTTTACTTATTATTAGGAATGTTTAACTACATAATTGGAATGAAAAACAAAAATGATTGAAAAATTAAAACAAGAAGCCCAAGAAATCCAATCGTATTTGGAAATTCATACATCGGACAATCCTGATGAATACACCGAACGTATTAAAGCCTTGTCGGTATATATGGCTCGAAGTGGTCAGATGTTAGCCGATGCCAAGCGGTTGTATAACAATAAAGTAACCTCGCAAATTGGCAAAACCATCATCAAAATAGCCAAAGAGAATTGTTTATCGGCAACGGCACAAAATGCACTTGTGAAGTCCATCGCTGAAGAGGAACAATACGTAGTGGATTGGCTCGAACGCATTAACCGCACGTGTTATCATCAAATCGAAGCCTTGCGAACACTTATTTCAATGGCAAAAGAAGAATTACGAATAGCAAAAACAGGATATTAAAATGAACACAGAAAGAAAAAATCTAACTCCACGATTTGAAGAAGAAATCATCACGACATCGGATATTTCGCAGATGAGAGGAAAGTTTTTAGCCAAAAGACTGCTCCGCACTTGGCAGGAAGAATTTATCGATGAGGACACAGGCGAAGCCGTTAATATCGAACGCAAAGAACTCATTATGGATAAAGGTACTCTCTTAGGAAGTGATGAACTTTCAGAGATTAACTTTTTCCTGCAAAGTGGTGACATTCAGGAAGTGGAGGTCTCCAACATACAACGAATGGGAACATTTGCCAATGGAACAGGCTCACTTTGGGTAGTTACCGCCGAAATGCTTGGCAAAAACAAAAACTTCTATTTAGGGGCTGTGTCTGTAAATCAAGCACAGGAAATTGCAATCGACTACATCGAGCAAAATTATGATGGAGTGTTTCACATTGTGAGTGTTAAATCCTTGTCTTACGTTGATTTGGTTTCATTTTCCAAAGCAGAACCTAACGACAAGGAAGCCTTTCATTACAAAATTGATGTTGAAATAACCATTGAACTTGAAGATGACCAAGTTTCTCACAAAAAAGAGTTCATTGTCAAAGCGTCCGATGCCGAAGAAGCAAAGGCATTATGTGAAGCCTTTTATCAGCAGTACGGAACAGACGAACAGTTTACAATGAAATTACTATCGGCTAAAAAGCTCAATGTGGAAGCCATCATAGAACGTTCTTTTTGGACGAAGTACCTTGAAAATGAGAGAAAAAACGAGGTATTGGATTAAAATATCAAAGCATTATGACTATAAAAAACAAACGCAAAAAAATAATCCGTACCTATACATTAACCACTAATGTTGAGAGACACGAGCCTTCTTTTCTTAATAGATTAAGAATTCTGTTTTGGGGAAAACTTTATATAAAATATGTATTGAAAATTGCATACAAAGGCAAATTAGAACGCATTTCACCTATTCATTTTGAAACAAGAACTTATAAAATTAGTTAGTTAATTAAAATCCGTAGGGGTGTAATGCTTACGCCCTTACACAACGGATACAAGAGCATCAGGGCTGTATCGGGTTCGATTCCCGACTTGTAGCAAACTGATTTAGCATTTAGTTAGCGTACGGAACTAAACCTAAATCCTAAATCAATAAGAAATGAATAACGATTACAAAACATTTTTAGAAAACAAAACCGTATCGGCTCAATCTTTCGGATTTAATTTTGATAAGGAAACATCGTTTAATGACCTACTTCCTCATCAAAAAGACATCTGTCATTGGGCGTTGCAAGGAGGTCGCAGGGCAGTTTTTGCTTCGTTCGGAATGGGCAAAACGGTAATGCAACTGCAAATAGCAACCGCAGTGATTAAGCAAGAAAACAAACCTTTTCTTATCTGCATGCCCTTGGGCGTAGTAGGAGAGTTCAAACGTGATGCTCAAATGATAGGCGTTCCATATCCAATGCACTACATCACCGACACCGAAACGGCAGATATTCAGGATAACGGAATTTACCTAACAAATTACGAACGTGTTCGCAAAGGCGATATTGATAGTAGTTTATTTGCAGGAGTATCCTTTGATGAGGCTTCGGCTATCAGAAATCTAAAAACACAAACCACGGATTACATATTAAATCATTTTGCTAATGTACCCTATCGGTTTGTATTTACGGCTACCCCAACACCAAATGATTTTATCGAAATCTTAAATTATGCTTCGTTTTTGGGTGTAATTGATAGAGGACACGCTCTTACTCGATTTTTCCAACGAGATAGCACAAAGGCGGGCAAACTTACTTTATATCCTAACAAAAAAGATGAGTTTTGGAAATGGGTAAGTACTTGGGCGGTGTTTTTGAACAAACCCTCTGATTTGGGATATGCTGACGATGGCTACAACCTGCCACAAATGCATATTCACCAGATATTAATAGAAAACTTATCAGATGAACCTATCTTTGATAAAAAGGGAAATCTTGTGCTTTTTAAGAATACCACTAAGAGTCTTTTGGAAACTTCAAAGGAAAAGAGAGAAAGTATAGAAATTCGAGTAAAAAAAGCTCTTGAAATTGTACAAGAAAACCCCAATGAGAGGTATATTATTTGGCATCATTTGGAGAGTGAGAGACAAGAAATAGAAAGGAAATTTAAAGATTTTAACGTAAAGAGTGTATTTGGTTCGCAACCCAACGAGCAGAAAGAAAATTTGCTAATTGATTTCAGCAATGGAAAATATCAAATTTTGGCTACAAAACCCAAAATCGCAGGTTCTGGATGCAACTTCCAACATGCTTGTAACAGAGCTATTTTCGTAGGAATTGATTACAAATTTAATGATTTCATTCAGGCAGTACATCGTATTTATCGATTTAAACAAAATAAAGAGGTGCATATCTACATTTTATATACTCAAAATGAAGAAGAAGTACTAAAAACATTAAAAGAAAAATGGCGAAAACACATCGAGTTACAAACCCAAATGATTGACCTTGTACGTAATTACGGACTTAATAACGATAAAATTACATCAGATATGAAAAGACAAATTTTTAACAAAGAACGACATCATAAAGTGGGCAATGCTCAAGTTTGGAATCAAGATTGTGTTGTGGCGACCGAACGCCTTTCAGACAATTCAGTGGATATGATTTTAACATCTATTCCGTTTGGAGACCATTACGAATATTCGGACAATTATAATGATTTCGGGCATAATGACGGCAACGATGAATTTTTCAAACAAATGGATTTTTTAACCCCTAATCTGCTAAGAGTGTTAAATCCTGGAAGAATTGCAGCTATCCACGTAAAGGACAGAATCCGATATTCGCACCAAAACGGAACGTGTTTTACTACCATTGATGATTTTTCGGGCGAAACGGTAGCTCACTTCAAAAAGCACGGATTTTATTTGATTGGGAAAATAACCATTACTACCGACGTAGTGCGTGAAAATAATCAAACATATCGCCTCACTTGGGGAGAGCAATGCAAAGACGCAACCAAAATGGGCGTTGGGCTTCCTGAATATGTATTGCTATTCAGAAAAGCACCTACCGAGGATAACAACGCTTACGCCGATATTCCCGTAACAAAAAGCAAAGAAGAATACGATTTGGCTCGTTGGCAGTTGGACGCTCACGCTTATTGGAAATCAAACGGAAATCGTTTTTTAACGCCCGAAGAATTAAACATTGCCGAAATGAAAACCGTTTTTAATTCTTGGAAAAATTACGATAAGCAAACCATTTACGATTTTCAAAAGCATTTGGAAATATCAAACGAATTAGAAGCTCAGGGCAAACTAAGTAAGTTATTTATGACCTTGCCACCACAGTCAAACAGCAATTTAGTTTGGGACGATATAAACCGAATGCTCACCCTAAATGCTAATCAAGTGAATCGTAAAAAAGAAAAGCATATTTGCCCTTTACAATTTGATATTATAGAACGTCTGATATACAGATTTACCAATGAAGGAGATACGATATTAGACCCTTTTGGCGGGTTGTTTTCCACTGCCTACAAAGCATTAGAATTCAAACGCAAAGCTATCAGTTTTGAATTAAATCCAGAATACTATGATGATGGGCTTTTTTACTTAAAATCGATAGAATATAAAATAAACACACCAACATTATTTGATTTGGAGGATATTTTAAAACACGAATTATAAAGGATAACCAAACATTTATCAATGACTACTGATAATTGGATAAAAACAATAAAACAGCGAAAAGAAGATATTGATAAGTACGGATTTGCAAAAACGGAATTAGATAAAGCGGGGCAACATTTATTTTCAATGATATAAAGCGATAACACTTTTTTAAATCTTTCATATATAAACACCTTTGAAGTTATAAGATAACGCCGTGAGGTATGGAGCGAAACCATTTCAAAGGTCGAATATTCAAAATAAAATTAACGTTAATTAAAATCATTAAAATATGGAAGTATTACAAATTTAAAAAAGAGTAAAAATGGACAACAAGAAATCATTTATTCTATACTTAGATGCATTATCTGTTTTAGATGAGTTGGACGATAAGCAAGCGGGCAAATTGTTCAGGGCAATCAAGGCGTATCAGTTGCGCAGTGCTGAAAGATGCGAGCAAGACGCTGATACAGGATTTGAGAGCCTAATGGAAGATTTTGTTACTCGCATAGCTTTTGCCCCGTTCAAGGCTCAATTTGAAAGAGATAATCAAAGGTATGATGAGCTTGTAGAAAGGCGAAGGGAAAACGGCAAAAAAGGAGGCGCACCAAAAGGAAATCAGAACGCCAAGAAAAACAACCTAAACAACCCAAACAACCTAACCCTTGAAAAAACAACCCAAACAACCCAACCCTTGAAAAAACAACCTAAACAACCCTATAATGATAATGATAGTGATAATGATAATGATGAAGAAAAATATAAAAAAGAAAGTTTGTCGTCATCGTCGTCATCGTCGTCATCGTCGGGAGTTTTTAAGGATATTAAAATTCTAAAAACAGATTATTTGGCTAACGAACGATTATGCTTGGCTGTTGTTGGTAACCCTCGAAATGGAGTAAAAGATAAAGCGCATTTAGAAAAACTGCTTACGGATTTTAATTTGCATTTAGAGCAATCGGGGCAATCGGTAAAAGAAGACGGAGATTATAAAACGCATTTTCTGAATTGGATAAAAATCCGAAAGGAAAAGCAAAAAACAGAAGTAGCTGCGGTTAATATACCCGCTCTGAAGCGTTTTTAATGGGTAAATTTCGATTTTCTTTTAAAAAATAAGTAAAGTATTGTCAAAAAAAAGAAAGTAAAAAAATGGACGCAAATAAACAGCCTCACGATGAGGGTATAGAACAAGCCGTTTTAGGTGCGATGTTAGTTGATGGGCAAAAGTGTATCGGGGATATTATTAGTCTTTTCAAGAGCGAAAATGTTTTTTATAATTCTAAGCATCAAGTGATTTATTTGGCAATGGTAAGTCTTTTCAACGAAAGCAAAAATATCGATTTGCTTACTTTGATAGATAAATTGCGGGAGCAAAAGAAATTGCATTTGGCTGGTCAAGAATTTTATATCATAGAATTAACACAAAAAGTAAGTTCTTCTGCTCACTATCAGGCACATTGTCATATTTTAACGCAGTTTTACATTAAGCGCAGAATTATTGAAATTTTTTCACAAACCATTCAGACTTCATATGAAGATGATAGTAATCCGTTTGAACTACTCAATCACGCGTACAGACAACTTGATATCATTTCCGATTGGTTGAGCATCAAACCGAGTAAAGATTTTAAAGACCACGTAGACGAATTATTTAACGATGGTAGGGAAAATGGAGTATGTAGCGTCCCTGTTGCATTAAAAAAGATGCAAAAGAAACTCAACGGTTATCAAAATAGTGATTTAATCATTTTGGCTGCACGCCCTGCAATGGGAAAAACAGCGTACTTGCTTAATGATGCACTTTTTCAGGCGCAAAAAGGTATTCCTGTTGCTGTTTTTTCATTAGAAATGTCTGCTCGACAATGTACAGCACGCTTAATGGCAAATTATGCAAAAATAGACGCTAATAATTTGGCATTAGGTAATTTGCTTGATGATGATATTCACAAAATGATATATGCAAGAGAAACTTTTTCAAAGCTTCCTATTTACATTGAAGACGAGCCGGCTATTTCACCTTTGACATTAAAGATTAAGACAAAAAAATTAGTTAGAGATAAAGGCGTAAAAGTAATTTACATTGATTATCTACAACTAATGAATACATCAGGGAAGGGCAAGAATAGGGAGCAAGAAATTAGCGAAATTTCCAGAGGATTAAAAGCATTAGCCAAAGAATTAAACGTGCCTATTGTAGCGTTGTCGCAATTATCGCGAAGTGTAGAAAACAGATCAGGACATAAACGCCCGATGTTATCTGATTTGCGAGAATCAGGAGCTATTGAGCAAGATGCCGATATAGTGATGTTTCTGTATCGCCCTGAATATTACGGAATCACTCAATGGGACGATGAAGAAGGTACGCCTACCGAAGGGCAAGTTGAAGTTATTGTCGGTAAGTTTCGCAATGGAATGGTTGGAGCTACAGTTGTTAATTGTAATTTGAAATATATGGAATTTTCTGATATTGAAAATACATCGAATAAAATTCAAGCCAAAAAACCTGAATTTAAGCCTTTGCCAATGATAAATACGCATCAGGCGTTTAATAATGACGTGCCATTTTAGTGGTAGCGAATAGAACCTTGAAGCAAGTAACAAAATCCAAGTAACTAAGAACTTGGAACTTGGAACCTTGAATTTTTTTAATCATTTAATCATTGAATATTTTAATCTTTTAATAAAAAAAAATGAAACAACAAGAAAGTTTATTACAACAGGAGTGTTTGCGTTGGTTTCGGTTACAATACCCTGACTTACAGCCGTTATTATTTGCCGTTCCCAACGGAGGCAGTCGCAACGCAACAGAGGCAGCAAATCTCAAAAAACAAGGTGTTACATCGGGTGTATCGGATTTGATTTTGCTCAAAGCCAACAAAGAACATTCGGCACTTTGTATCGAAATGAAAGTCGGCAAGAACAAGCAAACCGACAAGCAGAAAGCGTGGCAAAAAGCCGTTACAGAAAACGGAAATAAGTATGTTGTTTGCCGTTCGTTTGAGGAGTTTGAGAGGGAAATAAACCAGTATTTGAAAAGAAAATGAAAACAAATAGAATAATGAAAGTAAAAAAAATAACATATGAAAGCAATAGATTTAAGATATAAATATCAGCACAAAAAAGCAGAGATAATTCAAAATATAAGAACCTATCATAGTTTTACAGAAAGTCACGAAAAATATAAGATAGGCGATGTTATAGATTTTTTTGGAGGTTATTATGGTCATATTTTATATAAAAGTGAAATTTTAGGGTTCAATAAAGACGGGGGCATTTATGTACTATGGGGCTGCTACTGGTTCTGTATTAAAGACAATGAAGTAAGAAAAATTAAAAAATAATATGAATACCTTAAAAGACATTTTCGTTTCGTACGAAATAGCGGAAAAATTAAAAGAAATAGGGTTTGATCAGGAATGTTTGTTTTATTATTCCTATCCTGAAAAAATACATTGTCTAACTCATAATAAAACAGAACAAACTAGTGTGTTAGATATTGAGGAGATATGGGCTCACAATACTAACGAAAGTGAAGAGCCTTTTTGCTCAGCTCCCACTTACGAACAAGTTTTCAAGTGGTTTAGAGAGAAAAGATTGTTTAGTATAGTTTATATGACAGAGAATAAGAATGGGTATGAAATTGAAATAGAATATGAAAATAAACATATTTGCATTAATCTGTTTAATGAAACTTACAAACAAGCCCGTGAACAACTAATTTTAAAACTAATAGAAATTTATAAAAATGAAAGAATTAAAAATCGAAGTACCACAAGGGTATGAAATAGACAAAGAGAAGTCTACTTTTGAAAAGATTGTATTTAAGAAAGTAGAAGAAAAGATTACTTGGAAAAAGGCTTTCGATAAAGAAGGTTATATAATAGAAGATGCAGTGGTATATTTTGAGAAAGATTTACATAGTATGCCAAGTAATAAAGATGTTTTTAAAAGTAAGGAGATAGCAGAAGCAGTAATTGCCTTAGCACAATTGGAATGGTTAAGAGATGAATATATCAAAAGATATTATCCTGAAAATCCTAATTGGAAGCCTTATTGGAATATTTCAGATGATTTTAAACATTGTGTAAATGTTCATGAAAATGAACTTTATAAAAGTAGTTATAGAGCATCACATAGTTTCTTAGCTTTTCCAACAGCTGAAATCAGAGATAAATTTTTAGAAGAACAAATAGATTTAATAGAACAAGCAAAACCTTTATTGTAATGACAACAGACAAAAAACTCAGACATCCTGATTATAGTCTATTTTCTGAAAATAAAAATCTTTATTGAATTTAAACTGAAAATAATTAGTCTTTTTGAAATTTCTGTAAAAATAATCATACGAACGGATACCTTTTATTTCCTCAGGTAGGAGGTTTATAAGGTCCTTTAAGTTACTCTCACAGGAAACAACTTTGTTATTTTTTATGAGTAAAAAAATATTATTTATCCTGTAATTCATCGAAATAAGATTAAAAATAAAAGTGCAAATGTAATTATTTTTTCAAAAAAAATCAACATTTTTTATAAAAGTTTAATATTCAATATTTTAGAGGTGTAGATATTTTCAAAAATAAAAGTGCTTATATTTTTATATTTCAAAAATAATTTATATCTTTACATCGTAAAAATGAAACATTTATTATTAACAAATAAAAAAATAGAGTTATGCAGGAAAAATTAAAAGTAAACAAAGCAAGTTATTTAGCAAAGCACAATGGTAAAATATTTAGAATACTAACCACACAACCAATAAACGAAGTGGGCAAAGTTATAACGATTGATATTGACGGGGTCGAAACAGATGTAAATATCTATTAAGTAGAGTTTGTCTATTAAACCTAACAACCTAAGCAAGTTGTAAAACTGCTTAAATATTTAAAAATCAAAAATTTAAAATATATCAAAAATGACACGAATAGAAATAACACCACACAAAAACGGATACTCACCTGAACAATGCGGAAAAACCTTATCAGTTGCTGAATTGATAGAAATTTTACAACAATATGATAAAGAATCTCTTGTATATTTCAATAATGATAATGGATATACATTCGGAAGTATCAATGAAAGTGATATTGAAGAAGTAGAAAACGAAAAACGATAAAGAGGTCGAAAATATTCTAATCACTGAAAGTGTAAAACAGATGAATTTTCAAGATTTTAAAGAGATTTCTAACTATTTTTTCAACTAAAAAAACATCAAAATGAAAACATCAAAAATCTTAAAAATAGGTAAATACAATATTTCAAGCACCAAAGAACTGGCAAGATTGGTGCAAATCAAAGGTAAAACCAAAACTTGTGAGTTTTTACATTATATGAAAAGTATCGTAATTGACAGTGATTTACAAACCGTAAACAGGCATTATCAAATGGGCAACCGAAAACGGCGAATTGATTTCAGAAAATGGATATCATTATAGCATCAATTATTTTTTATAGTATGGAAACAAAAACAGAAAAAGCAAAAAAACTTTTCCTTTCAGGAAAAACAAAAGAAGCATTACAGATTTTTAAAGACTTCAAATTAGGGTTTTCTCCACAAGAAAAACACACTCTACAAATCGCTTATGAATGCTTAACAGGAAATGAAGAATTTTATAAAAAGCTGGGCATAAATACTTCCGAAATCAAACAAAATGCATTATCAATTGTAAAAAAAACTCTACGATAAAAAATAATAATATTATGAATAATCAAGGTAAGGAAAATATGACAACCTTTGTCATTGAATTTAACGAAACAGACACCGAATTAGGCATACTCAGCTTCAAAGGACAAACCATTACAAGTGAAATTTTACAAAAGATGATAGAATTTGAAGAAGTGGTAAAGAAGGCAAAAGCTGGGTATTTTAAATTCTTTGTCGAAGAAATTATAAATGGAAAAATAATTAACAAAATCCGCATTGATATAGGCGACGGGTATCAGATAAATAAGGAAATTTACGATTATATAAAAAGTAAATTACCACAATAACCCCTTTAATTTTTTTAGTTTAAAGCGTGTATTTTTTACACTTTTTTTATTAACTTTGCAAAATAATAAACAATGAAAGTATATACATCTTATTTTGGAAACATTAAAAAATTAGAAGAAGCAGGAGTACTGCCAGTGAATATATCATTGTATCCTCCTCGTTGGAGAAAATGGGTGCATTTAAAAATGTTTGCTCCAACGAAAGACATTCTTTTTAATACATCAGGAAAAGAGGAGTACACACGAAGATTTAACAGCGAAATATTAGGAAGATTAGACCCTAACGAAATAAAGCAAATCATCAATCTTGTTTCACAAGGAAAAGACATTGCTTTGCTTTGCTTTGAAAGACCAAATGATTTTTGTCATCGGCATTTGGTAGCCGATTGGATAAAAGAAAAATTAGGGATTAAAGTAACAGAATTTGACGGAACAGAAAAGAAAGGCAATTGTAGTTGTAATTCTGAACAATTAACTTTGTTTTAAATGCAAAAAAAAATAACAGAAAGGACATTTGGAGTAGAATTTGAATTTGCCGATGTGAATAAAAAAGCGGTTTCTTTGCCTATGGGATTTAGTTGGAGCAAAGAAGAAACCATAACAAACACAGATGGCAAACGTTCTACTTTTTCAATGGAATATGGAGGAGAGGTTAATTCTCCTCCATTAAAACTTTGTCAAGAGGATAGAAAATTACTAAAATCTGTTTTTGAAAATCTTAAAGAAAAAGGGGGAAAAGTTACTTGGATTCAAGCCCTGCACGTTCATATTTACGCTGGTGATTTTTCTCTTTCCGATTTGAAAAAAGTTTTTTATTTGAGCTATTATACAGCTCCATATATCCAAGAAATAGCATACATCGATAGTTGGAAATAAGAGACTTGGTGGTGTCCAGCCCCTTCTTTGGAATACCTGCAAAGAGTTAAGGAAGCTAAAATTGAAAAAGACCTTTTTAATGTTTTTGCCAACTCAATGACCAAAGGTTATATCAGGCATTTGATAAACATACCAAGTTTTTTTAAAAGAAAAACCATTGAGTTTAGAGCTTACAACAATACTGATGATTTTTCAGAGGTAGAGAATGCAATATTATTTTCCTACAAATTCATACAATACGCTTTAACTCATACAGAGGAAGATTTTAAACAAATTGATAGTTTTGAAAAATTCCAAAAGGCATTAAAATTTAGCAGACCTTTACCCAAGAAAACAGAACCTTTAATTTTTAGTGGAAATCAACATCACCCACGCGAGGCATTCGTAGCCAAAGCCAAACCATTAAGTTCTAAGATGATTAAAATTTTATCGGAACAATGCTCAAATAATTTAGCGTGTATTAATCCGTTTCTTTTTCATACAGAGCTAAATATGTATCAAAAAACAAAAATAACCATTTATAATGTAGATGAATTTAACGATATTATTTACAGAATTTGGAAGAATAAATTAAAAATTAAATACTGTAAAACTTTTGATTTTTTAGAAGGGTTTAACAATGAAACTCCTGCAAGGCAAATAACTTGCTTATTGTTGTTTTTCAAAATGCACAAATACGCAAGAAATACGCAGTATGCAAAAAAAGAGCTACAAAGTCGTATAGAAAAATTAAATGAGAGTTTAGAAAAGGCTGAAAAGGTTACCGAGAAATTAATACACCTTTTTGAAAATTCAACATATGTTTTTGGAACATTATATGAGGCTTTACAAAATGAAGAAAACATATTTTGGCAGAACGGGAACAACTCTAAAACACGAAGTGTTATTGTTTCACTGGTCAAATATTCTGATTATTCAAAAAAAACAAATCCTTTTAATGTTAGCTATTATGGTGTTTTAGATGGTTTAAGAGAGAATCAAAAATTTATGTTTGTAAGTGAAAACGCTTACTTTAAAAAAGTTAATAAAATAGCCAAGCAAGGAAAGAGCATTTTTTATTCTTCGCAAAAAGCGAAAACAAAAATAACACAAAAGCAAGAAAAACAGCAGTGCATAAGTATAGAAATTCCTCCTAATGATTTAGATATATCAAACCACAACAAACTAAAAATAATTCCTGTAAAACCATCGGAGTTTAGCGTAATTCAAAGGGAATACGTTAAAAAAGTACATAAAACAAGTGGTGTTTATTTTAGTTTTCTCGTTTTTTATGAAAACTATTGTTTAGGAGGTTTTGGATTTAATTTTCCAAAAGGTTCAGAAACCAATTACGATTTATGGCTGTTGTCTGATTTTTCAACAAATAATCAAGTGTTTAGATTATCAAAATTAATTCTATTATGTATCCAAAGTCAAGTTGTTAAGAAAATTCTGCAACGAAAAACAAAAATGGAAGTAAATAATTGTTATACAAAAGTTTACACCAATCAACCTGTTTCAATGAAATACAGAGGTGTTTTCAAAAAAGTAAAACTTGAAAAAGAAAGCGTTTTGATGTATGAAACAGACTTTGGACTTTACAAAGAGAACCAAGAAATAATAAAAGCCTATCAAAAAATGAAAAAAAACAATGAAAAGTAATAAATGGAAATTAGAATACGTTAGTGTAGAGGATATTATTCCTGCTCCTCTCAATGCAAATAAGATGTCGGAGGAAAGTTTTAATAAGCTAACACAAAATATAAAAAAGAGTGGGTTAAGCACAGCAATTACCTGTGTAAAACTTTCTGAAAATGGAAAATATCAAATCATAGGAGGTCATCATCGGTATGAGGCTTGTGTTAGAAACGGATATACAAAAATACCCTGCATCTATGCTAACGAGGAAAATTTGTCAAAAGATGAAATTATAGCCATTCAATTATCTCATAATTCGTTACACGGAGAAGATGATAAAGGCATTTTAAAACGACTTTTTGAACAAATAGCAAGTATTGATTTTAAAGAATTTGCTCACATTGACACAGAAGAAATTGGAACTATTGACACTTTTTCAGCTTCCATAGTGCCAATATCAGAGCATTATTCTATTTCTATAATTCTTTATAAAGAAGATTTAGACACACTCGATGAACTTATTGGAAACGTTAAAGAAGATATGCAAAAAAACGAATTGATTATTTTAGCAAATCAAGACAATAACGAAGAAATGCTATTAAAACTAATAAAAGAAATAGGGAGAAAATATCACATAAAATCTTCAAATGTTTGTTTTAGTAAAATTTTACAATTAGCAAAAAAGGCTTTGGAATATGAAAACTTGGATAGTAACAACTAAGCAAGAAGAGTTTAGACTTTTCAATAAAACACATCATAACGATTTAAAAAGTGTGATTGATTTTGATGTTATTTTTGTAGATAAATTGGAATGTTTAAAAAAAATACAAAAAGGAGATACTGCGTTTATTCGTACAAAAAACAATGTAATCATTGACTATCTGTATACTTTGGACATTAACATTATAGGAGAAAAGTCCGAAACAATAAAATACGATGACAATAAAGAAGCATTAAAAGAAATTTTAAGAAGATATAATATTTTGGTGCCTCAGTCTTTTACTTATACACAAGTGAAAGACAACGGAATTACCTATTTTGTAAAACCTCTTTCATTAGGAGACAGTATAGGTGTTGATAAAAATTCTATTTGTAAAAACAAAACAGAAGTGTTTAGCAAACTCATAGAATTAAAAGAAAAATATCATTCTTGCTGCAATCTGATAGAGGAATATATTGATGGGGAAGATGTCTCAATAGCGGTAATAAAGAATCACGAGAAAGTGTATGCTTATGGAATGAAAATTAATGCTGATACAAATATATTAGATTTTCAAACCAAATTAGGAAGAAATGCAATATATACCCCCTTTAATGAATCCAAAACCATACAGACTGCAATTAAAGTTTTTGATGTTATAAAAGCAAACTCATACGCTCGGATTGATTTCAGAATAGACGCAAAAGGGAACGCCTATGTTTTGGAAATTAACCTATGTGCAGGATTAGGAAAGAAAGATGGATATTTATACAAATGTTTTGAATTAAACTCTAATATTTCGTATAAAGAAATGATACATTTAATTCTTAAAACGAACAGACAAAATAAACAAAATAAACAATAAAAAAATGAGCAAGAAAATAAAAGATGAAATTATCGCAGATATTTACGCGAAAAAAAGCTGTAATATTTCAGCAACTTGCTCTGCGTTAAATATTACTCGCAAAACCTTTTATTCTTGGAGGGAGAAACGTCCAAAGCTGAACGAGCTTTTAAAAGAAGCAGAAGAAAGTATAATTGATTTTGCTGAAAGTAAATTGTTAAGCAATATACAAGAAGGAGATACAACAAGTCTTATCTTCTTCTTAAAAACGAAAGGCAAACACAGAGGCTACGTTGAAAAAGTCGAGCAAGAAGTAACAGTAAATCCTTTCTTTGAATTGATGAAGATTGCAAGTACAACCGATGAGTAACTTACAAATAGAAAATAAGGTTATACAAACTTTTCAATCGTGGCAATCTGATTGGAACAAATTCGTGCGTGATGTACTAAAAGCTCGCTTAGATAAAGAACAGCAAGATATTATTACATCTGTACAAACCAATCCAATGACTGCGGTAGCGAGTGGCACGGCACGAGGCAAAGATTTTGTTTCGGCGTGTGCTTCGCTTTGTTTTTTGTATCTTACTCCGAAGTTTGACAAATTCGGAAATATGATTGAAAATACCAAAGTAGCAATGACTGCTCCCACAGGGCGACAAGTAACCAACATTATGACCCCAGAGGTACGTAGGCTATACCGTTCAGCGAAAATACTACCTGGCAGATTGGTAGCAAACGACATACGTACCGATTACGAAGAATGGTTTTTGACTGGATTTAAGGCAGGAGACGACGCTACTGAAGCGTGGTCAGGGTTTCACGCAACCAACACAATGTTTGTTGTTACCGAAGCGTCAGGTATTTCAGAAGTAACATTTAACGCCATTGAGGGAAACTTGCAAGGGAATTCTCGGCTTTTGATTGTTTTCAATCCGAATACGACGTCAGGATACGCAGCCAATGCGATGAAGTCGGCACGATTTAAGAAATTCCGTCTTAATTCGCTCAATGCAGAAAATGTATTGCAGAAGAAAATCATTATACCTGGTCAAGTGGATTACAATTGGGTGAAAGATAAAATTGATACGTGGTGCGTATCTATTTCCGATAGTGAATTTAACGAAGCAGAGGGCGATTTCACGTTTGAAAATCAGCGATACCGCCCCAATGATTTGTTTCGAGTGAAAGTATTGGGAATGTTCCCAAAGGCTTCCGAAGATACGCTCATTCCTTACGAATGGATAGAAAAAGCCTTTGCCAATTGGGAGAAATACCAACAGGAAAATCCGCACAATTTCCATGAAAAAAAGTTAGGCGTGGACGTGGCAGGTATGGGGCGTGATAGCAGTGTGATTTGCATTCGGCAGAATCATTATGTACATCCGTTTATACTGCACCAATCGGCAGGAAAGGCTGACCATATGCACATCAGCGGAATTGTGGCTAACGAACTTAAAAATCCTAAAACAGAAGCCTACATAGACACCATTGGCGAGGGTGCGGGGGTGTTTTCTCGTTTGCAGGAGTTAGGATTTGACAATGCCGTTTCTTGTAAGTTTAGCGAGGGAGCAAAAGATTTAAAAGACGTGAATGGTGTTTATACGTTCGCTAATATGCGAGCATATCTGTTTTGGGCGGTGCGTGATTGGTTAAATCCAAAAAACAATAACAACCCGTGTTTGCCCAAAGATGATGATTTTCTGGAAGAGGCTACCGCCATACGTTGGAAATTTGCCTCGAATGGAAGCGTACAGATTGAAGCCAAAGAGGATATAAAAAAGCGTTTGCGACGCTCTACTGACAAATTCGATGCGTTGGCAAATACGTTTTATCCAAATCAGAACATAAATTCGCAAGATTTGGAAGGATTGTTTTTTTAATTAAAACGTGTGTTTATTACACGTTTTTTTTATCTTTGCAAAAACTTTTATAATTATGACCATAGAAGAAATTTTATCATTGTCCGATGTGGACAGAATTAAGGAACTTAAAAGCGGAAGGCTCTCTGATAGTCCTGATATTGAAGAAATTAAAAAGCAACTCAACCCTAAAAAACATCTTATTTTTGATGAAAAAGAACGACCAGACAAAATGGTAGATAAAGGTAATGGGGATAAAAGAAAAGAACCAGTTGCACGTATTGCTTTGTCGTTGCAGAAGTTGATTGTCAAACGGGCGGTTTCGTTTCTGTTTGGCAACCCGATTGATGTAACAGCTAACACGCAGAACGACACGCAAATGAAGATATTAGTAGCTGTCAAATCCATTCTTAACGATGTGAAAATAAATTCACATAACCGAAAGATAGCACGTGAATTGTTTTCTTGTACCGAAGTGGCAGAGCTTTGGTATCCGATGGAATTAGCTCCTGATGAAGTACCTCGTTACGGCATTGATGCCAAAAACAAACTGCGAGTAAAAATACTCAGTCCGATGTCAGGCGATAAGCTCTATCCATACTTTGATGACTATGGAGATATGGTAGCTTTTTCACGTGAGTATTCCATAGCCAAAGGTGACAAGAAAAGTACATATTTTGAAACCTATACAAGCAATCTGATTTTGAAATACGATATTTCAGATGGTGTCCCTGTGTTAATGAATGGCTTTCCTGTAGCCAATGTTTTAGGGAAAATACCTGTAGTGTATGGACGTCAGGAACAAACGGAATTTGCCGAAGTGCAGGATATTATTGACCGCTTAGAAAAACTCCTTTCAAACTTTGCTGACACCAATGACTATCACGGGTCACCTAAAATATTTGTTAAAGGCAACATCAAAGGATTTTCAAAGAAAGGAGAGTCAGGGGCTATTATTGAAGGAGATGCTAATACAGAAGCTCATTATCTGACTTGGACACACGCCCCTGAAAGTGTAAAACTGGAAATAGACACTCTTTTGCGAATGATATACACCCTTACACAAACTCCTGATATTTCTTTTGAAAGTGTGAAAGGATTGGGTAATGGCGCAAGTGGAAAAGCTTTGCGTATGTTGTTTTTAGATGCTCACTTGAAAGTCGCCGACCATATGGAAGTTTTTGATGAATATTTGCAAAGACGAATGGCTATTTTGAAAAAATACATCGGAATTTTCAATACTTCCTTAGCAAAAGAAGCACAAGCATTGACTATTGAAACCGAAATCACGCCTTTTATGGTAGATGATTATACTGATAAATTAGAGTTTGTAATGACAGCCACAGGGAACAAACCTGTATTGTCGCAAAAATCAGGAATTAAACTTGCAGGATTGGTTGATAATGCAGATGAGGAGTTTGAAAATATCCAAAGAGAAGATAGTTTTTCAGCTTTTGAACCGACTGAATAAAAGTAATGTATTTGTCTAAAAATATAAAATGAATATAATTGACAAAAAACAAATATCGTCTGCTGACAGGGTGACAAAAAAAATAAATAGGCTATATCATCAAATAATTAAGAAGGTAAGTGTGTTGTCTTCCGATATTAAAGGTTTTGACGATGAAAAACCATTTGATTTTAGTAAGTACCCGAAGATAAAAAAACAGGTAGATATATTGCTTAAATCTTTTTCTGAAAAAGCAACAGAAATTATCAACCAAGCAACTAAAAAAGAATGGTTAGAGGCTGTGAAAAAAAATAATAGCATAGTAACACCTTACCTAAAACGAAAACTGCTTACCAAAGAACAAATAACAGCTTACACAAATCGCAACGATGAAGCTCTACAAGCATTTCAAACACGAAAAACAAACGGATTAAACCTTTCAGATAGGATATGGAAATACACCAATCAATTTCGTAATGAAATCGAAATGAGCCTTGATTTAGGACTTTCAGAAGGGCGTTCTGCACAACAAATTAGCCGAGATATACGTAAATACCTGCAAGAACCTAATTTATTATTTCGTAGAGTTCGGGACAAACGGGGTAATTTACATTTATCAAAACGGGCTCAAAAACACAATGTAGGTCAAGGTGTGTATCGTAGTAGTTACAAAAACGCTATACGTGTGGCTCGTACCGAAGTAAATATGGCGTATCGTGCGTCTGATATGGAAAAATATAAACAATTTGATTTTGTACTTGGTTATGAAATCAAACGCAGCAATAATGTATTTGGTTGTTCCGTATGTGAAAATCTTAAAGGAAAATATCCAAAAGATTTTCAGTTTCTTGGTTGGCACCCGCAATGCCGTTGTTACACCGTCCCTATTCTTCAAAATGTTGATGATTTTATCAAAGATTTGCAAGGAAAAGAAACCGAAAAAGAATACATTACAGATGTTCCTGATAACTTTAAACAATGGGTTAGTGATAATAAAGAACGAATAGATAACGCTCAAAGTTTGCCTTTATGGTTGAAAGAAAATGAAAAATTCACTCCGAAAGAAAAAATATTAACGATTGAAGAAATAAAAGATTATATAAGACAATATAAAACAACAGAGGACATATTCAAGAAAAATGAAGAATGGATATTTGATAGAAAAATACTACACCAAAAAATAATAAAAGAATATTTCTCTATAAAAAAAACAGAATCTGATAAAGTGTATATGTTAGGAGGTGCTCCTGCTAATGGCAAATCAACTCTTACTGAAAGTGGGTTATTATCATATCCTAATGGATTATTGGTTATAGACCCCGATAAAATAAAATCAATGATACCTGAATATAAAACATTATTGCATTCACATAATAAAGAACTTATTATGTTAGCCGCTAATTTCGTACATGAAGAAAGTAGTTATTTAAGTAAAAAGATACGAGAAAAAGCTCTTACAGAGAATTGGGGAACTATTATTGACGGAATAAACGACGGTACAGCAGATAAAATTCATAGTAATGCTCAACTTGTCAAAAAACTTTCAGGAAAAAAAATACGCGCCGATTATGTTTCGTTAGATACTGATTTAAGTATTAAATTAGCTAAAATGCGAGCAGAAAAAACAGGTAGATACGTTCAATTAAGTTTTATATCTGATATGAATAAAAGTATAAGTAAAGAATTTTCTAAAATATTGAAAAACAAATCTTTTGATGAACTTTATTTATGGGACACAAATATTGAAGACAAACCACGTTTAATACTTCAACAGATAGAAGGGAAAATTAAAATAATAGACAAGTCGCTTTATATTAGATTTTTACAAAAAGCTGAATAAAATTTGCATATATATTATTTTTTTTTGTAACTTTACAACATATTTTATTTTTGATTAAAAATGAAAGAAAACAAAAAGATAATTGATGAATACGGTAACGAATATGAAACGTTGCAGGATTTTTACAACTCTCCATATTTAGACCCTGATATTATTTATAATTATTTGGTGCAAGGGAAAAGAAAACCACAAAATAAGAAAGAACAACGATGGGCAAAAGAAGGGAAATATCTACGTGAAAAGGGAGGATATGAGACTTTTTTTAATTAGAACAAAAACAGTAGTGAATGATAAACAAGGCTTTAAATATAGCTATTGAGGCGCATAAAGGGCAAACCGATAAAGCGGGAATGCCTTATATTTTTCATTTATTAAGAGTTTCTGAAAAAGGACAAACAGAAACTGAAAAAATATGCGGTCTCCTTCACGATATAGTTGAAGATACAGAATGGACATTTGATAAACTTAAACAAGAAGGATTTTCTGATAAAATTGTTAGCGTTATAAAATGTATAACTAAACGTAACGGAGAGATATATATGGATTTCATAAAAAGAGTTTCTAAAAATCCAATAGCTACGAGAATTAAAATAAACGATTTAGAAGACAATATGGACATAAAAAGACTTTCATTTTTAACCGAAAAAGATTTAGAAAGACTTAACAAATACATCAGAGCGTATCATTTTTTAAAAAGTAAAAAAATGTAGAATAAAAAAAATATTTAAAAACGTGTAATAAATACACGTTTTTTTATATCTTTGCACGTGGAAATTTTTAATATTAAAAATATAGAATTCTATGTATCAAAAATTAGTTGAGTTACTTGGGACAAAATTCCCACAGGCACGAAAAGACGGATTGCAACAATTGGCACGTTCGTATGCGTTACAGGTTGCAGATGAAACAGAAGCTCAGGCACTTATTGACAAACTTACATCAGATAAAGTTACTGAGTTTATCAAAGATTGGCGTAAGGAAGTGGATAGTGAAGTTACCAAAGGTGTAAATTCTTTCAAAGAAAGACAAAACGGAGGCGGAGTTCAACAGCCTACTCCTACACAAACACCTCAAACTGACAACAATGATATGGCTACTTTGATTGCAAATACAGTTAGTCAAGCTATCAAGCCATTGCAAAAAGAGTTAGAAACATTGAAAGCAGGGCGTACTATCGAAACACGAAAACAGACTTTTGAAGCTGCCTTAAAAGATATTCCTGAAGCGTTGAAAAGTAGTGTTTTAAAAACTTTTGACAGATTGCAGTTTGTTGATGATGAAGATTTTAATACGTTCGTTACAGAAACGCAAGCTGAATTAGCAAAGGCACAGCAAGAGGCTGTTAATAGTGGTTTGCGAGGTTTTCCACATCCGACAAATTCGTCATCGCAATCAATCAATAAAGAAATTAAAGGAGAGATTGCAGAATGGGCAAAATCTAATGCTCAAAAAGAAAACAATGTTTAATTTAAAACACAAAAAGAAATGTTAGACATCAAAAAACAAAAAGCCTCAACAGGAGTGCCTATTTGGCAAGGTAAAAACCTTGAAAACGCACAGGGAGGTTTCACATTGGAAGACAAAGCGTTTGTTTCTGGTGATGTAATTCCTGCTGGTGCGCCAATTTCTTTTGACGAGGCAACACGTAAAGCGAAGGTAGCAAAGGTAGCAGTAATGCAAGCCAATGCAAATAATTCAGACACAACCTATAAAGTACTGAAAAACCACGTACTTAAAGTAGGTATGAAATTGAAATTTGGTACAGCAACCGAACAAACTATTGATGCAATAGACCGTACTAATGCTGATTATGATGTAATCACATTACAAGCTACGTTAGGTGTTGCTGTTGGTAAAGATAAAGTTTTGTTTGTGAATGATGAAGGTTATTCTAAACCCAAAGGTTTGTTGTATGAAGAGGTAACTATCGGTAACAATGGACTTGCTGATGTAGCTGTTACCATTCGTGGTACAGTATATGCTCGCAGAATACCTCCAATTTTGCAAGAACTAAGAGAGAAAATGCCAACTATTATTTTCTCTGAAAGTTACTAATAATCAAGTATTAACTAAAAAACAAAACAAAAATGAAGATAAAATCAGTTTTTGGCGCATATTCAGAAAATATGCAGGCTATAATAGATGCCACAAATGACAGATTTGCACCTACTTTTTATCAAAGATTTTTTGATTTTGCACCTGCTCAACAAACGCTGACTTTTACATCAGCTATTGGTGCAAGTAGAATAGAAGCAGCTGCTTCGGTTGTAAATCGTTCAAGTTCGGCACCTTTAAGAAGTCGTGCGGGACTTGAAAAATATCAAGGAGAAATACCTGCTATTAAAGAGAAATTCGTAATGAGAGAAGAAGATTATCGCGATTTCTTAGCTTTACAGGCTTTGAATATTGACGATAAAACCAAAAAAGCTCAGTTGTTGGATATTCTCTTTAATGACTTGAAAAAAGCAGGAGTTTCTGCACACAAACGCCTTGATATTATGGTCTTGGAAGCTATTTCAACAGGAAACATTAGTCTTACATTAGAGAATAATCCTGACGGGATTGTACTTGCGGACAAACTTTCTTTGTTGATGCCAGCAGGAAACAAACATCAAGTGTCAGTAAAATGGAACGTACCTGCAACCGCAACTCCGTTGAAAGACATTGCAGATGTGGTAGAAGATGCAAGCAAAAAAGGACGTTCGTTTGAGAAAATATTGATGAGCCGAAATGTATGGATGCAGTTCCGTAAGTGTAAGGAGGTAGTTGATAGTTTGGTATCATTCCATATTCTCCAAAAAGGAGCAGGTATTGCTACACTTACCAATGTAAATGAATATTTACAGGAAGAAAAACTACCTTACATTGAAATCGTTGATGAAGTGATAGGTATTGAAAAAGATGGTGTTATCACTCCTTTAAGACCTTTCAGCGAGAAAAACGTTTCGTTTGTTCCGACTGGGAAATTGGGTGTAATTAAAAATGCTTTGGCAATGGAACAATTACAGCCAGTTAAAAATGTAGATTACGCTATATTTAACAGAGCGTTAATTTCTAAGTGGCAAGAAAACGACCCTTGGGCAGAATTTACTGCTGTTGAATTGAACGCATTTCCTGCATTTGAAGCGATTGACAATACGTTCTTGTTGGAAGGCGTAATATAATATGTAAGCAGTAGGTTAGAAATAGTAACCTACTGCTTTATAAAGGAAATATTAACTTAATAAAATTATATAAAATGGCTTGGAAAGAAACAACCGCAACCGCTTGGAATGGTATAGAATTTCAAGTTGGCACACCAGGAGCAAATAACGCTATGGCTACTTCTTTTGCATCTATTGGGCGAATAAAAGAAATGTCATTAGAAACAGAGGAAGGGGATAAAAAAGAATGGAAGGATATTAACGGAGATGTTGTTGATGAATTAACACAAGAAGGGAAACTAATATGGAACGTTACCGTAAAGAACCTTAACAAATCGAACTTAGAGAAGTTTTGGGACATTGAGGAGGACGGACCAACAAGCACTCTCAAAATCAAAAAAATGAGTACAAGTAAAAAGTACTCCGTTAAAATCATCAATACCGTACAAAATGCAGAGGTTTTTTCTGCTGCATATTGTTCTGTAACAGCAAAACCTACATTCGGACAAGATGACGGGTATTTGTTAGAAATCAAATTCACAGTACTTGACCCAGGTAATGGAAAAGAAAAAGCAGTTATCGGGCAAACAGCTTAATTGGATAGAAATAGGCAATAGATTTTTGTTTTTATACAAATATACTATTGCCTATTAACTAACATCTAAATCTATGACAACAAAAGAATATTTACAAATAAAGTTACAAAAATTCGGGGTTACAGAAGAACAGATTGATTTGATTATACTTGAAAACAAATTAGTTAATCTTCCAGTTGTTGATGTTTCTTTGTGTAAAGTTGCTATTTATAATAGTTTTTCAGATTGGTTACCTATCCATACACAAATATCTGAGGGTGATGTAACCGAAACGTGGGACATTAAAAGTATTCAGCTTTATTATGGGCTTTTGTGTAAAGAATTAGGCAAAGAAAATGTATTGGAAACTATTGAGTTAAAGAACGAAATAAGAGATAAAAGTCATTTTTGGTAATGAAAGGATATATTCAAGTAAAATACGAAAATACGCCTATTTATAACGAATTTGGCGAAGATGTTTCAAACGAGTCTGTTTTTGATACAGGCTTAATACCTTGCAAGTATTATAACGGCACACGTAACGATATTGTTGAGGTAGGAGGCGGAAATTTTATACAGGCAAGTTATATTATCACAACCAAGGATATGAATGTATTTGGGAAACATTTTGCTCTTTATGATAGTAGAAAAAAATTGATTTGTCAAAAAGATTGTAAAAGTTTGCAACGACTTGAAAATATAAGAAGAGCCAAAATTATACTATAATGCCTGCAAAACGAATAACACCTAAGTCGCAAATAGATAAACACCTTGAATCGGAAATAAAAAAACGGGAACAAAAACTAATACGTGTATTGAATTACATAGGAATGACTTGTATTTCAGAGGCACGCAATAGTGGTGATTATATAGATAGAACTGGAAACTTGCGTAGTAGTATTGGATATGCTATACTCAATAATGGAAAAATAGAAAAAATATCATCTTTTCAAACAATAAAAAAGGGTACGAAAGGAAAAGAAAAAGGAAACGAAATAATAAAAAATATTTCATCAGATTTCAATTATGGTATTATTTTAATTGTCGTAGCAGGAATGAATTATGCTGCATATCTAGAAACAAAAAGAAATGTACTTAGTTCTTCTGAATTGTATGCGAAACAGCAAGCTCAAATTATTTTAACACGATTAGGTTTTATTAAAAAATGAAAAAAACAGCAAGCGAAATAGAAGCAGATATTTATAAGCTAATAAAAAACAGCTTCATTTCAAGATTTATTAAAGGGGACGTGTATCGTGAAGGATTACGCCCAGCTAACAGCCAAAAAGAAGATGTAATTGTTTCCTTTTTGACTGGTATTTTTGATACATTCAGCCAAGAAGGAAAAGTAAATATCAATATTTATGTTCCTGATAGAGAAAGCTCAGGAATAAACAGAAAAGATATAAAACGTTGTAGAGAAATAGAGCAAGTTTGTCAACTTTTTGCAGAAAACATAACCTTGGATAATTATCATTTTAAACTAAGTAGAATGATACAAAGTTTTTCAGAAGAAAACATAAATCAACATTTTGTAAATATGCAATTAACTTTTAAATATAATTTCTTATGAATATAGAAGAGAGGGTATCAGAAACAATTCTTGAAGAAAAAAAACAAATAACAATACAAGGAGAAACATACAATGTAGCGCCTCCTACAATCAGAACGTTAATCAAGTTTTCCAAATATGTTTCAGCATTTCCAAAAGAAGAATTAGACCAAGAACGACCTGTTGCATCTTTATTATTGCATTCGGACAAACTGCATAATGTAGGATATGCGCTTGCTTGTATTATACTTGGAAACAAAGAATTTGAAAAAAAAGAAGAGACTATCTTTGAAGAAGTAAAACGTGAATTTCTTTTCAAAAAAATAATAAAACAAAAGGTTATAGTTTCAGAAAAAAGTAACGGAGAATTGTTAGCAGAAAAAATAAATAATGCACCCATTGAAGAAGTATTGAATGTATTTTTTTTGCTATTAAAATTTATGAAATTGTCTGATTTTTTTCAGCTTACCACTTCCCTGATAGAGATGAACCTGACCAAAGCAACCAAGACGGCGGAAGTGGTGAAAGAAACGACAGCGTTTGGGGACTTGTAGGTAATTTTGCTAAACAATATAAATTATCTTTCGATTATGTTTTAAACAATATTAGCTATGCAAATATTATAATGTATAGCTCTGTTTTACCTTCTTATTCTTATAAAGAAAAGAAAGATAAGAAAATCAAATCGAAAAGCGTAAGCCCGTCTGAATTTTTAAACATAATGAGAGGGCAAGTGTAAAAATATTTTACCTAAAAACGTGTATATATCGCACGTTTTTTTTATTTTTGTAATCTGATTAAAAGCATAATAAAATGAATAATACATTAGGTAGTATTTGGTATTCGCTGGGGATTGATAATAGTTCGTTACAGCGAGATGCTCAGCAGGCAAAAGGTGTAATTAGAAACATTGGTGACACGATGGTTAATGAAGGGAAACGCATTGACAATGTGTATCATAACCTTTCGCGGAACTTGGCATTTGTTTTTACAACCAGTTCAGCGGGTGTGTTTATCAATCAGTTAGTAAAAGTGAGAGGAGAAGTACAGCAATTGGAAATTACCTTTAATGCAATGTTGGGAAGTAAAGCCAAAGCCGACAAACTAATGAGCGAAGTCGTTGCGTTTGCCTCGAACACTCCTTTTGATTTGAAAGACATAGGAGCCAGTACGCGAATGCTCCTCTCGGTTGGAGAAAGTGCCGAAAAAGTAATTCCAACCTTAAAGGCATTGGGAGATGTAGCATCAGCAACAGGCGTTTCGATGGAGCGATTGATTTTGAACTACTCGCAAGTGAAAAACAAAGGGGTATTGAGTTCAATAGACCTGAAAGACTTTTTGGCCGCTGGGGTGCCTATCATTGGAGAATTGGCAAAAAACTTAAATGTAGCCGAAGCAGAAATTAAGGAAATGGTATCTGCTGGGAAAATTGGCTTTACAGAAGTGGAAAAAGCCTTCTATACGATGAGTGCTGAAGGAGGAAAATTCAACGATTTGATGGCAAAACAAAGTCAATCTGTAAAAGGGGCGATTTCAGGATTAAAACTTGAAATTTACAAGATGTTTAACGATATAGGAAAATCAGGAGAAGGCGTTTTTACAAGAGCAATATCATCAACTACTGAATTAGTTAAAAACTATAAATCTATCGGAAAAACAATAGCAGAACTTATTGCTACTTATGGTACTTACAAAGCTGTTTTAATGAGTATTAGTGCGGTGCAAAAACTAAACAGAGTGGTACTTGCTCAGGCTGTTGTTGAAAAAAAATTAGCATCGGCTGCAAATATAACATTATCTAATTCAGAGGCGGTTGCAGTAGCAAGGACGAAAATATTGTCAATAGCAAAAATGCAGCTTACAAATGTTACTCGCGCACTCAATGCTACGTTACTTGCAAATCCGTACGTATTAGTAGCTGCTGCCGTTGCCGGCTTAGCTTACGGGCTTTACAAATTAGCAACGCGGGCAACCGCTGCCGAAAAAGCACTTAGCGAATTTAACGAATCACAAGGCAAAATCAAACAAAAAATTGAAGACGAAAACAACGCTCGTGAATTACGCACAAGAGCCTACAATACCTTAATTCAAAAATACCCTGATTTGTTTGCTAAATACCAAACAGAAATGGATATGTTACGTGGTATTGAAGAAGCTAATAAAGCAGTAGCTTTGTCCGCTCACGCAAGAGAAATAGCAGAAAATAAACAAAAAATTAAAGAAGTAAAACAAGCATTAGAAAAAGCACAAACAGAATCTCAAGAATACGCAAAACAGACAGAAAACCTCGTATATACATCGGGAGCTGGTGCAGCAACGGCTCTTTTGGCAAAGCAACAAAGCGATGATGCTAAAAAACAACAAGCAAAAATACAAGCCTATCAAAAGAGAATCCAATATTTAGAAAGAGAACAAGCAGAGGCTAATTTCAATAGGCTTTCACAAGAAGAAAAGAAAGCTGAATTGTTAAAACTCAGAGAACTACAAAAACGTAGAAACAATGCTACTGACCAAAATGTATATTCAAATCAGACAGGACACAAGCGCCAGTTAGAAAATTTGCTTATAAATACATCAGAATATGAAAAATTTACAACAGGAAACATCGGCTATTTAGCATCAATTTTAGAAAAACAAATTACAGCAGATGAAAAACACGTAACTTCATACGTGAAAAATTCAAAGGATTTGTTTAAAAAAATGCAAGAAGCAAAAAAGCATCTTGAAGACATCAGAAACACAACAGAAAAAGACGGACTAACCGATGTACAAATAAGTGAAGAAGTAAAAAAACGACAAGAAGCCTACGAAAGTGCAAAAAAAGCCTATGAAGATTTCATAAATCTTGGAGATAAAAAAGGAAGTTCAAGCAAAGAAGCTGAAAAAACGAAAAATAGACAAGAAGAAATCGCAAAAGCTGAAACAGAACTAAATCGCTTACGTAAAGATAACGAACTCAAAGCGCAAAAAGACTATATAGAAACAATGGCGGAAGGCTACGAGAAAGAACGTGCCTTGATTGATTTTCATTTCAAAGAAAAATCAGAAATGATAGATAGAGGGTGGGAAGACACAATAGCCTCACTAACAAAACGGAAAAAAGACGGCGAACTTACATCACAACAATTTGATGCTTTTGTAACAGAAGCCGACAATATCCGAACGTTAGGAAACAAAAACAATGAAGATGTACGCCAACAACAGGAAGAAAAACTACTTAAAGAATTATTAGACAAATATAAAACGTATGAAGAAGAAAAAGCCGAAATTACTAAGAAATTCAATGAAGAAAGGAAAATAATAGAAGAAAAATTAAAAACGGAAAATTCACCAGAGCAAATAAAAAAACTAAAAAATGCGTATGCTCAACTAAACAAAGAGCAGAAAAAAGCATTAGATGTTCTTTTGAGAAAACAAAGTGAAAGCTCGGAAGTTTTTAAAAAATTATTGTATATCCGTAATCACTCATAAGCTGTAATATTGGCTAAAACCAATCTGTCAAATAAATGCTCTGCAAAGTAACGACGATTGAGCTTGTAAACAAATTCGTCTAAGTATAATTGTAAATACTTCCGTTTGATTTTGTGATAGTTACATAATAAATTCCGCTTGGCATTACTGATAACAATATGCACCCATTTCAA
>NZ_BPMA01000021.1:48800-203619 GCF_026005215.1 Capnocytophaga catalasegens | reverse complement strand
GTGATTACGGATATACAAATAAATAAACGTTTGATTACATCAAAAAAAATATTTTTGATAGCTGAAACCAATGAAAAAGTAAGAACTGAATTATAATAATTTTACTTTATAGATTGATATCAATAAAAAATAAAAAAAATTAGTCATTTTCTTTAAAAATACTCAATTCTTCATTGTAAATAGGACTATCAATAGACAAAAAATTCAAAACACTATGAAATACATGATGTTGTGAAACTTCTTTTAGTGATTTTATCTGTTTTATTCCTTCAGGCAACCAAACGATAAATGGTACTTCATACTGTTCTTTTGGAGCAATACTCATCGGAAGTCCGTGCATATAGAGGCTTTTTTCTCCCAATGATTCTCCATGATCTGAAATATACAGCATCGTACTTTTGTAATCTTTTAATTCTTTTAAATTTTCAATAATTTTATGCAAAATATAATCTGTATAAACAATGGTATTGTCGTATGCATTGATAAGTTCTTTTTGTGTACAGTCTCCTAATTCTACGCTATTACAAACGGGTTTAAATATTTCAAAATCAGAAGGATACTTTTTACTATATGTAGGTCCATGGCTAGTAGAAGTGTGAAGAATAATTAAAATTTTATCTTTATCACTTTCTAAAATTTGTTCTTTTAATCCGTTTAAAAGCACTTCATCATAATGGCATCTTTCATCTTGGCAGTGTTCTCGTAATTGACTACCAGTTTGATATTTTTCAATGTGAATAGGTGGTTCTCCCGAATTGGTAGTTCGCCAAACTACATCTACGCCATTTCGATTGAGATAATTGGGCAAAATTTCGTATAAATCACCTGTATTTTGGTGTTCTAAAATACATTTTACTGCGGCGGTAGTATAAGTAGCACACGAATTTGTTTTGAAATGAAATATATTTTCTGTTTTAGAAAGCAAAGGATTTGTGTTTTTTTCATAACCATAGAGCGAAAAATTCTGGCTTCGAGCCGATTCGCCAATAACTAAAACCACTACTGATTTTTCGTTATTTTTTATTGTGGCATCTGGTAGTAGAATTTCTTGACGATTTTCTTGAGCTTTGTGAATATAGTAAAGCGATGTATTTACCGAATATGCCCAAGGCATAGCCAATCCACCTAAGTATTTCGAATTGTTGTCAATCCAAAGGATATTTTTTGCGTTTATTGCCACTAAAGCGATGATTCCCAGTAAAGTAAATCCAATAGTTTTAAAAAAAATTTTTATAGAAGGATATATAATTTTGATTTTAAAAATATAAATAGTTGGAAGTATTCCTAAAAAAATAATGTAAAGAATCAATTTCCAAGAGAAGAAACTACTTGATTCTTCATAGTTGGTATTCAGTACGTTACCAATCATACTTTCATCAACAATAATGTTGTATGTATTGACAAAATATACAGCAATAGCACTGATAATGAAGGAAATAGCAAGTAGAAATTTTCCTCCCTTACGCAATAAAAATAATATTAAATAAAAGGCAAAAAAATTAGCTATAATCATCAGTATAAATAGACTGATAACAAGCAAAAATCCGTTAAAACTCTTGTAATCAATATTTTGAAATACGAAATTGAAAAATCCGTAATGAAAAAAAACAAAATTCAAAATGCTTATAATAAGAGCAAATTGAATAAGTGATAGATTATTTTTTAATTTCTTTAACATAAATTTTTGTAATTAGATATAATGAAATAATTAGATTTGACAAGGAAATATAATAAATAATTAGAGGTTCGTTTAATATTTTGATTATCAAGATAATAACGCAAATCAAGAATAATAAAATAAAAAACGGATAGTATTTTTTGTTGGTAATCCAACTCCAAATGGTATATTTTTGAGCAATAATAATCCCTAAGACTCCTGCTATGTACCCAATAGCGCTTCCCATAACGACGTCCAATGGGTGATGTGCTCCAACTCCCACACGAGTGAAAGCTAAAATCAATCCCAAACCAATGATGAAAAATATCCATAAAATTCTTTTAATCAAAGATTTAGGCATGAAAGCAAATAATAAGATAGTAAGTGTTGTAAAAATTGTAATTGAATGTCCTGAAGGAAAACTTGAAAAACCAACTGCTGTTTTGCCTATTATAGAAAATGTATCATTATCATATATGGTAGCAGGTCTTGGTATATCAAAAAATTCTTTCAAACTTCTTGAAAATAAAAGAGATAGTAAAGAAGCTGAGAGCAAAGCCTCCCATATTTTTGGAATATATATAATAAAAATAGTCATTAACGATAAGATAATTAGAGCATCACCAAGTTGGGTTAAATTATGTTGTAAATTAGGTAATTGTGATAATTTTGAATTGATAAAAAAGAAATAATCTTTCTGTATCGATGCATATGAATATGCATTTAAAGCTTCTTTATTATGTAGGAATAAAATAATTCCAATAATAATAAACAACGGAGCTATGAGCAAATATAAAGAATACTTTTTCGTTGAAAAATTATTAAACGAGCAAGAAGTAGACAAGAGAGGTGTAGAATTTTTCATGAATTGAAAGAATAACAAAGTAAACTATATTTTTTGTGCAAAAGTACATAAAAATCTGAGAATTGAAAATTATAAAGATAACATTTTATTTTTTTACAAAATGAATTATTTCAGAATATATGACATTGTAAGGGTTTTTGGCATAATTTTTGTGATAATTCAATAGAGTGTAATTTTATGAAAAATATTTTTGTTATTAAAAAAATCTATCATACCTTTGCCTCGTGAAATAAAACATAAATTGTTTTAATATTTTCAAAACATAACTAGTTTATCAAATTAAATTTTTAAGAAATGAAAAAAATTTTAGTTTTCTTATTTGTAGCAACATTAGGTTTTGTTGCACAAGCACAAGAGAAAAAAGCAGAAATCAAATTCGTAACAGAAGAAATTGATTATGGAACCGTAAAACAAGGAGACGACGGTGTACGTGTGTTTGAATTTACTAACACAGGCAAAGCACCTCTTGTTATTTCGTCGGCTATTTCTACATGTGGTTGCACGGTTCCTTCTTGGCCAAAAGAACCTATTGCTCCTGGGGCAAAAGGAAAAATCGAAGTAAAATACAATACAGCTAACTTGGGAGCTATCAGAAAAACGATAACAATTACCTCAAATGCTACAGAAACTCCAACAGTTGCTCTACGTATAAAAGGAAATGTAGTAGCTCCATAAGCTAAACAAAAAATTTAATTAAAAAAAGGTATCCATACAGGATACCTTTTTTAATTAAAACGAGTAAAAACTGAATTATATTTTATATTCTTGAAAAATTGAAATATTTATACTTCTGCTGAAAATGCTTCAACATCTTTATTGATTTTTTTAATCAATCCTTGTAAAACTTTACCTGGACCTACTTCTATAAAGGTTGTTGCTCCATCTTTGATCATATTTTCAATACTTTGTGTCCATTTGACAGGAGCGGTTAATTGAGCAATAAGATTTTTCTTAATTTGGATAGGGTCAGTAACTGCTACCGTTGTAACATTCTGATAAATAGGGCAAATAGGTTTTTTAAAATCAGTTTCTTCTATGGCAATAGCTAATTCTTCTCGTGCGGGACTCATTAGTTCAGAGTGAAAAGCGCCTCTTACAGGTAAAACCAAAGCTCGTTTTGCTCCCGCTTGTTTCATTGCTTCGCAAGCCAAATTAACACTTTCTACTTCACCAGAAATAACTAATTGTCCAGGGCAATTATAATTGGCAGGTGTTACAATTCCTTGTATTGTTGTGCAAATTTCTTCTACTTTATTATCTTCTAAACCTAATACGGCAGCCATTGTTCCAGACCTAAGTTCACAGGCTTTTTGCATAGCCAAAGCTCGTTTTGAAACCAATGTAAGTCCATCTTCAAGAGATAAAACACCACTTGCTACTAATGCTGAAAGTTCTCCGAGAGAATGCCCAGCAACCATATCAGGTTGAAAATTATTTCCTAAAACTTCACGTAAGATAACTGAATGCAAAAAAATGGCGGGTTGTGTTACTTTGGTTTGTTTTAAATCTTCTTCCGTTCCGCCAAACATAATATCTGTTATCGAAAATCCTAAAATTTGGTTAGCTTGTTTGAAAAGTTGTTTAGCAATTGAATGATTTTCATATAAATCATTGCCCATTCCAACAAACTGTGCTCCTTGTCCAGGGAAAACGTATGCTTTCATATTTATATATTTTTAGAAGTTATTATTTTTTAATTTAATTTTCGTAACCACTGATTCATATCCACTTCTTTGAAGATAATGTCACGTAATTCGTCTATTTTGACACGCATTTGCTCCATTGTATCTCTATGTCGGATAGTAACCGTGTTGTCTTCTTTGGTTTGATGGTCGACCGTTACACAGAAAGGCGTTCCTGCTGCATCTTGACGACGATAACGTCGTCCTACCGCATCTTTTTCGTCGTATGCTACATTGAAATCATATTTCAAATCATCAAAAATCTCACGAGCTATCTCTGGTAATCCATCTTTTTTCAATAAAGGTAAAATCGCTACTTTGGTTGGAGCTAACACAAATGGCAAACGCAATACGGTTCGGGTTTCGCCACCTTCCAACGTTTCTTCTTGCAACGCATTGGAGAATACCGCCAAGAACAAACGGTCAAGCCCTACGGAAGTTTCCAATACATAAGGTACATAACTTTTATTTTCGTCTGGGTCAAAATATTGTAATTTTTTACCTGAATATTTTTCGTGATTGCTCAAATCAAAATCGGTTCGTGAGTGAATTCCTTCCAATTCTTTGAATCCGAACGGGAATTTAAACTCAATATCACAGGCTGCATCAGCATAATGAGCCAATTTTTCGTGGTCGTGGAAGCGATAATTTTCTTTGCCTAAGCCTAATGATAAATGCCAATTCAGACGGGTTTCTTTCCAATAATCATACCACTCTTGTTGTGTTCCAGGTTTGATAAAAAACTGCATTTCCATTTGTTCAAACTCACGCATACGGAAGATAAATTGACGTGCAACTATCTCATTTCGAAATGCTTTTCCTGTTTGAGCAATTCCAAATGGGATTTTCATACGACCTGTTTTTTGAACATTTGAAAAATTGACAAAAATTCCCTGAGCAGTTTCAGGACGAAGGTACAAATCCATTGCAGTATCGGCAGTTGCACCGAGTTTTGTACCGAACATTAAGTTGAATTGCTTTACCTCTGTCCAGTTTTTACTTCCTGAAATTGGACAAACGATTTCTAACTCTTCAATCAACGCTTTTACATCGGCTAAATCTTCATTTTCAAGTGATTTTGCTAATCGTTTTAAGATGGTATCGGCTTTTTCTTTGTACTCAATTACCCAAGCATTGGTTGTTACAAATTGCTCTCTATCAAATGATTCGCCGAAACGTTTGGCAGCTTTGGCTACCTCTTTTTCGATTTTATCTTCAATTTTAGCGACATAATCTTCTACCAGCACATCGGCACGATAGCGTTTTTTAGAATCTTTGTTATCGATAAGCGGGTCGTTAAAGGCATCAACGTGACCAGAGGCTTTCCACGTGGTTGGGTGCATAAAAATTGCCGCATCAATCCCGACAATATTTTCGTGCATTTGCACCATCGCTTTCCACCAATATTCACGGATATTTTTCTTTAACTCAACTCCGTTTTGAGCGTAGTCATACACGGCACTAAGTCCGTCATAAATTTCACTTGATTGGAAAATATAGCCATATTCTTTGGCGTGTGAAATAACTTGCTTGAATAATTCTTCTTGATTTGCCATTTTTATCTTCTGTATTTATCTGTCAAATTTTACAAGGGACAAAAATAAAGATTTTATTTGAGATAGTGAAATTTGTAATATAGAAAATATAGACTGATAGATAACATAGAGAAATAAAATAAAGAGGTTGTTTCATACAACCTCTTTATGATGTATAAGCTAATAAATTGTATTAACTATTTCTGAAAACTAATTTATTTTCGAAAGCATCAACTAAAATAACGCTGTTCGTAGTGATGTTTCCTTGCAAAATCTCTTTTGAAAGGCGGTTTAACAATTCTTTTTGTAATACACGTTTCACGGGTCTTGCTCCAAACTCAGGGTCGTATCCTTTTTCAGTCAAGTAAGCTATTGCCTCAGGCGTGGCGTCCAAAATGATATTTTCACGAGCTACCAATTTGACAATATTTCGGAATTGTAACTGTACAATTTCTTTTACATTTGCTTTTGAAAGTGGCGTAAACATTACAATATCGTCAATTCGGTTGATAAATTCAGGTCGTACGGTTTGTTTAAGTAACTGCAAAACAGCATCTTTGGCTGATTCGGTTGCTTTTTCGATGTCCTTGCTATGTTTTTCAAAGCTTTCTTGAATCAAATGACTACCAATATTAGAGGTCATAATGATAATCGTATTTTTGAAATCGGCGGTACGTCCTTTGTTGTCAGTTAGTCGCCCCTCATCTAATACTTGCAACAAGATGTTAAACGTATCGGGGTGTGCTTTTTCAATTTCGTCCAATAACACTACCGAATAGGGTCTTCTTCGCACGGCTTCTGTAAGTTGTCCGCCTTCGTCATACCCTACATACCCTGGAGGAGCCCCTACCAATCGGCTTACCGAATGTCTTTCCTGATATTCACTCATATCGATTCGAGTCATCGCATTTTCATCATCGAACAGATATTCAGCGAGGGCTTTGGCAAGTTCGGTTTTTCCGACCCCCGTAGTTCCCAAGAAAAGGAATGAACCTATTGGTTTTTTAGCGTCTTGTAATCCTGCACGGCTTCGACGAATCGCATCGGAAACGGCTTCGATAGCCTCTTCTTGTCCAACCACTCGTTTGTGTAATTCTTCTTCCAAATGAAGTAGTTTTTCACGTTCGCCTTGCATCATTTTGGTAACGGGTATGCCTGTCCATTTAGCGATAACTTCGGCAATGTCTTCACGTGTAACTTCTTCTTTAACAAGTGCTTTATCCTTTTGGTTATCCAACTCTTTTTGTAAATTTTCGAGTTTGTCCTGCTCTTCTTTTATTTTTCCATAACGAAGCTCAGCTACTTTTCCGTAATTGCCCTCACGTTCGGCTTTTTCGGCTTCCAATTTGTAATTTTCAATATTGGTTTTCGCTTTTTGCACTTCATCAACTAAGGTTTTTTCACTTTGCCATTGTGCAAAAATATGGTTGCGTTCCTCTTTGAAATTTGCCAAATCAGCATTAAGTGTTTTGAGTTTTTCTGTATCATTTTCACGTTTAATCGCTTCAATTTCAATTTCTAACTGCATAATTTTTCGGTCAAGCACGTCCAATTCTTCGGGTTTGGAGTTGATTTCCATACGCAATTTTGAAGCCGCCTCGTCCATCAGGTCAATCGCTTTGTCGGGCAAAAAACGATTGGTAATATATCGCTCAGAAAGTTCTACGGCAGCGATGATAGCTTCGTCTTTGATACGAACTTTATGATGCGTTTCGTATTTTTCTTTAATTCCCCGAAGGATAGAAATCGCACTTTCTGTATCGGGTTCTTCTACCATAACTTTCTGAAAACGACGCTCTAAGGCTTTGTCTTTTTCGAAATATTTTTGGTATTCGTCCAAAGTTGTTGCACCGATAGCTCTGAGTTCGCCACGAGCCAATGCAGGTTTCAAAATATTGGCTGCATCCATCGCCCCTTCGCCTCCACCAGCACCTACCAAAGTGTGGATTTCGTCGATAAAGAGGATAATATTTCCATCAGAAGTTGTTACTTCTTTCACAACCGATTTGAGCCTTTCTTCAAATTCTCCTTTGTATTTCGCCCCTGCAATCAAAGCTCCCATATCTAAAGAGAAAATAACCTTATCTTTCAGATTTTCAGGAACATCTCCTTGTACAATGCGATGTGCTAATCCTTCTGCGATGGCGGTTTTTCCTACACCTGGTTCTCCGACTAACATCGGGTTGTTTTTGGTTCTTCGCGAAAGAATTTGCAACACACGCCGAATTTCTTCATCACGTCCAATTACGGGGTCGAGTTTCCCGCTATCGGCTAATTGATTTAGATTTTTGGCGTATTTGTTCAGCGAATTGTACGTTTCTTCGGCAGAAGCAGACGTAACCCGTTCACCCTTACGCAGTTCGCTAATGGCTTTCTCCAATTCTTTTTCGGTAACTCCTTGGTCTTTCAGCGATTGCGATACTTTATTTTTTGTTTTTAAAATAGCCAACAACAAATGTTCGATAGAAACATATTCATCATTCATTTTTTTGGCAATATTACTGGCTTCGTTGAGCATTTCGGCACTTTCACGAGAGAGCGACATACTGCCTCCGCTCACTTTCGGATATGAATCCAATGCTTTTTGTAGGTTTTGAGTTAATGTGCCTACGTTCACATTCAGTTTTTTCAAGAGAAATGGAAGTACATTGTTATCAACCTCTTCTATTCCTTTGAAAATGTGTTCAATTTGCAAATCTTGATGTCCCAAACTTTGGGCGATTTGTTGGGCTCTTTGAATAGCCTCTTGTGATTTAATGGTATAATTATTAAAATTCATATTCTTCTTTATTAGATTGTTATTTGTAGAAGAATTATCAATTTGTATTCCAATTATAAAGCAACTGACAAAATGACAGATTTCAGGTATCGAATAGATTTAATAATTATATTTCTTTAAGTATAAAATATTTGTAGTCAGTAAATTATTCTTCGTATAACTCAATAGGTAAGTTGTCAGGATCAGTAAAGAAAGTGAATTTTTTTTGAGTGAATTCATCTATTCTAATAGGTTCAAAATGAATATTTTGTTCAGATAGTTTTTGACAGAAAATTTCGATGTTTTCAACAGAAAAGGCTAAATGTCTAAGTCCACAAGCCTCAGGATAAGAAAGACGTTGTGGTGAATCTGGAAATGAAAAAAGTTCAATAATATAATTGCCATTTAAAGTTAAATCTAACTTGTACGAATTACGTTCTTTTCGATATACTTCGCGTATAATTTTCATTCCTAAAACATTGATGTAAAATGATTTAGATATTTCATAATTTGAACAAATTATAGCTATGTGATGTATGTTTTTTAATATCATTTTCAATGATCTTTGAGTAAATGCAAAAATAAAAATATTTTTCAAAGAAATTATGAAAATTAAAAAAAATAGTTATCTTTGCGCAGTTAATGAAAATTTATTTAGAACAATGAAAAAACTATTTGTTATTTTATTTGGTATTATTATAGCTTCTTGTGGTAATAAAGATAATACGCCAGAGGTTGTAACACAGAAATTTATCACAGCTGTAAATCAAGAAAAATTTGATGAAGCTAAAAAGTATTGTGATGAACAAACAGCACAAATGCTTGATACTGATTTGAAACTCATTGAACTACCTGTCAATCCTTTGCAACGAAAAGAAATATTTTACTCAATGAAAGGCACTTACGATACTACATATTTTGATATTATTATCAATACATATAAAAAATAGAGTAAAAGAAAATAAATTTAGTGTAGAAATTTTTAAATTGAGTTAAAAATCGTATTTTTGCCTTATCAAATTTATATACCAATGATTAAAAAAATCGTTATTTTGACTGCTATGCTATTTTCAGCATTTTTTTATGCCCAAGAGCGTATTTATATTGATTCTAACGGAAATCCTGTATCTAAGGAAGAGGCTGAATTATACCGAGAAGTTACCGAAAAAGAAGGTATTTATCATATAAAAGATTTTTATCTTAATGGACAACTTCAAATGGAAGGATATTCACAAACGTTGGAAGTAGAAAGTATTACCGATTTTATTGGGAAATATACGTTTTACTACGAAAATGGAAAAATAGAAGTAACCGGAGAGGTACAAGACGGAAAAAGTATTCAAGCCAAAGGATATGACGAAAAAGGTCGTCTTACCTATGAAGAAAAACACGATGGAGAAGGCGTTGAAAGTAAAAGTCTTTTGTATGCAGATGATTATTTTCCTTATAATCAGGTAAATTTAAGAAAAAAAGATGGTTCTTATAAACAAATAATTTATGATCAGGATATTAACAAAATACGCGTTGAACAAATAGAAGAAGCTGATTTATCTGTTAAAAAAATAGATTATTACGATATAAAAGGAAAACTAATAGGAACACTTACATATACAGATACTTATGAACCTCGTGGTATGGAAGTTTCGTATTATTACAAACCAATGCGAGTGAAAAGTATTACTAGATGGAATGACAAAGGAGAAGCCATTTCGGAGGAAAGTTATTATCCGAATGGAAAAATATTTTCTAAAAAAGATATGTCTAAAACAACTATTTTTTATAATGAAAAAGGGAAAAAAATAGGTGAATTAACATATAAAGCAGATGAAGATGGAATAGAATTTCCGTACGAAGGTTCAGAATATACTCTTAACGAAGAAGGAATTTTAACTTCAAAAACTGAATACAAATTGGGAAATTATGTAACTACAATTCATTATTATAAAAATAAAAAAGAAAAAAGTAAATTGGAATATAATTTAGACGAATTACCCAGCAAAATTACTTTTTATACTCCTAAAGGACAAGTAAAATCGGCTCTTTCATATAATGATGGTATGCCTTATCAAGGTATTTATTACGCCGACTTAGAAAAAAATGATGCTTATACTTCATATAGGGAAGGGACGCTTATTGAGCAGAAAAATTATGATGACCAAAAAATATTGAGATATTCTAAAACACTACTGGAAGATGGTGCTTACTCTTGCCAAATATATAATGAAAAAGGACAACGTGTTTACGAATATACCATTGATGATGATCAAGAAATGAAAATTTTTCAGCTTGAAAACGGAAAAACGATTCGAGCAGCAACGATTAAAAGAAATCTTATTACAGAAGGAAGTCTGCTTTATAAGGATTCGGTTCGTACCAATGAAACGATTATTATAGAAAGACAAGCAGGTTGGATAATAATTAAGAATATGCTTGATGATAAACTTGTTAAGGAAACAAAAATCAATGCAAAATATATAGAATCGGATAATTGTTTTGGTAATTATTATATACACGAAACTACGCTTTCTGAATTTGCTAAAATGTCTGAGTTTGCTCAATAAATTAAAAACACTAAATTATTTTATTTAATCTTTTTTTATAGCCAATAAAACATTTTTTTATAATTGAAATAAAAATCATTAGGTATAAATCAAATTTTTTATTTTTTGATATAAATTTTATTAAGGAATATATTATTTTTATTTTTTTGGATATTATTTTCAGTAGGTAAAAGATAGATTTTATTACTTTTCATATTCTTTTTGCTTGATAATTTGTGGTTTTTATATTATTTTAGGTGGTTTTTTCTTTTTTGTATATAGTTTTTATTTTTTTGACTATTTTTTTCATAAGGTTGTTGAAAGTTTTTATCATTTTTTATAATAAAAAAAGTTCCGTAAATATACTTTACGGAACTTTTTAGTTTGTGTTAATTACTAATTAGTTAGTTTAAATTCCCAAATTTACCTTCATTAAAGTCTTTAAAGGCTTGTACAAGTTCTTCTCGGGTGTTCATCACAAATGGACCATAAGCAGCAATAGGCTCTCCAATAGGTTCACTACTAAGCATCAGAATTTTAGTATCGGAAGTTGCTTGTAAGGTTATTTCTTCACCATCATTTTTGAATAAAACAAAGTGGTCATTAGCAACATCATGCTGATTATTCACTTGTACACTTCCACTAATAACTATCAATGATGTTGTATAATGCTTTGGAAACTGAATAGTTGTTTTTGTTTCGTTTTTCAAATTAACATTATACATATTGATAGGGGTAAAGGTTGAAGCAACACCTTTTGTGCCGTTGAAATCGCCTGCGATAACTTCTACACTACCATTTCCGTTCTCAATAGATACTTTTGGAATGTTACTATTCCTTATAGCTTGGTATTTAGCGGGAGTCGATTTGTATTTTGCAGGTAAATTAACCCATAATTGCATCATTTGGAAAGTTCCACCTGTTTTACTCCATTCTTTTTCGTGAAATTCTTTGTGTAACACACCATTTCCAGCGGTCATCCATTGCACATCTCCTTGTTCAATAACTCCACCACCACCTGAACTATCTCCGTGTTCTACTTTCCCTTGGTAGGCAATAGTTACCGTTTCAAATCCTTTGTGTGGATGAACATCAACGCCTTTGGGTATTTCACTTGGAGGAAATACATAAGGAGAATTATAATCCATCATAATAAAAGGGTCTGTTCGCTCCATTGGGTATATTCCTGGTATAAAATTATGTACTCTGAACCCATCTCCTACAAAGTGGGGCACACCAGGGCTAACGATTTTTTCTACATTTTTTGTACTCATTACTAATTTTTTTTATTGGTTTATATTTATTTATAATTTTATTCTTTTTTTAAGATTCAATTTCTTAATTAAAAATGTTGGTTTTATCCAAATTCAAAAACGGATTATTCAAATTTGGGTTGTCTTCAAAAGTATATCGAGTCATTTTTTGTTTAAAATATTCCTTACGAAGTGTTACAACCAATTGGTCATATTCGTTTTGATTATTAAAATCGACCAAACGGATAGTTACATCGGGGTGCAAAAGTGTTCCTATTTTTTGGATCTTTTCAGTATCTTCTTCTGAAATAGATTCATCAATAAAGATAACATTTGCAGATAAATTATGTAGCTTTTCAATAGCTTGTTCTATATTGTTTATTGTTTCAAACTCAATAGCAGGGTGTTGTTTAGCTACTTCACTAACATTTTTTGTGTTTTCAGTTACGTTTAGAATTACATATTTGTTCATCTTGTTATGATTTTAATTTATAACACAAAGTTACAACAACTATAAATAAAAAAAATTGATATAGGTTAAGAAGTTTTTATCGTGTAGCTTTATGTTTTTTTATTCATTATTATAGTACAAAGATACAATTTCAAATATTTTTTTAAAAATTGATATAGGTTAAGAATCAAATTTGTTATAAATAAAAAAGCAAGAAATCAGAAAATTTCTTGCTAAAAAAAATTAAAATGTATAAAATTAAATTTATAAAAAGGAATACGTTATTTTAAAACATCTCGAAATTCATCATATCGTTCAAACATAACTTTGGCAAAAGGACAAAGAGGAACGATTTTTTTCTGATTTTCACGAGCATATCGGATAACTTCTAGAAACATTTTTTTAGCAATTCCTTTGCCTTCAAACTCAGGACGCACTCCCGTATGAGTGACTATAAATGTATTTTTCCCTGACCATGCATACGTTATTTCTCCCATAGCGATTCCTTTCTCAAAGGCCTGAAAAATACCATTTTGTTCTCGGTCTGTATGAGTAATTTCAATAGATGTATTCATTCGGTATGAAAGAGCCCCTGATGGACATTTATCTATTTGATTTTTTAATTCTTCAATTGTTGCATTTTCAGGATTTATCCAAGGTTTTTCTTTGGGTTTATATACATTCGGTAATGTACGAACGCAAACTCCTGCATGTGTGCATTTATCGGGTTGCCAAACAATAGTCAATTCACCATTGTCATATTCTTTCTTTAAAGACATAATGATAGGATTTATTTTTGTTAATTTTATATTGCGACAAAGATATAATAAAAATCAATAGAAAATATTGATGTATGTTAATAAAAAAATAGTCTAAATAATACTTTTAAAAAGGTATATTTTTTAGCTTTTCTGCCATTGTTTCAATAAGTTTGCTTACAGGGGCTTTTACCATCATTGCCATCATTGGATTCAAATTACTTTCAAAAACGAATTGTATTTCAACTTCCTTTTCCGATATTGATTGAAGTAAAAGTATTAATCCGAAAGGTATTTTTCCTTCTTTTGCTCCATATACTAACCGACTATATGGTGTGCTTTCTTTTTTTTCAAGATGAATTTCTGGCATTCCTTTTAAAGCAAAAACAAATGATTTTTCATCTAATACAACAAATTTTTGTAAATTATCAGGCATTAGAACTTCAAAATTGGCAAGATTTTCCATTTTTTCAAAAATAAATTGGCTAGTTTGAGCCACAGAGGTAGGTTTGCTTTCTAATTTCATAACTGATTCCATTTTTCGGGCTGTGTGCGCCATTTTTTTAAGGTTTCTAACTCATTTTCTGAAATATATTTTATTTCGATGGCTTTTTCGAGCAAATGTTCGTAGTCGCTAAGGGAGTGAATTGTTACATTTTCTTTGGCAAAATTTTGTATTGCTGTATCAAACCCGTAAGAGAAAATAGCAAGCATACCAAGTACATGTAAGTTGTTGTTTTTCAGAGCGCTAATAGCGTTTAAGCTACTCATTCCTGTACTGATAAGGTCTTCAATAACAACCACTTTTTGTCCTTTTTCGGCTTTACCTTCTATTTGATTTTGTCTTCCGTGTTTTTTGGGTTCAGGGCGAACATATATAAAAGGAAGTTTTAGCTTTTCGGCAACTAAAAGACCTATCCCGATAGCTCCTGTGGCAACTCCTGCAATAAGGTCAGGAATACCATAAAGCCTTTTTATTTGTTGAGCCATATTTTCTGCAATTTGCTCTCTTACAGTAGGATATGATAAAATAATTCGGTTATCACAATAAATAGGAGACCTCCAACCCGATGCCCACGTAAAAGGATTTTCAGAATTCAATTTTATTGCGTTAATTTGCAGCAGCAACTCAGCCACTTTTTTGGCGGTATTATTTTCTAAAATCATAAAAATATAATGTATAAAATTTTTGTTAATGATAAGGTGATAATTTTGACAAATGTACAAGATTATTTGGACAGCGTCAAATATTTTTTGCTCGAAGATATGTCGATAGATAAAATAATGACAGAACTTGATAAAAAAGATGTTGATAAAATCGTATTGTATCACCCAAAAGAAAAGAAACTTTTGAATAAATTTGTTAAAAAAATAAAATTAGTTCGAGCTGCTGGTGGAATTGTTACTAATGAAAAAAAACAAATTTTGTTCATAAAACGCAAAGGAAAATGGGATTTGCCCAAAGGAAAATTGGACAAAGGAGAAACACTTAGTCAGTGTGCTTTGCGTGAAGTTAAAGAAGAAACAGGTATAAAAGACCTAATTTTGCTTAATTTTCGAGCAATAACATATCATATTTTTCATCGAGATGGGAAGTATCAACTCAAAGAAACTCATTGGTTTAATATGTATTCAACGACTAAAGCGAAATTTATACCACAAATTGAAGAAGATATAGAAAAAGTAAAGTGGAAAAAACCTGAGAAAATCGCTAAAATTTTACAAAATTCGTATGGAAATATCCGAGAATTGTTTGAAAAAGAACAAGAATAAATTTGATTTTTTTCTCTGAATAAAATGTTTTTTGTAAAATTAAAATATTGATTTTTAATTATTTAAATAAAAATTGAAATAATTATTTATTATTTTTAATTTTCATCTTGATAAAAAGAAAAAAAAAAACTAAATTTGCCACTTCAACAAAAAAGAAAAAAATGATACAAATTACATTACCAGATGGTTCGGTAAAGAATTACGATAAGGGTACAACTCCAATGCAAGTAGCTCAAAGTATTAGTGAAGGATTGGCGCGTAATGTACTTTCTGCCAGTTTCAATGGAAAGATTATTGAAACTTCAACGCCCTTGACCATCGATGGTAGTTTGATTTTGTACACTTGGAATGATGAGGAAGGAAAAAAAGCCTTCTGGCATTCTTCCGCTCACATTTTGGCACAAGCCATTGAAGAGATGTATCCTAATGTAAAACTAACTATTGGTCCTGCAATAAATAACGGATTTTATTACGATATTGATTTCAACGGAAATGCTATTTCTGAAAAAGATTTTCCCGAAATTGAGAAAAAAATGCTCGAAATAGCTCGCGGAAAATACGAATTTAAACTTCGTGAAGTATCCAAAGCTGATGCTCTTTCTTATTACAAAGGGAAAAACGAATTTAAAACAGAACTTATTGAAAATCTGCAAGATGGAGAAATAACATTTTGCGACCATAGCACTTTTACAGACCTTTGCCGTGGCGGACATTTGCCAAATACAGGTTTTATAAAAGCAGTTAAGTTATTAAGTATTGCAGGAGCGTATTGGCGTGGCGATGAAAACAAGCCTCAGCTCACACGTGTGTATGGAATTTCGTTCCCAAAACAAAAAGATTTAACAGAGTATTTAACTCTTTTGGAAGAAGCTAAAAAGCGTGACCACAGAAAGTTAGGTAAAGAATTAGAGTTATTTACATTTTCAAATAAAGTAGGACAAGGATTGCCGTTGTGGTTACCCAAAGGAGCTGCTTTGCGTGAGCGTTTGAAACAATTTTTACGAAAAGCACAAAAACAAGCAGGGTATGAACAGGTGGTTTCGCCACATATCGGGCATAAAGATTTGTACGTAACTTCGGGGCATTGGGAGAAATATGGAAAAGATAGCTTCCAGCCAATTGCTACTCCTAATGAAGGAGAGGAATATTTGTTAAAACCGATGAATTGTCCGCATCATTGCGAGATTTACAATTCGCGTCCGTGGAGTTACAAGGATTTACCAAAACGATTTGCAGAGTTCGGAACGGTTTATAGATATGAGCAAAGTGGTGAACTTCACGGACTTACACGTGTTCGTTGTTTTACACAAGATGATGCTCACATATTCTGTACGCCAGAGCAATTGGATGCTGAGTTCAAAAATGTAATTGATTTGGTACTTTATGTATTTGGATCACTTGGTTTTGAAAACTTTACAGCTCAAGTGTCGCTCCGTGACCCTGAAAATCCTTCGAAATACATCGGAAGTAACGAAAATTGGGAAAAAGCAGAAAACGCGATTATCAATGCTGCCAAAGAAAAAGGCTTGAACTATGTCATCGAAACCGGTGAAGCGGCTTTCTATGGGCCAAAACTGGATTTTATGGTAAAAGATGCTTTGGGTAGAAGTTGGCAATTGGGAACTATCCAAGTGGATTACAACTTGCCAGAGCGTTTTGATTTGTGGTACAAAGGTTCTGATAATGAACTTCATAGACCAGTGATGATTCACCGAGCACCATTCGGAAGTATGGAGCGTTTTGTGGCTATTTTGTTGGAGCATACAGCAGGGAATTTCCCACTTTGGTTGATACCTGAACAGGCAATAATCCTTTCTATTAGTGAAAAATATGAAAAATATGCTCAAAAAGTTTTACATTTGTTAGAAAATTCCGATATTCGCACCCTGATAGATAATCGTAACGAGACAATTGGTAAGAAAATTCGCGAAGCAGAAACCAAAAAAATCCCTTATATACTGGTAGTAGGAGAGGAGGAAGAGAAAAATGGAATGATTTCTGTTCGCAAACACGGAGGTGAAAATCTGGGAACTTTGTCCGTTGAAGATTTTGCACAACTTGTTAATAATGAAGTAAATGAAGCTATAAAAAGCTTTAAAAATAATGTATAATTAAAAAATATAAAGCCATTAGTAAAGTAACAAACAACAACAAAGACGCAAAAGAAGATAAATCTTCTCATCGGATAAATCGCGATATTCGCGTACCCGAAGTGCGTTTGGTGGGCGATAACGTCGAAATGGGCGTGTATCCGACCAAAGAAGCTCTGCGACTTGCAGAAGAAATGGAATTGGATTTGGTAGAAATATCACCCAATGCTGAACCACCTGTATGTAAAATTATTGATTACAAAAAGTTTCTTTATGAACAAAAGAAACGTACCAAGGAACTTAAAGCGAAAGCAACTAAGGTAGAAATCAAAGAAATACGTTTTGGACCTCAGACCGATGATCATGACTACCAATTCAAAAAACGTCACGGTGAAAAATTCTTAAAAGACGGAGCGAAACTCAAAGCTTATGTATTTTTTAAAGGACGTTCGATAGTTTATAAAGACCAAGGACAGGAGCTTTTACTTCGCTTAGCAGTTGATTTAGAAGAATTTGGAAAAGTTGAACAAATGCCAAAACTTGAAGGAAAACGAATGACAATGTTCATCGCTCCACTTAAAAAAGCAAAATAAATAAAACACGTAATATATAATTTGTGTAAAATACCATCTTTGCAGAGAATAATCTTTGCAAAGGTGGTATTGTCATAAAAATAAATCAGCAACAGCTACTTATAAAACGTAAAAAATAAATATTTTTAATAAAAAATAGTTCAGATATAAAAGGTTTTTGTATATTTGCACCCTGAAAGATGAGATTTATTATTCTTTCAAAAACAAACAGATATGTCATAAATTTTAGTAAAATGCCAAAAATTAAAACTAAATCAAGTGCTAAGAAACGTTTCAAAATAACGGGTTCTGGCAAAATTAAAAGAAAACACGCTTTTAAAAGTCATATTTTGACTAAAAAATCGAAAAAGCGCAAACTTGCTTTAACCCATGCTGCGCTTGTTCATACTAACGATGAAAGTAGTGTAAAAAGACAATTAGGTTTGAAATAAATCTGTAATTAGGTAATACGTTTAACCCTGGAGCGGGCTAAAATTGAAGAACTTTAACAAGGTCGCCTGCTACAAAAAATAAGTAAAATTATGCCAAGATCAGTCAATTCAGTAGCTCGTAGAGCTCGTAGAAAAAAAATAATGAAACAAGCCAAAGGTTTCTTTGGTCGTAGAAAAAACGTTTGGACAGTTGCTAAAAATGCAGTTGAAAAAGCAATGCAATATGCTTATAGAGACCGTCGCAACAAAAAACGCACATTCCGTGCCTTGTGGATTACTCGTATCAATGCGGGGGCACGTATTTACGGATTGTCGTATTCTAAGTTTATGGGGGCTCTTAAAGCTAATAATATAGAATTAAATAGAAAAGTTCTTGCTGATTTAGCAATGAATCACCCAGAAGCTTTCAAAGCAATTGTTGAAAAAGTAAAATAAACGTTTAATAAAGATATATCTGTTTTGAAAACCGCTTTCAATGGCGGTTTTTTTATTTTTAGAATGAATATTTTTTTGAAGAAATAAAATATTTTTCTCAAAACAATATTAAATATTAGTTAAAGTATTGATTTTTATGAACATATATATAGATATTTAACAATCTATTAACCAGATGCCCCATAATTTTTTACTTAATTTGCCTCAATATTCAATGAAAAAAATATGAATACAAAGGCATTTTTATTTTTTTTGACTATAATTTGTATAGGTTGTTCTAAAAAAGAGCCTCACGAAACAATCTTATGCGGTAGGATTTTGAATCCTATTGATAATTTTGTAGTGTTGTATTTTAATGATCAAGTAGTTGATTCTGCCACTATTGATACTAAAAATAATTTTTGTTTTCGTTTGAGTAACTTGAAACAAAATGGATTATATTATTTCAAAACTAGCGATAATTTTCAATATATATATTTGGAAAAAGGAGATAGTTTACTTTTTTCAGCAAATACATATAACTTTCATAAGAGTGTAACTTATTCAGGGACAAATGCTTCTATAAATAACTTTATCAACGAAATGAAGTTGAAAGTTGAACAAAATGAAAATTTGTACAAAAAGTGGTATCGTTTGTCTCCTGATAAATTTATTACAAAAGTTGATTCTATTTATCTTGGATATCAACATATTTATAATGATTTTTTGAAAAAAAATAAAAAATTATCACTTCAAGCACAAAAAATAGCTTGGGCAAGTTTCTTTTTTGATGCACATAAACCTTACGAATTGTATAAACTTGAAAATGAGAGAATTTTTCAAAAGAAAATTATACTTCCTGAATGTTTTTATAATTTTCGTAAAAAACTTAATTATAATGACTTAGAAATTTCATATTTTAATCCATATTATCAATATTTGATAGAATATGTTAATAATATTGCTTATCAAAAAAGTGTAATAGACAACATACCAAGCACTCATAGAGAAGCACGATTATTGAATTTTCAACTCAATAAACTTCAAACAATTGATAGTGTTTTTAAGCACAACGCAATTAAAGATAATATGCTCCGAAATGCCTCTTTTTCTTATTTGTTAAATCCACGTGACGAAATGTATAACCGGATTTATGTTGAAGAATTGAGCCCTCGTATTGAGCATAATTCGCATAAACGAGAAATAAAACAACTTTATCAAACAATTCTTGATTTCGAAAAAAACAAGCCTTTTCCAAATTTTCAGGTAGTTGATATCAATAACGATACGATTTATATCAAAAATCTGATAAAACCTTCGGTGTATAATGTTTTTTATTTTTGGTCGATTGAAAATGAATATGCTAAGTATTTGCATTATCGTATCCAGCAATTGAAAGAAATTAGCCCCGATGTTAATTTTGTAGGCATTGAAATAGGAGGAAATTATCAAAAATGGCTTTATGAGGTTGCTGATTCTGATTTAATAGGAACAGAACAGTATTACATCGACTCATATCGGAAAGACTCAGATAGACATTTGTTCAGTTTTAATGTCAATAAAGCAATTGTAGTTAATACAAATGGAGTTATTGAAGACACATTTGCAGAAGTTTTCAGTCCAAAGATGGAAGAAATCTTAGTACTAAGAAATCATAATAAATAAAGGTCTTGTTATTAGAAAAAATGATAGAAAATTACTTTTAAAACACTCAATTTTTGGATTGAGTGTTTTTTTCTTTTTGAAAAATTTGCTTTTATATTCTAAAAATTGTAACTTAGCAACCCGATTTATTTAATTTTTAGTAACATGTACAAGTATTTGCTTTTATTTTTAATTACTTTTTCGGGGCTTTTCGCACAGAAAAAGCCCAATATTGTACTGATTATCTCTGATGACCATGCTTTTCAGACTATTGGAGCGTATAATAAGAAAAAAAGGAGTGAGACTCCGCACATTGACCGAATTGCTAACGAAGGAATTCTATTTAATAAGGCATATGTTACCAATTCTATCTGTGGTCCCAGTCGTGCTTGTATCCTTACAGGGAAATATAGCAATAAAAATGGATATACAGATAACGAAACTTCAACATATAACTCCAATCAGCAGCAATTTTCAAACATATTGCAAAGTGCAGGTTATCAAACTGCGTGGATAGGCAAATATCATTTGGGTGATAACCCCAAAGGTTTTGATTTTTTCAAAATATTGGTAGGTCAGGGGTATTATTTCAATCCAGATTTTATCATTGAAGGACAAAAAATTGTCAGAGAAGAAGGATATGTAAGCAATATCATAGAAAATGAAGCCGAAAAGTGGCTTGATAACCGCAATCGTGAAAAACCATTTTGTTTGATTATAGGTCATAAGGCGACGCATCGTACTTGGATGCCCGACTTGCCCGATTTGGGCAGATACGAAACGGTTAATTTCCCTGTTCCCGATACATTTTTTGACAATTATCAAGGGAGAATTCCCGCCAGTGAGCAAGAAATGTCCATAGGGAAAGATATGCGAATGGAATATGACTTGAAAATGTTTGCTACTAATCCCAAAGATAGAGATAGTAATTTTAATAGAATGAACGCTGAACAGATAAAGGCATATCAAGAATTTTATACCTCAATAGAAAAAGCATTTCGCCAGAAAAACTTATCTGAAAAGGAGTTAGCTTTATGGAAATACCAGCGTTATATGCGTGATTATATGGCAACAGCACATTCGATGGACAAAAATATAGGTCGATTACTCGATTATCTCGAAAAAAATCAGCTTAAAGACAATACAATGGTGGTTTATCTCTCAGACCAAGGGTTTTATATGGGCGAACACGGTTGGTTTGACAAACGATTTATGTACGAGGAGTCTTTTCGTACTCCGATGATGCTTTCATATCCGAAATTGAAGCAAAAAGGAGTAACTACGGAGCAATTTGTAATGAATATAGACTTAGCTCCTACGTTTTTGCAGTTGGCAGGTATAAAAATTCCTGAGGAAATGCAAGGAAAGTCGCTTCTCCCTTTGTTAGAAAAGAAAAAAGCTACGTTACGCAAAGCTATTTTTTATCATTATTATGAAAATGGAGAGCATGCTGTATCTCCTCACTTTGGGGTTCGAACAAATCGTTACAAATTGATACGTTTTTACAAACGATACAATGGTTGGGAGTTCTATGACCTTGATAAAGACCCGAACGAATTGCATAATTGTTACCAAGAAAAAGGATATGAACGAATTATCCAACAGATGAAGTCATTATTACTTGATGAAATTAGAGATAAAGAAGATAAATTAGCCGAAGATATATTTTTTAATAAAGAATTTACAGAAAAAAACCATAAATAAAGTATCTAATCCTCCTATTATGGGGGATTTTTTTATTTTTATGAGGAGTAAAATCTAAAAAGTATTATTTTTTTCTTCCAAATTATAGATATTATATATGTTATTAACAATTAAACTTAAATAAAAATGGCAGATTCCAGACATTATTCACTTGAAATTATGTCGCATATTCAGCGAATGGTCGATGTTCAGCGCAAAGTTATTTATTTTTTACTCAGCGCCATTGTTGCCTTTGGTCTTACCTACTTTTTGTATGAACCAGAGCTTAACAGAGTACAAATTTATGTACTTTTTTTACTTTTTTTTGCTATTGGGCTATGGATTACAGAAGCTATCCCACCTTTTGCAACAGGGCTTTTGGTTTTTGGCTTCCTTATTTTTGCTACTAATAGCTATTATTCAGAATTAGACCCTGAAAATGCTAAGTCATACTACCAAGATTATGTAAATACGTGGTCAAATAGTGTTATTTGGTTAATGCTCGGAGGTTTTTTTATGGCCGATGCGATGCAAAGGACGCATTTAGATAGGATTGTATTTAAAATGTCTATTTCAAAGTTTGGAACAGCTCCTCAAAACATACTACTAGGGCTGATGCTAACTACGGCAGCTTTCTCTACAATTATGTCTAATACGGCTACAACTGCAATGATGGCGGCTTCAGTAGCTCCTTTTTTGCAAACACTTCCCAAAGATGCGCCCTTAGCAAAAGCTATTTTGATAGGAATAGCAGCTGCGGCATCTATTGGTGGTATGGGCACACTTATTGGTTCTCCACCCAATGCAATTGCTGTCGATGCGCTCTCTGACAAGGGGATAGGCTTCTTAGAATGGATGTATGTGGGAATGCCTATTGCAATTATTTTGGTTTTTGTTGCGTGGTATTTGCTCAAACGTAAGTATATTAAAACAAACATTCCTGTTGAAGTAACTTTAGATGAAACACCCACTGAAGAAGAATTAAAAGAAGACCCTCAAATCTTGAAAATGAAGAAAAACATTGTGCTAATTGTGCTTTGTATTACGCTTTTGTTATGGCTTACTGAAAAATTGCATAATATTCCTGCATCAATTGTATCATTTATTCCAATTATGCTCCTTACAATGTTGGGAGTAGTCAGAGGAAAAGACGTGCGAAAGCTTCCTTGGGATACATTGATGCTTGTAGCAGGAGGATTGGCACTTGGAATGGCAATTAAGGAAACAGGATTAGCGCAACATTATGTAGATAAGATTCAGCATCTGAATCTGAACTTCTATGTGCTTATTTTATTCTTTGCTTTACTTACTGTGTTACTTTCTAATGTAATGAGTAACACCGCAACTGCAACAATTCTTATTCCAATTGCTATTATTTTGACTTATCAAAATCCTATTATCTTACCATTGGTTATTGGGCTTAGTGCTTCTACGGCTTTATTCTTACCGATTTCAACACCTCCCAATGCTATTGCATATAGTACCGGATTTTTAGAACAAAAAGACTTCCGTTATATGGGAATTGTTATTGGTATTATAGGTCCTATTATTATTTGTGCTCTTACAATGCTCATATTTATGGTTATTTTATAAAAAAAATAAGGATAAAATTTGCATGGTAAAGATATTTTATATAGTTTTGCATCGTAAATTATAAAAAGATAAGGTTATGTCAAAAAATTCGGTGAGTATAGAAATTGCTCCAGAGGTAATTACTCAATTGGAAGAAAAATTAAAAGAAATAAAGGAATTATTAGCTCCTTTTTCAGTGAAATTAACAGCATCAGCACGAATGGGAATTCCTAAAATGAGCGATAAAACAGTAGCTTTCGTAGGTAAAGTAGCCGATTATGTAGATTCAAATCCGTTACTGGTTCCTCCAATAATGGAAACAGAGGAATTTAAGAAGGATTATAAGGCAAATCAAGCTTTACAGCCCATTTATGCTACTTCTGAGCAGATAAACGAAATGCTTCGTGATATTTTAATACTAACAGGTAGTGAAGCATATTCGCAGGCTTTACTATACTATGCAAGTGTAAAGATGGCAGCTAAGGTAGGTAATTCTGAAGCAAAAACGATTCAAGAAGATTTAGGAAAGCGTTTTCCAAAAGGAAGTAAATCGAGTAAAGAGAGCACACAATCGTAGGAATTAGGTATCATATATTAAATAATAGGCAATAGGTAGTAGCATAATGCTAATAACTATTGCCTAATTTTTTTTATATAGAAGGTATAAAATGTAATATCTAATTTATAAATATAAAAATAGAAGCAAAAAGCTCCGGTGATTGAGCAAAAAGCTCCGATTATTGAGCAAAAAGCTCCGGTGATTGAGCAAAAAGCTTCGATGATTGAGCAAAAATCTCCAATGATTGAGCAAAAAGCTCCAATGATTGAGCAAAAAGCTCCGATGATGAAGCAAAAAGCTCCGATGATGAAGCAAAAAGCTCCGATGATGAAGCAAAAAGCTAAAAATATATTGGATATTTTCTAATTTTTATTCTCTGATTCTTCATTTTTAATAGAAAGCTCAAACCATCGTTCTGTTTTTTCTTCCAAATGTGTGATAATATGGCTCAATTCTTCTGATTTTTTCTGAATTTCATCAGAGGAAAGGTTTCCTTCTAAGAATAAATTTTCAATTTCTCGTTTTTGAACTTCAAGTTTCTCAATATCCTTTTCTAATCGATTATATTCCTTTTGTTCGTTGAAGGAAAGCCCTTTTAATCCGTCTTTTCTCCACGTATTTTTAGGAGTTTCCTTTCGAATAGTATCTTCCTTAGGTGGGATACTTTCTTCATAAGTTCGATAATCAGAGTAGTTTCCTGGAAAGTCTTCAACAATACCATTTCCTTTGAAGATAAAAAGATGATCGACTATTTTATCCATAAAATATCTGTCATGTGAAACTACGATAAGACAGCCAGGATAGTCAAGTAAGAAGTTTTCAAGTACGTTAAGCGTTACTATATCAAGGTCATTGGTAGGTTCGTCCAATATTAAGAAGTTTGGATTTTGAATAAGAATAGTACAAAGGTATAAACGCTTGATTTCTCCTCCGCTGAGCTTCTCTACATAGTCATATTGTTTTTTCCTATCAAAGAGAAAGCGTTCTAAAAGTTGCCCAGCTGAGAGTATTTTTCCTTTGGTAAGGGGAATAAATTCGCCGTATCTCTTAATAACGTCAATAACCTTTTGCTCGGGTTTGATGTCCATTCCTATTTGTGTGTAATAGCCAATTTTAATAGTATCACCAATGATTATTTTTCCAGCATCTTGGGAGATTTGTTGAGTGAGTAAGTTCAAAAATGTAGTTTTTCCTGTTCCATTTTTTCCAATGATACCTACACGCTCACCTCGCTTGAATACATAGTCAAATTTGTTGAGAATAATTAGGTTTTCGTAGCTTTTCGATACGTTGTGTAACTCAATAATCTTACTTCCTAAGCGTTCCATATTGATTTCAAGCTGAACAACGTGTTCTTTACGGCGTTTATGTGCTTTTTCCTTAATTATATAGAAGTCATCAATCCTTGACTTAGACTTAGTTGTGCGTGCTTTGGGCTGTCTTCGTATCCAATCTAACTCTTTGAAGTATAAATTTTTAGCTTTGTCAATACTTGCTTGCTCTTGACTAATTCTTTGTTCTTTTTTTTCTAAAAAATAAGAATAATTACCCTTATAACTATATAATTCACCATTATCAAGTTCAATAATTTCATTACAAACTCGCTCCAAGAAGTATCTATCATGAGTTACCATAAAAAGAGTGATATTTTCCTTGCTGAAAAATGCTTCAAGCCATTCAATCATCTCCAAATCAAGGTGATTCGTTGGCTCATCTAAGATTAAAAGGTCAGGCTTACTGATTAAAACATTGGCTAAGGCTAATCGTTTCTTCTGCCCTCCTGATAAATTCTTCACAAGTAATGATAAATTGTCAAGTTTCAATCTCGAAAGGATTTGTTTGTATTGTGTTTCAAAATCCCACCCACCATAAAGCTCCATCTGCTCAAATGCAAGCTGATATTCTGCTTCGTTTTCAGGATTTTTCAAAGCTTCTTCATAACGATGTATTACCTTCAATATAGGACTTTCTAAGGAAAAAATAGTCTGCTCGATTGTTAAATCTTCTTGAAGATCAGGTACTTGCGAAAGATAAGCAATTTGAATTCCTTTACGTGAGATAACTTGCCCGCTATCGGAGCTATCTTTCCCAATTAAGATATTCAAAAGGGTTGTTTTTCCTGTTCCATTCTTGGCAATGAAGGCTATTTTTTGGTCTTTGTTGATACCAAAGGAAATATTCTCAAATAAAACTCGTTCTCCAAACGATTTGGAGATATTTTCAACAGATAAAAAATTCATCTTTAAACAAAATTTTTGCAAAGAAACGGAAAAAACATAAAGTTTTAAAATATTCTTTAGTAAATGAATTCTATTTTTTGAATAAAATTAAAATTTAGTTTCTAAAGAAATAATATTTTTTGTAACTTTGCCCTTCAAAACTAATAGAAATACAATGAAATTATTTATTTTAACTATTGGAATATTAGCACTTTGCATCATAGGACTTGCAATTAAGATTTGGGCTAAAAAAGATGGCAAATTTTCGGGAACTTGTGCAAGTCAAAATCCACATCTGAATAAAACTGGCGAACCTTGTGGGTTTTGCGGTAAAATGCCAGAGGAAGCCGAATGTCGTAATTTGTAAATATGAATTTAGCTTATCAGATTGTTTTGGCAAAGAAAGGAAATCAGCAGGCGTTTCGGTATTTACTCGATACGTTTTGGGCTGATGTATATAATTTTCAATTGAAACGAGTCGTTCTTGAAGATGATGCTGAAGATATTACAATTCAGACTTTTGCCAAAGCTTTTGATAAGATAAATATGTATAATTCTTCGTATAGTTTTAAAACTTGGTTGCTTACAGTGTCAAAAAATATTGCAATAGACAGCTATCGAAGCAAGCAATCTGAAATACTTGAACAAAAAAGTCAAATCCCCGAGACGGCTCGTAATATTCCAGATGAAACACTCAGTATTGAAGATAAACTTATTGAAGAACAGAAACTTACGAATCTTCTTCTACAGATAAAAAAACTTACTCCAACCTACCAACAACTGATTCAAATGCGTTTTTTTCAAGCAATGTCGCACAAAGAAATTGCACAAAAAATGCAAATATCTGTGAGTAGTGTGAAGGTCGGTCTAATGAGAGCCAAGAAACTATTAGCCGAAATGATTATACAATGATACCAATTTGTTATAACATCTAAAAATCTTGAATGAAATACGAATTGATAAAACAAGGCTATATACCAATTCGCCTTACGATAATAAAAACCTTGCATCTGGTTATTAAAGCTAAAATTAACGGAATAGAAGGTTTTTTTGTTGTAGATACGGGAGCATCAAATACGTGTGTAGGCATTGAATTTGCTGAATATTTTGGTTTGAAAAAGAAATTATCAGAAATAAAAGCCTCTGGGGCAGGAGCTGTTGATATTGAAACGCATTTGTCAAAAAATAATTTGCTAACTATTGGAAAATGGTCGAAACATAGTGTTAATTTAATTCTTTTTGACCTTAGCCATATAAACCAAGCATTGATTCTTTACGGATTTGAGCCTTTGCAAGGAATTATCGGGGCTGATATTTTGAAAAAACATAAAGCAATTATAGATTATTCTCAAAAAATACTTTATTTACTAAAATAAAATTAACATTTTTCAAAATGGATATGCAACTTTCAAAAAAGCAACTTGTTGATAATCAAAAAATTATTATTACAGGTTCTAAAAGTGAAACAAATCGATTATTGCTTTTGCAAGCACTTTTTCCTACAATTTCTATTGAGAATGAATCTAATTCAGATGATACAAGTTTGATGCAAAGTGGGTTAGCAATAAGTCAAGGAATAGTTGATGTATCTCATGCAGGAACAGCGATGCGTTTTTTGACTGCATTTTTTGCTGTTTCTGAAGGGAAAAATGTAATTTTAACAGGGTCTGAGCGAATGAAACAGCGCCCCATAGCAATTTTAGTAAATGCACTGCGAGAACTTGGTTCTGATATTGAATATCTTGAAAAAGAAGGTTTTCCACCATTAAAAATAAATGGAAAGCGCATTGTGAAAAATGAAGTATCTGTACAGGCCAATGTGAGCAGTCAGTTTATTTCGGCATTATTACTTATTGGAGCAAGCCTTTCTAATGGATTGAGAATAAATGTTTTAGGAGAAATAACATCATTATCTTATCTGAAAATGACACTCTCACTTTTACAAAAAATAGGAATAAAAACTTCATTTACTAATGGGATTATTGAGATATTTCCGACGCAATTTGTTGAAAAACAAACTTTTATAGTAGAATCAGATTGGAGTTCTGCATCATATTTTTATAGTTTGATAGCGCTTAGTCCTGTGGGTACTCAAATTACTTTGTCTGCTTATAATAAAGAAAGTTTACAAGGAGATAGTATTTTGACAGATATCTATACTTTTTTTGGAGTGAAAACAACTTTTGAGAATCATCACATTATACTTTACAAAGAAAAAAAATGTGTTTTGAAAAATTTTACATATAATTTTATAAATACCCCTGATATTGCTCAAACAATTGCTATTACTTGCATTGGATTAGGAATTAATTGTGAATTTTCGGGACTTCACACACTCAAAATAAAAGAAACAAATCGATTAGAAGCTCTAAAAATAGAGCTTAGCAAGCTTGGTGCACAAGTTTATATTACAGATGAAAAAATAAAAATCATTCCTTTTCAAATAGTTGAAAATGTAAAAATTGATACCTATAATGATCATCGAATGGCGATGGCATTTGCACCACTTTCCCTGTGTGTACCGATTGTCATCAATGATGCTGATGTTGTATCTAAATCATATCCTAACTTTTGGATAGATTTTAACAGAATAATGGTTGATATATAAAATTTTTTATTGATTTATGGAATATTTCTCCAATTAAAATACATCTTAGTAGCTTAATTTTGTGTAATGTAAAAAGCTTATAAAATTAGTAACAAAATTTTTTTTAAGTTATTTCATTAAATTTTAATCAATTAGCTTGTTTTTTTACAGATTTTATTCGTATATTTGCAACCCGATTACTGAGATAACAAAATTAGTATATAATTTAAAAATTTAAAGAAATGACCAAAGCAGAAATTGTAGCAAAAATTGCTGATAATTCAGGAATTGATAGGACAGATGTGCAAACTGTCGTAGAGAAGTTTATGGAAGAAATTAAATCTTCTCTTGAAAAGGGAAATAATGTATATTTACGTGGATTTGGTAGTTTTATTATAAAAAAACGTGCTGAAAAAACAGGACGTAATATTTCTAAAAATACTACAATTACAATTCCAGCACATAATATACCAGCGTTTAAAGCTTCTAAAGTTTTTGTAGAAGGAGTTAAGAAAAAAGTGAAAATAAAAAAATAACGGAGTATTAACTATAAAAAAATAAGCTTATGCCAAGCGGAAAAAAAAGAAAAAGACATAAGGTAGCAACGCACAAACGTAAAAAAAGAGCAAGAGCTAACCGTCATAAAAAGAAAAAGTAGTTTTTTTAACTACTTTTTTTCACTTTGTGTGAAGTTCTTTGGAATATTGCAAAGTATTTCGTGATTTTGTTAACACAGAGTAAACAAAATATATTTTTATAAATCATTAAATCATTAAATCATAACAGCGTGAATAAAGAATTGATTATTCGTTCGGGTTCATCTGATGTTGATTTTGCTTTATTAAAAAATGGAAAACTTATTGAATTACATAAGGAAGAAGATACAAATAATATTGCTGTAGGTGATATTATGCTTGCCAAAATACATAAACCTGTGCAAGGACTTAATGCAGCTTTTGTTAATGTTGGATATGAGAAAGAGGCTTTCTTGCATTATCATGATTTAGGCCCTCAACTAACAACATTATTGAAATTTGTGAAAGATGTAAGTACAGGCAAGCAAAAAGATTTTTCTTTAAAAGATTTCAAAATAGAATCTGATATAAATAAAAACGGAAGTATTTTAGAGGTCTTAAAGCCTGGGCAGCCTATTTTGGTACAGATAGTTAAAGAACCTATTTCAACCAAAGGGCCAAGATTGAGTTCAGAGCTTTCCATTGCAGGGCGTTATTTGGTTTTAGTGCCTTTTTCTGAGCGAATTTCTATTTCACAGAAAATAGAGGACAAAGCAGAAAAAGACCGATTAAAGCGTATAGTACAAAGTATAAAGCCCAAAGGTTTCGGGGTCATTGTCCGTACCGTAGCACAAGGCAAAAAAGTAGCAGAACTCGACAAAGATTTGCAAAATTTGGTAAATCGCTGGATTTTAATGTGCAAAAAGATACCTCGTGCCAATTATCCTTCCAAAGTATTAAGTGAAGTTAATAAAGCAGGAGCCATTTTACGTGATGTATTCAATGAATCTTTTTCAGGAATACATACTAACGATGACACCTTGTATGACCAAATACGAGAGTATTTGTACGAAATAGCTCCTGATAAAGTGAATATTGTCAAACTATATCAATCATCTGTACCTATTTTTGAAAGATTTCATATAGAAAGACAGATAAAAACAAGTTTTGGACGTACTGTTTCAATGAGTAAAGGAGCTTATTTGGTAATTGAGCATACCGAAGCATTGCACGTTATTGATGTGAATAGCGGTAACCATTCTAACAAAGCAACCAATCAAGAAAATACAGCTTACGAGGTTAATTTAATAGCAGCGTCAGAAATAGCAAGACAATTACGCTTGCGTGATATGGGAGGGATTATTGTCGTTGATTTTATTGATATGAATAACGGAGAGAATAGACAAAAATTGTATGAATTTCTTCGTGAAGAGATGAAAGATGATAGAGCAAAACATAAAATATTGCCTCCGAGTAAGTTCGGATTGATTCAAATAACCCGACAACGCGTACGACCTGAGTTGCATATAAAGACCAGAGAAGAAAATCCAAATCAAGGGGGAGAGATAGAAGCTCCCATTGTTATCATAGATAAAATAACCACCGAGTTAGAGAAAATAATGTCAGAGAGTACATATAAAGGACGAATTTGTTTGAATGCACATCCTTTTATTGCAGCATACTTAACAAATGGATTTTTATCGATTCGGGTTAAATGGTTTTTGAAATACAAACGTTGGATTCGTATATTGCCGCGCGATGCATATACGTACTTAGAATATAGGTTTAAGACCAATGAAGGAACTCCATTATAGAAAAGAATGACGTTATTGCAACAATAACGTCATTTTTTGTTTCTAAAAGATAAGTCTGGTCAAGATGTAGATAATCAATCCGACGAGACCACCAACTAATGTTCCATTGATACGAATAAATTGTAAGTCTTTTCCGACTTCGAGTTCGAGTTTTTCACTTAATTCGCGTCCGTGCCAGTTTCCAATGGTATTGCTTATAAGTGTATTGATTTGCGATTTGTTTCTAAGCACAAACTGATATATATTTTTCTGTATCCAGCGGTCAATTTGTTGTTGTTTTGAGAAGTCATTTGCCAGTGAGGAAGCCAATTTATCTATATTTTTATTTAAAAATATATCAATATTTGAATTTTGTTGTTTTTCTAAATCTTCAAGGAGTTGTGTTTTGATAAAAAACCATAAATTGGTAATATGCGGCTGTAAATTTTCTTTTGAAAGCCATTGATTTTTCAATTCGGAGAGTGATTGTTCCCATTGGGGAGAGTAGGAGAGCTCTTTGGTGAAAGAAACTATTTTCTGATCAATCTCTTTGCGAATAGCATGTGTTGGATTTTGAATGATTTCGGTTATAAAATCTTGTAATCCTTCGGTAATTTTTTGCGATAGAAGTGCATTGACAAAATCGGGGAGGAGTGCAAATTGCACTTTATCTTGTATCAAATGTTTGTTTTGAGCGAGATATTTGTCAATTTGATTTAATAGATACGTAAGAATTTTATCTTGCCAACGATGTTCATAAAGATAAAAAATTGCTTGTGAGAGTAATTTGTTTGCTGGAATTTTGGGAGTAAAATCACTTATTTTTTCAGATAAAAATCTAGTAATTGCTTTATCATTAGTCGAAAGAAGATAGCTTACTATTATTTTGCGTATTTCATCACTTACGCGTTGTTTATTTTTATCGATAAGAAACCAATTTGCTATGTTTTTAGTAACTTCAATTCGGTAGATATAAGGACGAATTGTACTAGTACTTAGAAAGTTATCAACTACAAAATGCCCTAAGTTGTCGGCAATGTCTTTTTTTCGGTTTTCAATTAAATTCGTATGCGGAATTTGTATTCCGAGTGGGTAATGAAATAAAGCTGTTACGGCAAACCAGTCGGCAAGAGCACCTACCATAGCTGCTTCGGCAAAGGCTTTCACATAGCCTGTCCAACCAGATAGCTGCCAAACATTTTCGCTATAAATCATTGCGATGTATAAAAAAAACATGGCAAGGAAAAGCCCAGTAGCTATGCGTTTATGATATGTTAACTTTTGTTTTTTTGTATGTACCATGTATTTACAATTTTGTATTTGCAAAGATAATTAAATGCAATAAAAATAAAAAGTTTTTTGACAAGATAATAAAAGAATTTGTATATTTGCAAAAAAAAACACTTATGGTACTTTTCATTAGTCCTCCCGAGATATTAACTATCTTATTTATTGCTTTAATGCTCTTTGGGGCAGATAAAATTCCAGAAATTGCACGCACACTAGGAAAGATATTTCGACAACTTCGTGATGCAACGAATGAAATTAAATCTGAAATAAATAAATCTGCTGAAAAGAATAACATTGATACCTCGCTTATTGATGATATTCAGAAAGAAATAGATACAATAAAAGATGAAATAGAAGACCCTTTGGGGCGTGTAAAACGAAATAAATAATGTGGCAAAAAATTATTGACCTTGACCATCAGCTTCTTGTGAAAATAAATCAAATGGGAACTGCCTCACAAGACAAATTCTGGTTATACATTACAGATGCAACCCATTGGATTCCCTTTTTTATATTCTTATTATTTATCTGCTTTCGATTTTTTCCCAAACAACAAGCTGGGCAAATACTTCTCTTTACGATTTTGACCCTTTTGACTACTATCTTATTAACCAACGGAACGAAAGAACTCGTTGCACGTCTTCGCCCAATACACAATGAGGAACTTATTCCCTTGTTACGCATAGTTACACCAGAGCAAGGATATAGTTTTTTCTCAGGACATACAAGCAATAGTTTTGCTATCTGTACGTTTTTATACTTAACATTCCGTGAGCGTATGCGCTGGGCGTGGTGGGTATATGTATGGGCAGTTCCGTATGCTTTCAGTCGGATGTACTTAGGCGTACACTTTCCACTTGATATACTTGTAGGAATGTGTGTAGGAAGTTCTGTAGCCTATCTTTTTTTCTATCTGTATAAGAAAAAAATATCACAGAAAGAACCTTCTCTTTCCTTGTAGTAAAAATTATTCTTCTGCTTTTAATGATTCTTCAACAGAAATAGTATTCTCATTTGGCAATTGAATAAGTGATTTGGTAGTATTTGATTTCTTAAATAAGAAAAACAAACAACTTATAAACCACCCTATCCAAAAAATATAAAATCCCCAATGAAAACTGGATTTCATCACTCTATGTGAGGTTGTTGTGAAATCTGTATAGGTAAAGAAAAGTCCGATAGCTCCTACTGCGATAAAACAAAGACTAACAAAACGTGTTAAAGCAGTAGTCATTATTTTTTTGCAAATAGAAAGTATTAAAATAAGAACAACTTGTACAACAAATAGAAGCAATGCGGTTTTGTACCAACTGCGAAATACCAAATATTCTCGATACATTGTATGCACACCAATACGTCCCAAAAAAGACATTTTTGTGATAAGTATGCCCGATATAACTGACAAAAAGGCTTGAAGTAATAGTAAAGACGTATATCTCATTAGCAAATAAAGTGTAATGAATTGTTTTTTAAAATAGGTAACTAACGAATTAAAACGATTTGAAAGAATATACTATCTAATAATTTCCCAACCATTTTCGTCCGAATATTTGAACTTGAAGGTTTTAACTATAAAATCTTGTTCTGTTTTATCTTTACCAAAGCTGTAAAAAGGTGTTTTTACTTTTCGTAGAATTGCCGAAGCGTTTGCTCTTTTTTCTCCTTTTTGTTCAATTGTAATATCTTTACTTGTTGTTAGCTGATATTCTATTGTTTTTACTTTGGCTTTGGTTTCTTTTAGTTCAATAACATATGGGAGGGCTTTCTCATCAAGTTTTATGTTAATAATCCATAGACTATCACTTGAAAATAATCTTTTTTTAGATTTAATTTCTTCTATGTCAAAGAAGTTTTCATTTCCTAAGAGTTTAATCTGCTTTATTTTTTCAGTATCTTTATTAGTTTTTAGCTTCATTTCTCCGAGTGTAATAGTAGCAGATTCAAAAACCTTTTCATTGGCAAGGTGCGATTCGATAAGGTCTTTCGCAGTTGATTGAGACAATTGTCCTTTTTCGCTACATGCAACAAATATGCTTAGTAATAAAGTATATATAAGATATTTTTTCATAAGAATTAAATAAAAAATTAGTAAAATAAATAAAAATACTCCCGTTTATATAAAAATGAAAGAGAACGGGAGTAAATAATTATAAAAAAGCTATCATGAATTTTCTTTTATTGAAGTCTCTTTTTTCGAATTGGTAGGTTTTTTGGTTGCTTTTACAAACTCGTTGAACTTATTGTAAAGAGTTTTCCAACCTTCCATATCGAACATAAGTGTAACCAAATCTAAATAACGTTTGAGTGCTTTCTCTAAGTCTTTTCTAAGAACAGAGGCACTTTGTGTTTCTCTAAGTTCAGAATTTGCCTGAGCTTGCTCATCTATGATAGATTTAAAATTATCATTGGTGGTTTTTATTTCGTTAAAAGCCGTTTCAAGTGATAGTTTTTGCATCTTTTCAAGATGCTCAGGTGTATCTAATATATCAATAAGTTTATTAAGCTGTGCCGTTTGTTCTGAGTAACTAAGTCTACTTATATTAACTCCATATGTTTTAAATATTTCGTTAAGTGCTAAGGCTTCTTCGTGAAATGGAGCAGAAGGAAGTTTTACGTATCCAGTCAAAAATGATTTCATAGACGAAAAGGCAACATCACGTTCCTTATCTGCCTGTGCTACACTTTTTCCCTTACCGCTATATGTGGTTTTAGAAAGAACAGCGCTATATTCTTTGTATGCTTTCTCCAAATGTTCTAAGAAAACATGTTTTTTAGCTTCTTTTACATCAGATTGTTTTGTAGCCGTGATTACTCGCTCTGCAAGTGTTGCCAAATCTCTCGTGCTTAGTTTTCGTAATCCTAAATTCATAATATTATATATCGTTTTTAAAATTTATGGGACAAAGATACATATTTTTTTTATACAAACAAATTTTTTTTTAATTTTTTTATTTTATATATAAAAAATAGTATAAATAGATATTTATAAATATGTTTTTTTATGAAATATAGTAGATAATTATGTGTAATATGTGTATTTTACTATAAAAATAAAATGATTTTATTTAAAAAATAGATATTTATAATAAAATCAATACTGAGTTTATTTGAAATATTTATTTTTTTAATAACTTCAATATTGAATTTATATGAATGCATAGTGTATTTAATAACTTCACTGTTGAAAATATTATATGAATAGTATTTTTATAAAAAATCAATATTGATTTGATAATAAAAAAAATAGGAACAAAATACATTGCTCCTATTTTCCAATCAAATAATTATAAAATAAAAAGTTCAAAAAATGCGTTGATTAAAAATAATTGTATGATTAATTACTTTTGTGTGTTTTTCATTTGTATATTATGTAAAGAAGTTCCAACTCACGCCAAATCGAATAATAAGGTCTCGATAAGGTTGTTGAGGCGCAGCGAAGTAATCATATTTAAAGAAACTTGAATTAAAATGCTCCAATTTGAGAAATATACGCATTGTACGTACTTTTGCATTTATGAAAAAGTCAAATAAAGGATAGTTGCCTATCTTCTCTTGCGTCTGAACTTCAAACTCGCTCAGTAGTGGGTTATATCTGTTCGCATAGTATGAAGTAAAATACTTGAACGATACACCAGTCTGCAAGTACATAGCTTTTTCAAACAAGTAATCGGAATAATAAAGCGTGTTGCGTGTAGTGAAAGTCGGTACATTCAAAATAGCATCATCTTGAATTACTTGCTGATACATAAGTGTGTTATCAAGTCCGAATTTCCAAAATTTGAAATCCTTAGAAACCTTTACTTTCAAGTGTTGAATTGCTCCCGAATATTGCGCAGGTTTTGATTGCAATCGTTCATTGCTTACAGGGTCATTGAGTTTAAAATACGTGTAGTTACTGATGTTGTTAATATCCACAGAGGCATTGCCCCACTGGCTGTGTAGGTCTGCAAAGAGCGTCTGGGTATTCTCTCGTTCAAATTGGTCAAGATTATACCAGTTATAGTTCTTGTAATCACTCTGATACAAAAGCATATTAAAGTTCGGCATTGCAGAACGCACCTGAATTCCTGCGTATAACTTATTTTTCTCATCAAGCTCATACCCGATTTTTCCCGAAAGATACGTACCCAAAAGTGTTCCAAGTATCATTTGTTCCCCCGATGCATTTATCAAAAAACCTTTGTACGATTTATTCCACGAAAGACCAATTCCGTAATCAGTTTTACTAATTTTATTGGGCAAAGCGTTCCCGTTTATATCATAATGCAAACGATTAAAGAAGTAGTTGTAAAAATAGGATTTACCATACACGTATGTTTGTCCCAAATAGGGGAGAACTAACTCCGCTCCAAGCTGATTTGTAAAGGTTTTCAGTGATGCCTTATCATATAATTTGGAGGTTGTATAACTATCGCCCAAATAGCCATTGGGCGCTACCGAAGTTTCGCTAAATGAATAGTGTTTCGATTCATATTCTATCTGGTGCTTTAAGAGAATCTGTGCATTGATTGCATTTTCATTGCGTAGAAAATTGAACTGATGATGTAAGAAATAACGCTTAGAAATCCATTCAGTCTCTGCATCAGTCATCGAAACATCAATTCCTCCACGATTTGAAAAACGAGGATCGCCCGAAGTAAATTGAGAAGGATTTGATAACCCTCCATTCTCCTGATGAAAAATATCTTGGTCAGAATAATGCCCAAATATCCAATATCTTTTATTCTTAGATGTGTAAGATGCCCCCCCTACGAAGTTCCCTATACTCGAAAGAATGTTTTGATACTTACCCAGCGAACGAAGTGCATTGTAGCGAATGAAAATATTCAAATTCGGATTTATATTCGCTGCAAACAGCGTGTGAAGTACTTGACCTTGCTCTATTCCTGACTTGTACATAAACTCAGTAATCGGTGTGGGTAGATAATAATATGGCACTTCGTGTGAGCGTATGTAGTAGAAATTGTTAGCAGTTGCACCCATTTCTGGTCTGATGCTTTTGTTGCGCAAATCAATCGCAAGTGCGTTATAAGTCTGTCCCATATTAGAGAACTCCATGTACTCAAACATGTCTTTGCCCACTGGGTGATGCTTATATTCTGAGCGAACAGTAAGGCTCGTATCAATAGCAGTTGTATCTCGAACTAATGAGATTATTTTGTAATCGAGTGCTGTGAATGTAATACTATCTTGCTTCTTTCGCTTGGGACGTATCGATTTAAATGTCCCTGTTTCATCTTCTTTCTTTTCCTCTTGCGCCCATATTCCAATCGACCACAAAAGAATACAGATATAGATAAGTTTCTTCATCAATTCTCTTTTTTTAATAATGTAAATGAAAATAATAAACAATGACTCGAAAGTTTTCTGGCAGCTTTCACTTTTTATTTTTTTCTGACAAAATATTCTTTGACCTTTTCAGATTTGAATAAAACTACTTTTGAAAGTGTATATACATTATTATATGTATAAATAATTTCGGTTGCAGTCGCTTTGTCAATTCCTATTTTTTACTAACGAAAAACAAGGCTTATTGCCATTATATACACGATGCAATAAACCTTGTAGTGATAAATTTTAAACGAAATTTAATCCCAACTACTTTTGGTCGAGAGCGCATATTTTCCTCCTCCTGTGAAAAAAAGAGCTAGCGCACCAAATAAGAACAACCCCGGAAGTTCAGCACTCCAGCCTCCATATTGTCCCAATCCCAATACAGAGTAACCTCCTAAAAAGATGATTGCGATGCAATTTATTACAAGCATAAGTGCCGCAAAGCGAGTTCGATAGCCTACAATAAGAAGCAAAGGTGCAACAATTTCGCCTAAATAAGCTCCATACGCCAGAATTGTAGGCAACCCTTGATTTTCAAGCATGCCTTTAATGTGTCCTACCCCGTTGAGTTTTGCTATTCCATGCAGAAGCATAAGTACTCCCACCGATAAGCGCATAATAAGCAGTCCTAAGTTTACATTTTTCATAAAACATGATATATTTTAATTTGGCGTAAAGTTAAAACTTTTTTTTTATAAAACAATTTCTATCGAGAAAAAAATTTTTTTTCTCAACAAAAAATATATTTTAAAATAAAAACTCGTACCTTTGTACGAGCTAAATTTAATTATAATTTAATATGAAAATAGGAATACCCAAAGAGATTAAAGCTCAAGAAAGCCGAGTGGCAATGACTCCCGCAGGTGTTATGGAGCTTGTTGAAAAACATCATCACCAAGTATTTGTGCAGAAAACAGCTGGTCAAGGTAGCGGATTTTCAGACCAAGACTACGTAAATGCTGGTGCAGAACTGCTCGATACCATTGAGCAGGTGTATCAAACCGCCGATATGATTGTTAAGGTCAAAGAACCTATTGAACAAGAATACGGACTTTTGCGCAAAAATCAAGTATTATTTACTTATCTGCACTTGGCTTCTTCTCAAAAACTAACCGATGCCCTTTTGAAAAGTGGCGCCATTTGTATCGCTTACGAAACAGTTATTGACCAAAACGGAAGGTTGCCTTTGCTTACCCCAATGAGTGAAGTAGCAGGAAGAATGTCTATTCAACAAGGAGCTAAATATTTGGAAAAACCACAAGGAGGCAAAGGAATTTTGCTTGGCGGTGTACCAGGAGTGCGACCTGCCAATGTTGTTGTAATAGGAGCAGGGGTCGTGGGAACACAAGCCGCACAAGTAGCTGCTGGTATGGGAGCCAATGTTGCCATTTTGGACGTGAATTTGAACCGACTTCGTTACCTAAGTGAAGTGTTGCCGAAAAATGTAGTTACCCAATATTCCAATCAGTATGTGATTTCAGAATTACTCAAAACCGCCGATTTGGTTGTGGGAGCAACTTTAACTGTTGGGGAGAAAGCTCCTCATTTGGTTACCAAACAGATGCTTAAATTGATGCAAAAAGGTAGTGTTTTGGTTGATGTTTCAGTAGATCAAGGAGGTTGCTTTGAAACCACACGACCTACCACACATACCGAACCTATTTACGAAGTAGATGGTATTGTACATTATTGTGTAGCGAATATTCCAGGTGCCGTCCCGATGACCTCCACACAAGCCTTGACTAATGCTACACTTCCGTATGTGGTTAAGTTAGCAAATTTGGGTTGGAAAGAAGCCTGCCGCAAATACCCTGATTTACAGCAAGGTCTTAATATAATTGACCACAAAGTTGTCTTCAAAGGTGTAGCAACTTCACTAAACTTGCCTTATCATTCGGTAAGTGAATTCCTTTGAATAGATTAAAATCAATATAAAATCGCTCTTTGTAGGAGCGATTTTTTTTATTTTTCTCAGTAATAAAGAAAAAATCAAAACAAGACATTTGTTTTAAGAGATATTTTGTAAAAAAAATTTGACAACCTCAATTATTTATGTTACCTTTGCCGACCGAATTTTTAGCATTTAATACAAAAACAAATGAAAATTACCAAAGAACAAATAAACCCACTAAATGCGGTACTTAGCGTAACAATTGACAGAGCAGATTATACTGACAAAGTAGAAAATACTTTGAATAATTATCGTAAAACAGCTAATATACCAGGGTTTCGTAAAGGACACGTTCCGATGGGAATGATTAGAAAACAATATGGAAGAGCTATACAAGTTGAAGAAATTAACCGGTTATTGCAAGACTCATTAAACAAATATTTGGTTGATGAAAAATTGGATATTTTAGGAAATCCGCTTCCAAAAGAAAATGATATTGATTGGGATGCTGAAAGTCTAACTTTTGATTTTGAAATAGGATTAGCACCAGCTTTTGACGTGAATTTACAACCCAAAAAAGGAGTTCGTTTCTTTGATATAAAAGTAGAAGATAGTGTCATTGATAACCAAGTAGAGCGTATTCGTACGCAGTTTGGTAAATTGGTTACAGAAGCAAAAGTTACTGAAAATATTGAACTTACAGGAAGTTTTTTCAATGAAGAAAAAAATATTGACAAAACATCAACTTTTAAAGTAGAAACATTATCAGATAAGAGTTTTAAAGAATTCAAAGGTAAAAAAGTAGGCGATCAACTTACGCTCAATACGCAAAATCTTTTCAAAGATGTACACGATTTGATGCATTTCTTGGGAGTGTCTCATGATGAAGCTCATCATTTGAATGTTGATGTTACATTTACAATTGAAGAAGTGAATAAACGTGAACCAGCGGAGTTAAATCAAGAACTTTTTGATAAATTATTCCCTGCAGGAGAAGTTACCTCAGAAGCAGAACTTCGTACTAAAATAGCTGAAAATGCAAAACAACAGTACGCACAACAAGCTGACCAACAATTACTTAATGATACGACTGATTATTTGTTAGATACTACAAAATTTGAACTTCCTTCCGAATTTTTGAAAAAATGGCTTCGTACAGCAGGCGAAAAAGTTTTAAGCGAAGAAGAAGCAAACGATGAGTACGAAAAATCAGAAAAAGGACTTCGTTATCAGCTTATTGAAGGAAAAATAATTGCAGATAATAATTTGCGAGTAACTTTTGAAGAATTGAAAGAATTTGCTAAAAATTATGTACGCCAGCAGATGTTACAATTTGGAATGCCTCCTGATGATGCACAGATTGAAGATATTGTAAAGCGTATTATGCAAAATCAGGAAGAACTAAATCGTCTTAATCAGCAGATTTTGAGCCAAAAACTGATTACTTTCTATAAAGAAAATCTGAATTTGGACAAAAAAGAAGTTACTTACGATGAATTTATCAAAGAAGTTTTTCCAAATGAAAACTAAAAAAAATCAATAAAATTTAGAAATGAACTATTCAAAAGAATTTAGAAAATATGCGATCAAACATCGGGGTGTCAATAGCTTATATTATGATAAAATAATAGCAAGTATGACTCCATATATTATGGAAGAACGCCAGTTGAATGTAGCGCAAATGGATGTTTTTTCTCGCTTGATGATGGATAGAATTATTTTTTTGGGAACAGATGTTAATTCTCAAATGGCAAATGTAATTCAGGCACAACTTTTATTCTTAGAAAGTGTTGATAGTCAGAAAGATGTACAAATTTATATCAATTCACCAGGAGGAGATGTATATGCGGGATTAGGTATTTATGATACCATGCAGTTTATCAAACCTGATGTGGCGACTATTTGTACAGGTATGGCTGCTTCTATGGGAGCTATTCTTTTGTGTGCAGGGGCCAAAGGAAAACGTTCTGGACTTCCTCATTCACGTGTTATGATTCATCAGCCTTCGGGGGGTGCGCATGGAGTAGCTACTGATGTAGAAATAAATCTCAAAGAAATGTTGAAAATAAAAAATGAACTATATGAAATTATAGCCAAACATTCAGGACAACCCTTTGAGAAAATATACAATGATTCGGAAAGAGATTATTGGATGATTGCACAAGAAGCAAAAGAATATGGAATTATAGATGAAGTGTTAATACGTAGTTAATCTAATAAAACTTTGCCTTTTCTAATGAGGGCAAAGTTTTTAATATTATTTCTATGAGAATAATTATTTGTAGCATTGTTGTATTTTTAAGTCTTTGTACCTATGGACAACAACAATTGAGAGAAGTTAAGACAAAAGTTAATGAAGTTACTATTTTTAGTAATGGAGCTCAAATAGTACGAAAAAAGCAAATTGAAATATCAAAAGGTATTACTGAATTGAAATTCAAAGATTTATCACCTTATATCAATTCTGAAAGTATTCATTTGAAAGCTATATCAGGAATTACTATATTGTCTGTATCTCATCAAATAAATTTTTTAGATAAATTAAAAACACCTTCTGAGATTGAATTATTAAATAAAACGCTCGAAACGCTTGAAAATCAAATAAAAATTGAACGCACTCATTTATCAATTATTAAAGAAAATATTGATTTATTACAAAAGAATAAAGATTTAAGCGGTAAAAATAATCCTATTTCTGCTACAAATTTGCAACAAGTTTTAGATTTTTATAACCAACGAATTACAGATTTAAAATTCAAAGAAAATGAACGGAACAATCGACTTGTAGAGCTCATTAAAAAACAACATGAAGTTGAAAATCAGAAAAGTACAATTTCAGGGAAACTCAATATTGAAACTAGTGAAATTGTCGTAAAAATAAATTCTGAAAAAACAATCTCCGTTCCATTCGAGTTATCTTATGTTGTTGAAAATGCTTCTTGGACACCAAGTTATGACCTGCGTACGACTGATATTTCTCGTCCAATAACTTTGATTTACAAAGCGAATGTTAAACAAGATACAAAAGAAGATTGGGAAAATGTTAAACTCAAACTTTCTTCGGCAAATCCTTATATTAACAATGATGCTCCCGAATTGAAAACTTATTTTCTTGGATACAATACACGACCTCCTTCTTATCAAAAGCAACAGAAATCAATCAATTCAGTTAGAGGTCTTATTCAAGGAATTGTTGTTGATCAACAAGGAGAACCTTTACCAGGAGTTTCGATTATTGTCAAAGGAAAAGAACATGGTGTTTCTACTGATTTTGATGGAAAATTTTCTATTAGTGCTGAAAAAGTCGGAACAAATATGTTAGAAATTTCGTCTATTGGTTTTAAATCGCAGTTGGTTGCTCCTAAATCTATTATGACTATTCAGTTAGAAGAAGATAATCAAGAGTTAGAAGAGGTTGTGATGACAGGATATGCAAAAAGAATTGAAGAAAATACAAATAATCGTGAATCTTTTGGAGAAAAAAAAATAGCCAAAGCACTCAATGGAAATATCAATGTTGTTTCTCCTGAAAAGGACTATATAGATTTACAAACTTCATCTACTCCAACTAATATCCAATTTGAAATAATGGAACTTTATTCTATTAAATCTAATAATCAGAATTACGTAGTTGAAATGCAAGCAATTGAATTACCGACTGATTATCAATATCATGTAGTACCCAAAGTTGAATCAACAGCTTTTCTTTTAGGATATGTTACAGATTGGGAAAAATATAATTTGTTAGAAGGAGAAGCTGCTATTTTCTTTGAAGATACTTATGTTGGCAAAACACAATTATCTACTTCACAAATTTCTGATACATTGAAAATTTCGCTTGGACAAGATAGCAAAGTTTCTATTCAACGTGAAAAAGTAAAAGATTTTGATACCAAACAATTCATTGGTAACCGAAAAGAAGTTTCAAAACTTTGGAAAATTACCATTCGAAATAATAAAAATCAACCTATAAAGCTTTTAGTTTTTGATCAAATACCTGTTTCGACTAACAAAGAAATTGAAGTTATTACCAAAAATATTTCTAATGGCAAACTAAATAAAGAAACAGGTATCATACAATGGTTTATTTCATTACAACCTACTCAGAAACAGGAACTTGAATTAGAATATATCATTAAATATCCAAAAGACAAAACCTTGTATATCGAGTAACTAAATATTTGCAAAATAAAATTCTAAATTATATATCAATATTGATTATTTATGAGTGAAAAAAATGCTTCCTGTTCTTTTTGTGGGCGTATCCGCGAAGAAGTTGAATTGCTTATTTCAAGTGGTGGCACTAATGCGTATATTTGTAATCATTGTATAGAACAAGGTTACGCTATGTGGATGGCTGATTTGGAATATATCAATTCAGTAAAGGAATCTAATGAGGAGATTATTCTCAAGAAGCCCCAAGAAATAAAAACGTTTTTAGACCAATATGTTATAGGTCAAGATTATACTAAAAAGGTACTTTCAGTTGCTGTATATAATCATTATAAGCGGTTGATACAGCCCAATGATGAGAATGAGGTCGAAATACAAAAGAGTAATATTATAATGGTTGGGCAAACAGGAACAGGAAAAACCTTGATTGCCAAGACTATTGCTAAAATGTTAAATGTTCCTTTGGCTATTGTTGATGCTACAGTGCTTACCGAAGCAGGATATGTTGGGGAAGATGTAGAAAGTATACTTACTCGTTTGTTGCAAGCAGCAGATTATAATGTAGAAAAAGCTGAAAAAGGAATTGTTTTTATTGATGAAATTGATAAAATTGCTCGTAAAAGTGGAAATCCTTCTATTACGCGAGACGTTTCAGGAGAGGGAGTACAACAAGCTTTACTAAAACTTTTGGAAGGTTCGATAGTTAATGTACCACCCAAAGGAGGTAGAAAACATCCAGATCAAAAATACATTGAGGTAAATACAGAGCATATTTTATTCATTGCAGGAGGTGCTTTTGATGGAATAGAATCTATTATTTCCAAGCGAATGAATATGCAAGCTGTTGGTTATAGTGCTTCAAAAGAAGCTCGAATTGATCACGAAAATTTATTGCAATATTTGACCCCGAAAGATTTAAAAGATTTTGGACTAATTCCTGAAATTATAGGCCGATTACCTGTATTAACTCATATGAATCCGCTTGATAAAAAGGCGCTAAGAATGATTTTGACTGAACCGAAAAATGCTATTATTAAGCAATACACCAAACTTTTTGCCATGGATGGGATAGATTTTTCGATAGACGAACAAGCGCTTGATTATATTGTTGAAAAGGCGATTGAATATAAACTTGGAGCTCGTGGATTACGTTCTCTTTGTGAAACTATTCTCACAGATGCGATGTATGATTTACCAGGTACAGAAATTAAAACATTTAATGTTGATAAGGCTTATGCTGAACAAAAAGTATCTTTAACTGAAAATAGATTTGTATCATAAATATTAAAAAAATATATATCTAATAAAAAACCACGCTCTTTGGGCGTGGTTTAACATTACTAATTTGTGCGTAGAAATGATTACAAGTCATACATCTTTCTTATTTGTTTTTCAACAAATCTCTGATTTCAGACAAAAGTTCCTCTTGAGTAGGACCTGCTGGTGCAGCTGGTTCTTCTGCAGGTTTTTCATTTTTAAGTTTATTTATTCCTTTAATCATCAAGAATAAAATAAATGCAATAATAACAAAGTTAATTACCGCAGAGAGAAACATTCCGTACTTAACACCTCCGAAGATTGTAAGTTCTTCAATGTTTTTTAAATTTGCAGCTTCTAATGCAGGTGTAAGAAGAAGAGGGGTAATAACATCTTCAATAAAAGAGCTAACTATTTTCCCAAAAGCTCCACCTATGATAACCCCAACAGCCATGTCAACTACATTTCCTTTTACGGCAAATTCTTTGAATTCTTTTAAAAATCCCATAATGATAAAATTAAAATTACTATTTCGAGGGCAAATATAAGAGTTTTATTTATATTAAATGTTAAATAAATAATAAATTAGTATTCTAATTATTTTGTGTAAAAAATTGTTATAAAATATAAAATATTAAACCAATATTGAGTACATTCATATCAATAGGAACTCCCGATTGGGTTGTTTGATCTTTGAAAAGTGGGCGCAAAGAATATTGTACAAACAAATTCCAAGTATTATGCCCAACAGATGTGTATATTTTCCATTCAAAATATTTTTGAGTATCGGGACTTTTGTAAAACAATTGTTCTGTGTCATTTTTCATTCGATAGCTCGAACCGAATAAATATGAAGCTTTTATTCCCGTATAAATACGCCAAAATTTGTGATAATAAGCAGTAGATGTTCTCCATCGAAATTCCATAGGAATAAAATCCATAGAGTGCCATTGATAATAATTTTTTTCTATATTATTATCATTCATTGAAACAATATCATATAATATTTTCGAAGAAGTTGAAGTGGCTTTAATATTAGTATATATCAGGTTGTACGAGTATCCAATACCGATTCCAATACCTATATTACGTTGTTTATTCATTGGAATATCTCTGATAAATCCTCCATACATGCTTCTAGAAAGATTGTATTGATTAACTTTCGAAGGCTTATTAGTCAATAGATTATACGAAATACCAATATAAAATTGGTCTTCCAAATATTTTGTGTCAATTTGCGTAGAATCTATTTGAGTAAATGTGTTTTGAATACTTAGAAAAAGTAAGATAAAAAAAATAATTGATTTCATTTGAATTTTTTTGCAAATGTACAAACCAAAAATGAAATAAAAAAGTGCTTTACATCAATTTGTAAAGCACTTTTAGTTATAGACATATACTATATTTATTTACCTAATGCTTCAATAGCATTACCTTCTTTGGTAATATAAGTGATTTTCAAAGCGTTAATATTACGTAATTCTTCTTTCACATCACTAACAATCCCCATTTTGGTATCTTTATCTACTTTTAAAGCAGTAATAAAAATATCTTGTAATTCTTGTCGAAGTCCATCTTTGTATTTGAGTACAAAAGGGGCAACTTCTTTTACCTCAGCAAATTTATCATTTATTTGTAATTTTGCATTCTTACCATATTTTGCTTGAAATCTTTCCAAAGGTTCTCCTGCAAAAACGTACATAACAGGGTCTTTTTTATCCAATTTCTGTACTTGATTAGCAGTAGGAACTTCATTATAAACCATAAGATCACTATTTTTCATTTGTGTTACGGTCATAAAGAAGAACAAGAGCATAAATACGATATCGGGTAAAGATGCTGTTGAAACAGGAGGCAATTCACCACTTTTTTTCTTTGTAAATTTTGCCATTTGTTCTAAATTTTAATTTTTCTTAATACTTGCTTCAACCAACTTACGTGGATATAGCTTTTGTAATTCTTCGATTTTAGGTTTTAGAGCATCTTTACGAGCTTTTGGAGTTTTTGCTGCATTGAACTCTGCATCCATTTCTACGTAAGAAACTTCATTGGGAAAAAGTCTTTGACGTTCCCGTTCTCTAAGTTCGTTATAAGCTGCAATAAGTTCATTCTGAACAGCAATATACGTGTTATACGAAGTTTCACGATCATTTTGCAAAGAAATAACAGCTTGATCTGGATTTTCAGAAGAACTTTCTGATTTAGCACCTTTACAGTGTTTGCAAGCCATATCTCCTACACCACCACCATTATCTAAAAATTCCTTAGTTGCTTTTCGCAAATCTTTAATATTCATCAATTGGTCTCTTACCAAAAGTTGATTATTTTTATTAACAATTACTACAAACAGATTACGTTCCTTAACAGGAGGGGTATCTGGTTTTTCTACTTTGGGAGGCAATTTGGTCGATATACCTGCATTCGTTTCGATAGTTGTTGTTACTAAGAAGAAAATCAACAACAAGAAAGCAATATCAGCCATCGAACCTGCATTTACCTCAGGTATTGCTCTTTTTGCCATAGTATTATTATTTTATTAAAGCATTCTTAATACCTGTGAATATAAGTAATCCTGTAGCCATCGCTGTAAGAATGTAGAATGCAATTAGACCTGTACTTACCCAATGTTCTGTTGTGTTAGATTCTCCCATAGCAAGAAGATACGAAACTAATACAATAACGACGAATACTCCTGTATATAGAAGTGTTTTTTTCAATGCTTTGGGTGAAGACATTATGTTCTTAGCCCCTGAAATTGTTGCCATCAAAATTGCTATTGCTAAAAGTATGTACGAAATGATGAACATCCATTGCATAGGAGCATTATTTATGTCATTTCCATCGGCAAATCCTGCAAGAGCAATCCATAGAATAGCTCCTATAATACCTAAGATATAGACACTTATTTTTGATATTTTATACATAATTTACGATTTTTTATTCAAATAAAATTTATTACTTTTTAAATCTTACAAGTAAATCAATCAATGAGATAGAAGCATCTTCCATATCATTTACAATTGCATCAATTTTAGCAATGATATAGTTGTAGAATACTTGAAGAATAATAGCAACAATAAGACCAAATACAGTAGTAAGTAATGCTACTTTAATATCTCCTGCAATGAGTGAAGCATCTAATCCTCCTGCAGCACTAATTTTATCGAACGCCAAAATCATACCAATTACCGTTCCCATAAACCCAAGCATCGGAGCTACAGCGATAAAGAGTGAAATCCAAGATACATTTTTCTCTAATTGACCCATTTGAACACCTCCGTAAGATACCACTGATTTTTCTACTACATCTAAGCCTTCATTTACACGGTCAAGACCTTGATAAAAGATAGATGCTACTGGACCAGGAGTGTTACGGCATACTTCCTTAGCTGCTTCAACACCACCATTTTGAAGGGCATCTTCAACTTTTGCTAATAATTTCTTAGAGTTTGTAGTAGAAGCATTCAAGAAAATAATCCGTTCAATAGCTACGGCTAAACCAAGTATCAAGCACAAGAGTACGATTCCCATAAATTCAGGTCCACCCTCAATAAAACGTTGTTTTAGTACTTGGTGAAAACTTTGTGATTGTTCAGCTGTTTCAGCTACTTCTTGTGCATTTACAATAGCGACATTCATAATTAACATAGCAACGAATGCTACCTTAGCATACATTTTTCTCATCTTTTAAAAATTTTAAATGTTATTATAATTAAAAAGGGTTTTACGTTTACAATTTTATTTTGTGCAGAGAGGAAGGGATTCGAACCCTCGATACGCTTTTGACGTATACACACTTTCCAGGCGTGCTCCTTCAACCACTCGGACACCTCTCTGTTACAAAGAGCTAAATTATAGCTTTTTTTTTAATTGAACAAATTTTTTATAAACTTTTTTTTGAAATTTCTCCACATATAGGGGTTTCAAATCTGATTTTCAGTTCTTTAGCATTTATATTTTTTCCAAGTAAAAACATCAATTTGCTAATAGCTGCTTCGGTTGTAATATCTTTTCCGTTGATAATTCCTATTTTATCAAAGTAAGAACCAGCATCATATATACCTGGCATTACTGTTCCTCCTGCACATTGAGTTACGTTTACTATATGTAATCCTCTTTTTATAGCATCAGAAAGTGTATCTAAAAACCATTTTCCTGTTGGAGCATTCCCTGAACCATATGTTTCTAAAACTACAGCTTTTAGCCCATTAATAGATAAAAATCCGTTCAAAATTTTCTCTGAAATTCCAGGGAATATTTTGATTATTGCAACATTGGTATCTAACTGATTAAAAACAGACAAAGGTACATTATTTTTTCGTCTAAACAAATATTCTCTATTTATTTTCAGATGAACACCGCTTTCAGCCAATGTTGGATAGTTCATTGAAGCAAATGCTTGAAAATTTTCAGCATCAATTTTAGTAGTTCGATTAGCTCTATACAATTTATATTCAAAATACAAACAAACTTCTTGAATAATAGCTTGTTTATTTTCTTTGAGGCTTGCTAATTGAATAGATGTAATCAGATTTTCACGGGCATCGGTACGTAAATCTCCTATGGGAAGTTGCGAACCTGTAAATATTACAGGTTTTGACAGATTTTCTAACATAAAACTCAGTGCAGAAGCAGAGTAACTCATTGTATCACTTCCGTGCAAGATAACAAAACCATCAAAAGCGTTATAGTTATCTTGTATAATAGTGGCTATTTCTGTCCAAAGAATAGGATTCATATCAGACGAATCAATGGGTTGTGAAAAAGAAATAGTATCTATTTCACAATCTAAAAACGATAATTCGGGTAGGCGTTCTGTTATTTTTTCAAAATGAAAAGCTTTCAAAGTTCCTGTTTGAAAATCTTTTGCCATTCCGATGGTTCCACCTGTATATATTAAAAGGATATGTGCTTTTTTCATTATAATTTATACTTATTTCGTACAGGATTAGCATACATTTCAAGAAATTTTTGCTTTGAAATTTCGTTATCTGAAGAGCTTCGATTGACAATACGTCGTTCAAATTGGCGTAATTCTTTCTCAGTATATTCACTTGCAAATTCGTTTAAACCAGTTAGCAAATCGTATGCAATATAGTTAGTAGGAAAGAGTTTATATAATGAATAAATTTTTTGATCCATCAATTCTGCTAATGCTTGTATTTGTCTGTTTGGATGTGAAAACTCTTTTTCAATAATATCTAATTCTGTATCAAGTGGACTACCAACACTCAAATGCACTCGCCCTTTTTGACCGATAAATCCTTGTACAATATTATTAAAATCTTCATTTGTTGTTTTAATATATTCGATTCCTTCGTGTTGAGCTAAAAGAGTAGGCATCTTCATTGCATCGGTAGGGTCAAATTCGTACGAAATAGCTGTTGGAACGATATGTAAGGTTTTGAAGTATTGCATAACAGGCATTTCTTTTGGGCAATTCATCGAAAGCATTTTCAGTACACCTTGTTGAGTACGGTCGTCGCCGTCTTTGGTTCGTCCTTCACGTTGAGCTATCCAAACAGAACGTTTTTTTTCAATAGTATATCGATAGATAAACTTAGAAACAATTTTTGATTTTTCGAGAGTTTCACGAGGAGGTAATCCTCTGTGAATAAGAAAATTCCGATTAAGTCTTGCAAAAGCTAAAACAAGAGGTTTTTTGACTAGATTATCTCCTACGGCTGAAGCTGTCATTTTGTGACCAAAGTCATGAAGTTTAAAATTTAGAAAAGAAGTATCTAAAATAATATCTCGATGGTTAGAAATGAACAGAAATGCTTTATTTGTATCAAGTTTATCAAACCCTTCGCTTGAAAGTTCTGTCACACTTTTGTTGATAACACCTTGAATGATGGGATACATTATTTTGACTTGAAAATCAGTTATTTTTTGACATTCCAATAACTTTCTATTACGTTCTTCATTAGAAAGATTTGGAAAACCAATTTGTAATAACTGCTGCACCATTTCATGGTTTTTAAATTGGTTCAAAACCTCTGAAACTTCGCTGTTATGAAAAGGTCTTATTTCACTGAATTCACTCAAAATAATTATTCTTTTAGTTGAAATTTTATTTCAAATTATCAGGCAAAGATACGGAATATTTTTATAAATATTACATTATACACCAAAAACTTTTTTAGAATTATTGGTAGTAACCGAAGCTATCGTTGTTTCAGGAAGTTTGTAAATATTTGATAATCTTTCTATTATATATGTCAAATAAGCACTTTCGTTACGTTTGCCTCTGTGGGGAACAGGAGCTAAATAAGGAGCATCAGTTTCTAATACGATATGTTCAAGAGGTATATTTTGTAAAAATTGGTCAATTTTCCCATTTTTGAAAGTAACAACACCACCTATTCCAAGTTTCATACCATAAGAGATAGCTAGCCAAGCCTGATGTTCTGTTCCTGTAAAACAATGAAAGATACCCTGTAAAAGTGGCGATTTTTCTTCTTCGAGAATTTCAAAAACCTCGTCAAAAGCATCTCTGCAATGGATTACAATAGGTAATTTATTTTCTTTAGCAAGACGAATTTGCCATCGAAAGGCTTCTTGTTGCTCTTTGAAAAAAGTTTTATCCCAATATAAATCAATTCCTGTTTCACCGATAGCATAAAAACGATATGTTTTCATAAGTTGCTCTATATGAGATAATTCCTCTTGATAATTTTCTCTTACACTACACGGATGAAGTCCATTCATCAGAAATATATTAGAAGGGAACTTTTCTTGTAAAAGAAGCATTTGCTCGGTATAATTCGAATCAATAGCAGGTACGAAAAATCGTGTAATACCTAATTGTAATGCTCTGTGAATCATTTCGCTACGGTCATTATTGAACTCTTCGCTATACAAATGTGTATGCGTATCGGTTATTGTCATCATTTTGACTTATTTACTTAGAATTTCTTTTAAAAATTTTGCTGTATAACTATTTTTGCTTTGAGCAACTTCTTGGGGTGTGCCATAAGCAATGATTTCGCCACCACCTTTTCCGCCTTCTTTACCAATGTCAATAATATAATCAGCCATTTTGATAACATCTAAGTTGTGTTCGATTATCAATATAGTATTTCCGCGGTCGGCAAGCCGATTCAGAACATCCATCAGTACGTTAATATCTTCAAAATGTAGTCCTGTTGTTGGTTCATCAAGAATATAAAAAGTGTTTCCTGTATCTCGTTTTGATAGTTCAGTAGCTAGTTTGATTCGTTGAGCTTCACCTCCTGAGAGTGTTGTTGATTGTTGCCCCAGAGTGATGTATCCTAAGCCAACATCTTGTATTGTTTTGAGTTTTCGATATATTTTTGGAATAGGTTCAAAGAAAGTTACAGCATCATCAATGGTCATTTCTAAAACATCGGCGATTGATTTACCTTTGTAACGAATTTCGAGTGTTTCGCGGTTAAAACGCTTGCCATTGCAGGTTTCGCATTCTACATAAACATCGGGCAAGAAATTCATTTCAATTACTTTAAGTCCTGCACCTTCGCAAGTTTCACATCTTCCTCCTTTTACATTGAAAGAAAATCGACCAGGCTTGTACCCACGTATCATTGCTTCAGGAGTTTTGGCAAAAAGGTCTCTTATTTCACTGAAAACTCCTGTATAAGTGGCAGGATTAGACCTTGGTGTACGTCCGATAGGTGATTGGTCTATATCAATTACTTTGTCAATATATTCAAGTCCTTCAATTGAAGTATAAGGCATTGGTTTTTTGACAGCATTGTAAAAATGTGCATTCAAAATAGGATAAAGCGTTTCGTTGATAAGAGTTGATTTACCACTTCCCGACACGCCAGTAACACCAATAATTTTTCCCAAAGGAAAGGAAACACTAACATTTTTTAGATTATTACCTGTACAACCAGAAAGTACAATGCTTTTCCCATTGCCTTTTCGGTATTGAGTAGGAATTTCTATTTTTTGTTTTCCGTTTAAATAATTGGCAGTTAAAGTATTTTTTTTCATCATCTGAGAAGGAGTTCCTGCAAAAATGATTTCCCCTCCATTTTTTCCAGCTTTGGGACCAATGTCAATTATATAATCAGCATGCAAAATCATATCAGCATCGTGTTCAACAACCAAGATTGAGTTGCCAATATCGCGCAAGGCTTTCAACGAATGTATCAAACGTTCGTTATCTCGTTGATGCAATCCGATACTTGGTTCGTCCAGAATATAGAGTACATTGGTCAGTTTTGAACCTATTTGTGTAGCCAATCGAATGCGTTGCGCCTCGCCTCCTGAAAGTGATTTAGAACTTCGATTAAGTGACAAATAATTTAACCCTACATCTAACAAAAAACCTATTCGAGAAGTAATTTCTTTAATAATTTCTGAAGCAATTTTTTGTTGTTTTGCAGATAGTTTTTCAGGTAAATGTTTGAACCATTGAGCTAATTCGTCCATATCCATTGTTGCAAGTTGTGAGATATTATACTCATTGATGCGGAAGAAAAGAGCTTCTTTTCGCAATCGGGTTCCTTGACATTCTGGACAGATTTTTTCGTCTGTAAATTCTTTTGCCCAGCGTTGAATAGAGGCGTTGTCAGATTCTTGTTGGCTTTGAATAAAATTGATAATTCCTTTGAAATGAATAGAATGTGTCTTGGTAACTCCCGCCGATTCTAATTTGGTTGAAAATTGTTCATCACCTCCATAAAAAAGCATTTGAACACATTCAGGAGATAAATCGTTAAAAGCATCGGTTATTTTGTGTCCAAAACGAAGCAAAATAAGTTCTATTTGCTTGAAAATCCATTTATTATCAGCTTCTCCAATGGGGGCAATAGCTCCACTTTTGATAGAGAGTGATTTATTTGGAACAATTTTGTCAATATTTACTTCTTGAACAATCCCTAAGCCATTGCAATGTGGGCACATTCCTTTGGGTGAATTGAATGAAAAAGTATTCGGTTCGGGTAGTGGATATGAAATACCTGTCGAAGGGCACATTAAGTTTCTACTGAAATATCGTGGTTTGTTTTCTCCTTGTGCAAGTATCATAAGTACGCCATTGCCTTGTTGTATAGCTACTTGTAAGCTATCAGAGAGTCGTTTAAGCGAATTCTCATCATGACTTATTTTTATTCGGTCAATAACAATTTCAATATCGTGTGTTTTGTATCGGTCAAGTTTCATTCCTTGCTCTATATCGCATATTTGGCCATCAACGCGAACTTTTACAAAGCCTTGCTTGGCAATTTGTTCAAAAAGTTCTCGGTAGTGTCCTTTGCGCGATTGTATAATAGGTGCCAGAATATTGATATTAACGCCTTTATATTTAGAAAGAATTAGTTCTTGAATTTGGGAATCGGAATAACTTACCATTTTTTCGCCAGAGAGATAGCTATACGCATCGGAAGCACGAGCAAATAACAGTCGTAAGAAATCATAAATTTCTGTAATCGTTCCAACCGTAGAACGAGGCGACTTGGAGGTTGTTTTCTGTTCAATGGCAATAACAGGAGATAGCCCATCAATTTTATCTACATCAGGGCGTTCCAATCCTCCCAGAAATTGTCTTGCATACGCTGAGAAAGTTTCGATATAGCGCCGTTGTCCTTCGGCATAAATAGTATCAAATGCCAAAGAAGATTTTCCCGAACCAGAAAGACCTGTAATAACAACTAATGCTCCACGAGGAATACTTACGTCTATATTTTTTAAATTATGTACTCTTGCTCCTTGTACCTCAATGGTTTGTTTCTTTTTCATTACTCAAAAAATAAAGGGCAAAGATAAGAAATTTTTATAATAGTTCAGTTTGAAATAAAAGATAAGTAGGTCAAACGCACGAAAATATTTTGATATTTCTCCAAAATTTTCGTGTCTTTGACCTAATTTCAATTTGTTTTGCTCAAATTTTTACAAAAAAAGTTTTCTGTACGAATGTTTTTCATTTTCCAATCATTGGAAAACCTTTTACAAACGTGTTTGAGATATTTTTTGGATAAAAAAGTTTCCTACATGAATGTTTTACATTTTTCAATCATTGGAAACCCTTTGCAAACATGTTTGAGATATTTTTTGGATAAAAAAGTTTCTTGCACGAATGTTTTGTATTTTCCAACAATTGGAAAATCTTTTACAAATGTGTTTGAGATATTTTTTGATAAAAAAAGTTTCCTACATATATGTTTTAAATAAATTTTTTGATTAGAAAATTCTATACAGATGTATTTGGGCTTAAAAAATTATCAAAAAACTTAGTTTTAAAATTTTATAGTTACACTACATAATGACATTCCTTCATAATTTTCGTGCGTTTGACTTGAAAGATAGGGAATGAAAAGAAATTTTTTAATTTGGTGAAAAAATATAAGGGGTTATTTTGTTTTTTTGTATGTATTTTTTAATTTTGCCCCTAAAAAAATAGGGTATTATGTCAAAAATTCGTTTTAATGCTTTGCAAGATGTTCTTTATAGAGAACCTGTTACTGTTGAAGAAGAAGGAAAGCGTTCGGAATTATTTGGGAAAAATGTTTTCAATGAAGATGCTATGCGTCAGTATATGACCAAAGATGCTTTTGATAGTGTAATGAGCGCTATGAATGAAGGAAAAAAAATAGATAGAAAAGTAGCAGACCAGGTGGCAGCAGCAATGCGTGATTGGGCAATATCGAAAGGGGCTACGCATTATACACATTGGTTTCAGCCACTTACGGGAACAACAGCCGAAAAACATGATGCTTTTTTCGAACCTATAACGAGAGGTCGTGCCATCGAAAAATTTGGCGGAGGTCAGCTCGTACAACAAGAATCTGATGCGTCAAGTTTTCCTAATGGAGGTATTAGAAATACATTTGAAGCTCGAGGATATACGGCTTGGGACCCTACTTCGCCCGCTTTTATTCTGGGAACAGTACTTTGTATTCCCACCGTATTCGTATCATATACCGGAGAAGCACTTGACCATAAAGCGCCTTTACTTAGAGCTTTGCAAGCTATTGATATAGCAGCTACCGATGTTGCCAAATATTTTGATAAAAATGTAACCAAAGTTAATGCAACTCTGGGTTGGGAACAAGAATATTTTTTAATTGATAAAGCCTTAGCACATTCTCGTCCAGATATTAAACTGGCAGGGAGAACGCTTTTGGGACATTCGCCTGCCAAAGGACAACAATTAGATGACCATTATTTTGGAGCGATACCGCAAAGAGTTCTTAATTATATGCGAGAACTCGAAATAGAATGTTTAAAACTTGGAATTCCGGTGAAAACTCGCCATAACGAAGTGGCACCTAATCAATATGAATTAGCACCTATTTTTGAAGAAGCGAATTTGGCTGTTGATCAAAATTCACTTCTGATGGATGTAATGAACAAAGTAGCAGGAAAACATAATTTTGTTGTCTTGTTTCACGAAAAACCATTCGCGGGGATAAATGGTTCGGGGAAGCATAATAATTGGTCTTTAGCAACCAATACAGGCGTTAATTTGCTTGCTCCAGGGAGTACTCCGATGAAAAATTTGCAATTTCTTACCTTCTTCATAAATACAATTAAAGCTGTGGCAGAGTACGAAGAATTGCTTCGGGCTTCGGTAGCTTCGGCAAGTAATGACCATCGTTTGGGAGCTAATGAAGCTCCTCCTGCTATTGTTTCGGTTTTTATAGGCGAACAACTTACCAAAGTTTTAAACGAATTGGAAGGTGTCTCTGATGGAAAACTTTCTCCCGAAGAAAAAACCGAACTGAAACTCAATGTAGTTGGTAAAATACCTGATGTATTACTTGATAATACGGATAGAAATCGTACCTCAACCTTTGCTTTTACGGGGAATAAGTTTGAATTTAGAGCCGTAGGTTCTAAGGCGAATTGTGGAAAACCAATGATGATACTCAATATGATTGTAGCTAAACAATTAACCGAATTTAAAAAAGAAGTTGATTTTCTTATCGAAACAAAAAATTTGAAAAAAGATGAAGCCATTTTTAACGTATTGAGAGAATATATAAAATCGTCTAAGAAAATTCGTTTTGAAGGCGATGGATATAGCCAAATGTGGGAAAAAGAAGCTCAAAATCGCGGACTTAGCAACAATAAAACCACGCCCGAAGCACTCAAAGTACTTGTGAGTGAGAAAAGTATAAAACTTTTTCAAGAAATGAAAATTCTCAATCATATTGAAATAGAGGCTCGCTATGAGATAGAACTTGAAGAATATATGAAAAATATTCAGATAGAAAGTCGTATAATTGGTGATATTGCTCGCAATCATATTGTTCCCACAGCGGTTAAATATCAAAATATTTTAGTCAAAAACGTTCGTGGATTGAAAGATATTTTTGCAGACGATTATATTCAATACGCAGAAGAACAAATGGATTTAATTCGCCGAATATCACAACACATAGCGGTGATTTATAATCAGGTTGATGCAATGGTTGAGGTTCGCAAAAAAGCTAACAAACTTACCGACGTAGCAAGTAAAGCCTATGCGTATTGTAATGAAGTAAAGCCTTTTTTTGACACCATTCGCTATCATTGCGACAAACTTGAAATAATTGTTGATGATGAACTTTGGTCAATGACAAAATATAGAGAATTGTTATTTACTAATTAGTTTTATTTTGTACCTTTGCAAGGCTAAATAGCATATAAAAAATGTCAAAAATTTCATCAGTAGCATTTGCCGATGCTAAACCTCATTATCTTATACTTGATGGATTGCGTGGTGTGGCAGCAATCATCGTCGTATGGTTTCATATATTTGAAGCCTATGCAACCAGCCATTTAGACCAGATAGTTAATCACGGATATTTGGCAGTAGATTTCTTTTTTGTTCTTTCGGGATTTGTTATAGGATATGCTTATAACGACCGGTGGGGAACATTAAGCATAAAAGATTTTATAAAACGTAGGATTATTCGTTTACACCCTATGGTAATTATGGGAGCAATTATAGGTGCTGTTTTGTATTATTTTCAGGATTATTCGCAGTGGAATGTTTCAGAAACATCAATATTGATGCTCTTAGGAGCTATGATACTCAATATGTTTTTAATTCCAGCCACTCCCACTACCGAAATCCGAGGCTTAGGAGAGATGTATCCGCTCAATGGTCCCAGTTGGTCTTTATTTTTTGAATATATAGGTAATATTTTGTATGCCTTTTTTCTTCGTAAACTTCCTACAAAAATACTTTCGGTATGGGTAGCTTTGGCAGGGTGTGGCTTGGCTATATTTGCTATTTGGGGACCTTATGGAGATATTTGTGCAGGTTGGACAATGACAGGTCAAGAAATGATAGGTGGTTCATTTCGGTTATTATTTTCATTTTCAGCAGGTTTGTTACTATCGCGTATATTTAAACCTGTCAAAATACAAGGAATTTTTTGGATAGGAAGTTTGGTGTTTATTTTACTAACGGCAATGCCTCGCATAGGAGGAAGTGAAAATCTTTGGGCAAATGGCTTGTACGAAATGTTTTGTGTATTGATTATTTTTCCATTGCTTGTTATCTTTGGAGCTTCTGAAACAACAACCACTCCATTAACTGCTCGAATATGTAAATTTTTAGGAAATATATCTTATCCACTTTATATGGTACACTATCCTTTTATATATATATATTATGCTTGGGTAAAAAATGAAAATTTGACATTTACCCAATCTATATATGGAGCTTTAGCGCTTGTTATGGGGTGTATGGTATTAGCTTATCTTTGTTTGAAGTTGTATGATGAACCTATACGCAAATTGTTGATAAAACGCTTTTTTAAACGTTAGAAAGAAATTTATTTTTGTATAGAGCCTCATTAGAAAAAGGGGATTATTTCTCTCTTTCTAATGAGGTAATTTTTTCTTTAAGTTCGGCAATATAATTATCTTTTTCTTCAAGACGTTTTTCAAATTGCTCAATAAGTTTGTCGGAGAGTTCGTTGATTATATAAGCTCCTTTGAAAACACCTGTACTTTGATTGGTGTTATGAATAATAACTTGGTCTGATTTTAACAAATCTTCGGGTTCAATATCAAATAATTCACAAAGAGGCATAATGTAATTTGCCCACGAATTACCAATTCCGTTTTCAATACGAGCATAAGTTGATTGTGCTGTGTGTATGTACTCGGCAATTTCTTCTTGCGAAAGTCTTTTCTTTTTTCGTAAATTTTTTATTTTTTGTCCAACTAATACATTCATAGCAATAAAATTTTATGCAAAAAAAGAAATAAAATATCTATTTTTTGAATAATCAATAATACGCTTTTTGTAGTAATTTTGCATAGTAAAAATTAACAAAATTAGACAGATATGAGATGAGTTATTATTATGTTATGTACAGGATTTTTATTAACATCTTGCTCTGAAAATCTTACAACTTCTAAGGCAGAAGATATTGTTGAGGAGTATTTGAAAGAAAAACCTAAAAACGGACAGGTTGCTGTTTATGCAGGAAAAATAAATGCAGATAGTTACTATCTGATGGGAGGTAATCTTGAAAAGTACAAAAAATTGGCAGCTGACAGATACTTAAATATGGAATACAAGGAAGAAGAGCGAGGACGTTGGTCAATAGATAAGTATTATATAATATCTTTGACAAATAAATCACAAGATTTTGTTTTAAAAATAATTCCGGATGATGAGAAAACACGTTATGAAATGAGAACCTATACGATTGAATTAGACGAAATTAGCGATATTTTTATCAGAAAAGAAGAAAAAACAGCAACATCCAAAGCAAAGTTTAAGAAAAAAGATAAAACTCCTTTCTTTATTTTTGAAGATGACCCAACTGACTTCTCAGTACAAGATGTACTGTTTTATAAGACAGAGGATAAAGGTTGGCGACTTATGAATGAAAAAGGTAGAACTTATTGATTAGAGTAAAAAATTAAATAATATTGATATGAAAAAAAAATTTTTAATAAGTGTATTTTTTGTAATAGGATTTTTAAGTGTGCAGGCACAAGATGTTATAACTCTTAGAAATGGAGAGGAAATTAAAGCAAATATTAAAGAAGTTACCCTTTCTGAAGTGATTTTTAGTTACGAAAAGGAAACACTAATAAATCGCTATTTTACAAACCAAATTAAGGAGATAAAATACAAGTTAGGTAGAGTGCAAAAGTTTGACAATCTTGCAGTTGAAAACTCTCCTTATACATTTGATATACCAGAGCCTCAATATGTTGGAATAATTTATTATATTGACGAAAATGGTACAATACTCAATACATTAGAAACACAAAAATCAAGTGTAAAAACCAATGCTACTGCTTCTGTATATATAGTTGGAATAGGTAGTGCCAAAACAAGAAATTACGTAAAAGGAGGAAAATCAACAGTGCGATTACCCAAAGGAAAAATACGTTTATTTACCAAAGTTGATAACCCAAATATAGATCCAAAAGAAATTTTTAATATATTTCAGTTACAAGCAGATAGAAAAATTCGTTTTGTTGTCGTAAGTGAAGCACATACTTTTGCAGGAAGCAAGTCAGCAGATATTGATTTTCTGCCATTTAATGCGTATCGATACAAAAATAGTTCTTTTATTATAGAATTGGATATAGAAAAAGAAGGAGAATATGCCATAACACTTGATACCTCACGTATGACATTTGGTCTTTTTGGAATAGATTAAATATTTTTAAGTATGAATAAAAATGAATATAGAAAAGATTTTTCCTTTTCTATATTCATTTTTCTTTTTATAAAAATACAAATTTTGCTATCTTTTTTGCAAGAAAAATGTTTGATACAAAAAAAAATAATAACTTTGCAGTGTATTTTTAAAATAAAAAAATGAAGTATAATTGGTTGTACATTATTGTGTTGGCACTTTTTTCGTGTGGGCAAAATGTAATTGAAAAGCCCCAAAAGTTTATTCCAAAAGAAAAAATGGAGCAAATTCTCTACGATTTGGCTATTCTTAATGCTGCCAAAAGTGTTGATGCACATATTTTTGATAATCATTTTGTTGATGTGAACGAAATTCTTTACAAAACAAACGGAATAGATAGTCTCCAATTAGTCGAAAATATGATTTATTATGCTTCTCATCCCAATATTTACAGCAAAATAATTGATAATGTGCAACTTCGGTTAAAGAAAGAAGATAGTCTTGCACAGAAAAAAGATACGCTAAAATTAGAAAAACTTCCAACTATAGAAAAATAAATTAAAATCTTAAATGCTTAGTATATAGTGAATTGGATTGACTTACATACACAATCTCACAATTGGTTATTTGTTATTTTTGTAATTATTTTATTGCTTTTTGCTTTTATCAAAAGGCATTATGCATATCAAACCAAAGAATTTTTACAGCTTATATTCAATGACCGATATATTGTAATATATGGTAAAAAAGAAAAAGTTCGATTGTTTTTTACAATGTTATTTTTTCTAATTCAATGGCTTACACTGAGTATTTCTGTATATATTTTTTTTTATATTTTTGGACTATCAACTGATTTTTTTCCATTGCCAATACCTTTTGAGTTTGTTATTTTTTTCTTAATATTGATTTTTTTACTATTGAAAATGTTAGTACAATATCTAATCATTTATATTTTTGATATATCAAATTTTGGAAAAATGTTTTTTTTCAATAGGTTAACTTATTCAAATTACGCTAGTTTCTTACTTTTTATACTGAATATGATAACTATTTATGGGGTATCTTTTAATAGATATTTTTTCTATATTTCATTGATAATATTTCTATATATACTTGTTTTTGGGCTATTTTCTTTCATAAAATTATATAAAAAATCAATTAAACCATATTTATTTTATTTTATTTTGTATCTTTGCACTTTTGAAATAGCACCTTATATTTTCATAGGGTATTTGATTAAATATTGATTAAAGCAAAATTAAACTCGTTTTTATGAGAGTCAAATCTATTTTGGTGTCACAACCAGCACAAGCTGATAGTACACCATATCATCAAATTATCGAAAAACACAAAATAAAAGTTGATTTTAAGCCGTTTGTCCAAGTACAAGGTATGTCAGGAAAAGATTTGCGAGTTCAAAAGATTGATTTACAACAACATACAGCAATTATTATGACAAGTCGAAAGGCTGTGGATCATTTTTTTAGAGTAGCAGAAGAAATGCGCTTTAAGGTACCCGATACGATGAAGTACTTTTGTCAATCTGAAGCGGTTGCTTATTATCTACAAAAATATATAACTTATAGAAAAAGAAAAATTTATGTAGGAAAACGAGATTTTAGTGAGTTAATACCAATTATTAAAAAACATAAAGAAGAAAAATTTTTGTTTCCTACCTCTGATATACTTAAAATAGAAGTAGAAAAAGCACTTAATGATCTGAAAATTAACTGGAAAAGAGGAGTTTTTTATAAAACAGTCTATTCTGATCTTAGTGATTTGAAAAATATTAAATACGATATTGTTGCTTTTTTTAGCCCCGCTGGCATTGAGTCTTTGTTTAAGAATTTTCCCGATTTTAAACAAAATGATATTAGAATAGCTACTTTTGGAAGTTCTACTCTTGAAGCAGCTCAAAAAGCAGGTCTGATAGTCGATATACAAGCGCCCATTTCCGAAGCGCCTTCTATGACCGTAGCATTAGAAAAATATCTCGAAAAAAATAATAAAAGAAACTGACAAATTGCCACTGAGCAAAAACAAACTATTTTAAAAATTATTATCCTTAAAACAAAACAGGATATGAAAGAATTTACACAAGCAGTTGAACATTTAGATAAAAGAATGGAGCAGACAAATAAACTTTTGTTTTGGCTTTTGGGCGTGGTAATTGTGGGAGGAATTGCGTTTATAGTTGCACTAATTTTTTTATTAGCTTATAATGCTTAAATAATAGTAAAAGATAAAATTAAATAGGTGGTTTTTAAAACCACCTATTTTTTGTTATGAAAAAAAAATAAAAATTCTAAATTACGCTATCAAGAGCTTTATTTACTTCACGTACTGCTTCTGCATTTTCTTTGAATTTTGCTTTTTCAGCATCATTCAAATCGATAGTAACGATTTGTTCAATACCATTTTTTCCAACAAGTACAGGAACTCCTAAGCAAATATCAGAAAGTCCATATTCTCCTTCCAATAGGGTAGAGCAAGGGAACATTTTTTTCTGGTCGCAAGCGATCGCTTGTACCATAGCCGAAACGGCAGCTCCTGGCGCATACCAAGCAGATGTACCCAAAAGTTTAGTAAGGGTAGCTCCCCCAACTTTAGTATCTTCAGCTACTTGATTGAGTCTTTCTTGACTAAGGAATTGGCTTACAGGTACTCCATTACGAGATGCCAAGCGAGTAAGTGGCAACATACCAGTATCGCTATGAGCTGCAATTACCATACCATCAACATCAGAAATAGGACAATCAAGTGCTTCAGCAAGTCTGTATTTGAAACGTGCGCTATCCAAAGCACCACCCATACCTAAAATACGATTTTTAGGCAATTTAGTTGCTTTATGTACCAAGTACGTCATTGTATCCATTGGGTTACTAACTACGATAACAATAACATTTGGCGAATGCTTTACTAATTGTTCTACAACCGATTTGACAATGTTGGCATTAGTTCCGATAAGCTCTTCACGAGTCATTCCTGGTTTTCGAGGAATTCCCGAAGTGATAACAGCTACATCACTACCAGCCGTTTTAGAGTAATCGTTGGTTACTCCTGTAATTTTTGTATCAAATCCATTAAGTGATGCTGTTTGCATCAAATCCATAGCTTTCCCTTCGGCAAATCCTTCTTTGATATCAACCAAAACTACTTCCGAAGCGAAGTTTTTAATAGCAATGTACTCAGCACAACTTGCGCCCACAGCACCTGCTCCTACAACTGTTACTTTCATATATGTTATTTTTATATCTTATTTTACTTATTTTATTTAGGATAATACTCAAAATTGTATAGTATATTTGTATTCGAAAAATTAAGTTGTCAAATTCATATAAATTTTTTCCGCAACTAATTAAGTATAAAAAATAGAATACTTAAATTTATGATTCTTATTTTTTAGTAGTGCAAATATAGAAATAAAAAAGAATTTTCAAAAACATTTCTGACTTTTATTCTTGATAAGTCAGCGTAATCGTTTTAGGTTAGAATAAAAAAAAATGGATTACTCTGGGTAATCCATTTTTTCAAACAAATAAAATTTTAATAATATGTAATTTCTCGTTCAATAATAGATTTCGGAAACTGATTTACATATTCAGTACGTTCTATCCAATTTCCATTGTTGTCATACACATACGAATATTCTTTTTCGTCAATAAAATCACCATCTTTGTTGAAGTTTTTCAAACTTTTCTCATTGCCTTTTTCATCATAAGAGATAACAGTTTTACGAATTAAGACATTTTCAGAATTGTAAATTTCAATTTCTGTAATAAGCCCCGTTTTGTTATTGTATTTGTATCGTGTACAATTATCAATTTCTGTTTCAGATTTCGTATATTGACAGGTTTCTATCAAATGATTTGTTTTCGGATCGTATTTGTAGGTATATTTGGAGCCGAACGATTTATCGCTTTTTGTCCAAAGTTCTTCCAAGATACGTCCTTTTTCGTCATTCACATAAGAATAAGTGTCATTAAGTTCTCCAGTAGGTGAGTAGCTGTTATAGGCAACTTTATTACCTTTGTCATCATATACATACAAGAATTTGACTTGTACTTTTCCAAACGAATTGTATACATCACGGGTAGTTCGTTTCCCTTGTTCGTCATACTTGTAGATAACTTTTTGAGAAAGTTGTCCTATTTTGTTGTACCGATTCGTTTCTGTCTTGAATCCTTCTTGGTCAAAAACAATAACCACATCACCATTCCAGAAATCTTGTTTGTTACCTTTAATTATTTTTCCAAAATAATCAACGGCTTTGTAAGGTGTTAGTTTAAAAGTTTTCACATTTCCTTTAAGATTCAAATCTTTCAAGTGATTTTGTGTTTTTTTGGGAGTATCATCAGCCAACAAGTTTTGGCTAAAAAAAACACATAGCAAGAGCATTGAATAGAATGTTTTTTTCATATTCTCATAAAATTTAAGTTAGATGTAATAATTGTTAGATGTTTTAAATAAGTTGTGGCAAAATTATAAAAAAATATTGAATAATAAAAGGAAAAGTAATAAAAAAAAATGTATCTCCGTTATTACTAATAAAAGAATATAATTGCTAAATTTTATAAGTCAAATGTAAAGATATATAACTGAAAACCAAATAGTTATATTTTCATATTTTTGATAAATTATTACAAAAAAAATCATTTATTACACTAAACGGATATACAGATAAAAAAATGTATTTTTTTCACAAAAATCAAAAAAAAACGCCTTATAAAGCGTTTTTTTGATTATATTCAATAAAAATTATTTTTATTCAAGTTTCATTTCTTTAATAATCGTATTGATTTTTTTATCTAATTTTTTATCGGTTTCTGAAAATTTTTCAATACTTTCAAGAGGACAATTTACACTGAAATAAAACTTAATTTTAGGTTCTGTACCACTTGGTCGAGCTGCAATTTTGCTACCTTTTTCAGTATAATAAATAAGTACATTCGATTTAGGGATATCTATAAAATGTTCTTCCTCACGAATTAAATCTCGTGCTACCGACGATTGATAATCTTCAATCATTACAACTTTTTCACCTGCAATTTCTCGAAGTGGATTTTCTCTAAGGTCAATCATCATTTGTGCTATTTCTTGAGAACCACTAATTCCCTTGCGAACCAGCGAAATCAAGCGTTCTTTGAATAGACCAAATTCGGTATATGCTTTTAATAACTCTTTATAGAAAGAACTTCCTTTGGCTTTGGCAGTTGCACCAATTTCGCACGCCAAAAGAGTAGCTGTAACAGCATCTTTATCTCGAACAAAATCTCCAACCATAAACCCGAAACTTTCCTCACCACCTCCAACAAATTTTTGCTGAGGAAAATCTTTAATCATTTTAGCGATCCATTTAAAGCCAGTAAGTCCTACTTTACATTCTACACCATAAGCATTAGCAATTTCACTCATCATTGGAGTAGAAACAATCGTAGATGCGATAAATTCATTTCCTTTAAAGCCTTTTTCTTTCCAGCGGTCTAGTAAAAACTTAGTCATCATTATCATCGTCTGATTTCCGTTAAGAAGAACCATTTTTCCATCTAAATCACGCACTGCTACTCCTATTCTATCACAATCAGGGTCAGTTCCTATTACGATATCAGCTCCTATTTCGTCTGCTTTTTTAAGTGCCATTGTAAGAGCTTCGGGTTCTTCAGGATTGGGTGATTTTACCGTTGGAAAATCTCCATTGGGTTGGGATTGTTCCTTTACAATATGCACATTTTTGAATCCTGCTCGCTCCAATACTTGTGGAACCATTGTGATGGAGGTTCCGTGCAATGAAGTAAATACAATGCTAAATTTGTCTTTGTCGGGCGCATTGAAATTTGCATTTTCTAACGATGCATCAGCAAAAGCCTCATCTATTTGAGTATCTATTTTTTCAATCAGATTTTCATTAGCATTGAAGTTAATATCTGAAAATTGTAATTGGTCAATAGTTTTAACAACCTCCATATCTTGCGGAGGAACAATCTGCCCACCATCAGCCCAATATACCTTGTAACCATTGTATTCTGGCGGATTATGAGATGCTGTTAAGACTATTCCACAATGACATTTCAGGTAACGAACTGCAAACGAAAGTTCAGGTGTTGGTCTTAATTCTGAGAAAAGATATACTTTTATTCCATTGGCAGAAAATACATCGGCAACAACTTTGGCAAGTGTTTGTGAGTTATGACGACAATCATAAGCAATTGCTACTTTTATTTGTTCATTAGCAAACACTTTTTTGAGATAATTGCTCAGTCCTTGAGTATTTTTTCCAAGCGTATATCGGTTGATTCGATTGGTTCCAATCCCCATAATTCCACGCATACCTCCAGTTCCAAATTCCAAGTTTTTATGAAAACATTCTTTAAGTTCTTCAAGATTATTTTCAAGTAAATCTCTCACTTTGTCTTGGGTTTGGTCATCAAAAATGGGAGACAACCACATTTTTGCTACTTCTTTACTATGTTCTAACATCTTGTCCATAATATATGTAATTTTTATTATTAAATAATCTAATTGTTCAACAGACAAAGTTAGTCTTTTTTTCATTTTTATACAATAAAAAATGAAAAAAATTCACAAAAAAAACTCTATTTAAAAAATAGAGTTTTTTGTAATTTTCCATTCGTTATTTGATGAAAATAAGGTCTTGCGCTGGTTTGTTTTTAATAATATCTTTGAGAATAGCTTCATATTCTTTATATGACTCTATATTAGGAAATAAAATAAAAGCATCTAAAAGCCCACCCCAATAAAATGAAATTATTTTTTCTCCTTCCATGAGTTTTATTCTTGTACTATTATCTAAATTTACTCTACGTCCATATACTCCTCCTATATATAAGGCTAAATATTTATCATCTCGCTGTGAATTAGGTTCATAAGCTTTTTCAAGATTTTCTATAACAATAGGTTCATGCATAAACTGTCCTGTATTAACATTCCCATTTATTGTAGGGTTCAAATCTATATTTACCTATATAAGTATCTTTATATCTGTCATTCAATATATACATACGAGTTTCTGAATTATAAAAAGTAAATGGATTTGAATTTTGGTTATTATATGACGTTGTTTTGGGGACACTTTTTGGAATATCTTCATCTCTAAATCCTAATAAAACCAAAGGCAATGCAGGCTTGTGAGCATCTACAAATTTATATATTTCTGTTGGGTCATAATGAATTGATTTAAGAATACTAAGATATTCTCTATAGGCTTCATCGGTCGGAAATACATAAAAATTGGATGTTTCGTACAAATATCCATCTCCTTTTTTATATTCTGCTATTCCACTTTTAAAAGTATAAAAAGCTACTATTCGTTCTTTCTCCATCAGACCATATATTATATTTCCTGATGAAGCAACAGGCATTGTTAGTCTGCAATCTACTTCAAATTTCAATGGTTTTCTAAGATACTTCAAACGATGTTCTTCAGAAACAAAAGCTATCCCATCTGAGGTATGTGTAATTTCTTTCTTTTCAACATTTACAAAGGTATACTTCTGATAAAACTCATTTAATTTTACATTTGATAATTTTATAGAATTTTCATCATCGGGTATAATACACATATTTTTATACCCAAAATAATTGATTGGTATTGTTTTGGGAACATTGTATTTTTCCAAGTCATTCTTGGTTCCAAATACGATTTGTGTTGTAGATAGTGGAGGAGTTGTATCCCCATCATCATCTTTATTATTACAAGAGGTTGTAATAAAGAAAATACTAACTAAGCAAAAAAGAATTTTTTTTCATACTTATAAAAATTTATATGTTAATCTTGGGCAAAGATAGTTTTTTTTTATGAATTAAAAAGTTTTTTATCTAATTTTTTTAACTTTTGAATATTCGACTCAATAGACAGATGGATTTTTTATGATATATATTGTTATTTACATCATTTGTAAAAGTTAACACTTACAAATCAATTACTATTACTTATTTTATTAAAAAGAAAAGATTATCCATAGGGATAATCTTTTCCAAAAATCTATTAAATATATTATACTTATGAAACAATTTTTTCGAACTAAGCCACTAATTTATTGACATGTTTTGTCAAGTTACTTTTTAAGTTTCCTGCTTTATTTTTATGAATAATATTCTTTTTTGCTAGTTTATCAATCATAGAAACAACAGTCGGTAGAAGTTCTTTTGCTACATTAGCATCTTCTGTATTACGTAGACGCTTAATAGCATTACGTGTTGTTTTATGTTGGTAACGATTTCTCAAACGAACAGCTTCGTTTCTTCTAATTCTTTTTAATGCTGACTTATGATTTGCCATTTCTCAATTCTTTTAATTTTATTAAGTAAAGATTTACACCACAATAATTGTAGTCCGTAGGGGAATCGAACCCCTGTTACCAGGATGAAAACCTGGCGTCCTAACCCCTAGACGAACGGACCTAATACTAATTTTTAATATTTTGATTTGTAGCCCGTAAGGGAATCGAACCCTTCTTACCAGGATGAAAACCTGGCGTCCTAACCGATAGACGAACGGGCCAAATTGAATGAATTATGATTTTCAAAATGCGAGTGCAAAATTACAACTTTTTTTTTATTATGCAAATTTTTCTTCTTTAAAAAATAAATATTTTTAATATGAAATTACTAAATGTTTGATTTTTAATAATTTAAAAACAAAAATATTTAAAAAAATAATTTTTTACATAAACGATTATCCTAATATAAAATAATATAGTTGAACGACTAACATCGAAAGCCCTACCAAGAAACTAAATGTTGTGCTATACAAAAAACCAATCAATGCTCCTTTGGTCGCTTTGAATGCTGTTTTGGCTTTCTTATTCTGTACATATTCACCCAGAAAAACACCGGCAAACATTCCGATAAGAAAACCAAATGGTACGGGAATCCAAAAAAAACCAACAAGCATTCCGACTAATCCACCTATATCGCCCCATTTGCTTCCTCCATATTTTCGAGTTGTTTTAAGAGGAATAATATAGTTAAGTACTAATGTAAAAATAGTCAAAATCCCAAAAATAAGTAGCCAAACCCAAGAAATTGTTCCCGAGCCTAAAAAATAATGTAATAATATCCCGATATAACATAAAATAACCCCAGGTAAAGCAGGTACAATAACTCCTATAATACCTATTAGTATTAGCAATGATGCTAATAATGAGAAAAATATTTCCATAATAATAAATTAGAGCAGGCAAAATTACATTTTTTTATTTAAAAACTTAAAAAATAATACTTCTTTAAGACTTATTTTTTTAGTTTATTATTATTTTTTGTTTAAATTTTACAAACTTAGTTTTTTTATTTAATTTTTTTATGTAACTTTGCCCAGAGAAACATTTTTTATTAAATAAATATATAAATAACTTTTTTACTAATGAAAACTAATATTTTATTAACAATTGCACTTGTTATGTGTAATATTGCTATGGGACAAATGGTATTGCCAGAGAAGCCTGTTAGCCACCTAAAAGAGCTTGGTTTGAAAGCTAATGTACAATCTATTTACATCACTCCTTATAAAGTTGTTGAGAGTTTTGGTGTTATAGAAAAAGGAGACAAAGCTGATTTTTGGAGAGGTGACATTATCTCTGTTTTTGACAAAGAAGGTTACAAAACAGAAACTAATTATCACGATAAAACAGGAAAACTCAATCAGAAAGTTATCTTCAAATACAATGCAAAACGTAAACGTACCACTCGAGATATTTATGATTCACATGGGAAAATTTTTCAAAAAAACCTGTACGTATATGATACTAATGGCTTTAAAATAGCATATAATAGTTATAATGCCAAAGGCGAACTAACTAATTCTTTTACTTACAAAAATGATGCAAAAGGAAGAGAAATAGAAGAAGTATGTACCCGATTTAAAAATACCCCGTGTGGTAAATATACATATAGTTATAACAATATAGGAAAAGTAGTAGAACTTTGCAAATATAACAAACAAGAAGAACAACCTGAAAACTGTGAAAAGTATACTTATGATAAACAAGGAAGACTTTTGCAAACTGATTTATACAAAAATAACACATTAGTACAAAAGACAATATTCAAATATGATAATTTGGGAAATGAAATTGGACAACGTATTTTTGATGGAAATGATACATTCGTTGAAGAAAAGAAATTTGTTTATAAATTTGACCAAAAAGGAAATTGGGTAGAACGCATTGAATATATAAATGAATTTCCGAAATTGATTTTGGTTCGAGAGATTACATATCATTAAAATTAGAAATATTTCATAATCTTTAAAGCGAGTTTTTAGTTGTAAAAACTCGCTTTTTTATAAAAAATAGGCAAAAAATTTTGTAGTCTCAAAAATTTGTTTTTACTTTGCAACTCAAAGTACTTTTTGTATGAAAGATAAAAACTATTTAAAAGATTTACAAGATATTAAACAACTGATGAGTAAATCAACACAATTTTTGTCATTGAGCGGACTTTCGGGAGTTTTAGCAGGAATTTATGCCTTGGTGGGAGCCTATTGGGTTTATTATCTTATTGAAAAACACCCATATCAGTGTATAACTCTTGAGAGTTGGACTTTTAAAGCAATTCTTATCATAGCTTTTATTGTGTTAATATTTTCACTAGCAACAGCTTATTTTTTGTCATTAAGAAAAGCAAAACGTAAAGGAGAAATGCTTATCAATACGACTTCCAAACGAGCATTTTGGAATTTTTCTATTCCGATGTTAACAGGAGGTATATTGATAATTCTGTTATTAAAAAATCAATATTATGGACTTTTGTCGCCTATGACTTTGATTTTCTACGGATTATCTTGTGTCAATGTGAGCAAATACACATTCAGAGATGTTCGATATTTAGGCATTACTGAAATTATTTTAGGATTTTTGGCAGTTTATTTTTCAGGATATGGATTACTTTTTTGGGTTATTGGATTTGGAATTTGTCATATTTTGTATGGAGCAATAATGTATTTTAAATATGATAGAAATTAGATTGTTTAATTGAAAATTTGACATTTGAAAGAAATTTTACAACATATAAATAAAGCTTTTGATAATCGAATTCGATTGGGAATTATGTCGGTTCTTATGGTGAATGAAAAAGCCGATTTCAATACGCTCAAAGAGTTACTAAATGTTACTGATGGAAATTTGGCAAATCATACTAAAACACTTGCAAATGAACAATATATAGAAGTACAAAAGAATTTTATTGGGAGAAAGACTAATACTACTTATCAAGCTACACTTAAAGGAAGAAAGGCTTTTGAAGAACATTTGAACGCTTTGGAAAAAATAGCCGAAAATATGCGAAAATAATTTTTTTTACATAAATACTTTGAAAAACAAAGTGCTTTTTATTACGAAATAATAATAAATACTATAATATTAATTTTTAAAAAAAGAATTTTTATGAACACAAATTCAAAAAACATCGGATCATTTTTTCAATCGAATACAGCACGGCTTATTATGATTGGATTTTTAACACTTTTCTTACTGATACCTTTATTCTTGGTAAGAAATCTTATTGAAGAACGAGCAGAACGTCAGTTAAGTGTAGTCAATGAAATCAATTCAAAATGGGGAAAAGACGTTTTCCTCTACGGACCTATTTTGAAAATTCCGTATACAGCATACAAAGAAAATGAAGTATATGACCAAACAACTAAAAAAATAATAATTCAGCGAGAGAGTTTTCAAAATTATGCTTATTTTTTTCCAGAATTACTGAAAAATTCATCTCAGGTAACCACCGAAACTAAGAAACGCAATAATTACGAATCGGTTGTATTTTCTACACAAATGGATTTTGTTGGAAAATATCTAAAACCCGATTTTTCGTCTAAAAATATTTCTAACAAAGATATTCAATGGAATAAGGCGACTATTCTTATTCGTACAACCAATTTGTCAAGTATCAAAAATGAAGTTTCTATCAATTTGGCAGGCAAAAATTATACTTTTGAACCGATTTATGATAATCAATCGACAGCAGAAAGTTATGATGGGTCGTATTATCAGACAGATATTTCTTCACTTGAAACATCATTTATTGATTTGACTGCGTTTGAAGAAGGAGATTTTAGTTTTTCAATAATGTATGACGGAAGTTCCAAGATAGGAATTGTTCCCATAGGAAAAGTTACCGAAAGTACGATGCAATCCAATTGGAAGTCTCCAAGTTTTACAGGAAGTTTTTTGCCTTATCAAAAAGAAATTACAAATAATGGATTCTCGGCAAATTGGAAAATTTTGCATATAAATAGACCTTTTTCGCAACAATCATTTGAAGTTTTGCCCAATATCCGTCAGTATGCTTTTGAAGTTGATTTTGTAATCCCTGTTGATGAATATCAACAAAACGAAAGAGCCTCCAAGTATGGTTTTCTGGTTATTGGGCTCACATTTTTGATTTTCTTTCTGATACAAACCATAAGTAAGATAAAAATTCATATTTTTCAATATACAATGATAGGTCTTTCGCTTGTGATGTTTTACACCTTGCTCATTTCGATAACCGAGCATAGTAGTTTTCTTAAAGCCTACTTAATAGCCTCATTATTAGTAGTTTCACTCATTAGCCTTTATTCGATTTCAATATTGAAAAATAAGAAATTTCCACTATTTATAGGACTTTCTCTTTTGGCTTTGTACGGATTTATATTTGTAATTATTCAGTTAGAAAGCTATGCGCTTTTGGTAGGAAGTCTTGGTTTGTTTGCCATTTTAGCCATAGTTATGTACGCTTCAAGAAAAATTGATTGGGGAAATTAGAAAAAAATGACAAAATATAGTGTTTTTTTCTTAAAAGAAGATTATTTTTGTAAAGATGAATAATCTTCTTTTTTTATTTTTATTTTTTTATGTAAAAATCTAATAATTACAATGTTATGATACAAAAGAAAAAACAAAATAGGTATGAACAGAAGCGAAAAAATCTTTTTTTGTTTATTTTGTTATTTATTTCAGGCACTTTTTTAGGACAAAAATTGCCTTTTGTACCTTTTGTACATAATTATTCGCAATATCAATACGAAGCAGGTACGCAGAATTGGGGCATTGCACAAGATTCGAACGGAGTTATTTACATAGCTAATAACCAAGGATTACTTTGTTTTGATGGTAAAAAATGGAAATTATATACTTTGCCTGAAAACAAAATAGTACGTGCGGTTTTTGTTGATAAAATTTTCGGACAGGAGCGCATATATGTAGGTTCGTTTGAAGAGTTTGGCTTTTTTTACCGGACAGATTCTTATCAATTGGTCTATCAATCTTTAAGTGAGCAACTTACAGATTATCCTTTTCAAAATGATGAAGTTTGGTCTATTGTCAAATATGGAAAAAAGTTGTATTTTCAGACCTTTTCTTCGTATTTTACCTATGATGGAAAACATATAAAAATTCACAAACCCAATCCTTCTCCTTTGGGAATATACCCAACTCCGCAAGCTCTTTATATGCAAGGAATTGAAGGAGATTTTTATCAATTAAACAATGATTCGCTCGAACTTGTTATAAAACAGGAACAGATATATAATGATAAAATAATTGGACTTTTTCAGCATAGAGATAGCCTTATTCTGACAACTATAAAAAATGGTTTGTTTTCTTATAGTTTGAAAACCAAACAGTTGCAACGAAAGAAAACAGATTTTGACCAAGAATTTTCAAAAATATCACTTAATAGAACTCTTATAACTTCTGATTCGTTACTGATTTTGGGTAGTTTAGATGAGGGAATTTTTGCTTTGGATTTTCAAGGAAAAAAAATATGGCATATCAATAAATCTAATGGATTGAAAAACAATACAATACTAGGATTATTTCAAGATGTACAACAGAATATATGGCTGGCTCTTGATAATGGAATTTCGTACTTGAAACCTCATTCTAAACTTCAATTTTTTGATTTCAAATCGGATATTGAATTAGTGGAAGATATGGAAGTGTTTTTTGGAAAAATGTACTTGGCTTCTAATAAAGGAGTTTATGAATTTTATGATAGAAAATTACGTAAGTTACCCAATTTAGATTCGCAAGTTTGGTTTGTCAAAAGATTTGATAATCAGTTGTTTGTAGGGCATAATAAGGGAACATCTGTTATTGATAATACACAACATATACAAAATCTTAATAATATAGGAGTAGGAGGGACGGATATGAAAAAAGGGATTATTCACGGACAAGAGGTTTTAGTAGCATCATCATATACGTATTTGACTATTTTTAAGAAAAATAATCAAGGAAAATGGATAGTTTCTCATTCAATTTCTGATTTTTCGGATTTGATACAGAATATTGAAATAGATAATGTAGGCAATATTTGGGCAAATCATCCACATAAAGGTGTTTATCGAATTGCTCTGAAAGAAGATTTAATTCATATCAAAAATAAAGAATTTTATGAACAATTTTCTGAAAATAAACCACTTAAATTATTAAAATTACGAGGAAAAATAATTTTTACAGATAATCAACAATTTTATATTTACAATGATGATAATCAGCAAGTTATATCTTATGAATTACTTAATAAAAACTTGCCCAATTTGGTCAAAACCAGAAAGATAGTACCTGTTAATGATAATTTGTTTTGGTTTATTACAGATAAAGAATATTACGCAGTGAAGTTCAAAGATGGTGCGTATTCTATTGAAGATAAAATCGCATTTAATAATCTTTTAAATCCATCAAGCGAGCGACGAGCAACTATTTTTGTTGAACAAGGCAATTCTTATTTTTGTTTGAACGAAGGAATAGCATTGTATCATTCTATGGAAAAAATTATTCGAAGTTCGACTCCCCCTTTGGTTTTATCGTCTTTGAAATCTTATGATAGAAATACTGACCAATGCACATCGGAGCGAATAAAAGACCGAATGTCTTTTGATTATACAAAGAATAATTTGGTTTTTGAGTTGCAATATCCTAATTTCTCACAACAAAACTATCGTTTGCAGTATTATTTGGAGAATTATGACAAGCGATGGAACGAAAATAGCTCTGACTTTACAATTACATATCAAAATATTCCGCAAGGAAAATATCTACTTAAAACTAAGATAATCAATGAATTAAATCAAGAAATAGCGTCGTGTAAAATTCCCTTTGAGATAACTACTCCATGGTACAAATCGGCTAAGGCTTTTGTCTTGTATGGATTTACTTTTTTGGCTATAACTTCTTTATTTACAATATTTTATTATCGATATAAATTAAAAAAGAAGGAACAGCTTTTTGTGAGAGAAAAAGCCAAAAAACAACGACTACTTGAAAAACAACAAGAAGAAATAACAAAACTTCGTAACGAAAAACTTGAATCAGAATTGGAACACAAAAGCAAAGCGTTGGCAAGTGCTACTATATTGAATATTAAACATGATGATTTTCTAAAAAATCTTTTACAAGAATTTCAATGTTTTTTAACAGAAAATAAACTTACTAAACAACAAGGAAATCATATTATTCAGCATATTAGAGAACATATTTCTACCCAAGACCAATGGCAAATGTTTCAAGAAAATTTTGATATGATACATCAGAATTTTTTCCGAAATCTCAAACTGAAATACGCCAATTTAACACCTGCTGATTTGAAACTTTGTGTATTGTTGCGACTTAATTATTCTACCAAAGATATTGCCACGATGCAAGGAGTTTCGGTGCGAGGGATAGAAACAGCTCGATATCGTCTTCGCAAAAAACTTAACCTATCTGAAGAAGATAATTTAACTGAATTCTTAATAACATTTCAATAAAAATATATTGAAAATTAGTTTTAAATTGATTTTTAACTTAATTTGAAATAATATTTGTTGTATTCAAGTTCGTTCAAAAAGTCTTTATTAAGTTGAATTTTTGTCTTTCGACTATACATTTCCAAAGATATCTTCATATCTTCACGTCGAATACCTTCTTGTGAAGGGGCTATTTCTGCCATCTCCAAATTCTCTTCTGAATTCTCTTCTATTTCGGTATCAACTACGTTAACCGATGTACTTTGAGGTTCGTAGATTAAAAAATTCAAAGGAATATTACCAGCATATTTCTCAGTTATATATTTGAGTTGTGCGATATTTTCTATCGAAATATCTTTTAAATCTAACCAAATATCTACTTTTTTTACATTTTTGGTTAAAACATCTTGCAATGAATACATTTGAGTGAAAACAACTCTTGGTTTTCCACGTTGATTGGTTTTTTTATCAAAAAATCCTTCTTCTATTTTTATTTTAAAATATATAAACTGATTGGTAACCAGATAGATATGGTATTTCAGATAATCATCTTTGAATATTCGAAATTCGTGTATATTATCATAATCTTCTATTGAAAAAATAGCCCATTTTCTTCCGTCCATAGCTGTTTTGTGTTCAACTTGGGTTACCATACCAGCCATTTTTATTTCTTTGCCCACCAAGTTTTCAAGCTCAGAAGGATTGTACGATTCGCTATTACAGAAATTTTTTATTTCGTGTTTGAAATCATCAAGCGGGTGTCCCGAAATGTACATTCCGACAACTTCTTTTTCTCGGCGAAGTTTCTCCAAAGTTCCCCACTCGTTGCAAGTAGGCATTGTAGGTTCTGGAATTTCGATTTCGTTTGTTTCGCCAAAAAGACTCATTTGCAGAGAGTTAGCGCTTTCTTGTGCTTTGGAACCATAACGAATTGCTTTTTCCAAAAGCGAACTTTGTTCTCCGACTTCAGTATAAAAATATTGAGCTCGATGTGCGGCTCCCAGCGAATCGAAACCACCAGCCAAGGCGATATTTTCAAAGGCTTTTTTGTTGGCAGCACGCAAATCAACACGTTTTGCCATATCAAAGATAGATTTGTAATGCCCGTTTTCTCTGTTCTCAACAATGGTATCAACAGCGGTTTTGCCAACGCCTTTTATCGCGCCCATTCCAAAGCGAACTGCTCCATCTTTATTCACTGCAAATTTGTAATTCGATTCATTCACATCGGGGCCTAACACCTTGATTCCCATACGATGACATTCTTCCAAGAAGAAGCGAACCGATTTAATATCATTCATATTGTTAGAGAGAACCGCCGCCATATATTCGGCAGGATAATTGGCTTTAAGATAAGCCGTTTGGTAAGCAACCCAAGCATAGCAGGTAGAGTGAGATTTGTTAAAGGCGTAACTTGCAAAGGCTTCCCAATCTTGCCATATTTTAGCCAATTTTTCCGTGTCATATCCTTTTTCAGAGGCTTGTTCAATGAATTTTGGACGCATTTTATCCAAAACATCTTTTTGTTTTTTCCCCATCGCTTTACGTAGCATATCGGCTTCACCTTTTGAAAAACCTGCCAATTTCTGCGAAAGAAGCATAACTTGCTCTTGATATACGGTAATTCCGTACGTTTCTTTTAGGTATTCTTCCATATCGTCCAAATCGTACGAAATGGGCTCCAAACCGTGTTTTCGTCTGATAAAACTTGGGATATATTCCAAAGGACCTGGACGATAAAGTGCATTCATCGCAATAAGGTCAGCAAAAACAGTCGGTTTCAACTCTTTCATATATTTTTGCATTCCTGCCGATTCATATTGGAAAATTCCAACAGTTTCACCTCGTTGAAAAAGCTGATAAGTTTTCTCATCATCAATAGGAAAATCATCAGGATTTAGGTCGATATTTCTCGTTTCTTTGACCAATTTAACGGTATCTTTTATCAAAGTGAGTGTTTTTAGTCCCAAGAAATCCATTTTCAGAAGTCCAGCACTTTCAACCACGGAGTTATCAAATTGTGTTACCCATAGGTCAGAATCTTTGGCAATCGAAACAGGAACAAAATTAGTAATATCATCAGGAGTGATAATAACTCCACAGGCGTGAATTCCCGTATTTCGGATAGAACCTTCCAACAATTTAGCCTGCTGAATAGTTTCTCCCAGTAGGTCATTCCCTTGTGAGAGTTGTTTTAGCTGATGTGTTTTTTCTACATCTTCCGAACGAAGTTTTTCGCGTAAAAGTTGTTCATCGGCAGCGATAAGTTTGTTGAGCGTATTGAGTTTTTTATCTGTTATAGTAGGGACAAGTTTGGCTATTTTATCGGCATCAGAAAGAGGCAAATCCAACACTCTTGCTGTATCACGAATAGAGGATTTGGCAGCCATTGTGCCGTAAGTAATTATTTGAGCTACTTGGTTGGCACCATATTTGTCAATAACGTATTCCATTACACGCCCTCGTCCTTCATCATCAAAATCAATATCAATATCGGGCATACTTACTCGGTCAGGATTCAGAAAACGTTCAAAAAGTAAATCGTATTTTATAGGGTCAATATTGGTAATTCCTAAGCAATAAGCCACAGCTGAACCCGCAGCAGAACCACGTCCTGGGCCTACCGAAACTCCCATAGACCGAGCCGCAGCGATAAAATCTTGTACGATGAGAAAATACCCAGGATATCCTGTTTTTTCAATGATTGAAAGCTCAAAATCAAGACGTTCTTTTATTTGGTCAGTAATTGATTTATATTTTTTTTCAGCTCCCAGATAAGCTAAGTGTTTAAGATATTTGTTCTCTCCTTTTTTACCTGTTTCATCATCTTCTACCTGAAATTCTTCCGGAATATCAAATTTTGGCAAAAGCACCTCACGAGCCAGCTCATAAGGTTCAATTTTTTCAATAATTTCTTTTATTGATAGAATGGTTTCAGGAATATCTTTAAAAAGATTTTTCATTGCTTGTGCTGACTTGAAATAGTATTCCTGATTCGGCAATCCATATCGGTATCCACGACCACGACCAATTTCTGTTGTTTGTTTTTCACCTTCTTTCACACAAAGTAAAATGTCGTGTGCATTGGCATCTTCTGGGTTTATATAATAAGTATTATTTGTAGCTACTAACTTGATATTGTGCTTTTTAGAAAAATTAAGTAAAACAGAATTAACGCGGTCTTCATCTTCTTGCCCATGTCTCATAATTTCCAAATAAAAATCTTCTCCGAAAAGTTCTTTCCACCACAAAAGAGATTCTTCAGCTTGTTTTTCACCAACGTAGAGAATTTTGGAAGGAATTTCGCCAAACAAATTTCCGGAAAGAATAATCAAATCATCTTTGTATTTTTCTACAATTTTTCTATCAATGCGAGGAACGTAATAAAAACCTTCAGTATAAGCAATAGAAGCCATTTTGGCCAAGTTATGATAACCTTTTTTGTTTTTAGCAATCATAACTATTTGATAACCATTGTCTTTCTGTGTTTTGTCAAGATGATTTTGACAAACAAAAAACTCACAACCTACAATAGGTTTTATAGAAAGTTCTTGAGATTCATCTCCTTTTTCAATAGCTTCTTGATTGCGTATTTTTACACCTTTGTTATATGTGGCAATTTCTTTGATAAAATGAAAAGTTCCCATCATATTTCCTATGTCGGTAATTGCAACGGCAGGCATTTTTTGTTGGGCAGTAGCTTTGACTAACTCAGCGATAGAAGCTGTTGCTTGTAAAACCGAAAATTGAGTGTGATTATGCAGATGAACAAAAGGAGCATCGGCTAATAGAGCTAAATTTTCTTGTATTTGTTGTTCTGAAATATCATTAAGAATATTACTTTTCTGTAATTTTTCTCGAATTTCTTCTGAAGCCTTTTTTAGGTTAATGTGTTTTAAACCAATAAGTTGTATTGTCTCAGGATTAGCAATCCGAAATCTGTCTATGTATTCTTTTGAAATCTGTTCTTCGGAAAAACCTTCTCCAATACGGATTAACTCAAAAAAACAGCGCGAGGTAGCTTCAACATCGGCAGTTGCGTTGTGAGCTTCGGCAAAAGGAATTTTAAATAAAAATTCGTGAAGTTCAGTCAAGGTTGGTAGTTTGAAACGTCCTCCTCGACCACCAGGTATTTGACACAGCTCTGCTGTAATCTCGGTACAAGTATCTAAAACAGGAAATTCGGCAAGGTTTGTTTCTATTTTGTATCGATAAAATTCGGCTCCCATAATATTGATGTCAAAACTAACATTTTGCCCTACAATATAGGTTGTTTTGCTAAGAGCCTCTTGGAATTTTTGCAAAACTTCACGGATTGTAATACCTTGTTGTTGAGCAAGTTCTGTTGATATTCCGTGAACTCGCTCTGAATCGTACGGAATATTAAATCCGTCAGGTTGTATTAAATAATCTTGATGTTCAATCAGTTGCCCCATTTCATCGTGTAATTGCCAAGCAATCTGCACAGCACGAGGCCAGTTTTCACTATCAGAAATAGGAGCATTGTAATTCTTAGGAAGTCCTGTGGTTTCGGTATCGAATATTAAATACATTTTTTTATTTTTAAGTGATTAGAAAACAATATATTATCTTTTTTGTTCTCTAACAAAAATTTGAGCGTAAAGATACTATTTTTTAAGCAAATAATCACTATAAAAATATATTTATGATAAAGCAAATTATATTTTGCAATTCAAATCTCTTGTGAAGTGTGTTATTTTTTAATTATTTTATAAAAGGCAAATTTGTTTTTCCGTCCCATTCATAGGGAATTTTTCCTTGTTCAAAAATACGTGCAGTGAGATTACCTTTTAGTGTAATGCGCTCATTGTTAATAAGTAACCAGCTTCCTTCACGAAGCCCCACAACAGGAATATTATTCAGAGTATGAAATTCTTTAATGCGAGTCTCGCGAGTTTCTCCTTTGTGAGTACTTTTAGGGTCAGGGTCTAAGTAATGCGGATTCAGATTGAAAGGAACAAGTCCCAAAGTTTGAAAACTTGGAGGATAAATAATAGGCATATCATTGGTAGTTTGCATCGTTTGCCCTGCAATATTGCTTCCAGCACTTGTTCCTATATAAGGTGTTCCTTTGTTAATAGTATCTCTTAGAATATCAATAAGTTGTAGTTGATATAATTCATTTACGAGTAAAAACGTATTTCCTCCTCCTGTAAAAATTGCTTGTGCTTGTCTGATAGCTTCGTATTGGTTGTCAAGAGTGTGGATTCCAATAATTTTTTTACCAATATGAGAAAATCCTTGTTGTGCGATTTTTGTATATTGGTCGTGAGAAATACCACTGGGGCGTGCATACGGAATAAACAAAATTTCATCAATTTTTTCAAAAAAATGATACAATTCTTCTTGTAAATATGACAAATAAGTACCCTCGTGTAGAGTAGAGGTACTTGCCAAAAGTAATTTTTTCATTAAGCTGATGTGTTTTGTGAATTATTATTTATTTTTCTACGTTTTTTGATTCGTTGTGCAATAAATTTGTTCAAATCTTTTCCTTTGACGGAATATGTATTCAATAATAGTATAGGAGCAATCACTCCGAAAGCCAAACTCATTGTTATAAATCCAGTTTGTAGCCCTTGTCTTAACGTTTTGAAAACAAGTTCTGTAGTGAGGTCATTTTCATTTTGTAAAGTAACAATTTTAATAAGTCCCATCATAAATTCATAGCCATATTTGCCTGGAACCATATTGATAACTGCAGGAATGGTAAAAACCACAGGTGGAGTATGTACTCGATGAGCAAAATACATACCCAGAAATCCAACAGCACAAGCAGCAACAAAAGTTGTTAGAACAACTTGTGCAGGCATCAATGTATGTAAAAGTATAGCTTTAATAGCCCAGCCAATTGCTCCTAATAGACCAACAATCCACATGGCCCTGCGAGGTGTATTAAATAACATGGCAAAACCAATAGAAACCCACATTGACCAGAAAATACGTTCAGAAAGTTGTAAAAATATATCAAAGTAATTCATAACCAAAAAGAATAAGTGAAAGATAAAAACCAATAGCTATCATAAAAACCAAAATACCTGTTGTAGATATTTTTGCCCATCCAGAAACTACGTGTCCAGTAAGTAAATCTATGAATCCGTTAATGAGAGGAACTCCAGGTACTAACCATAAAACACAAGCAGCCAACGCATTGTTTATCGGTTCAACCTCCAACATTCGGAATATATTCACAACTGATACAGAGACGAATGCCGCCCAAGCCCAACAAATAAAATGGTTAAAATGCTTTATTTGTAAAAGTTTTCTTGCTGAAATTCCTGCAAAAGTAGCTAAGAATGAAATTCCAAATTCAATATAACTACCATTGTTACCTCCAAAAATATAAGCTAATGAACCTCCTGCTATGGCTGTGAAAAACCACATTAAGACCATATTATAATGAGGTTGCTTCTTTATAAAAGCTACTTCTTTTTCAATATCATCAATAGATAATTTTTGTTCGATAGCTTGCCACGAAAGAATGCTAATAGCAGAAATAGCATTAAAATTAACTCCGTGATGAGGTATAGTCAGTACTAAAGTTTCTTTTTCTTGTGTTGTTTTATCATATACAGTAAGTATTACACCTGAATATGAATGAAAAATCTCCGAATGATACCCCAAGGCATTGGCTATTCGTTCTACATTACGTAATGCACGTCGAGTGTTAGAACCACTTCCAATTAACAATGCACTAATATCAGCAAGAAGATGAGTTGTTCTCTCCAAGTTTTTTTTAGATATCAACATAAAATAAAATTGTTTGTAAAGTGCAAAATTATGAAAAAATATACATTTTACAGAAGAAGATTATATTTTCTCCAAGTATAAAAACTTTTACGTTTTCGAGTAAATTATTATTGGAAAATATTATATAAAAAACTATTTAATCTTTATTCTATTACATTTTTCTTTTTAAATAAATCAGAAGGTAAAAACGTGATTATTTTATTAACTATTTCTGTAATAGAAAGCCCGTCTGAGGGTAAGATAATATGTGCTTGTCTGTAATAAGGATTTCTATCGAAAAGATGTTTGTTTATAAAATCTTCCAAAATTTTATCATCTTGTAATCCTGTAAGGAGAGGACGTTTTCCTTTTTGTGTAGTAAGGCGTTTGGTTAAACTTTGAGCATTGAGTTGCAAATAAAAAACAAATTCAGAAGCCTTGTTTATTTGCTGTATATTTGTACCAAAACAAGGAGTTCCTCCTCCTACAGAAAGCACAAAATCTTTTTTACTATCTAATAATTGATTCAGATACATAGTTTCTATTTTACGAAAATAAATTTCTCCATTCAATTTAAAGATTTCTGAAATTGTTTTTTGTTCCTTTTCTTCAATAAAAAGGTCTAAATCAATAAAAGGAAGATTTATTTTTTGAGCTAAAAACTTTCCAATTACTGATTTCCCAGAACCCATATAACCGATAAGAATAATTTTTTTACTCATATAAAATGCTGTTTTTCAAAAAGTTGAATATATACATAAAAATAAAGTGCAAAAATAATAATTTTTTACTTGTGTTATAAAGATTTTGTTGTATATTTGCACCCGCATTCTGATAAGAAAGTTAAGGACTTGGTAGCTCAGTTGGTAGAGCACAACACTTTTAATGTTGGGGTCCTGGGTTCGAGCCCCAGCCAGGTCACAATTTTAATTTTTTTTCATAAGAGTATTTTTTTAGACTTGGTAGCTCAGTTGGTAGAGCACAACACTTTTAATGTTGGGGTCCTGGGTTCGAGCCCCAGCCAGGTCACAAGGTTAAGTTACACAACTTAACTTTTTTTATTAGCAATATGCCTACGTGGAGAAATTGGTAGACTCGCCATCTTGAGGGGGTGGTGCTCGTTCGGGCGTGCTGGTTCGAATCCAGTCGTAGGCACAAAAGGCTTTACATAAATTTATGTAAAGCCTTTTTATTTTTGATAAATGATAATCAGAATTGTTTATATTATATATCAAATATAAAAACAATAAACAAACAATAATTATAAATGGTAAAATACAAATAGTTTTCTATATTGTTTTATTAGATTATTTTTTATAATAAATAAATTATATTCTACTTTGAATAGAAAATTATTTTATTCTTTATGATGGATTAAAGCCCGAATAGCTCCCATTTCTTTATATTTCTTGCGAGCTTCTTCGGCGGGGTAACCAAAATAAGTTTTTCGTGCTTCGAGGGATTTGGAGATACCACTCTGTGCTAAAATAACTGCTTTCTCTCCAATGGTAATTCCACTTGTTATTCCTACTTGTCCCCAGATGGTAACTTCATCTTCAATGATAACACAACCTGCTATTCCTACTTGTGATGCAATTAGGCATTTTTTTCCAATAACAGTATCGTGTCCTACGTGAACTTGATTATCAATTTTAGTTCCTTGACCAATAGTTGTATCGTTCGTAACGCCTCTGTCAATAGTACAAAGAGCACCTAAATCAACGTTATTTTGAATAACAACTCTTCCACCAGATTTTAATTTGTCGAAACCTTCAGGACGTTTTTTATAATAAAAAGCATCGGCACCAAGAATAGTTCCTGAATGAATAGTAACATTATCTCCGATAATGCAATCATCATAAATAGTAACTCCCGCATGAATAAGGCAATTACTTCCAATTTTTACATTATTTCCAATGAAAACGTTGGGTTGTATAATTGTATTTTTTCCAATGACTGCTGAAGGCGCTATATTTGTTTGTGCTTCTTGAAAAGGCTTGAAAAAATCAGTTAATTTGTTAAAATCACGAAAGGGATCATCAGATATAAGAAGTGCTTTTCCTGTTGGGCATTCTACTTCTTTATTTATAAGAATAATAGTAGCTCGTGATTGTAAGGCTTTGTCGTAATACTTAGGATGATCAACAAAAACAATATCTCCTTCTTCAACTACATGGATTTCATTCATTCCAAGTACTGGGAAATTACTATTTCCTACATATTTTGAGTTAATAATTGTAGCTATTTGTTCTAAGGTATAAGGTTGTATAAATTTCATAATTTTTTAATTACATTATATTAAAGGTATATTTATTTTTTTACAATCTTCAATCATTTTTTTTGACCAAATACTTGCTTGAATTTCTCCTATATGTGCTTTGTGAAGTAAAAACATACAAAGTCTTGACTGACCTATTCCTCCACCGATGGAAAGAGGAAGTGAATCACTAACTAATCGATGGTGAAAGTAAAATTGTAGTCTGTCTTCTTTTCCTTCTTGACTTAGTTGATACAAAAGAGCTTTTTTATCTACACGTATTCCCATTGATGATATTTCAAAAGGAACATTTAAAATAGGATTCCAAAGAATAATATCGCCATTTAGTCCTAAATAGTTTTCAGATAATGTACTCCAATCATCATAATCGGGCGCTCTTCCATCGTGCTTTTCGCCGTTAGAGAGTTTTCCACCTATTCCTATTATGAAAACAGCTTTATGCTCTTTTGCTATAGCGGCTTCTCTTTCCTTAGCAGAAAGGTTCGGATATTTTTGTAAAAGTTCTTCAGAGTGAATAAAATATATATCAGGAGGTAATATTGGTTTTATATCTGAAAAACTTTCGCAAACCAAATATTCTGTTCTAAGTAAGGTGGCATAAATTCTTTTCACAATATTTTTAAGAAAAGAAATAGTGCGTTGTTCTTCGCTGATGACCATTTCCCAATCCCATTGATCTACATAAAGTGAGTGAAGATTTCCTAACTCTTCATCAGCTCTGATAGCATTCATATCAGTATATATTCCGTATCCTTGTCTAATATTATAATCGGCAAGCATTACACGTTTCCATTTAGCTAAAGAATGAACAACTTCTGCTTTTGCATTATCTATATCTTTAATAGGAAACTGAACAGCACGTTCTATTCCATTCAAATCATCATTAAGTCCTGTACCTTGTAAAACGAATAGGGGAGCGGTAACTCTTCGTAATCGAAGTTCAGCAGATAGATTTACTTGAAAAAAATCTTTTATTTTCTGTATTCCTAATTCTGTTTGTTGTAAATCTAGAATAGGTTTATAGTCTTTGGGTTTTATTAAATAACTCATTTTATATAAAAAAATTTATTTTTGAAATAATTCATCAACCTTAGGAACTTCTTTTTGCTTTTCTTGTGCATATTGCCATTGATAAGTAACAAACCCAAAACTACGAGCAATAAGTATATTAGGAAATACTACAATACTATTATTATAAATAGTAATAGAACTACTTACAAATCTTCTTCCTGCTACAATTTGTTCTTCACAATTGATAAGTTGTCTTTGTATTGCCATAAATTGTTCATTTGTTTTTAGTTCAGGATAGTTCTCTATTTGTATCCGTAATTCTTTCAGTAATGAACTTATTTTATCTTCTTGTATATAAGCATTTTCTTGATTAGTAACTTTTTCTGAATTGCGAAGCTCTATAATACGTTCAAGAGTTTCTCTTTCAAAAATAGCATATCTTTTAGCAGTAGCTACCATATTAGGAATTAAATCGGAACGCTGTATAAAAAGAGCATCTAACGATGAAATAGCATTCTGTATCTGATTTTTATTTGATACTATTGTATTATATGATGATACTAAGAATACAATTATAATTAAAATAATAGTAATAATTATCATATGAATTTTATTTAAAAGTAAATTATTTATGTTTATATATTACCAAGTGGTAGTATTTTATTGTAAAGATTGTACCATCTGCAATGGTAGTGTAATATTTCTATATAAATTATTTAATAAATTTAGACTTTCTATTTCAGAGTTAAAATTGATTTCATCAAATTCTGTATTTTGATATTTATTATGATGAATAGCTATTATAATTGTATGCTGATGAAATACCATAAAGAATCCATTTTTACTTTGTGCGTAGAGTTGTTTTATTTTCTCTATCATTATAGGAGTAAGAATATATCTTGCCATAATTTGGTCATTGCAATAAATATTATATTTTTTTTTGAACTCGGGGTCTTCTAAATCAATATCTTCTAAATACTTATTTAGGTTTTTATAATTTAAATTATTTTCAAACCAATTTGTAATATTTTTTTTAGGAACGATAATTAAAGGAGATGGTATCTTTTTAGGATAATTGCCAATGAAATACCATCCATTAAAAATATTGTCATAATTCAATGATTTATCTTGTTTATTTTTATAAGGTAGCTTTACATCTAACTGACATAGTTGAAAAGGTATTCCATTATAGTTACCAAATATTAAATCATTACCATCTACAATATAATCATCTTCAATATATAATCCTGAGTAAAGAAATTCTTTAAGACTAATATGTCCTTCCTTTACATAAGAAAATGTAGGATTGATATAGTTTACTATTTTAGTAAAAATTTTCTCTTTTTTATAAAATAACTCTTGTCTTTCTTCTAATTGTATATCTTTTTTAAAAAAATAAATACTTAAAATAGAAAGGATATCTTCTAAACTAATTCCTTTATTTAATTTTTTATCTGTTGATAAATCAAGAATAATCTCTTTTTTTGCATAAGTAAGAAATTCACTAACAGGCATAATAGTTGTAGGAGTATAAGAAGTTGCAAGATTTTCATTTTTATATAATTGATTTATAACTTGATGATATTCCTGTTTATTAACATTACTAAGAGCTATTTTTATTTCTGAAAGATATTCCTTTAAGATAGGAATAGTAATCGTTTGATTATCTATATTTATACGTATATAGTATAGATTATCTAATGTTATAAAATTATGTATAAATTCAAATCGACAATAAAAATCACCTATTACAACTGCTTTTTTTCCTTTTGAAATATGTTCAAAAAATAGATTAACTCGTTTTGATTCTTCTTTTAGATAAATTTTGAATAAAAGAAATATAATAGGAACTATTAGCAATATAGGAATTATAAATAAAAGTAAAAGACAAATAATACTTGTTATAATAAAATAATTTGTATATACTTTTTTTTCTTCTTTTTGTGCCTTTAGAATAATATCTTTTATTTCTGATAATGTCATTTTAACTAATAGTCATATTACATAATATAATCTTTTTTTAAGATATTGTTATATCTGATTTATCTTCTTTTGCTATATTAGGTTTTTTACTTGCTTTTACATATTCATTAAGCTGATTATAAAGAGGCTTCCAAGAAGGAGTATCAATCATAAGTGTAACATAATCTAAGAAACGTTTTAGATTTTTCTCTAAATCTTTACGTAATACAGATGCAGGTTTTATTTTTCTAAGTTCAGCATTAGCAAGTGCTTGTTCATCATAAATAGATTTAAAATTTTCTTGTGCACTTTTAATCAAATCAAAAATTTCTATTAAATGAAATTTTTCTAATTTGGCTGTATTCTCTGCTATTTCCAATACTTCTATTAATTTATTAAGCTGTGCTGTTTGTTCAGAGTATGATAGTTTATCATAATTAAGACCGTGTACTTTTAGTATATTATATAAACTATCTGCATCAGCATAGTTTGTAATTGATTTAAGTTTAGCATAACCTTCTAAAATAAGTTTAAAACTACGTAAATAAGTATCTCTTTCTTTATCTGCTTGAGCTACACTTTTTCCTTTACCACTATATGTTGTTTTAAATAGTACTGGAGTATATTCTTCATAAGAAGTTTCTAATTGAGATAAAAACGAATGCTTTTTAGCTTCATTTACATTTGATTGTTTAGTAGCATTGATAACTTGTTCGGCAAGTGTTGCTAATTCTTTGGTAGATAGTTTTGTTAATCCTGCTTTCATAATAACTAATTTTAATTTAACTTTGATTTATTTTTAGTTTATGGGACAAAGATATAATTATTTTTTTAATAAAAAAAAATTTTATGTAAAAAAAAATAATTTATTTTTGTAATATTACAAATTGTAAATTAGTATCTTATATCCTATATATATAAATATATAGTTATTTTTATTGTTTTAATAATTGAAAATATTAAAAATGCTTTCATTTTTCTTTTCCGTCAAGTTACGGAGATTAAAAATGATTTCATTTTTCTTTTCTGTCAGGTTACGGAGATTAAAAATGATTTTATTCTTCTTTTCCGTCAGTTTGCAGAGATTAAAAATGATTTTATTTTTCTTTTCCGTCAAGTTACGGAGATTAAAAATGCTTTCATTTTTCTTTTCCGTCAAGTTACGGAGATTAAAAATGATTTCATTTTTCTTTTCCATCAAGTTACGGAGATTAAAAATTCTTTCATTTTTATATTAAAAGATATATTTTTTACATAAAATAAATATTTTTATAATAAACAAGTCAAGGAGGTTATATGTTAAAAATTATTTTATAATATATTTAATTGATATGTGTATATATAAATCTATTAAATAGATAGTTTGTGATAAAAAATAATTTATATTAGGTAGTTTTATAAAAAAAGTATCTGCTTATATAAAATATATAAACAGATAACTAATAAAAATTTAACAACTTTAAAAAGATAGTAATAAAAAACGTGTAGTTTAAAAAAAATGAAAACTTTTTTATTTATACTTAAAATAATAATACTTGTGATTTATTACATTGGTTAATCTTTCATTCGCTCTACGTATGTACCTTTTTCGGTTTCAACCTTAATGCGATCTCCTTCGTTGATGAATAAAGGTACATTGACAATAGCGCCTGTTTCTACGGTTGCAGGTTTGGTTGCATTGGTAGCGGTGTTACCTTTTACACCAGGCTCTACGTGTGTTACAGTCAGAATCACATTGGCAGGCATCTCCACCGATAGGGGTGACTCGTCTTCGGCATTGAAGATAATCATCACTATTTCGCCTTCTTTGAGAAGGTCTGGTGTGTCGAGCATATCTTTTCGGATAGCTACCTGATTGTAATCATCAGTATTCATAAATATAAAGGTATCACCCTCTTCGTAAAGATATTGAAACGAACGCGTTTCTACACGTACATCTTCTATTTTATGCCCTGCCGAAAAGGTGTTATCGATGGTCTTACCTGTTGTTACGCTTTTGAGTTTTGTACGAACGAAAGCAGGACCTTTTCCTGGTTTTACGTGTAAGAATTCAATGATTTTGTAAATATCGTGATTGTATCTGATGCACAATCCTTTTCTAATGTCTGCTGTTGAAGCCATAAAAAATGTATTTAATTTATAATATTTCTGTGTTCAATTCTAAATAAAATTGTGTTGTAGTGTTTTTATTTGTTGCCACATTGCATAAGCATAATAAACACTATGATATGCATTCGAATGAAAAGTTGTGATTTTTAATAGTTTTTACTTTAATATCAATTACTTGAATTAAAATATCCTTTCATAATTCCACGTTGTGAATCGCGTACGAATTGAACAATCTCATCACGCTCGGGTGTAGCCTCCAGTTCTGCTTCAATATATTCGAGGGCTTGCGAATTATTCAAATTTTTCTGGAAAAGAATTCGATAGATATTCTGTATTTCTCGAATTTTCTCAGAAGAAAACCCACGGCGACGCAATCCAACCGAATTTATTCCTACATAAGATAACGGCTCGCGCGCTGCTTTTACATACGGAGGAACATCTTTACGAACTAACGACCCGCCCGTTACAAAAGCATAATTTCCTATCGAACAGAACTGATGTACAGCAGTCATTCCTGCCATAACTACCGAATTGCCCACGCTTACATGTCCGGCAAGCGTCGTCCCATTTGAAAAAATACAACCATCTCCCACAATACAATCGTGAGCTATATGGCAATACGCCATAATCAAACAATTCGTACCTACAACAGTTTTCATTCGGTCAAAAGTACCTTTGTTAATGGTTACACACTCTCGTATTGTTGTGTTATCACCAATATGCACAGTGGTTTCCTCGCCTTGATATTTTAAATCTTGCGGGATGGCAGAGATTACAGCGCTAGGGAAGATACGACAATTCTTCCCAATGTGAGCTCCTTCCATTATCGTTACGTTTGACCCAATCCAAGTGCCTTCGCCTATGGTAACATTCTTAGAAATCACAGCAAAAGGTTCTATCACTACATTTTGTGCAATTTTAGCTTCGGGGTGTATATATGCCAAAGGTTGATTCATAGCTATACCTGATTATCTCGTTTAACAATTTTTGCCATCAACTCGCCTTCGGTAACAAGTCGTCCATTAGCATACGCATATGCTTGCATATGACAAATACCACGACGAATAGGAGTGAGCAATTCCAACTTGAAGATAAGTGTATCACCAGGCATTACGGGTACTTTGAATTTTACATTATCTATTTTCATAAAGAAAGTAAGGTAATTCTCAGGGTCGGGAACGGTGCTTAGTATCAGTACACCTCCTGCCTGCGCCATTGCTTCTATTTGGAGAACACCTGGCATTATCGGTGCGCCTGGGAAGTGACCAACGAAGAATGGTTCGTTCATCGTTACGTTCTTAGTAGCAACTACGTGTTTGTCTGAAAGTTCGAATACCTTATCAACCAAAAGCATTGGAGGACGATGCGGTAACAAATTCATTATTTGAACCGTATCGAGCAATGGTTTTTGGTTTAAATCTACTTTCGGAATATCGTTTTTCTTTTCGTTGGCAATGATTTTTGATAATTTTTTTGCAAATTGTGTATTGGTAAAGTGTCCGGGTTTATTAGCAATTACTTTGCCTCTTATGTATGTACCTACAAGCGCCAAATCGCCAATCACGTCCAATAACTTATGCCGTGCTGCCTCATTAGAGTAGTGTAGTGTTATATTGTCCAATATCCCATTGGGATTAACAGCAACCTTGTCTTTATTGAAGATTTTTTTCAGCTTATCCATCGTTTCTTCTGATAATTCCTTATCTACGTAGATGATAGCGTTGTTCAAGTCGCCTCCTTTGATAAGTCCATGATCCAGAAGTGTTTCAAGCTCGTGTAAGAAACTGAATGTCCGTGCCGAAGCTATATCTTTTGGAAATTCTTTGAGCGAATTCATATATGCATTCTGCGTGCCGAGAATTTTTGTCCCAAAATCGACCATCGTAGTAACCTGATACTCCTCTGAAGGGATTATCGTTATTTCCGAACCTGTTTCTTCATTTACATAAGAGATTACCTCCCGAACGATATATTCATTGCGCTCGGCATCTTGCACTACAACTCCTGCCTTCTCAATGGCTTCTACAAAGAATTTCGCAGACCCGTCCATAATAGGAGGTTCTGAGGCATTAAGCTCAATGAAAACATTGTCCAAATTCATTCCCACAAGCGAAGCCAAAATGTGCTCGCAGGTCTGTATCCGCACACCTTTTTTCTCTAAAACAGTACCCCTTTCAGTATTTGTAACATAATTGGCATCTGCTTCAATGTGTGGTGCGCCTTCCAAATCGACACGTACAAAAACAAACCCCGTATTGATAGGGGCTGGCTTTAAAGTTAATGTAACATCTTTTCCCGTGTGAAGACCTTTACCCGTGAGGGTAATCTCCGTTGATAAAGTATGCTGTTTCACTATTTATTGTTTTTTATGGATTATATATTTCTCTAATTCGTGTATCTTTTTTGCTAACTGCGGAAGTTTGCGGAATACAACATACGACTTGTTATATTCCATATATCCCAATGCAGGAGAACCTTGCACTACTTCATTATCATCAATATTGCTAGCAATTCCCGATTGTGCTTGTATCTTTGCGCCGTTACCTATACTAATATGCCCTACAATACCTACTTGTCCTCCGATAACGCAATTACTTCCTATCTTGGTCGACCCAGCTATTCCCGATTGCGAGGCAATTACCGTATGCTCACCAACTTCTACATTGTGTGCAATTTGAACTAGATTATCAATCTTGGCACCTTGCCGGATAATTGTTGAACCCAACGTAGCTTTATCAATTGTTGTATTTGCTCCAATTTCAATATTATCTTCCAAAATGACATTTCCTATTTGTGGCACTTTTTTATAATGACCATCTTCTTGTGGTGCAAAGCCAAAGCCATCACCTCCAATGACCACTCCCGAATGCAGTACGCAGTTCTTACCAATAACAGTATCGGAGTAGATATTCACCCCGCTGAAAATAATTGTATTCTCTCCCACAGAAGTATTTTCTCCGATATTCGTATTTGGATAAATTTTTACATTGTTACTAATAACAACATTTTCTCCAATACTAACAAATGCACCAATATATACATTCTCTCCAATCTTTGCCGATGGAGCTATATAAACAGGATTTTCAATCCCAACTTTATTCATCAACTTCATCTGATGATAATATTCCAATAATTTCGTAAAAGCCGAATACGGATTATTAACTTTGATGAGTGTCGATTTTATTTTTTGTTCAGGAACAAAATCATCACTTACAATTACCACAGATGCCTCAGTTGTGTAAATATGGTGCCGATATTTTGGATTAGCCAAAAAAGTAATAGCACCTTTAGTGCCTTCTTCTATTTTTGCAAGTTTAAAAATTTCCACATCAGGATTTCCAACAAGTTCTCCTTGCAGTATTTCGGATATTTGTATAGCTTTTACTTTCACTATGTACGATTTTAATGAATATGGTATTACTCTACCATTTGATTTGTTTATTTGGGTACAAAAATAAAAAAACAAATCAAATTATTTACAATTTTGATTAAAAAATATCGTTTTTGTTATAACTTGTCAATTAAATTCTTTTGGATAACACAAGAAATATTTGGTAACTTTAGTAGAAAGTGCTTCTAAATTCATTTGGTCAGAAGCTGTTGTTACATCTAAAATTTTCCCATTTTTAGTCGAAATAAAAATATTTTGACTATTTTTATTATAAGCTGTATTATAAATTTCTCCTGTAAAAACGAAGTAATCAGTCATTTCTAACGGGATATTATATTTCTGTTCAGTTTGTTCTCTAAGTTGCTTTATTTTTTCTTTGTCAGGTAAGTTTTTTCGAATTTTTACTCGAAGTAGGTCTCTGTTCAGAAGCATTGTACTGAGTTTTGCAAGAACAAAATCATCACAATTTTCCCATTCTTTCATAGCAGAGATAATATCACAATCGTCTAATTTAGCAAAAATAGAAAGTGCTTTGTTGTCAAAGGTTTCTGTAGAAATTTTATTTCTAACAAAATAGGTCAAAGCCGAAGACATTGGAAGTTTTTTGCCTATGTGAGTCAATTCTTTGGCACGTTTCAATACTTTTATAAGTAATTGTTCGGCAATAATACTTGTTTTGTGCAGATATACTTGCCAGTACATCAATCGACGCGCAACTAAAAATTTCTCAATAGAATAAATGCCTTTATCTTCAACAACAAGTATATCGTTTTTGACATTGAGCATTGCGATAATTCGTTCTGAATTGATATTTCCTTCGGCAACTCCTGTATAAAAACTATCCCGTTTCAAATAGTCTAATCGGTCAATATCTAACTGACTTGAAACTAATTGATTCATAAATTTTCGTGGATATTCTTTTCGGAAAATCTGAATAGCAATAGAGAGCTTATTGTCGAAAACTTTGTTTAGTTCTTGCATAAATAATAGCGAAATTTCTTCGTGAGAAATTCCCTCAACGATACTGTGTTCCATTGCATGCGAAAAAGGACCATGTCCAATATCGTGTAGTAAGATGGCTATATATAAACCTTCTTCTTCTTCTTTGGATATCTGAATTCCCTTAAAGCGAAGTGTTTGTACAGCTTTTTGCATCAGGTGCATACACCCCATCGCATGATGAAAGCGTGTATGTCTTGCACCTGGATATACCAAATACGAAAGTCCCATTTGTGAAATTCGTCTAAGTCTTTGAAAATAAGGATGTTCTATTAGGTCGAAAATCAATTCGTCAGGGATATTTATAAACCCATGTACTGGGTCATTGACTATTTTTAATTTGTTACGAGTACTCAAATACAAAAAATTTAGGCACAAAGGTACAAAAAATATTCTATGGAAAAATTTTAAGTATCAGAATTATGTACTTCTTTTGAAAAATTGTAATTTTGCACGATTTTTTATTATTTATAATGGAAACACTGAAAGCTTTGCCCAATGATTTTACCTTTGTCCCATTTTTATTTATTATGGATTTGATAGGAACAATTGTTTTTGCTATTTCGGGAGCATTGGCAGCGAGAGAACATAAAATGGATATCTTCGGAATGTTTATCATAGCTTCGGTAACTGGCATGGGAGGGGGGACATTGCGTGATATGATGATTGGAAGTACACCCGTTTTTTGGATGAAACAACCTATTTATATGGTCATGATAGCTATTGGAGCTTCTCTGACATTTATTTTTCGTGAAAAGATGTTATATTTACGCAAATCATTACTGCTTTTTGATACAATTGGACTTGGAGTATTTACCATTATAGGGATACACAAAGGGCTTGCTTTTGGGCTTCATCCGGCTATTGCTATTGGGCTTGGTGCGGTTACAGGTTGTTTTGGTGGAGCTATTCGAGATATTTTGTGCAATGAAGTTCCTGCTATTCTGCATCGGGAGATATACGCTACTCCGTGTCTTGTAGGGGGGATAGTATTTGTATTGTTGCGATCTGCAAATTTTGAAAATAATTGGGTCGATATACTAACGGTAGCAGTTATTATTGTAATACGATTACTTGCGGTAAAATACCATTGGCAATTGCCTAAAATAGAATAGATGAACAGAAAAAAGAGATGCAAAAGGGCATCTCTTTTTTAATATTCATCTTCATTCCAAAGATAATCTTCATCAGTAGGGTAGTCTGGCCATATTTCTTCAATTGATTCGTACATATCTCCTTCGTCTTCTAAGGCTTGTAAGTTTTCAACAACCTCCATAGGTGCGCCTGTACGAATTGCATAATCGATAATTTCATCTTTGGTAGCAGGCCAAGGTGCATCACTCAGATAAGATGCTAATTCCAATGTCCAATACATAATTTTAATATATTTTTGTTTGCGCAAAAGTAAATTTTTATTTGAAAATAAAAAATAAAAAAGGATAAAAATGTTTATATAGCTGATTTTCAACAAAATAAAATAGTATTTTTCGTCATAAAATGCTATTTTTTGATGTTGATAAAGAGAAAAATACCTTAAAAGGAGCTTTTTTACCTACGATTTCGTACTTAGATGATTAAAAAACTGAGATAATTTTGTATATAATAAAAAGATATTACAAAGAGTTGTTAGGCTCTTTTATGTTTTTTTGAATAATTTGATAATTGCTTGAAATTATTTTATAATCAGTATAGCGAAATACACGAGCTTTTTCGGGGTATTGATATGATTTATAACCTTTTGGAAAGCCTTTTTGTTGATAGAATTGTCCTGTAAAGCAAATAATATCTCCGTTATATCCTAATGTATCTGGAAGAACTAAGTTTGTATATGCAGGTTCTATAAAAATGCTATAATCAGATGGGGCTAATGACGGATTATCTAAATATTGTACATAGTCAGTAGGTACCCAGTTGGCACACTCGCAGGCAAATGCTACATACATTAGGCAAATAGTTTGTTTTTCCTTTTCTAATGGATTATACAAAAAGTATATCAGAATAGAAATAAGGCAAAGTACAGCTATAACAATTCCTTTTTTCATACTGAGATAAGAATTATATGGTTATAAAAAGGGTCTTTTGCTAACAATGATCCTCTTCATCGTATTTGTCTTTGAGGTCATCGGAAACGGATTTGTCCCAAAGCTTGTTTTTGCTAATATAAGTAGCACGCCCCATTAGATGTGCTGATACAGGCGCTGTAATCATTACAAAAAGTATAATAATAAGTACGCGCATTGTAGTCATTTGCTCTTGGAAATGCAGTCCAAAGGCAACAAGTGTAAGTCCTACGCCCAAAGTTGTCGATTTGGTAGCTACAGACATTCTCAGATATGTATCGGGCATTCTTACAACCCCGATTCCTGCCATAAGGATAAACAAAGCTCCCAGAAAGGCAAGTACGCCAATAAGTATTTCTATCATTTTTTCCGTGTATTATTTTTATGTCGATTTACTAAATAGTACGAGAAGGCTACCGTACTTAAAAATGCTATCAAAGCAAACATCAGGGCTATGTCCAGAAAGATAGGATTATTAACCTTGATACCATATAGGGCTATAACCGCTGTACCTAAGGTAAATAACATATCGGAACATAAGATGCGGTCTGATATTTTAGGACCTTTCAAAAAGCGATACCCGATAAGTAAGATGGCAACTCCTACCATAGGGAGTACCACATAGGTAAGTATAGTGTCTAAGTGTATCATTGTGTAATTTCTAATATTCGTTTTTCAAATCCGTTTTTAATATTTTTTATGTATTGCTCCTTATTGCCTACGTACATTTCGTGTACATAGAGTGTTTTTCTATCTTTGGATACATCAATACAGAAGGTTCCAGGTGTGAGTGATATAAGATTAGTAAGCAATAAGATTTCAAAATCGGAAGTAACACTTAGTGGAACCGCTACAATACCTGGTGTAATACGAAGCTTTGGGGTCATAACCTCATAGGCAACGTGCAAATTAGCTTTAATTAGTTCTTTGATAAAGAACAAGAATAGCATAATAGACTTGGGAACGACTATAAAATACCGCCTTCCTTCTCCTTTGGAAAGTCGATATACAAGCCATAAGATACCATAACCTAACACAAACCCGAAGATGAAGTCTGCCAAGGTAAAACTACCCGTAAGTAGTACCCAGACTATCATCAGTAAGACGTTGAGTAAGAATTGTTTTATCATAATATCATATATTTATATGTTATTTAAAGTATTTTTCTTTGAGTTCCTTATAATTATAACAGAATGAACCATCTTTGTATATGTTGAATATCCAATAGTCATCGTTTTTATCTAAGTTTTTAATTAAAAAGATATCATAAACTCCTTGTTGTCGCTTAGCTATAACTTTGTAATTAGTTATCGAAAGATGTGTTTTGAGAAGTTCTTGTAGCGGACTTTCCTTAGGTGTCTTTACATAGGTTTTATTTCGGTTAATGATAAAGTAATATATCATATAAGTATCTATCATTGCAGTATATATAGCTTTTTGTTTATCGACATCAATTGTATTTGAACTTTTGACTAGCTTACAAATACCTCCATTACCAAAGTACATGTAGTAGTTGCCTAAGTTCCAATTGCCTTCTTCGTTTATCTCCTCACAAAAACCATCTTGAGAAATATAATTTACAATAATTTCTATATAGTTATTATCGAGTATTCGATAATTCCCTGATGAAAAAGGAAAACAATCATTACCACAAGGAGCTGAATAGGAGCACCTGAAAGTTCCGTCTTCATTAAATTGAATACGATTACCATATCCAGCTTTCTCAACTTTTCGATGTTCATAGAGTGTATATTCATTTTTAGATGTATTCCATATAAACTCTTTAATCTTCCAATATCCAACAAGAGATTGCCCCCATATAGTAGTTGTATTTGGGATAAATAGCGATAAGAATATGATATATAGTAGTTGTTTCATAGTATTTTTTAATTTGTATTTTTATAAAAATCAATTTTTTGGATAGATTTATATATTTATATATACCAAAAATAGCTTTTAATGAAGGTATTTTATAATAATCTATTAGTTTTGTATCCTTACAATAAGGATATTTATAACTGAAAAATGATTATCGTTCAAAGACGGTATTGATATATCGTTCATTAGATAATAATTCGTGTGCGATGCGTTGTGATACTATCTGTATTTGCTCAGCTCCGAAACTAATATATAGTGTTATACCTACTAAAAAGATAATGGGCAATACGATTTCAAGTTTCTTTTCAGGAGTAAGCGTATCAAAATATCTGAAATCTTTTAGCTTAGGTAAGTTACCAGCATCTTTCCAAAAGGCGTTGACCCATACTTTGGCAACTACAAAGAGTGTTATGAACGAAGCAAAGAGTATAGCTACAATGAAAACCCAGCTTTCCCAACCTGTCCAAAGGAATGACCCTTTGATAAGGCTTATTTTAGGCCAGAAACCAGAGAAAGGAGGCACACCAATTACTGCTAAAAATGGAATGAACATAAGCAGAGAGAGCTTCGGATAATTCTTGTACATTCCTCCTAAGTCTCGCAAACTATGTGTTCCGCTTATCTTATACAATAGACCAACGATAAGAAATAAATTTGTCTTTACAATAATATCGTGAATAAGATAACTCACAGCGCCTACTAATCCTTGCAAATTGTGTAAAGCCAGTCCCAATATCATAAAACCTATATGACATATGATTAAATAAGCAAAAACTTTGACAATATTATTCTGTACCAATGCGCCCATACCCCCTGTAATCATTGTAAATACAGCTAAAAATAGTAACAATTCGTTAGTAAAATCGTTCATCGGGAAGATTAACGTAAAAAATCGCAATAGCGCATATACACCTACCTTTGTAAGCAACCCACCAAAGATAGCTGATACAGCACTGGGAGGTGTATGATACGAGGCAGGAAGCCAATAGAAAAATGGGAATATTGCCGCCTTCATACCGAAACCTATCAGAAATAATAAACCACAGAGTTGTACCAAGCCTTCGTGGGGAACAGCTGCCATTTTAGCATTCAAGTCTGCCATATTAAGCGTGCCTGTAATACCATAAAGTACTCCCAACGCTGTTAAAAAGAAGGTTGATGATATAATATTCAGTGTAAAATACTTAACAGCTCCTTCAAGCTGTGCTTTTTCTCCACCAAGGGAAAGCAACACAAAGGAAGTAATAATAATGATTTCGAACCAAACATACATATTAAAGGCATCTCCTGTTAAGAAGGCTCCATAAAGTCCCGTAAGCAAAAAGTGAAATACGGGCAAAAATCCAAAACGTATGCGTGCATTGGATATAGTTGCTGTAGCATAGGCTGAAACGGCTAATCCGCTCAATGATGTTAGCAAGGTCAAAGTGGCTGAAAGCGTATCTGCAACAAATGTAATACCAAAAGGAGCTTTCCACATACCCGCATTGAGCGATATAAATCCTTTTGTATATACGTGCCAAAATAAATAACTTGTAACAAATACAGAGCATATACTACTTACGACACTAATATATTTTTGTACTTTGATATTGCGCCATAAGAACATCAGTACAATGCTTGTTATAAATTGTATGAGTATTGGATAAACAACTAAATTATTCATTATGCAAATTCGTCTGTTGAGTTAATCTTATCTAAATCATCAGTTTTTACTACTTTATATACCCTTCGTATGAGTACAATTGCAAACGATTGTAACCCAAAACCAATAACAATAGCTGTCAGAATGAGCGCCTGTGGTACAGGGTCAGCATAAATCTCTTTAATTACTTGGTCTGCACCTCCAATAATAGGTGGTTGTCCTTTTACGATACGTCCAAGAAGGAAAATGAGTAGATTTGCACCATTACCCAACATAGTAAGCCCTACAATGAGTTTTACGAAACTACGTCGCATCATAAGGTAAATACCCGAAGCATAGAGCAGTCCAACTATGATAGCTAGTATAAATTCCATAGTTCTTTTTATTTAGTCCCCAAGTATAGTAGTACAATACGTATTTATATATTGCATAGGGGATGATTTGTATCTTTTGAATATAAAATTATTTTGCGTCACTTTGATACGAAGTATCAATAAGTGTAGAAGCCTTAGCAGCACTTGTGCGTTGCTTTTTTACTTGTTTAGCTCGTTCTATTTCACGATTGATATTATCTATAAGTGTGCGGTAAGGTTCTTCTCCTTCTAAGAGCGCAAGGGCATTGATTCGGTTGCAGAAGTCTGCAAGCACTTTTTGCATAACCTCTCGTGATGCTTTGCTTTTACCTACTTCGACCGTAGCTTCTTTATTGATGCGTTCTTTGAATAATGTATGGAGTTCATTATTTGCTTTACGTATTTCATCAATCCATTTTTTAACTCCCACAAGGTTAATATCTGTCTTAGCATTGGGTTGGTCAAGTTCTTGTAATAGATTTATCACTACGGCAGTCTCTTCTGCTAATGGAAGATTGTGGATACTTTTACCAAAGCTATCAATTGTATTCTTCAAACGAATAGATGCTTCTGCAATATTCTTGTCTGGAAAATTGACCAAAGACCTAAGGTGTGCATAAAGACCTTTGATGTTCGTAGCGCGATTGCTATCCAAGCTATGAATTTTCTTGGTAAGCTCCTTTTGTTTGCTTGGAGTTAAAGAAAGGTCAAACTTTTCAAAAGCAGGGATAAACTTTTGTTCAAAAAAATCCTTCAATTTTAAGGTTTCTAAATCTTCTTTCTCTGCGTAATCTTTGATGTTTGAGATTACTAAGAATACGTCCATAATACGGACACGCTGTAAGTTGTTTGTTTTTATCATATTGAATAAAATTTATATGTTAGTATTATTATTTTTAAGTTATTTTATAATTTTATTTCTCTTTTGTTAATATACAATTGTTTTATTTTATAACTTGAATATAAAATGTCAATATACAATTGTTTTATTTTATAACTTGAATGTAAAATGTCAATATGCAATTGTTTTATTTTGTATTTTGAGTATGGATTGTTTGTAGTTGATGATTGGTTTTTCTAATTAAAAATATTAGTTGTCTGTTAAAAATAGTCGTCTTACTAAGCTGATTCTGTAATAGTAAAGATGATTGTTAGGGTAACTCCCAGTACTACTACATATACGCCTGTATCAAACAATACAGGTGTTCCCAGTGATCCTATTGCAGGTAAGGGTGTGCTTATCCAAAGTGCTTTAAGATAGGGGAGATGTTCGAGTAAAATAGGCATTGTTCCGGCTGTGAATGCCATAAGTAACCCTAAGGGCATTAGAAAGCCTGGGTGAATAGCAAACATTTTGCGGGTTTTATCTATTCCGTGTGCAAAAAAGTATAGAACAAATCCAATCGAAGCAATAAGTCCGCCTACAAATCCCCCTCCGGGCAGATAATGTCCTCGTAATAAGATGAATATAGAGAACAAAAGTAACAAGGGCAACAAAAGCGCTGTAGCTGTTTGTAAGATGATGGTTTTCATTTGTGTAATTTTTTTAATCAATAAGTTGTATTTGTCTGTTGATGATTGATAGCTTTACTTAGGCTTTGAAACGTTCTTTGGTTTTCAATCGCAATTTGATAAGGCCAAAAACCCCTATGGCAGCAATTGAAAGTACAGATATTTCCATCATAGTATCCGCTCCACGGAAATCAACAAGGATTACATTGACAATATTCTTTCCGTGCGCTTGAATGTACGAGTTCTGTGCATAGAACGAACTTACTTCGGTATTCTGTGGAGTGGTCAAAACCTCTAAGCACATAATCGTGATAACTGCACCAAAGGATAGTGCAAGTATGCCATCTAATAGTTTTATCTTTTGCGTGTGTATTTTTAGATAATTAGGCAATTTGTATAATATCAAGACAAAGAGTACTACCGTAAGTGTATCGATAGAAAACTGTGTCATTGCTAAATCAGGGGCACTATACATCATAAAAATCATACACATACCGAAACTCAATAACCCTAATGATGCCACCGCAGCCAAGCGTGATTGGGTCAAAGTAGCAAAAATAATTGCTACAATAACTACAATAAGGATTACAACCTCGTGAAAGGTTATTTCTGAAAATGATGCAGGGTCTAATCGATATGAAAAATTATTCCAAAGGCTATATCCTAAAATGAGTGTAGCAACTAAAATCGTATTTTTTACATAGATAGTCAAGTATCCATTTTGTAGAAAACGAGACCACATAAGAGATATTTTTTCAAAAATCTGGGCAAATTGCTCTATAATATGTTGTGGTGAAGCCCATTGAACTTGACTAATAAACGTTTCTTTCTTGGCAGAAGGCTTCATTATACAATAAAGACCAATACCTAAGCCAAGCGTAAGGGCGCTATAAAGAAGAATCTCGTTAAATCCGTGCCAAAGTTGTAGGTGGAAATCTGTGTTTTTCCCTAAAAACACAAGTGCAGGACGTACCAAACCCGCTTCTAATATCGATGGGAACAATCCAAAGACAAGGCACAATACCGAAAGCATAGCAGGAGGTAACCACATGACAGGGCTGGGCATATGTAGCTTTGAAAATTCGCTTGGCAACTTACCTGTAAAGGGCTTCAGCCCAGCTACTAATCCGGCATATAGTAGTAAAGCATTGGTTAAGACCGATAAAATCGTTAGTAGGAAACCATTGGTGTGTCCCAAAGTAGATTCATAAATGAGGTCTTTGCCTACGAAACCGAATGTGGGAGGTATTCCTCCGTGTGATAGTGCTGCAAAGAAGGCAATCAGCGCCAAGGGCATCATCACTTTTGCTAATCCTGAAAGGCGTGTGCTATCGCGCGTACCTGTTTCGTGGTCGATAATTCCAGTTACAAGGAATAAAGTTGCCTTGTATGTGGCGTGTATAATGATAAAAACCACCGCCGCCAAAAGAGCTGCGCTTGTCCCAATCCCAATAAGAAAGGTTAAAATGCCTAACGCTGCTATAGTTGAGTAGGCTAAGATGGCTTTCAAATCGGTACGAAAGAGCGTATGGAATGCCGCATATAGCATTGTAATCGCTCCTACGATAAGCAAAGGCGTGTTCCATAATGGATTGTCGCCCAAAACAGGAGTTAGTCTCAGCAGCAGATATACGCCCGCTTTGACCATTGTTGCCGAATGCAAATAAGTAGAAACAGGCGTTGGTGCTTTCATTGCTCCTGGTAACCAAAAATGAAAAGGGAATTGCGCCGATTTAGTAAATGCCGCTCCGAAGATAAGCCATATAATAATAAGATAGATAGGATTCTGTTGGATAATCCCTTTTTGCGTTATCAATTCGGAAATCGTATAAGTGCCTCCTATGTGTCCTAAAAGGATAACACCCGCTAGCAAAAGCATCCCGCCCAATCCGGTAATAGCCAATGCTAATATAGCCGACTTACGCGAGTCTTCTTTATCATTATTAAACCCAATAAGAAAGAACGAACTAATACTTGTAAGCTCCCAAAAGAGGAAAAGTGTGATAAGATTATCCGATAGTACGACTCCCAACATAGCCCCCATAAATACCCCCAAGTATCCGTAAAAGCGATCTAAGTATCTGTGTCCCTTCAAATATACCGATGTATAGATAAAAACCAAAGCTCCAATACCTGTTATCATCAAAGCGAATATTAGCGAAAGTCCATCGATTACCAAACTGAAATTAACTCCCAGTGAAGGTATCCATCGAACATACTCACGCACCACTGCACCCTTGGCAAGAATAGGAATAAAACTTAGAAAGTATCCGAAAAGCCCTATCGGAATCAATGATGTGATAATTGCGCCCTTGCCTTTAATCCATTTGTGAGCAATCACCAAAGATAATGAGAACAAAAAACACGTCAAAATAGCTATTAACATAATCTCTACGCTTTTAAAGTAGTAGCAAAGGTAGGAAATATTTTTTAAAAGTTAGAAAAAAATGTATTTTTTTATCAAAATAATATAAATAACTTATTTATTTGCAAAAAATAATGGCGATTGAACAGCCAATTTTATTTTGTAAAAATAATTCAATCTACAGATTTATAGTTGTAAGTAAGGTGTTTGTACGTTCCGCCGGCAAGCTTCTTAATCGATTGGAACTTAAAACCCAGCGATGTGTACAATCTTTCAGCCTTTGGGTTCTTCTCATCAACCAGTAATCCGATGCATTTAGGTGTTTTGCTAGCAATATGTTCAATTAAATAAGCAATAAGCTGTGAGCCAATACCTTTTCCTTGCACGTTAGGAGAGACGCTAAGGGTGTCAAGGTAGTATTCGCCCGCTTGTGTTTCATCTTCCAAGATAATGGTATGGTTGTATTGTTTTTGTGCAAAAGTGAGTACAGGTTGCCGAAGCCGATGCAAGTCTGCTCCATTATAGAAAACTACAGAACCAACTATTTCATTGTGCAATTCATATACAAAAGCATTTTGAAAAGAATACTGATTATGTTCTTGTTCAAATAAGATTTTCAGAAAACGAATTCCCTCGTTGGCACTTGTTTTTCCTATAATTTTATAAACAATATCTTCCATTGCTTGAAACATCAGTGGGGCAACTTGTTGGGCATCGTATCGGGTGGCAGGGCGTATCATAATTTGAAGGATTATTTAGGTTGAAAATGGTAGGTTATCGTACCGAGTTGTTGTGTTTTGTTACTTTTGTCAAAACGTGCTTTACGTGCATATATCAGTGCTTGGTCTATCAAACAGCCATTGCTACTGGTTGAGCTTTTGGCATTGTACAATGCATTCGTTACTTGCCCTAAGTGATTGACTGTTATATTGATAACCACTATTCCAGAAGCATCGCACGTATAAATAGGTACAGGAAGTGCAACATCAGAGCGGTCAGCAAGATAATATTTGACATACGCATTCTTGTTGGCAGATATAGTACCTTGCTTGGGTGTGTTTTGTTTCATCAACTCACGAACACGCTCTACAACAGGGTCTTTAATTGGGCTTTTTTCACCAGCTTCTTCAATTCCGTCATCATTAGGGTCGCCTTCTTCACCTTGTCTGAGTGCATTTTGCTCCTCAATGAGCTCTTCTAAGGTCTTAAAAGGTTCATCGGAATGCTTAATTCGTGAATCTGCTTCGTTGTATGCATTGGTGGTAGCTTTGGTCTCTGCTATTTCTTGTTCGAGTTTCTCTTGTTCCAATACTTTTTCCATATCAACAAACTCCTCAGGAGGTATCTGAAACTCTAACATAATTTCTTTTGGGGCGTTTTGTAGTTGCAATATCATAAGCCCTAAGACAATAAATATCATCACCACCAAGGTAAGTACAAGCGCTTTTTCTTGTCGAGACAAGTAAAAGTTTTTTATTTCATCTATGAGCGATTTGAATATATTAGCCATTGTCAATGTATTTCGTTATAAAATCATCAGGAGAGAGTGCATTTTCTACCGAGAATTCACCTATTTTTATTCGCCGAAGTTCAGAGAGAAATCCACCACTTTGCAAGGCTCTCCCAAAGCTATCAGCAAGCGAACGAATATAAGTACCTTTACTACAATATACTTCAAAAGGTAGTGTATTTGGTAGTTTATCTGTTTGAAAATTAAGTGTTTCAATATAAACTGTGCGTGCCTTTATTTCGATATCTTTTCCTTCGCGGGCAAATTCGTACAAGCGTTTTCCGTCTTTTTTTAAAGCAGAAAAGATAGGAGGTTGTTGTTCTATTTTTCCCAAAAATTGCATTCTTGCCTTTTTAACTAATTCAGCCGTAATATGCTCGGTTGGGAAAGTAATATTCACCTGTGTTTCCATATCATACGAAGGCGTTGCAGCTCCCAAGGTAATTACTCCTGTATAGCCTTTGGGAGCGTCTTGTATTTGTTGAATTTTTTTAGTAAATTTTCCAGTACAGATGATCAAAAGCCCTGTTGCCAAAGGGTCAAGCGTACCGGCGTGTCCTATTTTAATTTTTTTTATTTTATATTTTTTCAAAATAGCCCATTTGAGCTTATTTACTGTCTGAAATGAACTCCAATGTAGCGGTTTGTCAATTAAAATAATCTGTCCATCAAGGATTTCTTGTAATGAAAGCGACTTTTGAGTCATTCTTTTTTATTCTTTTATCGTTTTTGTTTAAATATTTGTATTGAAAAATGAAATAAATTAAAAAAATAAATTGTTTTTTGATTTTATGACCTCAGGTTTGATTGCTTGCATCTTTTTGTAAAAGTCTCCAAAAGAAGTACTATCAAAAATTGTATCTTTCGGAAGGAGATTAAAGGAGATAAGCTCACCTGTAAGAGGTTTTATTTTGATAGTCCAAACGTATCGTGAGTTCATTTGAAAAAAAGAACGTTTAATTTCAGTAATTTCACTCAGTGCAAAGGTGTAAATTTTTGCTTTTGAGCGATTTAGAATATATAAATGTTGTTCAGAGAAGAAAAACTCTTCATAATCTACCTTTTTTATAAATAAAAAACTAGGATTTCTGCTAATAGCTTTCAAAGGTGTATTGTCCAAACTGATATTTTGACCTTCTTTGTATGGTTTTTGATATACACTGGGAATTTTCCGATTAGTTGTGTCGAAAATTTTATTAAAAATATAGTATAAGAATCCAAATATACATACTAGATGAATAATAAACAAACCAATAATAGCAGGAATAAAATATTCTGTATCAGTAAGATGTAATACAATGTAAAGTATTCCTGTAATTAAGAAAATATTGATGCCAAAGAGAGGTAAAAGGAATTTTTTTATATTCATAAGTATTGATTTTACTATATAAATAAAGAAAAATTAGCTGTCAAAACTATAATATTTTTCACCAATTTTGATACGTTCGCGTCCATTAGCTAAGCGCCACTGATTGGTATCACGTAGTGAATAAGCACAACCGCAGTATTCTTGCATATAGAACTCTTCACGCTTGCTTATTTCGAGCATACGAGCTGAACCACCTTTTTTACGCCAGTTATGTGTCCAATATGTTAATCCCTCATAAGGAGCAACGGCACGCAAACCACAGTCGTTAATTTGGTCAAAATTTTTCCAACGTGAAATACCGAGCGAACTTGTAATAGTGTCAAATCCGTTTTCGTATGCATACAAGGCAGTTCGCTCAAAACGCATATCAAAACACATCGTGCAACGAATGCCTCGCTCGGGTTCATATTCCATTCCTTTGGCTCTTTCATACCAGTTATCAACATCATAATCGGCATCAATTATTGGAATACCCAATTTTTCGGCATAGCGAATATTTTCATTTTTACGAATTTCGTATTCTTTCTTAGGGTGAATGTTTGGATTATAAAAAAAGATAGTAAATTCGATATTCGAAGCTGTAATAGCTTCCATTACTTCACCTGAGCAAGGTGCACAGCACGAATGTAATAACAATTTTTTCCCTTCGTTGGGAAGTACTAATTTTTCACGAATTAAAGTCATTGAATTAAATATTATACAGATGCAAAGATACTATTAAAAATGAAAAAAGCTATTTTTTATATCTAAAAAAATATAAAAATAAAAGCCTGACATTTGTCAGGCTTTTTTAGAGCGGGAGACGAGGTTCGAACTCGCGACATTCAGCTTGGAAGGCTGACGCTCTACCAACTGAGCTACTCCCGCCTTTGGTATTGCGATGCAAAGATACATCAAAATTTGTATTTCTTCCAAACAAATTGAGAAAAAATTTTTCAAAAAAATATTTTTATATTTTAAGTGTTTGATTATTAAATAGTTTTGTTAAAAATAAATATTGAATAAAAGATGAAATAATAAAAAAACTGATATTGTTTTAATTTTTTAGCAAAAATAAAGATGAATTTGTACTAAAAACAGAATGAAGCTCAGACTTTGATTTTGACAACTAATTTGCGTATTTTTCCTTCACCAATAATAGGTGCGTGTGCATCTTCGGGGTAAATTATAGCAAACTCATTGGGATATAGCGTAATGTAAGTTGTTGGTTTATCGCTATATAGACCATAATCTTCAGAAGGATTGAAAGGTTTTTTTAGTTTAGTACAACTATCAAGAGATTTCCACCCGATGGTTTCTTTTCCTTCTAATAATATATGAATGTCCAAATATTTTTGATGGTATTCGAGTACTTGGTCTTGTTTTGACAAACATTCTGGATTTGAATAGATTATAAATAAGTTTTCACCATCTAATTCTGTTTTTCCAAAATCCATTTCTACCCAATTCGTAGTTTTGATATATTCAAAAGCCTTTTTAAAATCACGATGTAGGTTTTCATATCGGTTACTGTGTTTTAAATCTCCAAAAATCATATTTTATTGTTTTAAAATTTCGTTACAGAGTTCATATCCTTTTATCATCATTCGTGGAATATGAAAAGGACCTTTGAAAATATTTCCTTTGGCATTTTGGGCAATTGTTCCATCACGATGCAAATATCCGTACCATTCGCCAAATTCTTTATCGGGGAAATGTTTGTACGTCCAATCGGAAATAAGTTGATGGTTTTTCAAATATTTTGGGTCGTTAGTAGCCCAATAAGCGTATAAAGTAGCAATAATAGCTTCGGTTTGAGGCCACCAGAATTTCATATCTTGGGCATAATCTTGACAAGGAAAACCTTTGCAATCGCGAAAGTTGATAATTCCGCCGTAAGGTTCGTCCCAGCCCCAATCCCACGACCAGTCTAAAATAGTGAGTGCCAGATTTTTAATGTCGTTGTCCCAATTTCTGTAATTTGCCTCTTCGAGCAAAAACCATGCGGTTTCGATGCAATGTCCAGGATTTATCAATCGTCCGTTTAGTGTATCGACAAATTCGCCATTTTCACCTACACTTTCGAGTAAGGCTTTAAATTCAGGTTTTAAGAAATCATTTTTCAGGAGATAAATAGAATCATTGATTTGCTTATCAAGAATAGGGTCTTTGATAACTTTGCGTACTTGTGCCGCAGTATTGAGCATAATCATAGTGATAGAATGTCCTTTGCCTTTGACCCAATCTTCATATTTGGAAGGAAGAAAATTGGGGGTACTTAGAAAATATTGCATTCTTTTGAAGAGTTTAAGAGCCTTGTGTGCAAACGAATCGTCTTTTGAAGCCTTTGCATAAGCCGCATAAGCAATCACAGCAAAACTTTCTGAAAAAACATATCGCCGTTTGCGGATACCTCGCCCGTCTTGGGTAATTTCAAAATACATACGCCCGTCGGAGTCAAAGCAATATTTTTCAATGAAGTCAATACAGCTTTTGGCAGCTTCTAAATACTTGGGATTTGCTTCAATTTCGCTATAAGCCGTTGCTGCAACAAAAGCAAAACGCCCCTGAAACCAAACCGATTTGGTTGTATCCATTAAGCTTCCTTTTCTGTCAAGGCATGTATATACACCGCCATGTTTTTTGTCTAATCCGTTTTGCAACCAAAAGGGCAGAATATTTTCTGTCAAATCGTTTTTGTACGATGTTGCCCACGATTGTAGATATTCTTTTGTATTTGTCATTTTTAGTAAATTAAAAACGAGGGCAAGTTACGAAAAATATTTTTATTTTGTATGACAAAAGGGGGAAATTCTATAAAAAAATAGGAATATTCAAAATATTCCTATTTTTATATGAAAAATTAAATATTTATTAATGAAAATATTAACATGTATTTAGAAATATTGGTTATTTTATATTTTCATATGCTTGGATGGCTTCTTCAAATCGAGCAATAACACTATCCAAAGGATATAAATTATCAGCATTTGCTTGTAATCCGCTCAATTTTAAAGATACTACTTTTGGGGGTGTTTCCATAGTTAACATTTTAAGTTCACGTAATTGTTCGGTCGTTTGATAAACTAAATTGATTGCTATAAAATTCTCTCCATTATTATCTTGCCATTTTTCAAAAACTAGCTTACAGCCTATTGGAGTTTTCTTTTCAATAGATTGTGGAAGCTCATAAGGTTCTACTCTTAAAGCTGCGTTTATGCTTGCAATATTGGAATCATGACCGCATAAAAAAGTAAATTTACGAGCAGAAGCATTTAATTCGTCTTTCATATAAACAAGCAATGGATGAGCTACATTGACAGCAATAATAGGAGCTGTAAATAATACATCACCATATACATCTTTTACTTTTGCAATCTTTTGCCAATCGGTTGTTGAAATGATATGACCAAAAGCTGCTTTTTTGGAATTAGGTTCTTCATAATATTGAAGAATGAAAGCGTCAGAGGCAGAATTTGCTAGTTTTAAAGCACCTTTCATATTAGGTTCTTCATCTTTTTTAAGAATGATTTGCGTATTATAGTCATTAAAATCGCATACTTCACCTGATTTGCAGGCAGGAGAATTTTTTATATCAAGTAATTTAGCAATGATTTGATATGAATTTTTGATATTTTCGTTAATTCCTACAATTCCTTTTTTACCACCCATTGCTGAAATTTCTTTTATTGCTTGAGCTTTAAAATCTTCACTTATTTTAGTTAGGCGAGGAAAAAACACAGGATCCATTTTACTATGAGAAAAACGATGATACACACTAAGATTAGCCATTGGCATAAACCCCGATGAAAAATATTGAGCAGTAGCAATAGTACGCTGCATACTATTAGCATAGAAATTTACTTCATCAGTATTTGGAATAGCATTTTCTGTAAAAAGACCTTCACTAATTGTCCACTTGCGGAAATATTGTCCCATCATTGTTTCGAGAATACCTCCTTTTAACGTTAATTCACTAGGAGAAGAAGACCATTCTATCCATTGATGAGGTGTGATTTTACTAAGCATACTTCCATTTACCGAAAGTGAAGACCGAATATTATGGCGACTTAAAATCACTACTTCTTTCAGTTTATATTTCTTTTTAAATACTTCTGTTCGTTCTTGTTGTGCTATTATTAGTGTCGGGCACAATAAAAATAATAATATCTGAAATATAATTTTTAATTTCATAATGTTAACGATTTAAAATTTAAATTGAAGGCGAGTTTCAATAAGGCTTACATTAGTATTGAGAAAATTTGCCCGGTCAGTAACTGTTGTATAAGAACCTCTTACACGCCAAATCATATATTTATTGATATAATAATTAAAAACTAAGGAAAAATCATTGAGTCTACCTCCTAATATGTTTATTTTATGGTCAGAGAGGTCAGTATAATTATAATCAAATACAAGTTCTAACGAACCAGAACTTGGCAGTTTTATTCCTCCGTCATTTTCAGAATAAGTATAGGAATCTCCTCTGATAAGTCCACGTACTAAAGTATAAAAACCACTAGCTTGATAATTTGTTGCTCCATTCTTTCGGTTTATAGTGAGATAATAATATTGAGTTTCAAAACCTAATTTATTTTTAGCAAAAACAAGTTCAGGAGTACATTTATATAGCATTTTTGCATCAATAATTTCAGCTGATTGTGCAGTTACTCTAGCTATTCGTGTTGGAAAATTTGTTTTTAAGCGAAAAAAACTATGATTTATTGACGGATCGGAGTTGTAACGGGGTGATTCAAAGGAACCAGAAATCCCTATATGAAGAATATTACCTTTTTCTCGTAAAGGACGATATAATAAACGTGACATCATTCCATATCCTTCATTACCTATTTTGTCCGAAGAACTTTGTATAGTTTCATTCTCAGCAAAAATACTCAAAGTACCAAAGAAATTATCTTTGTTATGTACAAACATCAATCCTAATAAACGGGAGTTAAAGAAAGCTTGGTTACTTTGAGGTTCTTCCATAGATACTTTGAATGATGAACTTGTAGAACTTTGTAAACCAAATTGATGCACAAAAAAACCACCTCGTAATAGATTTTGTTTATTGAATTTGTATTCAAGAAAAATATCTTTGGGAGTAATTTTGCCATATGCATATGCTATATCAATTTTACCTTTCCATTTACCATAATATATTCCCATTCCTGTTCTCACATCAGGAATTGCTACTCCGCTAACAAATTTATCTTTATATTCATTTGCATAAAAAATACCCGCATCCAGTAAAATACGTCCCAAAGGTTTTATTTCTAATTTTTCTTCATGGGGGGGGGAGAAGGAATTTAGTTCTGTACTTATGGCAGAAGGTGTTAGTTCATTTGTTTTTTCTTCTCCACTTATTTCTTGTTGTGAATATCCATTCCAACTTTTTATAAGAATAAAAAGAATTGATAAAAGCAATCTTTTCATATCCTAAAATTTTAGTTCATCATCCGTTCACTTTTTTTAATTTTCCCTTTCTTTGAAAGTTCAGCAAATTCTTTTTTAGCTTTTCCTAATTGAATCATAAAAGCATCGTTGGCATGTAAGCGAGCGACAACGGCACTTGCTACTAAGCGTCCTGCATCTACGTCACTTTGGAAATGATATCCACATATTACGCGACTTTGCCCCATTTCATAACCTCTTTTCAAGATTTCATTTTGTCTATTGGGGTTAATTTCAGCGAGAATCAAAGCAGTAGCCCAACCGATAGATGTATGCCCGGATGGGTATGACCCGTTGGTAGAAAGTTTTTGTTGGTCTTCGGGGTTACAGGTAGTTTCGTTGTAAAGAGCAAATGGACGTACCCGCATATAATGTTTCTTAGCATGGCGTGTGGCTAAATCTCCTGCATCTTCAAAATGACAAATTAGTTTATGAATTTCAGGAGTAGTTTCTTTAGATATTGTAATGCCAAAAGCTTCTGAAAAAGCATTAGGAACTCCATTCCCGTGTACACGAGCATCTTGAAAAGCTTGATCTCCACGAGGAGTTTTTCGTTGCATTAGTCCCCATTTATATCGTGCTTCGTCATTGAGGAAAATAATGCTACCAGGTTCAGGAGGAGGTGGTAAGAGTTCAAGACTATTAGGTACTTCTTCAATTTGTAAGAAATAAAGATCCGGGTTAGTTCTTACATCTTTAATTTTTTCTTGTCCGAATGTAGGTACTGAAAAAAAAGACAGTAAGCCTACGAAAAATAAACTTTTTTTCATGATATTATAAATTTTATGATAATTAACAGATTAAGGGGACCCATTGATACATAATACCGTCTGAAATTCAATACAAAATTACAGAACGATTATTTATAAATCAAGTAAATAAACAAAAAAGCAAAAAAAAACTAAATTTTAGTTTTTTATTTTATATAAATATCTATCGAATATTAGAGAGTTTAAAAAATAATACTATTTTTTGCAAAAAAAAAAGACTTATTTTTTTACATATTCCAAATTTTCCATGAGGCTTCTGCTTGAAAAATAAGCATTGAGTATCCGTTGCAAGTACTTGCTCCTTGTGTTTCGCCTTTGGCGAGAAAAGTTGTTTTCTCAGGATTATAAATAAGGTCAAAGAGTAAGTGTTTTTCATTCAAAAATTCGTATGCAATAGGAGGAAAGAGCTCAGTATTGGGAAAAGTTCCCAGTGGCGTACAATTTATAATCAATGTGTATTCTTTTAATAATGAAGAAGTTACATCTTGGTAGGATAGATTTTTGTTTGTTCCTGTACGTGAGACAAATCGGTATGAAATATGATTCTTTTGTAGCGCATAAGCAATAGCTTTTGATGCTCCACCTGTTCCTAAAATAAGCGCTTTGGTATGATGTGTTTTTAGCAAAGGCTGAATCGATTTCCAAAATCCGTAATAGTCTGTATTATAGCCTTTTAGTTTTCCATTGGGGAGAATTTGAATTGTATTGACAGCTCCTATTTGCTGAGCGATTGGATCTAATTCGTTTAAAAAAGGAATAATGTCTTCTTTGTACGGAATGGTTACATTCATACCTTTAAGGTTTGGAAAAGAAGATATTAACTTTGGCAATTCTTCGATAGAAGCTATATCAAAGTTGATATATTGGGCATTGATAAGTTCTGTTTTAAATTTTTCTGAAAAATATCCTTTTGAAAAAGAATACGAAATATTTCTACCGATGAGTGCGTAAGTTGATTTTAATTCTTTTTTCTCGCCCATAATATTCTAATAATAAGACAATTACAATTCCGATGATAATGAATAAAATAGCTCCCCACGTATCCCAAGAACTGATATTGGGCAAATATCTTTCGTAGTTATCCAAAATAGGTTTTCCGTTACTTCCCAACAGTTGATTTCCGAGCATATCTGTTTTATAAATATTTGTTTTCCAAGGCCATACCACACCCAAAGACCCCGTAATAAATCCGATAATTAGAGCCATTGTGCTATTTTTAAAGTGTTTCATCAGGTAAGAAAGTAATGACGAAAGCCCGATAAGCCCTGAGATTGAGCCCAGGGTGAAAATAGCTAAAATTTTTAACAAATAGGTGTTGTGAGGATTGTCGAAATATGCCCAATTGGTGGTAAAAACACTAACTCCTGCATCGTACAACGCATTGACAGAATCGACCAAGAGTAAGGTGTAATTACCAATTAGCATTAGAATAAACGACCCTGAAAGTCCCGGAAGTGTCATTCCTGAAACACTTATAAATCCGCAGAAATAAATGAAAAGCAAGCTATCATTCCCTGAGGCAGGTTTTAAAAAGTTGATTCCTCCACCGACCAAAATGCCAATAATTACCCAAAGAATATTTTTGCGAGACCAATCTTTAAAATCGACAGCTATGTAATAGATAGAGCCTAAAATCATTCCAAAAAACAACGCCCAAACGTAGTCTTCTTTTATAGAAATAAAATAGTCTAATAGCTTGGAAACAGTGAAAAAACTAATAACCATTCCTAAGACCAAAAGTCCTAAAAAACGAAAATTAGTATATTGAAAAAATGCCTTCCATCCACGTTTAAAAAGTAGTGCAAACGCCTTACGATTCATTCGTTTGAGCGAATAAATAAATTCTTCGTAAAAACCAGCTACAAAAGCTACAATACCTCCGGAAACTCCAGGTACTTTGTTGGCTGTTCCCATTGCTATTCCTTTGATAACCAGAAGAATTTTGTCTTTGAGTGTACGTGTTACTTCCATTAGTATTCTATGATATTAAGATGAAAAATTTATTTCAGAAAAATCAATTCTTTTTTAAACTTGAAGCCCATTTTTCTAATCCGTAGAGAAGGGAAAAACCTACAAATGCGAGCGAAATAGCCATTATTATCTGTGGATTCCCATCATAAGTAGTAGGCAAGATGCTTTTTTCCCAAATTGCTACCTGATTTCCGTGAGAGTCTGTTCCGTAGCGAAGCACTTCCTTCCAAGGCCAAACCTTATTGAGTGACCCAATAATAAACCCTGTAAGCCCTGCTATAGTTGTATTTCGATAATGAGTAAATAGCCATTTGAGCGCTTTGGAAAAACTCAAAATTCCAAAAATAGCTCCCAAAGCAAAAACACCTATAATTGATAAATTCCAATTATCCAAAGCAACTAAAATGGTATGATATGCCCCCAGAAGCACCAAAATAAATGCTCCTGAAATACCTGGAAGTATCATAGCACAAATAGCTAATGCTCCTGAAAAAAAGATATATACTAACCCACTGTGACTCGCCAAAGGAGGAATTATTGTAATAATGTAAGCTATAATTCCTGAAAACAACATTGCTAGAATAGTCACAAACCCCCATTTTTGAATATCTTTTGCCAAAAAGAAAATGCTGGCTATCATCAGTCCGAAAAAGAAAGACCAAACTCCAATAGGTTCATTTTCTAACAACCATTTTACACCTTTTGCCAAAGATAAAATACTGATAAAAATTCCTGAGAGAAGCGCTAAGAAAAAATTTCCATTGATGTGTTTCCAAAAAGTGTTAAATCCGTCATTTTTTAGTATTTTGAAAGCTTTTAAATTGATATTGTTAATCGAAGATATAAGCTCTTCATAAATTCCAGCAATAAAAGCAATTGTTCCTCCCGACACACCAGGTACTACATCGGCAGCTCCCATAGCGATACCTTTTAAAGTAATAAAAAAATAATCTATCTTTTTTCGTTTCATTTCTTAAAAATTAGATTGGCAAATATACAATAAGATTTTTTAAAATAATAGAGAATATGAACAATTTACATAAAATTAAACTTTTTATAAAAATATAAAGTCATACCAAAACATTTTGATATGACTTTATATTGAAAAATACATTCCAACTATGAGCCATAAGGCAATTTTTTGCTGGCGTTTCGCATAAGTTTATCTACGATATCGTGATAGGTTTCTCGCCATGTTCCTGAGAAATCGTTGCTATAACTCCAAATAACTTTGTGTGTTTTGTTGTCAAAAATATTCATTGTTGCCAAAATTTTATTAGTAGTCCCTTCGTAATCTAATAGAATGGAAGTCGCAATAGCAACACTTTGTGGCATTGGTTTAGAAAGTGTATAATGAGAACTTACAAGCGCATCAACGTCTAATATTTGACACAATTCTTCTTTGGTAAGTGTTTTCTCAGGATAGCCTGCTTGTTTGAGTTTTGCATTGGTTGTTTCTATATCTTGCATTTGGTGTGGAATTCTGCTTTTTCCCATTTGTTTGAGAAACCACGAAAACATAGCTTGCTGAATATGTAGCGATTCCGTTTCTTTTGATTGTTCAAAAGTTCCTGTAAATTGTCCTGAAAGCATGGTAATGGTAGGAGGGAGGATAGCGATTCGGCTTGGTGTTGTAGTTCGCTGTTTTATATCGGGAGCATTATATACTTTTGCTCCACATGAGGTTAGAAAAAGAATAATTCCTATCAAAAAAAGATTGTTTTTAATAATGTTTGTCATATGAGTGAAAATTTAATTTGTTTTTTGATTAGTTATTTTTTGTACTAACTTGCGTATCTGTTCATTTTTAAAAACCATTGGAAAACGTTTATCAAAATATGTTAGCCATTCATTAGCATATAAAGCTCCATTTTTTAAATAGTATAAAGCCTCTTCAATATCTGAAAGAAAGTAGTAAGCTATAGCAATACGATAGTAGGTACTTCCGTCTTCTGGATACATTTGAAGTGTATTTAATCCTGTGATAATAGCTTTTTCAAAAGACTGTGAAGACAGGAAAGCATCGGTTAGTGTATTTCGGGTTTCAGCAGAATAATCTCCTATTTCAATAGCGCGTTCGTATGCGTAAATAGCTTTTTGATAGTGTTCTAATGCGAGATAAATATCTCCACTTTGTTTCCAATAAAAAGGATTTTCCTCTTCATTGATAAGTACTTTTGGAATGTACTTAGCTGCTTTATCATAATTACCTTCTTGTGCATAGTAAGTGACAATGGCAAACCATGCTTTACTTGATTGAGGGTCTTCATAAGTTGCTTTGAAATAATATTGTTCCGCTAAGTCACTTTTTCCTAATTTTTCATAACATTTTCCAATTCGTAAGTAGGCAAACGATGAAGGATCATCTAATGTAAGTGTGATTTTATAATTTTCAATAGCTTCATTATAACAATGCAATTGTTCTAAAACTTTTCCTTTTTCAAAATAAGCGCCTGTGAAAGTATCATCACTGATTATGGCAAAATCAAAGCAACGAAGTGCTTCTTTGAGGTTATGTTGGGCTACGTGTTGCCGTCCTAAATTGTGCCAAGCGACTTCACAATACGGATTTTTATCCAAATAATTCGTTAAGAAACTAATAGCTTGTTCGTGTTCTTCCAAAAAATCATAGCAATGCAGAAGTTGTTGCAAAGAAAGATAATCTTCGGGGTCTTCATCAATACATTTTTTGAAATATTTTTTAGCAAATGTATATTCTTCCATAAAAAGATATTCCATTGCAATAAGGGAATAAATATCAACTACATCATCAGTTAAAGGAAGAGCCTGTTTGAGCAATTCGATAGCTTTATGGTGATTATTTTTTTTGGAATATAAATTTGCTTTCTGTACATAAACTTCCGAATTATCAGGTTCAAAAAGAATAATTTCATCTAGAATTTCTTGGGCTTTGGTCAGATTATCTTCAAAAATAAAAACTTCAACCTGTAACAATCGCAATACAGACGAATAAGGATGTTGTCCCAAAGCGATTTGTATGGCGTGTTTAGCTTTGTTAAATTTGTTATTTTCTAAATAATAATGGATAATTTGCTCAAATTCAAACGCATCAAAGAATATATTTTGATTTTCTTTCAGCATATTTTCATAACGAGAAACTACCAAAAAACGTTGTTCATCATTGCTTGATAACAAAGACATATATATAATTATTTTTTGCAAAATTACAAAAAGCAAATGCAAATAAGATACATTTTTGATAACTATTTTTTGGAAAGTTTTCAACAGAACTATTTTGACTAAAATTTTTAGTCAAAAATGAAATAAAAATAAAAATATTGTATTATTGTAATGCGAATTGCAATAAATTTTCTATTTTTGCAAGCGAAATTTTAATAAAAAAAGAATGAATTTTTTCAGAAAAAACTTTGTACTTATATTGGTAATCGGAATAGGACTTGTTATTTTGGCTTCTGTATTACCATATTTTATACAAGAGAAACAATCAAGAGTAGAGATACAAACCTCTGATATTCAGGTGCAAGAACCTCCTTTTACTCACGAAGGAAACCTATCTTTTTTCAAGAAAACGGGTGAACGAATTGCTGATTTTCAAATAGAATTGGCTCAAAATCCTCTTGAAACAGAACTTGGGCTGATGTATCGAAAAACAATGGCTCACAATAGAGGTATGTTATTTATTTTTCCTGATGAACAAATGCGTTCTTTTTGGATGAAGAATACATATATCCCATTGGATATCATTTATTTAGATGCTGAAAAACAGGTAGTGAGTATTTCTAAAAACGCTCAACCTTTAAGCGAAGAATCTCGCCCTTCAGAAGCACCTGCCAAGTATGTTTTAGAACTAAATGCTGGGATTTGCGACCAAAAAGATATCCAAAAAGGAGATTATATTACTTTTGAAGTTTTAAATCAATGATAGAAAAAGTAATTTTAGTCGATGAAAATGACCAACCTATTGGGCTAATGGAAAAAATAGAAGCTCATCAAAAAGCACTCTTGCACAGAGCTTTTTCGGTATTTGTTATCAATTCCAAAGGTGAGATTCTGTTGCAACAACGTGCATTGAATAAATATCATTCTCCAGGGTTATGGACGAATACTTGTTGTAGCCACCAAAGAGAAGGAGAAAGTAATTTGCAGGCGGGAAAGCGCCGATTACAAGAAGAAATGGGCATGCAAATCCCTCTGAAAGAATTGTTTTCTTTTATTTACAAAGCTCCTTTTGATAACGGACTCACCGAACACGAATTTGACCACGTACTGATAGGATATTCAGATGATACCCCGAAAATAAATCCTACCGAAGTAGCTGATTATAAGTGGGATACACCAGAAGCTACCCGTCAAGATATGGCTTTATATCCTGAAAAATATACGGTTTGGTTTAGAATTATTTTTGAAAAATTCTATCATTATATTCATAAAATATAAAAAATAATTAAAGTGCCCAAAAAGTATTATTTAATCTTTTTGGACACTCCTTGTTTATGAGCATATTATTTTTGCATATTTTTAGCTTCAATACTCATTGTTGCATGCGGAACGAGTTTAAGTCGCTCTTTATCAATAAGTTTTCCTGTAATTCGGCAAACTCCATACGTTTTATTTTCAATACGAATAAGTGCATTCTTTAAATCACGAATGAACTTCTCTTGCCGATTGGCCAAAGCCATATTAGCTTCTTTGCTCATGGTTTCAGAACCTTCTTCAAATGCTTTAAAGGTTGGAGCAGTATCATCAGTGCTATTATCAGCTCCGTTTTGGTAAGCATTTCTTAGTAGTTCCAAATCTTTTTGAGCTTGTTCTATTTTTTGCTCAATTAGTTTTTTGAATTCTTGTAATTCTTTATCAGAATAACGTACAGTATTTGTTTCCATATCACATTAGTTTAATGTTTGTTAATACTTATTTTTGTTGTAATATTGTCAAATTCAATCAATTCTCCAGCGATATTTTCTTCGAAAATTAGGTTTGCGGTAAGTGTTTCGGTTTTTATGTAATCAATATTTGCCCAAACAGCTTTTTCTAATTCAGAATGTTTTTGAAGGACAACATTGATTTTGTCAATAACTTCAAATTTGTTATCTTTTCGCAGATTTTGGATACGATTTATCAGTTCACGAGCAATTCCTTCATTACGAAGTTCCTCAGTAATAGTAGCATCCAAAGCTACGGTAAGATTTCCCGAGTTTGCCACAAGCCAACCCTCTATATCTTGTGAGGTAATTTCAACATCTTCGAGAGATAAAGTTACATCTTTTTCACCTAATTTCATAACAAAATTACCATTTTTTTCAAATGATTGAATGTCTTTTTGTGTAAAAGATTGAATAGCAGCAACTACCGATTTCATATCTTTCCCGAAACGAGGCCCCAAAGTTTTGAAATTGGGTTTAATTTGTTTTACCAAAATTCCCGAGGCATCATCATCAATAAATGAAATTTCTTTTACATTTACCTCCGATTTTATCAAGTCAGCAACAGCTGTAATTTCCTGTTTTTCAATGTCATTGAGTGCAGGAATCAAAATACGTTGTAAAGGTTGACGTACTTTTATCATTTCCTTTTTACGAAGCGAAAGTACCAAAGACGAAATAGTCTGAGCTTTTTCCATTTTACTTTGTAGAGCAAGGTCTATATTATTTTCGTTATAAATAGGAAAATCAGTCAGATGTACACTTTCTTTTCCTCCAACTCCCTCGGTCAGATTTAAGTAAAGTTGTTCCATATAGAATGGAGCTATGGGAGCTGATAGTTTTGCTACATTGATAAGGCAAGTGTAAAGCGTTTGATATGCTGATATTTTGTCTGTTCCGTATTCTCCTTTCCAGAAGCGACGACGGCAAAGCCTTACGTACCAATTACTTAGATTTTCTTGAACAAAATCTGAAATCAGACGTGTTGCTCGTGTAGGTTCGTAATCGGTAAGTGCTTCATCAACTTTTTTAATCAATGTATGTAGCTCCGAGAGAATCCATCGGTCTATTTCTGGTCTATTTTCAAGCGGAATTTCAGCTTCTTTGTATGAAAATTTATCAATGTTTGCATACAAAGCAAAGAACGAATACGTATTGTAAAGCGTTCCGAAAAACTTGCGTCTTACTTCTGCAACTCCTTCAATATCAAACTTTAAGTTGTCCCAAGGATTGGCGTTTGAAATCATATACCAGCGAGTGGCATCGGCTCCGTATTCGGCAATGGTTTTGAATGGATCAACGGCATTTCCGAGGCGTTTGGACATTTTTTGTCCATTTTTGTCCAATACTAATCCGTTGGAAACCACATTTTTATAAGCAACATTATCAAAAACTGTTGTAGCAATGGCGTGAAGCGTATAGAACCAACCTCGCGTTTGGTCAACTCCCTCCGCAATGAAATCCGCAGGGAAGTTCTCTTTTTTATCGATAAACTCCTTATTTTCAAACGGATAGTGCCATTGTGCGTATGGCATTGCTCCTGAATCGAACCATACATCAATTAGGTCAGCCTCACGTTTCATCGGTTTGCCCGAAGGCGATACCAAGATGATATTATCTACTATATTTTTGTGTAAATCAATCTTTTCGTAGTTTTCGTCCGAGAGATTACCTACCTCAAAATCAGCGAATACGTCCACAGACATCAACCCAGCGGCGATTGATTTTTGAATTTCATTTTTAAGTTCATCTACCGAACCGATACAGATTTCCTCAGTTTTGTCGTCCGTTCTCCAAATCGGAAGCGGAATTCCCCAATAACGCGAACGCGACAAATTCCAGTCGTTAGCATTTTTTAACCAATTCCCGAAACGCCCTTCGCCCGTAGCTTTCGGTTTCCAATTGATGGTTTCGTTTAGTTCAAACATACGGTCTTTCACGTCCGTAATTTTGATAAACCATGAATCCAACGGATAGTACAAAATAGGTTTGTCCGTACGCCAACAATGTGGATAACTATGGACATATTTTTCTACTTTGAAGGCTTTATTGTCTGTTTTTAAAAGAATTGCAAGTTCTACATCCCACGATTTTTCAGGAAGCCCCTCGTCATAATATTCGTTTTTGATGTATTTTCCGCTGAAAATTTCAGGTACATTTTCGCCTTGTACAAAACGTCCTTGCAAATCTACCAAAGGTACTAAATTACCGTGTTGGTCGTGGATAAGCATCGGAGGAATGCCGTTTTCTTTTGCCACACGAGCATCGTCCGCCCCGAAAGTAGGAGCTATATGCACAATTCCCGTACCGTCTTCGGTGGTAACGAAATCGCCCACAATCACACGGAAAGCATTTTCTGTATTTTCAGCAGGTAAAAACCACGGAATCAGTTGTTCGTATTGTGTTCCTGCCAAATCCGAGCCTTTGAATTCGGCTAAAATTTGGTAAGGGATATTCCCTTCGTGGAATTGTCCAAAAGACCAAAAATCGCCATCATCGTTAGTTTCAAAATATTTTTTACCGAAATTTTTCGTCAGTAAAACTTTTGCCAAAATGATATTTATCGGCTCAAAAGTATATTGATTAAATGTTTTAACTAACACATAATCAATGTCTTTTCCCACTGCCAATGCGGTATTTGAAGGCAATGTCCAAGGGGTGGTTGTCCAAGCTAAGAAAAATAAATCCCCTCCCCAGCCCTTCCCGAAGGAGAGGGAGTTGATGACGTTCCAAAATTTCGTTTCATTTGCGATATTTTCACGGCGGACTTTAAATTGAGCTACAATGGTAGTGTCGGAAACATCGCGATACGTACCTGGTTGGTTGAGTTCGTGCGATGAAAGTCCTGTTCCAGCCTTTGGAGAATACGGCTGAATGGTATAGCCTTTGTAAAGCAATCCTTTGTCGTAAATTTGTTTCAAAAGCCACCACACCGACTCCATATACTTGGGTTGGTACGTAATATACGGATTTTCCATATCTACCCAATAGCCCATTTTTTCGGTCAGTTCATTCCAAATATTTGTATAGCGCATAACAGCTTCTTTGCACGCTTTGTTGTAATCTTCTACCGAAATTTTCTTACCAATATCTTCTTTGGTGATACCAAGTTCTTTTTCCACACCGAGTTCTACCGGAAGTCCATGTGTATCCCAACCAGCTTTTCGTTTCACTTGAAAACCTTTTTGAGTTTTGTATCGACAGAAAATATCTTTAATCGTACGAGCCATTACGTGATGAATACCTGGAAGACCATTTGCCGAAGGAGGTCCTTCAAAAAACACAAAAGGTGTATTTCCTTGGCGAGTTTCAATACTTTTTTCAAATATGTTATTTTCTTGCCAATAAGCTAATATTTCTTGGGCAACAAAAGGAAGATTTAATTCATTATATTCTTTAAAATTCATATGCTTGTGTATTAAAATGTTGCGAATTTACTATTTTTTTTTGAAATAGAAAAATAATTAGTAAAAAAATGTTTTTACTAAGTTATTTTAGCTCAAAAAAAGTCTAAAAAATAAAAAAGTCCGATTAAAACTGAGTTTAATCGGATTTTTTAATAAGAGGTTTATTATAATATACAAGTAATTATTTAGGATATATTTCTTTCAGAGCTTTAACATACACAGCAACACCTTTGTTTTTGAAACCTTCTTGTTCATAAAGGCTGATAGCTCCCAAATTTTCAGGTGATGCAAAAAGTAAAATTTCACCTAAATCTAAAGATTTTCCTTTTTCAATAAGAGTTTCAATAAGTTGCATTCCTATTCTTTGTCTTCTATGAGACTCTTTAACAACTACATCTTCAATCCAACCTTTATGTCCTGAGATTACTTTATAAATAGCCATAGAAGCCATAGCTAAAAGATGCCCATTTTCTAAATACACCACTATATAAGGGGCTTCTTTTTCATTGTTAAATAATTCACTTAGAGAGAGTTGTTTCCGTCGACTAAGCAAAGAGAATAGTTCTTTAGCTTCCTGCTCAATAACAGGAGTAATAAGTTCTTTTGTCAATAATTTAATCATGGGATGTTTTAATTAGGTTTGTTCGTAATCTATCTAAATTGAACTGCAAAAATTGTTCCAAAAATATCTTTTTCAAGAAAAAAAACAAAAAAAAGATGGTAGCTGAAAATTTTACTCAAAAATCACTATATTTGCATTCTGGAAACACAAATTTATCGAAAATTATTGACTTTCATAAAAATATAATGGATTTATCAAATATAAAAAAAATACTACCTTACGCACTACCTTATAAAAAATATGCGTTTTTGAATATTTTCTTCAATATATTATATGCGTTATTTAGTGCCTTGTCATTTGTGGCTCTCATTCCGATGCTCGAAGTACTTTTTAACGAAAACGGGAAGGTATATCAAAAGCCCATTTATACAGGAATTTCTCAGATAAATACATATTTTAAAGATTATCTAAACTATTATATTAGCGCCTATACAGGAGAGAGCAAGGTTGATGCCTTGACTATAATAATTATAATGGTACTGATTTTGTTTTTGTTAAAGAATATATTTAATTATCTGGCGGTTATTTGTATAAATTATCTTCGCAACGGAGTTTTGAAAGATTTGCGAAATGTAATGTATCAAAAAATGATTTCTTTGCCAATTTCATATTTTTCAGAAAAACGAAAAGGAGACCTTATGGCTCGGATTACGGGTGATATTGGAGAGTTTCAAAATTCGTATCTTTCAATATTGGAACTTATTGTACGAGAGCCTCTTACTATTATTTTTACGATAATAATAATGTTTGGAATTAGTGCAAAGCTGACACTTTTTGTTTTTATTTTTATACCTATTTCAGGAATGATTATTTCTCGAATAGGAAAGTCATTGAAAAAACATTCGAACCGAATACAACAAGAACACGGATTTTTTCTCTCGATTATTGAAGAAAGTATCAGTGGTTTACGCATAGTTAAAGTATTCAATGCTGAAGGACATTTTCTTTCAAAATTTAAAAATTCTACTGAACGAATTTTTAAACAAGCAAATCGATTATCAAATCGACATAGTTTAGCTTCTCCTTTTAGTGAATTTTTAGGGATTGCAGTTATAGGTGTTTTACTTTGGTTTGGTGGGCGAATGGTTTTAGTTGAAGCAACGCTCAGTGGTTCTGAATTTATAGCGTATATGGGGTTGGCTTATAATATTTTAACTCCTGCCAAAGCTATTAGTAGAGCATCGTATCAGTTGCGTTCGGGAGCCGCCGCTGCCGATAGGGTAATGGAAGTACTAGAAGCTCAAAATCTAATTTTTGATAAAGAAAATGCGATAGAAAAAACAGATTTTACACAAGGAATTTCGATTAAAAATATTTGGTTCAAATATCAAGATAAGTATGTTTTACAAGATTTTTCTTTAGAAATTCCTAAGGGAAAAACCGTAGCACTAGTAGGTCAGTCGGGTAGTGGTAAAAGTACAGTTGCCAACCTGGTAAGTCGTTTTTACGATGTAAATAAAGGAAGTATTTCTTTTGATGGAATAGATATTCGTGATATGAAAATCCATTCACTTCGAAACTTGGTTGGCGTAGTTTCTCAAGATTCTATTCTGTTTAACGATTCTGTGGAGAATAATCTGAAATTGGGGAAACCCGATGCTTCTTTTCAGGAAGTTGTAAGTGCTTCGAAAGTCGCCAATGCATATGAATTTATCGAACGATTGCCCGAACAATTTGAAACCAATATTGGAGATGCAGGGAATACGCTTTCGGGTGGACAAAAACAACGATTGAGTATTGCTCGTGCTGTACTGAAAAACCCTCCGATAATGGTTCTTGACGAAGCGACTTCGGCACTTGATACCGAAAGCGAGAAATTAGTTCAAGATGCTTTGGAAAAAATGATGGAAAATAGAACATCAATCGTAATTGCTCACCGACTATCAACTATACAGAACGCTGATATGATTGTAGTTATGGAACAAGGCAAAATCGTAGAGCAGGGTACGCATAACTCGCTTATGGAGAAAAATGGAACATATCGAAAATTGGTAGAAATGCAATCTTTTTCAGAATAAATAAGAGTTTTAGTATAAAATAATTTATAATTTAGTTCAAAGAAATAAAACTACCCAATTGCCAGTTTTCTTTTTATTAAATTCATAATAAACCTTAATTAAAAAAATCCGTAATTTCGCACTTTGAAAAGTATAAAATCGTGGAGAGATATTTAGCAGAATTGAATGAAGCTCAACGTGCGCCTGTACTTCATAAAGAAGGACCTTTGATGGTTATCGCAGGAGCAGGATCAGGCAAAACACGCGTACTTACCTATCGAATAGCGTATCTGATGAGCCAAGGTATAGACCCTTTTAATATTTTGGCACTGACTTTTACCAATAAAGCAGCTCGTGAAATGCAAGAGCGAATAGCTCGAATTGTAGGTAAAAGTGAAGCAAAAAACCTTTGGATGGGTACTTTTCACTCTGTTTTTGCCAAAATTCTGCGAATTGAAGCCGATAAGTTGGGGTATCCGTCCAATTTTACAATTTACGACCAACAAGATTCGCAAAGTCTTATCTCATCAATTATCAAAGAGATGGGATTAGACAAGGATATTTACAAATATAAGCAAATTTATTCGAGAATTTCCTCATATAAGAACAATTTAATTACCGTCAAAGCCTATTACAATAATCCGGAGTTGCAAGAAGCCGATGCAATGGCTAAGCGCCCGCGTTTGGGGGAGATTTATAAGCATTACGTAGATAGATGCTTTAAGGCTGGAGCAATGGACTTTGATGATTTACTTCTTAAAACCAATGAATTACTTACTTTATATCCTGAAGTATTAGCCAAGTATCAAAATCGATTCCGGTATATATTGGTTGATGAGTATCAGGATACTAATCACTCGCAGTATTTAATTGTTCGCGCTTTGTCAGACAGGTTTCAAAACATCTGTGTAGTAGGTGATGATGCTCAAAGTATCTATGCTTTTCGGGGAGCAAATATCAACAATATATTCAACTTCCAGAAAGATTATCAGAAAGTTGCTGTATATCGATTAGAACAGAATTATCGTTCGACTAAAAATATCGTCGAGGCGGCTAATTCAATTATTGAACATAACCAAACTCGGTTAGAAAAAGTAGTTTGGACGTCTAATGAGCAAGGAGAGCCTATCAAGGTTCATAGAAGCCTTACCGATGCCGATGAAGGTCGTTTTGTGGCGAGTACCATCTTTGAAACACGCATGCAAAATCAGTTAACCAATGGAAGTTTTGCTGTTTTATATCGTACCAATTCGCAATCTAGACCGATTGAAGATGCTTTGCGTAAGCGAGATATTCCGTATAGAATCTATGGAGGAATTTCATTCTATCAGAGAAAGGAAATCAAAGACGTATTAGCCTATTTGCGATTGGTTGTAAATCCGAAAGACGAAGAAGCTTTGAGTCGGATTATCAATTTTCCTGCTCGCGGAATTGGGCAAACCACTATTGATAAACTTATAATAGCCGCAAATCACTACAAAAAGTCTGTTTTTGAGATTATTTATAACTTAGATAAAATCAGTGACCAACTTAAAATCACTCCGAATATCAAAGCGCGCTTGACAGACTTTGTTTTAATGATTCAGAGTTTTCAGATTATGAATGAAACGGAAGATGCTTTCACTCTTGCAGAGCATATTGCCAAGAAAACGGGACTTTTATTAGAGTTTAAGAAAGATGGTTCGCCTGAGGGAGTAGAACGCATGCAAAATATAGAGGAACTTCTGAACGGGATTCGAGATTTCGTAGAGGGACAAAAGGAAGTTGCCGATAGTCGAGGGGCTTTATCTGAATTTTTAGAAGATGTAGCTCTTGCGACAGACCTTGATAAGGACATTGAAGACAGCGATAGAGTCTCGCTGATGACTATACACCTTGCCAAAGGCTTGGAATTTCCGTATGTATTTATTGTAGGTATGGAAGAAGACCTATTTCCTTCGGCGCTAAGTATTAACACTCGTACGGAATTAGAAGAGGAGCGTCGTCTGTTCTATGTAGCCCTTACAAGAGCCGAAAAACAAGCCTATCTTACTTATACAGAGAATCGATATAGATGGGGTAAGCTAATGGATGCAGAACCTAGTCGATTTATTGATGAAATTGACCAGCAGTACTTAGATTATTTGACTCCGATATTGTCAAATCCGAGTTATCGTTATAAATCATTGATTGATATAGACATATTTTCAGAGCCAGACAGAAGTAAATTACGATTGCAAAAGCCAACCAATAGTGCGCCACCTTCTCGTAATAAGCCAACTGAGGAACAACTGCGAAAACTCCGACTTAAAAAGCCTAATATATCAACACCTATTGGTAATCAAGGAGATTTACCTGAATTGAAAATAGGAGATCGTGTTATGCATGAGCGTTTTGGTATCGGAGAAGTACTATCGACAGAAGGAACAGGCAATGAAAAGAAGGCTGAAATCGATTTTGAGACTTCAGGAACTAAAAAATTATTACTTAAATTTGCCAAACTGAAAGTAATTTAATAGAACTCTCTGCATATTATATATAAATTTAACCAGAAATACGGACATATAGTCCGTATTTTTTTGTGTATATTATTCTTCAAATAGTTTCTACTAGATTGAAAATACTAAAATGTATTTATTTATGTATTTTTATTAAATAAAATAATCTATCGCATTTTGCGCTAATAGTTTATAGGTTATTTAATAACCTATCGCATTTTGCGCTTTGTATTTTTATTATATATAATATTAAATCGCAATTCATTTTACATATTTATTTTATATAAAAATAAATAGCGTATAGTGTTTTTGTATTTCTTATTACATAGAATATATAAATATATATGTATTCTTATCTATTTATATATGTAAAAATATAAAAATTTGTATTTGATAAAATATTATTTTATTATTTTTAGATAAATTAAAAAATAAAATAAAAAAAATATAGTTTTATTTGGTCAATACAATTAGTTTTTATAATTTTGTACCATAAATATAAAATAATTTAATTATGGAAGAGATTTTAAAAATAAAAGAAGCTCGATTTTCTAAATTGAATCATGAAGAATATACGCATTTTATACGAAGTGCAGAGCGATTGATACTTACTGCAACTCCTGAAAAATTGGGAGTTTCAGAAGATATTGTAAATGAATTCAGTGCTAATATCGAAAAGTTGACACAGGTTATTCGTCATAGTAGAGTAAGTAATGAAACTGCTGAAATGACAAAGCTAGATAAACAACGTGATGATGTAGCTGTTTATCTACTTACTATAGTTCGTAATGAAAGAAAAACTCCAATTGAAGCAAAACAAAAAGCTGCAATGGCTTTGTATAATATTACGAAAAATTATCAGGGTATTCAACTTTTGCCAAAACGAAGAGAAACACAGGCGATAGATAGTTTATTGTCAGATTTATCAACTAGCGAAAATGCAGCTTATATTGCTAAGCTGTCATTAACAGATGTTGTAAATCAATTGTCTAAAATAAATAAAAGATATGATGAACTTACTGCACAGCGAGCTGATAATCAATTAGCTCAAAATGTAGAAAGTGCTAAAAAAATACGAATAAAAACGACAGAACAATATGATACAATAGTTATGTATGCTTTTGCTTCAAGTATTATAAATCCATCAAATGAATCAAAAGTATTTGTTATGTCGCTTAATAAACTAATTGATGATACAAACACTGCTTATAAACGTCGTATGTCACGAATTAAAAAAGAAAACAATTAAAGTATGTGTATGATATAATAGAGATGCAATATATTGTATCTCTATTATTTTCAATAAAAGTTGAGTATTATTCATAATAGTTAGTATGAAAAAAAATAATATCATATTTTTATTTGCATTTCTTATTATTAGTTGTAATTTTTTCAAAGGTGAAAAAAAATTATTAAATAATACGAATGATAAAATAGAAATGCAGTATCAGTTACCAATTAACCAACCTTATAAATCATTTGCTGATTTTGTAAAAGAACTTCCTACCTTGCAGTTACCTATAAAAACAGATACGTTTATAAGTAAAACACATTATAATTATATAGGATATTTTTCGTATGATAGTTCTTTGGAAAAATTACTTTTTGATACGTATTCTATTATTGGTAAATATATAGTTGAAAATACTTATTTTATAGTATATAAATATAAAATAGAAGATAGAAATACAAAAAATATTTGGCAAAAGATTTCTATTTGTAGTTATAATAGCTCAGGAGAATTGATAGATAAATTAGATATAGCTGAAAATCAAGAAATAGAACAAAAAAATTATATTTCTAATGCTGAAATAGATAAAAAAAGAATTATAAAAAGTGTAGAAGAACGATTAAATATTGATAAAAAATATAAAAAAGAATTTTTAATAAAAAAATATATAGAAGAATATTCGTTTGATAAAAATTATTTTGTATTAGAAAGTAAAAAATATAAGTGTGAAGATGTAAATTTTAATTTACTAAATGAACTACAAAGTTATAAAGGAAATACTAATTTATTAAAATTAGTATTAGATTTTTATACTGAGAATTATTTACAATGTAAAACTCCTAATCAGTCTGAAATACAAGATATTTTATTCTTTTTAAAAAATGAAAATGTACCTCAAACAATAAGTTTTACTCAATTGTATACCTATTTTTTAACACATTTTCCAATGAATAAACAGATAATACTTGATGCTTCTAATTCATTTTGGGATAATGAACTTTTTGTAACTGCTTATCATAACTATATTAGTTATGTTAATATTTATAAAAAAGATAAAAATAAAATACCTATTTATATTACAGAACGAATAACTATACCTTATTATATCAAATCAGTAATTTCTAATAGAAAAGATAAGCAGTTATTAACCTATTTTCCTATGCAAAAGCAAGATAAAATGCTATATTTACTTGTTTTTTCTTCTAAAAATATTGATAAAAATAGTAAAAATAACTTTTATGATATAGTAATATATGTAGAAGAACCAAGCGGATTTAAAAAATTTGAAAATAATAACCTAATACCTACTTCATTTACTTTTTATACTGAAAGAGATTGGTATAATTCTAATGAAAAATATGGAGATTTATATATTCAAAGTACTAAAAATAGTAAAAAATATTATGGATTAGATTTTGAATATGATGAAATAAATAAGTCAGTTACACTTTGGGTAGTTAAAGAATTTTTAGTAAGTAATACACAGAGTAGAATAATAGATAGAAAATACTATAAAATCCCATTTGATTCTGCAAAAGAAATTTTTATGATAGAATAATTGGATAATAGAATATTTTAATAATATGAAAACTAAATATTTATCAATACGAGAAAAAGATAATCTATATCTTTGGCATGCTTATACACAACATAAAACAGAACAAGCTCCTATACCTATTGTAAAAGGTAAAAAAGCACTACTTTGGGATGATAAAGGTAAAAAATATATTGATGGAATAGCCAGTTGGTGGGTTAATCCATTTGGACATACCAATAAGCAATTAGCCAAAGCAGCTTATAGACAACTTATATCGCTTGAACATGTTCTTTTTGGTGGATTTACACATCAGCCAGCTGCTGATTTGGCTGAAAAATTGATTTATTTACTACCTGAAAATCAACAGAAAGTATTCTTTTCAGATAATGGTTCTACCTCAGTAGAGGTTGCTATCAAAATGGCACTGCAATTTTACTATAATAAAAATGAAAAACGAAATGTAATTATTGCTTTTGAAGATGCTTTTCATGGAGATACTTTTGCAGCAATGGCAGTTTCTGGTATCTCTTTATATACAAAAGCATTTGAAGGACAATTATTAAAGGTAGTTAGAATTCCTGTTCCTACAAAAGGTAGAGAAGAAGAAAGTGCAATAAAATTAGAGCAAGCTATCAGAGCATATAATCCTGCTGCTTTTATATTCGAACCACTAGTTTTGGGAGCAGCTGGCATGATAATGTACTCCCCTGAAGCATTAGATACACTGATTTCTATTTGCTATAAAAATAATGTATTGACTATAGCTGATGAGGTAATGACAGGTTTTGGTAAAACCGGAAAACTATTTGCTTGTTCCTACCTGAATGAAAATCCTGATATTATTTGCTTATCCAAAGCACTTACAGGAGGAACTATCCCACTGGCAGCAACAACAACTACCCAAGAGGTATTTAATGCTTTCTACGATGATGATATTAGTAAAGCACTCTTTCATGGACATACTTTTATGGCAAATCCAACAGGTTGTGCAATTGCATTAGAGAGTATCAAGTTATTTCAAGATATTAAAATAGAAAGAAATTTGCAGCGCATAAATAAACAGCATTTGCAATTTGCTAAAAAAATGAAAAGACATCCGAAAGTAGCTGATATACGAACCTTAGGAGTAATTTTTGCCTTAGACCTCAAAGTAAAACCTGATGGAAACTACTATGGAACAATCCGAAACGTATTATATAACTTCTTTATATCCAAAGGAATTATTTTGAGACCTGTTTATAATACTATTTACATACTGCCTTGCTATGTGATAACCAATCCTCAGCTACAAGAAATTTATAACGCTATTGAAGAAGCTATTTCTATGTTAGAAAAAAAAGGATATTTATAATTTTCGACAATTTTCAATGTGAAAAAAGAGAGAAGAAAAAGCCAATTTTGCAAATTTAATCAATTTGAAATTGGCTCATTTGTTTTTGAATCTTTTTAAAATCAATTAGTAATTCTTGGAAAACTTCCTCAACCGATTTTATATCGTTAATAATACTGGCAACTTGTCCTATTTCTAATATACCTTCATCTAAATCTCCTTCGAACATACCTTTTTTGGTTCTTCCCTTACCAATAAGTTCCTTTAATGATTCGGGTGTTGCCTTTCCCAATTGATATAAATTAGTTATTTGGTCAAAAAACTTATTTTTTAGCATTCTTACAGGTGATAATTCTTTCAATGTCAGAATTGTATCTCCCTCTTTTGCCCGAACCACTTCCCGTTTGAAGTTTTCATGCATCTCACACTGATGAGTTGCAACAAATCGACTGCCTATTTGTACACCTTCAGCTCCAAGTGCCATTACAGCGAATATAGCTTGACCAGTAGCAATTCCGCCAGCGGCAATAAGTGGTATGTTTATTTGTTCTCTTACAGATGGGATAAGTGCAAGCGTGGTTGTTTCTTCACGACCATTATGTCCGCCAGCCTCAAAACCTTCTGCTACAATGGCGTCAACTCCTGCTTCTTGAGCTTTTAAGGCAAATTTAGCACTGCTAACTACATGCGCAACTTTTATACCTTCTTTTTGCAAGGTTGAAGTCCAAGTTTTAGGATTCCCCGCCGATGTAAATACAATAGGAACTTTCTCTTCTAAGATAACTTGTATTGTATTAGCACTATTTTCATACATAATAGGAACATTCACTCCGAAAGGTTTATTGGTATGTAATTTACATTTTCTGATATGCTCACGAAGTATTTCTGAAGACATAGAACCAGAACCTAACAAGCCTAATCCTCCTGAATTGCTAACAGCCGAAACTAAGCGCCACCCACTAGCCCAAATCATTCCTCCTTGTATAATAGGATATTGGATATCAAATAATTGTGTGATTCTGTTTTTCATTTTGGTAAAATTAGAAAAAAGAGATGTGATTTTTTCACATCTCTAAGAAATAAAAAATTTTATAAAAATTATTCAAAACGAGTAATTCCATATTTTTTAGCTTCTTCACGTACTTTTGGAGCTAATTGTTTTAGGTGAGCAATACGTGATTCGTTGGAAGGATGCGTACTTAATAAAGCGTTGGAGCTTCCTCCACCAGAGGCTTGACTCATTCGTTCCCAAAGTTTTGCACCTTCGTCGGGGTCGTATCCTGCAATGGCCATAATTTGTAACCCAATAGCATCAGCTTCTGTTTCATGGCTTCTACTAAATGGCAACATAACACCTACCTGAGTACCAATGCCATATGCAGTATTGAATGTATTTCTATATTTTTCATTTAAAAGAAGATTTCCAGCCACAGCTCCTATTTGTTGCAAAGTAGAGGCGCTCATACGTTGTGCGCCATGGTCGGCCAAAGCGTGCGCCACTTCATGTCCCATAACTACGGCTATTCCTCTTTCGTTTTTAGTAATAGGTAAGATACCAGTGTAGAAAACGATTTTCCCACCGGGCATACACCAAGCATTGATTTCTTTGCTATCGACCAAGTTATATTCCCAGCGATAATCATTTAAATAACCTTTGTATCCGTTACGGTCGAGCCAAAGCTCGGCTGCTTTAGCAATGCGTTGTCCTACTCGTTTAATCATCTCAGCCTCAGCAGTTCCTTTGATAACTTTATGTTCTTTTAAAAATTGATTGTATTGAGCAAAAGATGTCGGAAAAAGTGTACTATTTGGAGTAAAATTTAGCGTGCTTTTACCAGTAAAAGGGTTGGTTTTGCAAGCAGAAATAGCCAATAATAATGTTACTAATATAATTTTTTTCATTGGAAAATGTTTTTATTGATTATCGCGACAAAGATACTAAAAATATTCGATTCAGTTTTGAAATTATACTAAAAATAAATCCGATGGAAATCATTTTTATAGTATCTTTGCAAATAATTTTTTTAAAAATGAAATTGCATAAAAACTTGGTAGATGCCGTTATTGAAGGATTATTGTTTATTTTTAACGAAAATCAGTATGCGGATAAAGTTGTTGAAAAACTTCTGAAAAAAGATAAAAGATGGGGAAGCAAAGATAGAGCATTCATAGCGGAAACTATCTATGATATAGTACGTTGGAAACGATTATATACAGAAATAGCAGAAGTGAAATTTCCTTACACAACTACTACAATGCGTAGAGTATTTGCTGTATGGGCAGTACTTCGAGGCATTTTGTTACCTGAATGGTATTTCTCTGATACTCCAACAAGGCGCATCAAAGGCAGATTTGATGAACTTTCTAAAATACGAAAATATAGAGAATCAATACCAGATTGGTTAGATAATTTGGCAATTGAAGAACTTACAGAATCTGTATGGGAGAAAGAAATTAAAGAACTTAATAGTATGGCTTCTGTTGTGCTTCGAACCAACAGATTGAAAATTTCTCGTGAAGAATTGCAAACGATATTATTGTCACAAGGGGTTGAAACAGAGACTCTTACAGAATACCCTGATGCGTTGCAACTTAAAACACGTTCCAATATTTTTCTAACACCTGCTTTCAAAGAAGGTCTTTTTGAAGTACAAGATGCTTCTTCACAGAAAGTAGCTCCTTTTTTGGAAGTGTGTGCAGGAATGCGCATAGCTGATTGTTGTGCTGGGGCAGGAGGGAAGACTCTTCATTTGGCTTCGTTGATGGAAAATAAAGGGCAAATTATAGCAATGGATATTTACCAAAACAAATTGAACGAACTTAAAAGAAGGGCTCGTAGAAATGGGGCTTTTAATATTGAAACAAAGCTAATAGACAGCAAACATATAAAACGTCTTAACGGAACATTTGATAGAGTGCTTATTGATGTTCCGTGTAGTGGTTTGGGGGTGCTTCGCCGAAATCCTGATGCTAAATGGAAACTAAAACCTGAATTCTTGACTGAAATACGTAGAACACAGCAAGAAATTCTACAAAATTATTCTAAAATGGTAAAAATTGGAGGAAAACTTGTGTATGCAACGTGTTCTATTTTACCATCTGAAAATAGAAACCAAATTGATACTTTTCTTTCTTCATTTGTAGGTCAGAATTTTAAATTTGTTAAAGAAGATAATATCTTGGCAAGCCAAAGTGGATACGATGGATTCTATATGGCACAACTTGAACGCATTTAAAATTTAGCTATTTAATTTTTTGATAGATATATTTATTATATTTTGTCTTCATAAAGATTTGTAGCGACTTGTTGTAAGTTGCGATAATATCCATTAGGAATGGTCAGTAACTTATCGTGAGTACCTTCTTCGACAATATTACCTTTATCCAAAACAATAATTTTATCAGCTTGCTGTATGGTTGCTAATCGGTGTGCTATAATGATAGAGGTTCTTCCTTTTGTAATACGTTCGGTTGCTTTTTTAATAAGTTTTTCAGAATGAGAATCTACTGAAGAGGTAGCTTCATCAAGAATTAGAATTTCAGGTTTATGTACATATGCTCGAAGGAAAGCGATTAGTTGTCTTTGCCCTGCAGATAGTGTTGCTCCACGTTCTTTTACATTATATTCGTATCCTTGTGGAAGTTTTTTGATAAACTTATGTATTCCTATTTCTTTGGCTGCTTGTATAACTTCTTCTTTACTAATAGAAGGATTACGTAGAGTTATATTGTTCAAAATTGTATCTGCAAATAAAAATACATCTTGTAGAACAATAGCTATATGCTTGCGAAGAGAAATCAATGTAAAATCTCTAATATCTTGATTATCAATTAGAATAGTTCCACCATTTAGGTCATAAAATCGATTTATTAAATTGATAATAGTTGATTTGCCTGCTCCAGTAGCACCTACAATGGCTACTGTTTGCCCTTTTTCTACTGAAAAGTTAATTCCGTGTAAAATTTCTTCATTCTCTTTATACCCAAATCTGACATTTTCAAAACGAATATTTCCTTGTACTTCAGAGAGTTCATTATTTCCTTCTATTTCTGTATATTGTCGATGTGTTTCAATGATTGCAAATACTCGTTGAGCAGCAATTACTCCCATTTGTAATGTATTAAATTTGTCGGCAATATGTCGAAGCGGTTGAAAAAGCCTTTGTATGAGCTGTATAAACATCAGGATTGTACCTAGTTGTATACCCGTATTATTTACCGCTTGAAGCCCACCATACCAAACAATCAACCCCATAGCCACAGAAGTTACTAAGTCGGATATAGGGAAGAAAATGGAGTTGTACCAAATGTTAGCCAACCAAGCTTTTTCGTGTTTTTTGTTTATTTTTTCAAATTTTTGATATTCATAATTTTCTCTTGTAAAGAGTTGAATAATTTTCATACCCGAAAGACGTTCTTGTACAAAGGAATTAAGTTCGGCTACTTGCTTGCGAACTTCGGTAAAGGCAACTTTCATTGATTTTTGAAACCAATTTGTTGCATATAAAATAATGGGAAGCGTAGCAAAAACTATTAGTGCTAATCTCCAATCGAAATAAATCATAACTCCCATTACCACAAGCATTTTCAGTATTTCGCTGAATATTTCAAATAATCCTGACGAAAATATTTCGGCTATACGCTCTATATCATTCACAGCGCGGGTAACTAATATACCCACTGATGATTGGTCATAGTATTTCATTTTAAAGCGAATCATATAACCAAAAAGTTTATTTCGAATATCGCGAATTATATATTGACCAAGCCAACTGGTATAATACATAAACGATACTTGAGAGATGACTTCGGCAAAAAGCAATCCTAACATAATCCAGATTATTTCTACCATTCCTTGATAGTCTTTCGGAACTATAAAATCATCTATGATTACTTTGAAAAAATAGGTTCGTAATACTCCCAATCCAGATAATAGTATGGAAATTAAGGCTACAAAAACGAATAAGTTTCTGTAAGGTTTTACAAACTCGAATAATTGCTTGATTGTATGTGTGTATTTGGTTTTTTCTGACATTTCCTATGTTTTGTTCTTAATTTTTTGTTTTATGCATCAGAAATTTTTTTAATCTTTAATAAATAAAAAATCTTTTAATTTTTAAATAGAAAAATCATTTTACTGGTTTGAAAAGCCTCTCAGGATATACAACTTGAGTTAGATATAATCCGTGTGCAGGTACGGAAAACCCTGCTTTCCCTCTATTTTTACTTTCAATAACTTGCTTAAAACCCTCCAATGTAAGTTTTCCTTGCCCAATATTGAGCATTGTACCTACAATGGCTCGCACCATATTGCGCAAAAATCGATCTGCGGTTATTTCAAATATCAAAATATTTTCATTATTTCGTTCCCAAAAAGCTTTTTCTATTTTACACAAATAGGTTTTTATGTCTGTTTTTGATTTGGAAAAACACTGAAAATCAGTATAGGTTTTTAAAATTTCGCAAGCCTTGTTCATCGAATCAATATCTAAACTCCACTGAAAATGATAGGCAAAATCTGTTAAAAAAGGATTTCTATGCTGTACGATATAGTATTGGTAGGTACGTTTAAGTGCATCAAAACGGGCATGGGCTTCATTTTCAACTTGGTAAAAGCCATATATTACAATATCGTGAGGCAAAAAAGTATTTACTCGATGAACAAAATTATGCTGAATAATACCCTCGTAATCAAAGTGAGCAAACATTTGTCTGGAATGCACACCGCTATCGGTACGTCCTGCACCTGTAAGAGCAATAGGACAAGAAAGCAACACACTAAGCGAATGTTCCATTATCTGTTGTACACTCACCGAATTGGGTTGTGATTGCCACCCACAATATGCCTTTCCGTTATAAGCAAATTCTACAAAATATCTCAAAAAAAATTATTTAAAATGTGCCGACAAAAATACAAATTTATTTGGAAGGAAAACGAAGATTTGACAAAAAAAGCCATTTGAGTTACTCAAATGACTTTTTACAAATTAAATTAACTAAAAATGTATACCTAAATTAACTCCAATACCTCGATATTCTAATATATCGGGAACTTCATCATAAAATAAAGGTCTATTTAATCTATATGAAATATATGAAGTAAAGAGGCCTAAGGTAAAATTATAATCTTCTCCTTGCGAAATAGGAATTGTAACTCCCAAGCGAACCTCCCCAAAGTCTGCTTCGATATTACTCCGTAAAGGGAGAAAGCTGACCAACTGCAAGTATAGCCCTGCTTTGTATTCTTCTACAAAAGTATAGCGAAGCTGTCCGCCAAGTTTTACCGTTGTAAGAGAGGCTTGTGGCAAAGGTAAATGATTTAACCCTGTAACAGCACCTACGCTAAGCCCTCCCCAAAAACGATACTGAAAAGAATAGGTAAAGCCAAAAGATACCTTTTCTTTTAGTTTTATTTCGCTTTTATTTTCAAAAGCAATTTGTGAAATATCTCCATTATGATAAGAATAAGTAGTTTTTTCTTTGCTTGGGAAAAGAATATCTAAATCCAGATTAGAGTTCCATCGTTTATTTTCCTGCGTATATGCAAAACTTGTACATAATAGCAATATAATATATACTATTTTCATAAAATTTTAATATTATTGTTAAAACACAAGTCTTACATCTTTTCAAATATTCTGAGTATTTTTAAAATTGTTAAAAATTTACTTTTAGATTTCATTTAGATAAAATTAAAAACGATACAAATATACATCTATCTATAATTCAGTAACTTAAATATCAAATTTTACAAAAGAATCAAAAATGTTTTTTTTTCGAGAAAAATAATCGTACCTTCGTGCCGATTTTTACAAACAAAATAATTATAACGATGAATAAATACGATATTATAGTATTAGGAAGTGGTCCTGGTGGATATGTTACAGCTATTCGTGCTTCTCAATTAGGTTTTAAAACAGCTATTGTTGAAAAAGAAAATTTGGGCGGAGTGTGTCTAAATTGGGGCTGTATCCCTACCAAAGCACTTTTGAAAAGTGCGCAAGTATTTGAATATCTGAAACATGCTTCGGATTATGGACTTTCAGTAAAAGAATTTGATAAAGATTTTGAAGCTGTTATCAAGCGTAGTCGCAGTGTTGCCGAAGGAATGAGCAAAGGAGTTCAATTCTTGATGAAAAAGAATAAAATTGATGTTATCGAAGGATACGGAACGCTCAAATCGGATAAAAAAATTGATGTAAAAGACAAAGAAGGTAAAGTTACTGAGTATAGTGCAGACCATATTATCATTGCAACAGGAGCTCGCAGTCGAGAACTTCCTGCAATGCCTCAAGATGGAAAAAAAATTATTGGATATAGACAGGCGATGACCCTACCCAAACAACCTAAAAAAATGATTGTGGTAGGAAGTGGTGCTATCGGAATAGAATTTGCCTATTTTTACAATTCAATGGGAACCGAAGTTACCGTTGTTGAGTTTATGCCCAATATCGTACCTGTGGAAGATGAAGAGGTTTCAAAACAATTAGAAAGAAGTTTTAAAAAGCTGGGTATCAATATTATGACATCGGCAGAAGTTACCAAAGTAGATACTTCGGGCGAAGGTGTGAAAGCCTTTGTAAAAACAGCCAAAGGAGAAGTCGTATTAGAAGCTGATATACTTCTTTCTGCCGTAGGTATTAAGACAAATATTGAAAATATTGGTCTTGAAGCCGTAGGAATTAGGACAGAAAGAGATAAAATTTTGGTTAATGAATTTTATCAAACCAACGTTCCGGGTTATTACGCCATCGGTGATGTAGTTCCAGGACAGGCTTTGGCTCACGTGGCTTCTGCCGAAGGTATTCTCTGTGTAGAGAAAATAAAAGGTATGCATGTAGAACCGATTGACTACGGAAATATACCTGGTTGTACCTATTGTACTCCCGAAATCGCTTCGGTTGGACTTACCGAAAAACAAGCTCGTGAAAAAGGTTATGATATAAAAGTAGGTAAGTTTCCATTCTCAGCATCAGGCAAGGCCAAAGCAGGCGGTAATGCAGACGGATTTGTTAAAGTTATTTTTGATGCCAAATACGGAGAGTGGCTTGGTTGTCATATGATAGGTGCTGGTGTAACAGATATGATTGCCGAAGCAGTTGTTGCTCGCAAACTTGAAACCACGGGACACGAAGTACTCAAGGCCGTTCATCCACATCCTACTATGAGTGAAGCAGTTATGGAGGCTGTGGCAGCTGCTTACGATGAGGTAATTCATTTATAATTGTATAAGAATTGTTTTATCATAAATCTTAAATTCATAAAATCTACTAGGTTTTTCTAGTAGATTTTTGTTTTTTTTATTTTTTTAAAATAAATGCTCAAAAAATATTTTTTTTAAATCTAATATTGTAATTTTGCCCAAGTTTTGAAAAACTTTTTATTTTGAGAAAAATCTTATTGTTTTTAGGGATATTTTTTTTATTTTTTTCATGTAAATACTACAATTTTACAGGGGGAAGTACCGGTAATGCAAAAACTTTTCAAGTGAATTTCTTTCAAAATCGAGCTCCTATTGTTGAACCCGGAATGGATAGAGATTTCACAACGTATTTACAAGATTTGATAAATAATCAGACTAATTTATCATTGACTGATAGAGGTGGAGACCTTATTTATGAAGGTGAAATCGTTGATTTTTCTGTTTCGCCAATGAGTGCAACTTCTTCACAGACCGCAGCTCAAAACCGACTTACGGTAAGTATTAACGTACGTTTTACAAATAATACAGACCCAGAAAAAGATTTTGAAAAACGTTTTTCTCATTATTACGACTATCCTGCCGAAGCGCAACTTAATTCAGTTAAAATGGCAGCTTTAGAAGATATTTTTGAACGAATTTCCCAAGATATTTTTAACGCTTCATTGGCTAATTGGTAATGACTACACAAGAGTTTTCAAATATAGTGAGCAATCCAGATAGTATTACGCTCTCACAAGTATATGAATTGGAAAATATCATACACGAGCATCCGTATTTTCAGTCGGCAAGAGCTGTACATCTGCGAGTTTTATATACTCAAAATAGCTATCGGTATAATAAAGCTCTTAAAATAACAGCTTCACTTGTAGGAGACAGAACAATGCTTTTTGATTTTATTACATCAAAGTCATTTAAAGAGGCAAAAACACCACTTTTCAAAGCTGAAAAACGTGTTGAAATGCCTAAAACTTACTACGATGAAGCCATTCCAGCTGATTTTACTCAATACGTTGGCGAAGATGTTTTTGAACCTCGGCAGCCCGAAGTTGTAACGCCTACAATTGAGAAAACTCCTTCTAAAACGGAAGAAAAAACTACTTGGATTCCTCCTGAAGAAAGACAGGCTGTTATTGATACGATTGTGGGTAAATTTGTCCCTACCTCAGACAAAACACGAGAAATTGAAGAGTCGTTAGATATGGGCAAACCTCTGGATTTCAAAAAAAATGATAAATATTCATTTGCGCAATGGCTTGAAATAACACGTTATCAACCTATAAAACGACAAAATGAAGAGCTACAAGAAGACGCTTCTGCTGAAAAAAATATCTTTGACAAAGATGATAAACGTGCTAAAAAATTCGATTTAATTGATAAATTTTTAGAAAAAAATCCAAAGATAGAAGCTAAACGAAATTATCGCTCAACCATTGATTTAGCTGATGAAGTACAACCCAATGAACAACAACTAATGACTGAAACTTTGGCAAAAGTATATCTGGAACAAGGTAAATATTCGGAGGCTATTCATGCTTATCAAATTTTAATTTTGAAAATTCCAGAAAAAAGTCGTTTCTTTGCAGACCAAATAAAAGCAATTAAAAAATTACAACAAAATAGTTTATAATTTATGGTTACATTCAACATTCTTTTAGGAGTAATTCTTTTAGTATCATTCTTATTGATACTTGTGGTAATGGTACAACAACCCAAAGGAGGAGGACTTTCTTCTTCGTTCGGTGGTAATGCACAAGTAGTAGGTGGAGTTAAGAAAACAGGTGATTTTCTTGACAAAAGCACTTGGACACTAGGCACACTACTAATTGTATGTATTTTGCTATCAAATATTGTACTAAAACAAAACAAAGGAGATATTTCTAACTCTCGCGTTCTTGAAGGACACAAACAAGAAACAACCACGCCTGTGTTGCCTTCTACGCCTACAAACAACGAAACACCTAATAAATAGTAGTTTTTCAGACTATTTTTTACTTTTAAATGACAGAATCTAAGGGGAAAAATTCTTCTCCTTAGTTTTTTCGTGTCTTATTTTAAGTTTTAAGAATTTTTTTACTTTTTATAGTTTTTGTTTTGAGTATTTCTTTTTAACTTTGTAGCTGAATTCATTGATAACAAATTTTATTGTATGAAACTACTACTGAAATCTGCAACTATTATTGATAAAGCAAGTCCTTTTCACTTGTCAAAACAAGATATTTTGATAGAAAACGGAATTATAAGGCAGATACAACCTGCGTTATCTGTCGAAACAGATAATGTTATAGAAAATGTATATGTTTCGCAAGGTTGGGCAGATAGTAGCGTTTCTTTTGGTGAACCAGGGCACGAAGAACGAGAAACACTTGAAAATGGAATGAACGTAGCGGCTCATAGTGGTTTTACGCAAATTATGTTAAACCCCAATTCACATCCTATTTCTGATACCAAATCAGCAATTACTTTTTTAAAAAATAATACACAAAATGCTGTAAGTGAGCTATTTCCGATAGGAGCTTTAACTTTACAAAGTCAAGGAGAACACTTGGCTGAACTATACGATATGGCAACAGCAGGAGCTGTTGCTTTTGGAGATTATAAAAAGACGATTTCTAATGCCAATTTGCTCAAAATAGCACTTCAATATACGCAAAATTTTGGAGGAATAGTCATTTCGTTTGCGAATGATAAAAATATTGCTGGCAAAGGTGTTGTTAATGAACATGTTATTTCAACTAAGTTAGGATTAAAAGGTATTCCTTCTTTGGCAGAAGAACTGATTATTGCACGAGATTTAGCCATTTTGGAATATACAGGAGGTAAATTACATATTCCCACCATTTCATCAATGAAATCAGTAGAGCTTATTGCACAGGCAAAAGCAAAAGGGTTGGACGTAACGTGTAGTGTAGCTATTTATAATCTGCATCTGACAGATGATGTTTTGGAAGGATTTGATACAAATTATAAAACGCTACCACCTCTGCGAGATATTGCACACGTTGAAGCACTGCGAAAAGCACTACGCGATGGAATTATTGATTTTGCAACATCAGACCATTGTCCGATGGATATTGAGGAAAAACAAGTAGAATTTGACTTGGCTGCATACGGAACTATCGGGCTTGAAACTACTTTTGGTATCCTTACTCAATACGCTTCGATAGAAAAAGTAATTGAACTACTAACCAATGCTAAAAAACGTTTTTCGCTACCTTGTCACTCTATCAATATTGATGAAATAGCCAATATGACCTTATTTTCTGTTGATGAAACTCATATTTTTGAGAAAAAAGATATCTTCTCAACTTCCAAAAATAGTGCTTTTGTAGGAGAAAAACTCAAAGGAAAAGTGTTAGGTATTATTGTTAAAGATAAATTTTTATTAAATTAAAATATAATGCAAGTTTTTTCATTAGATTATTTACTACGCCCTGCTAAAATAGTTCCTCAGGAAGGTAAATCGCCTGTGATAGTAATGATTCACGGATATGGAAGCAATAAAGAAGATTTGTTTTCGTTTGCCGAAGAACTTCCCGAGCAATATGTTATTGTTTCGGTACAAGCCCCTTATCCGCTGTCAGATTTTGGATATGCTTGGTACGCTATTGATTTGTATTCGGAACGTTGGTGTGATATTGTTCAAGCCAAAACCTCGCAAGGACAGATACTTACATTCATTGACCAAATTTGTAATTCTTATGACTTAGATAGAGATAATGTAACGTTGTTGGGGTTTAGTCAAGGCTGTATTTTAAGTCTTTCTATTGCTCTTTCTTTTCCTGATAAAGTACATCGAGTAGTTGGACTTAGTGGCTATATAGAATCTTCAATGTTAGATAGTAATTTCTCTCAAAATGATTTTTCACAACTGAAAATATACCTCTCACATGGAGCTTCTGACCAAGTAATTCCAATTGAATGGGCGAGAGAATCTGTACCTTTTTTACAAAATTTGAATATTGATTTTACTTATGAAGAATTTCCCGTAGGGCATAGTGTTTCTCCACAAAATTTTTATTCATTCCGCGAATGGATCAAGAAAAATCCTTAAAATTTTAACCAACAGAAACACGTTTTAGCTTGGCTTGATCAAGAATTTTGATATATTTACAGTGGGTTTCTATGTATTTGTTTTTGGAAAACTCAGAGAGCATACGTATTAGCGATTCGGTAGCTGTACCAACAATATTGGCTATTTCCTCACGAGAAAGCTGAATATCAATGTAACCTTGTGTATCTTCTCCAAAGGTTTCTTTTAGAAATAAGAGTGTATCGGCAAGGCGTTGTTTTACATTTTTTTGAGCCAAATCAACGATAATATTATCAGCTTTTTGCAGTTTAGCACTCATTTCTCTTATGATTTCTGTTGAAAAATTTGGATTTTCAGCAAATGAAGTTAGTATTTGTTCTTTGGGAATAAAGCAAATTTTCATATCTTTGAGTGCTGTTGCTGTGAGATTAGCTGCCTGTTTCCCAACGATATTATATTGACCGAGTATATCTCCTTTTTTAACAAAACGGACAATTTGATTTTTTCCGTTGAGGCTAAGTTTGGTCAATTTGCAAACACCTTCTTTTATACAATATACTCCTGTGAGCATATCTCCTTCTTCAAAAATAATAGTTCCCTTCTTTATGGAATACGAATTTTTACACGATACTAACTCTTGTAACTTATTCATTTCAAGAGACTTTAATATACCTTTTTCGTATGCACTACAATCTTTGCATTCGATATTGATTAGTTTTTCTGTCATTTTTATTGTAAATATGAGGCAAATATATATAATATTTATGATATTTATCATATTTTTGCATTAAAATAGTTAGGATATTTGTAAACTATGGAAAGTAATAATTTGCAAACTTGTTTCCATTGCGGAAATGAATGTGACAAAAACGCATCTGCTATTACGATTGATGACAAGCATTTTTGTTGCTTAGGTTGTAAAATGGTGTATGAAATTTTGTCTGAAAATAACTTGGAGAGCTACTATATTTTAGAAAAATCTCCGGGAAGTCGCCCTGAAAATTCTTCCGAAAAATATGCTTTTTTGGATAATTATAAAATAGTAACCAAGTTGTTAGAGTTTGATGATGCTAATCGACAAATTGTATCGTTATACATTCCGCATATACATTGTAGCTCGTGTATTTGGGTGTTGGAAAATTTGCAAAAACTCAATAAAAACGTTATTCATTCGATTGTTAATTTTCCCGAGAAAAGTGTTCGTATTACCTATCAATCGGACAAACTCTCACTCAAAGAATTGGTCTTATTACTTTCACATATAGGATATGCTCCATATATTAGTCTTGACGATTATCAGAAAAAAGAAATCAAAAAGCAAGATAAAACCTTGATATACAAATTGGGCGTAGCCGGATTTGCCTTTGGTAACGTAATGCTTTTTTCTTTTCCTGAATATTTTGAGAATGATGAGTTTTGGCTCAATCAATACAAATATTTTTTCCGTTGGTTATCTTTTTTCTTATCATTGCCTGTACTTTTGTATTCGGCATCAGATTATTTTGTTTCGGCATATAAAGGGATACGTTCCAAGATTTTAAATATTGATATTCCTTTGGCTTTAGGTATTTTGGCTATGTTTTTACGTAGTGTTTATGATATAGTAACCGACTCAGGACAAGGTTTCTGGGATAGTATGAATGGTCTTGTTTTTTTCTTGTTAATTGGCAAATTTTTTCAACAGAAAACGTATAATTTTTTATCTTTTGAACGAGATTATAAAAGTTATTTCCCCATTGGGATTACTAAATTACACCCCGATGGCAGCGAAGAAAGCATACAAGTATATGATATTCAAGAAAAAGATCGCTTGCTTATTCGTAATGAAGAACTTATCCCTGTTGATGCTATTTTGCTAAAAGGTAAAGCTCATATTGACTATAGCTTTGTAACAGGCGAATCTGATGCTGTGGAAAAAGTAAGTGGAGATAAACTCTTTGCGGGAGGAAAACAAAAAGGAACGGCTATTGAAATTGAAGCAATAAAAAATGTTTCACAAAGTTACTTAACACAACTTTGGAGCAACGAAATCTTCCAGAAAGATAAGTTTGAAGGAGTAAAAACACTTACAGATAAAATTAGTAAATACTTTACTATCAGTATTTTAATTATTTCGTTTATAGCTTTGATTTTCTGGTATTTTATTGATGTAAAACAGGCTTTCAATGTTTTTACAGCCATTCTTATTATTGCCTGTCCGTGTGCTTTGGCAATGTCAGCTCCCTTCACTTTGGGAAATATGTTGCGAATTTTCGGAAAAAACAAGTTATACCTAAAAAATACCAATATTATTGAGCAAATGGCTCAAATTCAATCAATTCTTTTTGATAAAACAGGAACCATAACAGCTTCTAACAAAAATAAAATTAGTTACGAAGGAACGACTTTAAGTCATAAAGAAATACAACTTCTTAAAAACACACTTCGTAACTCTAATCATCCGCTAAGTCGGCAGCTTTATCAAACGATTGAAGAAGAAACATTTTTATCCCTTTCTCATTTTGAAGAAATTAGTGGCAAAGGGATAATAGCAACTTTTGATGAAAATACGATTAAGGTTGGCTCTGCCAATTTTGTAGGAATACAAACTCCACAAAATACATTCGAAACAGCCGTATATATTGCGATAAATGGCAATTACAAAGGTAAATACATTATTCAAAATTCATATCGAAAAGGCATAAAACAACTTTTTGAACGACTTGCCCCTAATTATCAACTTTCTATTCTGTCAGGAGATAACCAAAGTGAGCAATCATATCTGTCAAGAACACTTCCATCTAAAACACAGTTGTTTTTTAACCAAAAACCTGATGATAAACTTCAACACATTGTTTCTTTACAAGAGAGTAACCAAAAAGTGCTTATGATTGGTGATGGATTGAACGATGCTGGTGCTCTCAAACAGAGTAATGTAGGTATTTCGGTATCGGAAAATATCAATGTGTTTTCTCCAGCTTGTGATGGAATAATGGATGCTAATGTACTGAATAAAATGGATTTATTTTTGATACTTAGTAAGAAATCACTCATTATTATCAAATTTAGTTTTGCGCTTTCGTTGTGTTATAATATTATTGGTATTACCTTGGCTATTATGGGAAAATTATCTCCTGTTGTGGCTGCAATTCTGATGCCAATAAGTTCTATAAGCATAGTTCTTTTCACAACGTTGGCAACCAATTGGGCAGGACAAAAATTGAAGTAATAAGCGAGAATAAAAACGCTTAAACTTTTGCTTTACAAAAAAATTTAGACAAATTTTATTTTTTACTTTTTAATATTCCAAAATATCTTAAACAGATTCAGTTTTATCTTTTCAATCTTTCAAAATATCTGCAATACTTTTCGAATAGTCTTTTTAATGTTTCGTTGCATCTTTTAGATATTCTGTTATACATTTTTGATGTTCGGTTTACTCTTTTAAGTAATATTTTTTATCTCAAAGGTATTTTGTTAGATCTTTTAGATGATATTTTTTATCTCAAAGGTATTTTGTTAGATCTTTTAGATGATATTTTTTATCTCAAAGATATTTTGTTAGACCTTTTAGATGATATTTTTTATTTCAAAGATATTTTGTTAGACCTTTTAGATAATATTTTTTACCTCAAAGATATTTCGTTATATTTCAGAGGTAATATTTTTCATTTCAAAAGTATTTCATTTTGTTATATGTATTCGTTTTTTTATTTTATTATTGAGCAAGTTAAAATTTAGATAGGTTTAATTGAAGATAAACGAAAAAAGCAAGGAATTATCCTTGCTCTAACTAAAAATCTAATTTATTATGGCAATAAATAATTAGTTAATTTAATAGTTTGATTTTTTCTATCAATTTCGGAACAACATCAAAAGCATCTCCCACAATACCATAATCTGCTGCTTTAAAAAAAGGTGCTTCGGGGTCAGAATTGATAACGACTTTTACTTTGGAATTATGAACTCCTGCCAAGTGTTGTATAGCACCCGATATACCAATAGCAATATACAAGTCGCAAGCGACAGGTTTTCCAGTTTGTCCTACGTGTTCACTATGTGGACGCCAACCCATATCAGAAACAGGTTTTGTACAGGCAGTTGCAGCACCTAATACATCGGCAAGTTCTTCAATGATATACCAATTTTCAGCAGCTTTTAGTCCTCGACCTCCTGATACAACGATAGAGGCTTCTGTTATGGATATTTTTCCTTTATTTTTGTGATTTTCAAGTGTTTTTATTGCAAATAAATCCTCAGGAAGTTCAGGTTCAAAATCAATGATTTGTGGAGGAACAGGATTTTCGTGTACTCCAAAAGCATTGCCTGATAGAGAAATTACTTTTTTTGAACAAGAAGTTGTAATATTTCCGATAGCTTTACTTGCAAATAACGTCTTTTTAAAGCATTTTTCAATAGGTAATGAAGTAACATTAGACAAATAAGCTCCGCCCCAACGTATTGCTAAAATAGGAGCAATGTATCGAGCATTAGGTGAAGTGCTTAACACAATAGTGTCTGCGTTTTCTTTTTCGGCAACTTGTAACATTGTAGCAGCATATGCTTGTGCTGTAAATTCGTTCAGTTTAGGATTATTAACAGAAATAATTTTATTTGCTCCGTATTGGCTTAATATGGAATTCCCAGTAGCGTTAATGGTAAGAGCAACTACCTGTTTGGTATCTTTGGTAAGTGCTTTGGCATAGGAAATTAGTTCCAAAGCACTTTTTTTGAACGTTCCGTTTTCAAATTCGGTATATACTAATATCATTTTATGTTAATTTTTTTACAAAAGATAATATTGGATATCTTTTGAATTAGAATAATTTTTTAACATTATGTAGCTCATCAATGAGTTCATCAAGATTATTGGCATCAATCATTTTGATAGCATCTTTTGGAGTAGGTTTTTCTAGATGTAGCGTTTGTATCTGTGCAGATTCATTGATAGCGCTTACTACTTCAATTGGAGCTTGTCGAGCTGCCATAATATTGCGAATATTCGGAATGCGAAGTTCATTATCAGCAATTAGTTCCTTTTGAACAGCAACCAGTAGAGGAAGTGGCACACTTAGGATTGATTTTCCTCCATCAGTTTCACGTTCTACGCGTGCTTGATTATTTTCAATTTCTATTGAAGTTACATCATCTACAAAGTGTATATTTGCTAGCGTTGCTAATAAACCACCCACCATACCTCCGTGATAATCAAGAGATTCTTTTCCACAGAGAATAAGGTCAAAGGATTCTTTTTTTAGAATTTGTGCAATTTCATTGGCAACAACAAAACCATCAGTAGGTTCGACATCAATACGTATCATTTTATCTGCACCAGTAGCAAATGCTTTACGCATAGTAGGTTCGCTATCTGCTTTTCCTACATGAATGATTGTAATGCTAGCCCCTATTTTTTCTTTTAACTGTATGGCGCGAGTTAGAGCCGATTCGTCACTCGGATTTACGATAAAGACAACTCCTGTGGGGTCAAAGACAGATGTATCAGCAGTTAAGTTTATTTTGGAAGTTGTATCGGGTACTTGATTGATACAAACTAAAATATTCATATATCTATATTATTTTAATTTTGCAGGCAAAAATACAAAATTAAATTGAGCTATTTATAATCTCTAAAAAAAATATTTTAAAATATCTGAAAATAAAAAATCTGTATCATTATGTACAGATTTTAATATTTTGACCGAATAGAATTCTAATTATCTAATTAGTATACATTTTCTTACGTAGTTCTTGAATATTTTTATCGTCCATATATTCGTCAAAAGTCATATAACGATCAATAATACCATTGGGAGTAAGCTCAATAATTCGTGTAGCAACTGTTTGAGCAAACTCGTGGTCGTGCGTAGTGAAAATTACATTTCCTTTGAAATTTTTGAGTGAATTGTTGAAAGCCGTAATACTTTCTAAATCTAAGTGGTTTGTAGGTTCGTTAAGCATTAGTACATTGGCACGAAGCATCATCATACGGCTAAGCATACAACGAACTTTTTCACCTCCTGAAAGTACTTGAGCATTTTTTAACGCCTCTTCACCACTGAAAAGCATTTTTCCTAGAAAGCCACGAACGAATACTTCTTCGCGCTCTTCTTCGGTTTTTGCCCACTGACGAAGCCAATCGACCAACGACAAATCTACATTGAAGAAATTGGAATTATCAACCGGTAAATACGATTGTGAAGTAGTTACACCCCATTGAAAGTTACCACTATCGGGCTGTTGATTTGCGTTCAATATTTCGTAAAAAGCAGTAGTTGCGCGCGAATCTTTTGAAATAAGAGCTACTTTATCATCTTTTGCCAGATTGATGTCAATATTTTTGAAAAGAATTTGTCCATCAATGGAAGCAGAAAGATTCTCAACATGCAAAATTTGATCACCTGCTTCACGTTCTTTTTCAAAAATAATAGCTGGATAGCGACGAGAAGAAGGTTTAATTTCGTCAATATTAAGTTTTTCAAGCATTTTCTTACGAGAAGTTGCTTGTTTTGACTTAGCTACATTGGCACTAAATCGAGCAATAAATTCTTGTAATTCTTTGGCTTTTTCTTCGGCTTTTTTGTTTTGTTGAGCGCGCTGACGAGCAGCTAATTGGCTACTTTCGTACCAAAAGGTATAGTTCCCTGAATAATGATTGATTTTCCCAAAATCAATATCAGAAATATGTGTACATACAGCATCTAAAAAGTGGCGGTCGTGAGAAACAACAATGACCGTATTGTTATAATTTGCTAAGAAATTTTCAAGCCAAGCAATCGTTTCAAAATCCAAGTCATTGGTAGGCTCGTCCATTATAAGTACATCAGGGTTTCCAAAAAGAGCTTGTGCCAAAAGCACTCGAACTTTAAGTTTTCCGTCCATTTCCGACATTAACGTATAGTGCATATCTTCTGAAATACCTAAGTTAGAGAGTAGGGTAGCGGCATCACTTTCAGCATTCCATCCGTTCATCTCGTCAAACTGCATTTGTAGTTCTCCGATGCGTTCAGCATTTTCGTCTGTATAATTTGCATACAATTCGTCCATTTCCTTTTTAACATCCGAAAGGATTTTGTTTCCCATAATTACCGTATCAAGTACGGAAAATTCGTCATAAGCATAGTGGTCTTGTTCTAAGACAGACATTCGCTTGCCAGGTTCTAAAATAACATTTCCGCTTGTAGGTTCTTTTTTTCCTGAGAGGATTTTTAAAAAAGTAGATTTCCCTGCACCATTTGCTCCGATAATTCCATAACAATTTCCTTGTGAAAACGTAACATTCACTTCGTCAAACAAAACTCGTTTTCCGAATTGAACAGATAGATTTGATACTGTTAGCATTGTTTTTAATAATTTTGGGTACAAAAGTAAGAAATATTTTAATAAATTAAAGATTAAAATAAAAAAACTCTCTATTTTAGTTATAGGATAGAGAGTTGGAGATAGATGATAAAGTTATAAAATTGATTGTTGTTAGAGGTATGATTTTATAAAAAAATAAAAATATGACATATGTCATATTTAAATATTTTCTTTTTCACTATCTTTGCCCAAACTAAATAAAATTACATAATGAAAAGAAGTTTATTAATTATTTCGGGATTATTGCTTGTGGCGTGTAATAACATTACCAAAAAAAATACATCACAACCTGATGAACAAGTTGTTGGTACAGAAGAAAAATCGGAATTGAGAACAAAGGCTGAGACATTTTTCAAATCTGTTTCAGCACTTCCAACAGAAGAAATTTCAGAGCAAAAAGTAGCTTTGGGTAAAAAATTGTATTTTGATACTCGATTGTCAAAGGAAGGGAACATCAGTTGTAATTCGTGCCACAATTTGGAAACTTTTGGTGTGGATAATTTGTCGTTATCACCAGGCGATACGAAGGAGTTAGGAGGGCGAAATTCACCAACAGTTTTCCATTCAAGTCTTCACGCAATGCAATTTTGGGACGGGCGAGCTAAAGATGTAGAAGAACAAGCCGAAGGTCCTATTTTGAATCCTGTGGAACACAATATACCAAATGCAGAATTTTTGGAAAAACGTTTAAGGCAAGTTGCTGATTATCAAATTCTTTTTAAAGAAGTTTATCCTGACCAAAAAGAACCAATAACTTTTAAAAATATAGCGAATGCTATTGGAGCTTTTGAAAGGAAATTAAATCCTGCATCACGTTTTGATGATTATTTGGATGGAAATGAAAATGCCTTAAATCAACAAGAAAAAGATGGATTGAAAGCTTTCATTGATAATGCTTGTATTACTTGTCATTCGGGAGTAACTCTTGGGGGACAAATGTTTCAAAAATTTGGGCTTTTTGGTAATTATTGGGAGTATACAAAAAGTGAAAAAATAGACAATGGACTTTTTGACATTACCAACAAAGAATCAGATAAATATTTCTTCAAAGTACCAGCTTTAAGAAATGTTGAAAAAACAGCACCTTACTTTCATGATGGTTCAGTTAGTGATTTAGCAGAAGTTGTACAAATTATGGCAAAGACACAGCTTAATAAAGAACTTACCGAAAAGGAAGTTCAAGATGTGGTTACATTTCTTAAAACATTGACTTCTGATATTGATGAACACTATAAAAAATTATAGATAAAAAAAATTATAGATAAAAAAGATTATAAAAAAAATAGTTCTATAAATATTTAATTTAGTGTCAGTATTGAAGTGAAAAAATAACAATCACAAGGTGATAGTAATTTTTTGTTGAATGGATTATAAAATTATACCACTTTGATTGTTAAATTAGGCTCTTACCAAGAAATAGTAAAATTTTAAAATATGGGCATTGTTAATTAAATATTGTTTATTATATTTGCATCCGAAAAAGAATGACTTGTCCTAAGTGTAAATCTAGTCAATCTACCAAAGATGGCAAAACCAATGCTGGAAAACAACGCTATAAGCGTAAAAATTGTAATTATCACTTTAGTGTAGAGAGGCGTTGCACCGAAAAAACCGATGAACAAAAACGCCTTGCCTTACAACTTTATTTGGAAGGTATGGGTTTTCGTGCTATTGGTAGAGTATTGCAAATCAGCTATGGAACGGTTTTTCAATGGATTAAAAAATGGGGAGAACAGG
>NZ_BPMA01000021.1:23847-48678 GCF_026005215.1 Capnocytophaga catalasegens | reverse complement strand
GTGCCAAAGTAAATCTGAAACATACACTATTGAGGGATTTAATAGTTTGATCAGGCATTATTTGGTACGATTTAAGCGGAAAACAAAATGTTATTCTAAATCTCAAAAAATGATAGAATACTCATTAAAATTATTATTTTTGGAGTTGAATAGTCAATCGACTATATTTGTTTAACAATTATAAAATATCAAATACAAATTTTTTATATAATTTATTATATTAAAAACAATAAATCTTATGACTGCTAAGTTATTTTTTACTGAAACAATCTTGAGGCTTGTAAAGCCATGCGTTGAGTATCAGTTGCATATTGCCATTGGTATTTGTCGAATTTGAAAATTTTGGCAATAATATTTGATGGAAATGTAATTATACTGTCGTTATAGTCTGTTATAGAAGCACTTAAAAATCGTCTGCCTGCTGAGATTTGCGCTTCACATTCATTGAAAGTATTTTGTAAGTGGTTGAATTGTTCATTGGCTTTAAGTTCAGGATAATTTTCAACCTGTACCATAATTTGTTTAAGTGTAGTACTACTTTCTTCGGGTTGTAGATACGGATTTTCTTCTTTGGTAGGTTGTGTAGGTCTGCGTAATTTGGTAATTTTCTCTAAGACTTCTTTTTCAAAAGTGACGTATTGCCGTACTATGGTTATTAGATTGGGAATCAAATCTGCACGTTGGATAAATAGAGCGTCTAATGAAGAAATGGCATTTTCTATCTGATTTCTTTTCAAAGAAAGTTTGTTAAATAATGTTATCGTAGTAAAAATAGTTAAGATAACAAGTCCAAGTAAGATGTATAAAATCATTGTTATTATTATTTGATTAAACATTTTTGGTTAAAAGCTTTGATATATTTTGAAAACGAATTTTTCGATATAAGATTTAGTAATTATTTATGTAAGTAGCTTTAAAGTATCTATCATTTGTAACTGACCTATAAGTTCTTGATAAATATTATTTAGAAGTTCCAAATCTATTTTAGTAGAAAATATTTTATAAGTAGTATTTCCATACATAGATGCATTTCTTTTGTTTGTAGCAATAACAATATTATTTTGACTGATAGATATGTAGATATTACCTTTGTTTTGAATATTTATTTTTTTTATAAGTTCTATAAAAGAAGGTGTAAGTACGTACCGAGCTACAATTTGATTATGGCAATATACTTCAAATTGTTTCTGAAAATCAGGGTCTTCTAAACGGATTTTCGTATCTGAAATATTTAAGTAAGAGCCTATTTCATTGTCTTTTATATCTGATAAAAAATCTTTTTTGGAGTATATAAGAACTGAACCTTCAAATTTTTTTGGAAAACGTGCTACAAAATAATTTCCATAGAAAATCGTATCATCTGCTTGTTTTTCATCTCGAAAATTTGGACGAAATGTAACGGCTAAATTGCAAGATTGAAAAGGTACTCCGTTATATTTTCCTATTATTTGGTCGGCTCCATTTATTGTATAATTTTTTGTTTTGAACAATCCTGAATCTAAAAATTCAGTAAGTCCGATATGTGATTTTTCAATATATTCAAAACTAGGATTGATATATTGTACTAATCTATTGAAAATTATGTTTTTGAATTGAGTAAAATCAATTGTTCCTGCCATATTCTTTTTAGCATAGATATATGAAACTAATCCTATCAGTACCGAAAAAGCAACCACATAACCAGTAAGTATAAAAATATCTTGTGAATAGGTAATTTGTATTTTATTGGTAAAAAAGAAATATATCATACTACTTAAAAAAATAAAAATCACCACAGATTGAACATAAAGCATACTTTTTCCTTTACTTCTATTTTTTTCCATAGAAGAAAGTTCTTGCGAAAACTCTTTTTCGGCAAATTGTTTGAATTCTGATAAAGGTTTTAGTTTTGTAGTGATAATTTCAGATGATTTTTCTATTTCATTTTTATTATACAATTCCGACATTATACTTTGATAATGAGTAGAATTGGCATTACTTAATCCTCTCTTTATATCAGGAGAAAGTATTTTGTTTATAGGTAATTGAAAATTATTTTTCCCAATAGTAACTTCTAAGAATGTAATGGGGTCTAATTTCAATTTAATTCTATATAAAGGAATAATAGTCAAATAAATAGTTGTTTCATTGATTATATTACATTTTTTTCCTGACTTGATGAGAGAAAATACCTTGTTAATATTTTTTTGTCGATTAAAGACAGGTAATAGTTTTATTAACTGATAATAAATTGATAACAAGGCTATTACAACAAAAATAATTTTGAAATACGTACCAAATGATTTATTGTCATTAACTTCGGAAATAGCATTTTTTATGTATTGTGTGATAAAAGGTAAAGCAAATTGTATTATCAAAAATCCTAAAATCACTACCAACATCAATACAAGGATACCATTCCGAATAATAATTCTTTTTTCACGTAGGCTTTCTTGTAAAATAATTTGTTTTATTTCAGATAAATTCATTTTCTTGGTGTTTTTATAGAACATTAAGAGACACCCTTTACAGAGGTGCCTCTTAATAAAAAGAATCAATTTTTTATCTCATTTGAATTATCTTTTTTCCAAAGAGTAGATATTCCCATATTTTGTGTTCGTTCTTTAAGTGGAAATTTACTTTTCAAAGCCTCCAAAATATCTTGGTCAAAAGGTATATTGCTTCCGTAAATAGTACGAATGATTGTAGCTCCGATAAAACCTGTTTGCGAATGCAATATATTGAGCCACCATTTTAAAGTTTCCCGATTGAAAGTCAAGATAGTTTCCTCTTTGGTTAAATCTAAGGTAGGAACGACTAAAGTAGAAATAAGTGTGCGATGATAAGCATTTTTAGCAATAAAAATCTGGTCGAAACTCTCTCCTCCCATCATTTGTTGGGCGACATTTCCTTTTTCAAGATATTTTACTTGATATTTATCTCCCAATTTTTCTTTCAGAACCTCATATAATTCTTTTAAATCAACCTTTCCTTCGATATATGTTGTTGTAACATTGTTATCTAATAAGCCCATAATTTGATTTTTTAGATTATTATTCTGTATATTCTTTTAAAAAATCCGCTTTTCGGAAAATTTTCGTCATTTTTTTGGAAACACCACCTCGTGAAGTAGTTACTTCCGAAGGAAAAGGTGTATTGAGGAATAAATCTACTTTGCCAATGGGAATTATAATATCTGAATGTATTGTTATATTACCTTCAAATTCATAATCATCAATGACTACTGTTTTGTTGGTAGTAGCTCCCTGACCATAAACAACAGTTTCAATGCAATACATAGATTCTGTTGGATTTATCAATGATTTTTCAGTAATTTCAAACTTTTTTCCATCACCATTCTTTAGTTTTAGCGAATGAGTACCAGATGAAAGTTTCATTTTTTTTGTTTCAAAAGGAGCTATTGACATTGTTTGTTCATCAAGAGTTATGGATAACTCTTTATCAGTCGGGTTGTCGATGTAACAAAGATTTCCATCGCCGCACGAAGTTAACGTTACAGAAAGAATTAACGCGAAAAAACCAAAAAATAAATAGATATTTTTCATAATGAATTAAATTTTAAAAAAGTTAATATTAAGTTATCTAATAATTCTTTGGCAAAGGTATTCGTTATATAAATACCTTTGGAAATAAATCAATATTCGGTAGTTATTATTTAATATTCGTTGGCAATAAACCAATATTTGCTTTTGTTCAGGTGAAAAACTATTGGATTTATCATATTAAATGATTTAAAAAATCGAGAACGAATTCTTTACGTCGTTCCGAAACGGGTATTAATTTTTTATTTGTCAATTCCAAATTGCCGTCTTTGTAATATTTACTTATATAATTGACATTAACCAAGTAAGATTGATGACAGCGAATAAAAATATCTTTGGGTAAAAGTGTTTCGTATTCTTTTAAGACTTTACAGACAACAATATTAGTATTATTTTCTAAGTAAAAAGTCGTATAACCTTTATCACTATGGCAATAAATAATAGCTGAAATAGATATAATTTGTGTGTAATCAAAACTTTTGAGAGCAATTTTGTTGATGGTTTGTTTGGTAGAATAGTTAGACATCAATTCAAAACGATTCTTGTCAAACTTATGTTGTTCTTGCTTATGAAAGCAACGCTCAATCGTTTTATTAAAAAGCTCTTCATCAATAGGTTTTAGTAAATAAGCAAATGCTCCTAAATTCAACGCATCAATAGCAAATTGGTTGTAAGCGGTGATAAATATTATTTGACTATCAGAGATGTCGATTTTTTCAAACAAAGAAAAACTACTACCATCGCTTAATTGAATATCCGACAAAATAAGTTCTGGTTTTAGTATTGGAATTTCATACTGAGCTTTCTCTATTTGTGAAGAATAACCAATTATTTGCAAATAAGGGGAAGTCTCTACCAATGAGATGATATATTTCAATATCTTGATTTCATCTTCCAAAATATATACTTTCATTTTGTATCGTATTAAAAATGTTTTATTTTTCCAGTATAAGTGGGAGGTAAATAGTTACAATATATCCTGTTTTTTCGTTTTCTTCAATAGGTTGAGATATGAAATAAGCTAATTTTTTGCCATTGTGATTAAAAAGTAAATCTAAACGCTCTTGAATGATAATTTTGGATAGAGATTTTTTAGTAACATTTTTAGGTGTTTGAATTCCCCAACCATTATCTCGAATGTTTATTTTTAGTTTGTTATCTTCCGAATAAAAATGTATTTGTAAGTGTCCTTTGTAAGGAAGATTTTTAAAGCCGTGTTCTACCGAATTTTCAATAAAAGGCTGTATGAGCATTGGTGGAATAATGCAGGTTTCTGGATCTAAATCCGTAATAAATTCATAATCGAAACTATCACTAAAACGTATCTGTTGTAATTGTAAATAGTTCTCTAAAATTTCTATTTCTTCATTCAAAGAAATATATTCTTGTCTGTTGATTTCTAATATTTTACGAATAAAATTAGAAAGTTTAACCAAATATCTATTAGCTTCTATTTTTTCTTCTTGACTGATAAGTCCTTGTAAGTTGGCAATAGCATTATAGATGAAATGCGGGTTGAGTTGCATTTGTCTGGTTTTCTGTTCCAGAAGTAACCGAGCATTTTCAATTTGTAATTTTTCGTTTTTCTCATTAAGAAATTTTCGATTATACAAAATATAAACACCTATTGATAACAATGAAATGAACAGAAAAGCACCAAAGAAAATAATTTTTTGCTGAAAAATAGTTTTATTGTTTAATTCATTATTCAAACGTAATATTTTGATTTCTTGTTCTTTCTTTTTGGTTTCATATTGAATCAAAAGCGAATCAATTTTTTGTGCTTGAAGTTTTTCTTCTTGTTCTTTCTCAAGAGAATAGGCTGTTTTTAAAGAATTATAAGCATTTTGATAATCTTTTTGCAAAGCATAAGTTTCTGAAAGACCTTTGAGATAATTGTTTGTATTTTCTTGATTATTAGTGTTTTGTCTTGAAAGAATAATCGCTTCTTTAAAATAATATATAGCCGAATCCAATTTATTATTTTTTAAAAAAGTATATGCTAAATTATTTGCCATTGAAGGTTCTAATCTTTCTTTCTTTTTGAAAAAATGATAACTTTCTTGGGTTTGTATCAAAGATTCTTTTTGGTTATTTGTCAATATATTGTATTGTGATTCAAATTCTTTGGCACGAATTAGTGCCTCTTTATCATTGTTTTTTTTAGCCAAATCAATGGCTTTGTTCATATACTTTTTTAGATTTGTGGAGTCATTTTTTGCAATAGCAATTAAGCATTGTATGTCATAAAAACGTTGTTGTACAACTTTACTTTTATTAAAAATATTTTTATCAAAATAGATTTGAGAATACACTTGTGCTTTTTCATAATTTTTATTGATAAAACAGAATTTTGCTAATTCTTCGAAAAACTTATAAGTCACTTTGCTATTTTTCTCATCAGCAGATTCTATTATTTTTAGAGTTTTAGCGATAATATCGTGTGAGATACTATTCTTTTTTGATGTTTCTACTCGTAAATTCTCCAAAATTTTCAAAAAATAAAATTCTGTTTGTTGCTCTTTCAAGTGAATTTTATCTAAATAATATGGAATACTATCCAATAGATTTCTATTTCGTAAGTCTCTAATTTTTAAAAAATTATATGGTGCAAAATGTTCCTTATCGGTAAGTGTCGCAAATTCTTTTTTGATAAATACGCTAACGACTATTTGTTTCTTTTGTGGAATGAGAGTGTCAGTGGCAAGGATAAAATTTAAGTAATAATCGTCATTTTTGGGCAAAAAAAATCTTTCCCCATTCGATTGAGAAAATAAAGTACTATCCATCAAAATAATGGTTATTACCCAAAATAATTTTCTGTAACGAAAAGGGAAAAACATTTTTCTTGTAATTGTTAAAACTATAAAAGATTATATAGTAAATCTTTTGTAGCTGGGTCAGATGGACGAAGGGCATCTGCGTTGATAATTTTTCCTTCTTTATCTAACAATATAAAACGAGGAATTCCTTTAATAACGTAGTCTTCTGCGAACTGTGATTTCCACGAATTGTCGGCAAATAATTGTATTCCTTTAAGATTATTAGTAGCAATAAATTCTCGCCATTTGTCATAATCATTTTTATCATCAATAGAAATACTAACAAATTCAATAGGTTTTCCGTGAAATTCTTTCTCTAATTCTTTCATATAAGGAATTTCTTGACGACAAGGCATACACCAAGTAGCCCAAATATCAATATATACGATTTTCCCTCGAAGGTCTTCCAAAGAAGTTTTACCACCTTTGTAATTTTCATAATTGAATGAAGGAGAAGGAGTTCCAGCTGCTAGTTTTTTAAAACTTTCGTATTCTTTTTTTACGTTTTCTTTAAATTCTACATCTGAAATATTTTCATTGACAAAGTTGTAAATCAAATCGTTAGTACTTCCATTAGGAGTAATTAAAGTAGCCAAAGCTTTTATAATATCTGTTTTGATATTTTGAGCTTTTGTATTTTTTAATTTATCAATTACTTTTTGAATTTGTTGAGTATCATTTGGATTTGAAACCATTGAAAAAAAATGATTTTGTACTAAACTCTGATACGAAGTAAGTTTGTCGTAATCATCGGAATTGTCGTAATTCAGATTATTTCGTTCTGCATAGAAATCTTCAGGAAGTGTTGGCTTTGTTTGAGAGAACATCTCATTATATTCGGGATAGATATTAAGTACTTGGATAAAATGATAATCAAGCCATTTTTTTTCGTTTTCAGCAAATTTTTTCTCGAAACCAAAAGAATCAATTTTTTTGCGAAGAACATCAAGATACGAATTTAGATTTGATTTAAATTCTTGAGGTTTTTGACCGAATAAACTATTGTTTGTAGCATTAATTTTCTCATTAAGAAAAGTATTTTTTGCTATTAGATAGTGTGTGTTTTGTGCATTAATACCACTTATTTTAGCAGAAGTAATGTCATTTTCAAAATCAAAGACCAAATTAGTGCCATTTTGCAAATAAACAGGAATTCCTTTTCCATCAATAAAAAAGAAATAACTATAAGATTTCCCTATATTTTGTATAGTATCTTGAAAAGTTCCATCATTATTTAAAGGTATTTTTTTAACAAGTTCTCTATTCAAAATTACTTGTATAGAAGTTTCACCGAGATTTGCTGTTTTTCCTGATACAATCGCATATTCAGGACGTTTTTCTTCTGTTTTGCAAGCTATTAAACTCAATAAGAGTGACAAGGCAATAAATTTTTTCATTGAATTAAAAAATTAGAGTTATATCTGAAGGCAAAGGTATAAAATATTTTTATATGAAGCAAAAAACGTCTGATTAAATATCAGACGTTTTTCAAGAAATCTAAAAACTATGAAAAAAAATGTTCTAATACTAATTAATTTTAGGATCTTTCATTCCTTCTTCAATCATAGAATAGAATTGATCAAGTTTAGGTAATACAACAATTCTTGTACGACGATTTAGAGCCCGTCCATCAGCAGTACTATTATTAGTTACAGGAATGTATTCGCTACGCCCTGCGGCAGTCATTCGTGCTGGACTTACCCCAAAATCTTCTTGTAAAATACGAACAACGGCAGTTGCACGAAGTACGCTCAAATCCCAATTGTCTTTGATGCTTGCTGTTTTGATAGGGACATTATCGGTATGTCCTTCAACCATAAATTCAAAATCAGGTTTGTTATTAACTACTTTGGCTACTTTACCTAAAACTTCTCTTGCTCGTGGCGTTACGTTGTAGCTTCCACTACTGAACAGAAGTTTATCCGAGATAGAAACATACACAACTCCTTTTTCTACTTGTACAGTAATATCTTGGTCGTCTAAGTTACCCAATACACCTTTGAGACTCTGTACAAGAGCCAAATTGATAGAATCTCTACGTGTTACAGCATCGCGTAAGTTTTTGATAGTCAAGTCTTTTTCACGAAGACTTTCCAATGATTTCTCTAAATTATCTGCTCCTTTTTTGGTAAGCATTGTGATATTGTCTAAATTAGACATCAACCCGTCATTACTCTTTTTCAAGAGTTGATTTTCCGAAGAAAGTATTTCTTTTTCTTTCAAACAGCTATTGAGTTTGACTGTAGCAGAGTTCAATAAATCTTCGGTGTTTTTAAGCTGATCTTGGAGTTCTGCGTATTTTTTGTTAGAAACGCACGAAATAGTAAGCATTCCACCCAAGACGAATAATGCAATCTTTTTCATATAAAAAGCTATTTAATGTTTCGTATTATTTGATGAGGCAAAGGTACGATATTATTTGTAAATTAAATATTATCAAAACGTTTTTTATTGTTAAAAAAATAGGTTAAAATGATTGATTTTGTGAAAAAATAAGGTTTTTGATTGATATTTCTTCGTTTTTTGTAGAAATACGATATTTTTTTATAAAAATCAATATGTGCTTTTATAATTGACCATGTGAATGAAAATTTTCCTTGAAGTAAGAAAAATATTCCAGCCAAACTATCAAGAAGCATTCGTATAAAAATAACAGAGAAAAGTTGTTTTTTAGGTAAATTTTTCAGGAGTAAAAACAATCCATTACGAAAATTCAGATATGTTTTGAACGAATTTTGATTTGAAAGTGTAGCTCCTCCTACGTGATAAACTTTAGTTTCAGGAGTGTAGAGTATTTTTTTTCCCATTTGATGTATTCGCCAGCAAAGGTCTATTTCCTCTTGATGGGCAAAAAAATCTTCATCAAAACCACCTAATAGATGAAAAACTTCAGAGCGAATAAAAAAACAAGCACCTGAAGCCCAAAAAATAGGAATAGAGTCATCATATTGTCCCTCGTCAGGTTCAATTGTATAGAAAATTCGCCCACGACAAAATGCAAATCCGTATTTATCTATAAAACCGCCTGCAGCACCAGCATATTCAAAATATTTTTTGTTACTATAATCCAATATTTTAGGTTGAATAACAGCTGTATCTTTTTGATTTTCAAAGATATGTAAAATAGGTGATAACCAATCTGGTGTAACTTCAATATCCGAATTCAACAGGCAGTAGATATCAGCTTTTATCTGTTGTAAGGCTGTGTTGTAACCTTTGGCATAGCCATCATTTTTTATATTTTGAATGACGATAACATTTGGAAATTTTTCTTTTACAAATGAAACAGAATCATCAATTGAGGCATTATCCATTATATAAATGGTAGCCTCTGGTGAATATTGCACAACTGAAGGCAAAAATTTTTCTAATAATGCTTTACCATTCCAATTTAAAATAACTACAGCTATGGTCATTTTTTGATAAATTTAAAGAGGTGCAAGTTACATTTTTTCAATGGATAAAACGTAAATTTTGGAGTAAAAAATAAAAATTGAAATGATTTTTAAATAAAAATGTTAAAAAATTTGGATTTGATTAAAAATATTTATACTTTTGCACCCACATTTCAAAAGAAAAAATATGAAAAAATTCGTTTTTATGTGCTTTTTTGTATTGATGATAAATAAACTACAAGCACAAGTTTATGAGTATCATAATACTGATGTGAAACCAGCATTTAAGGTTTGTGAAGGACTTGAAGAGTTTACTTTCGAATGTTTTATGGGGGAAATTTCTCGACAAGTAGTTGAACAAATGCCTAGTTATGAGAAAAAAATAGGTTTGATTAAAGGTGAAGTTTTTGCTACTTTTATTGTAAATAAAGAAGGCAAAATAGAAGTAAGTAGCATAGAGGGGGATAACCGCTTAACGGGTCCTGCTAGTGAAATGCTTGCCAATGTCAAAGATATTATTCCTGCTAAGAAAAATGGGCAAAACGTATCAGTACAATTTAGCATGTATGTTCCATTTTTATGGTTGAAATAAAATTATCAGAACATTTTTTATGAAAAGAACTTCTTTTTGGGAGGTTCTTTTTTCTTTTTTAATAAATATATTTTTGGCATAAAAATTGAATTTCATTCTTAGTTTATCTTAGGATAAAAATTCTAAATGATTTGAAAATCAATAAATTATAATTGATAAAAAAATATTTTGTTATATTTTTTTTAAAAAATAATGACAAAATAGCAGAAAATTTGTATATAGAAAGTATGAAAATAGGAAATTTTGACAATTTGTCATTTGAAGAAGATTTCGAAGCTGATGCAGAATTTATTCCGCTAATGACTTCTGAAGATGAAGAGCGAATACAAAAAGAATCTTCACCAGAAATACTACCCATCCTTCCACTGAAAAATACGGTACTTTTCCCTGGTGTAGTTATCCCTATTACAGCAGGAAGAGATGCTTCTATTCAGCTAATTAATGATGCTTATGTAGGTAATCGAATGATTGGTGTTGTGGCACAGCGAGATGAAAATACAGAAGAACCTCGTTTGGAAGATATTTATCCAGTGGGGACTACGGCTCGTATTTTACGAGTTTTAAAAATGCCAGATGGTAATGTAACAATTATTATTCAAGGTAAAAAACGTTTTGAAATAGATGAAATTATCCAAGAAAAACCTTATCTGAAAGCCAAAATTAAAGATATTTTAGAAGAGCGACCAACTCCACAAGATGATGAATTTATAGCAATGATAGAGTCAATCAAAGACCTTGCTATTCGTATGATAAAGGAAAATCCAAATATACCAAGTGAGGCTTCTTTCGCTATTCAGAATATTGAAAGTGGGGCATTTTTGATTAACTTTGTTTCGTCTAATATGAATTTGTCTGTGAGTGAAAAACAAGAAATTCTCGAACAAAGCAAGTTATTGGACAGAGGTCTGACCGCGATGAAATATATGAATTTGGAATTGCAAAAACTTACACTTCGCAATGATATTCAATCAAAAGTTCGGTTAGATTTAGATAAGCAACAACGTGATTATTTTTTACATCAACAAATGAAAACCATTCAAGAAGAATTGGGGGGTGTATCATATGAAGCTGATGTAGAAGAAATGAAACGACGAGCCAAAGATAAAAAATGGGATACAAAGATTAAGGAACATTTCGAGAAAGAACTTTCCAAAATGCAACGAACCAATCCACAATCACCCGATTATGGAATACAGCGTAATTATCTGGATTTATTTTTGGAACTACCTTGGAATGAGTTTTCTAAGGATAATTTTGACTTGAAACGGGCGCAAAAAATCCTTGATAAAGATCACTATGGATTGGAAGAAGTAAAACGCCGAATAATAGAATATTTAGCAGTTTTGAAACTTCGTAATGATATGAAATCGCCCATTTTATGCTTGTATGGACCTCCTGGGGTTGGAAAAACTTCACTTGGAAAATCAATAGCAAAAGCCTTAGGGCGCGAGTATGTACGGATGTCTCTTGGTGGACTTCGTGATGAGGCTGAAATACGTGGGCATCGTAAAACATATATAGGAGCAATGCCTGGACGAATACTTCAATTATTAAAAAAAGCAGGAACGTCCAATCCTGTATTCGTACTTGACGAAATAGATAAACTTAGTGGAAATAATTACAGCGGTGACCCTTCTTCTGCTATGCTTGAAGTACTTGACCCTGAGCAAAATAGTGAATTTTATGATAACTTCCTCGAAATAGGATATGACTTATCTAAGGTTTTGTTTGTAGCAACTGCTAATGATTTGAATACAATTCAGCCTGCACTTCGAGATAGAATGGAGATTATTAACGTAACAGGTTATACCATAGAAGAAAAAGTGGAAATAGCCAAGCGACATTTGCTTCCTAAGCAAATTGAAGAGCATGGAATGAAAAACTATCAAATAGTTCTTGGTAAAAAAGAAATAGAACGTATTATAGAAGGATATACACGAGAATCGGGGGTAAGAGGACTGGAAAAGCAAATAGCCAAAGTAGTTCGTTTTGGAGCAAAATCTATTGCAATGGAAGAAGATTTTAATTCAAAAATAACGACTGAAAATTTGGAAGAAATACTTGGTCCAGCTCGTATGGAACGTGATAAATATGAAAATAACGAAGTAGCAGGAGTTGTTACAGGATTGGCTTGGACAAGCGTAGGAGGTGATATATTATTCATAGAATCAGCTTTATCACAAGGAAAAGGAAATCTGACCATTACCGGAAATTTAGGTCAAGTAATGAAAGAATCGGCAACCATTGCTTTAGAATATATTAAAGCAAATACAGATAGATTTGGTCTTGATAATCAGATATTTGATAAATATAATATTCATATTCATGTACCCGAAGGTGCTACTCCTAAAGATGGTCCTAGTGCAGGAATTACAATGTTAACCTCATTGATGTCTCTTTTTACTCAAAAACGGGTAAAAAAACATTTGGCAATGACAGGAGAAATAACCCTTCGAGGAAAAGTTTTACCAGTAGGAGGTATTAAAGAGAAGATTCTTGCTGCCAAACGTGCTGGAATTAAAGAAATTATTCTTTGTAGAGATAACGAAAAAGATATTAAAGAAATAAAAGAAGAATATCTGAAAGGATTAACATTACACTATGTTACAGAAATGGAAGAGGTTATCAAAATAGCAATTACAAGTCAGGGGGTGAAAAATGCTAAAAAGTTAGTTTGAAAATATAATGAAAATTATTACAAATGTTTGGAATTTTACAACTCAACAAGGTTCTGTAATTACTATAGGAACATTTGATGGAGTGCATTTGGGACATCAGAAAATCATTGAAAAGATAATTGATTCAGGACAAAAAAATGACTTGATACCTACTATTTTTACATTTTTTCCACATCCGAAAATGATTTTGCAACCGAATACAGCTCCTAAACAAATTCAAACAATTGAGGAAAAAGCTATAATGTTGCAAAATTTGGGAATACAACAGCTTGTAATTCAATCTTTTGATAAAAATTTTGCTGACCTATCTCCAGAAGATTTTGTCAAAATGATTTTAGTTGAAAAATTGCAAGTCAAAAAAATTATTATTGGTTATGACCATCGTTTTGGCAAAGATAGAACAGCTAATATTACTGATTTACAGCATTTTGGTAAAAAGTATAATTTTGAAGTAGAAGAAATACCTGCCCAAGAAATAAATGAAGTAGCGGTGAGTTCTACCAAAATTCGTAAAGCATTGGAAGAAGGGAAAATACCAGAAGCTAATGCGTATTTGGGGTATTTTTTTTCATTTTCTGGAGAGGTAATCCACGGAAAAAAACTTGGAAAAAAACTAACATTTCCTACAGCAAATATCAAATTATCAGCTAATTATAAATTAATTCCAAAAGATGGAGTATATGCTATTTTTACCATTATGAACGGGAAAAAAATCTTTGGAATGATGAATATAGGCAATAATCCTACAATAGATGGAAAACAAAGCTCCATTGAAGTACATTTTTTTGATTTTGAAAGTGATTTATATGGTAAAAACCTTACTATTTATTTGTATAAGTATATTCGTGAGGAACAAAAATTTGTATCAATAGAAGCTTTAAAACATCAACTTGAAAAAGACGAAATAACAATACGAAATGTATTTTCTTCAGATAAGAAAAATTTAAAAAAAATAAGTAATCCTTGAAAATTACTTATTTTTTTGTTTAATATAAAAATGAAATCAGTATTTTTTAGCTATTGAGCATTATAGGCATAACAAGCATAACTACTTTTTCGCCTTGGTCAAGCCCATCTACAGGAGTCAATAGTCCAGGTCTGTTAGAGAGTGACATTTCAAGCATTACCTCATCAGATGATAAATTATTCAACATTTCAATTAAGAATTTTGAATTGAAACCAATTTCCATATCATCTCCTTCATAATTACAAGTAAGTGTTTCAATAGCTTTATTACTATAATCAACATCTTCGGCGGAAATTTGTAATGATGTTCCAGCCACTTTCAAACGAATCTGATGCGTTGTTTTACTTGAAAAAATGGAAACACGTCGGGCAGAACCCAAAAATTGCGCTCTATTGATAATCAATTTGTTAGGATTTTCTTTTGGAATAACAGCATCATAATTAGGGTATTTTCCATCAATTAACCTACAAATGAATTCTAAGCCATCAAAAATAAATTTTGCATTATTTTCGTTGTATTCTATTTGAACTTCACTTTCGCTACCCGCCAAGATACCTTTAAGCAAGTTCAATGGCTTTTTGGGCATAATAAATTGAGATTCTTGTTGTGCTTGTACATCACTTCTGCGATATTCAACCAGTTTGTGAGCATCAGTAGCTGCAAAAATAAGTCCTTTTGGAGAAAAATCAAAAAATACGCCACTCATAACAGGTCGTAAATCGTCATTCCCAGTAGCAAAAATAGTTTTTTGAATAGTTGTTGCCAAAATATCGCCTAAGATAGTAACTTTATTTGCATCAGGAATTTCAATAGCTTTTGGAAAATCAGCTCCATCAAGATATGCTAACGAATATTTCCCATTGTTTGAGCTAATTTCAATAGTGTTATTCTCTTTTACAATAAAAGTTAATGGTTGCTCAGGGAAAGTTTTGAGTGTATCAATGAGCAACTTAGAAGGGACAGCTATGCTACCTTGTGAGTCAGACTCTACTTCGATAACACCTTTTATGGTCGTTTCCAAGTCAGAGGCAGATACAATTAGTTGATTTTCAGATAATTCAAATAAAAAATTATCTAATATAGTCATCGTGTTGGTTGAGTTGATAACTCCACCGATTACTTGCAATTTTTTTAATAAATACGAACTAGATACTATAAATTTCATATATCAAAAATGGATTAGTCTGATAAGATTTGACAAAAGTACTAATTTTTTTATTATCCTACAATTTTTTATGAAAAATATTTTGAAAAAAATTCTTTAAGATCCAGAATTCATCAAAAAAGTCATACAAAACTAATGAGTTTTTTTAGCTGAAACAAATGTTTTTCGATACCAAAATTGTATAACTACTCCCAATAATATGATAAGTAGTATTGGGAGAAAAAGAGTCAAAATTTGCCATTTTTGCTTATATTCGTTGGTGAGTTTTTTCTTGTCTAAGAAAGCTAATGATACTTTTTTATTACGAAGTTGTAAAAAATTTGTATCATCAAGTAAATAATTGACACAATTTTGCAAGAATGCTTTGTTATCGTAATAATTGTTTGTCCATTTGTCATAACCGAGTTCAAGAGGCTCTCCTTTGCTGATATCATTTCGAATAATATCTCCATCAGAAATGATAATCATTTTGGAATATTTTCCGTCAGATATTGTATTTTGTAAATCAATGGGTTTTACTCGATTTTTGTAAACTGAAGTGAAATTTCCTTCCAAGAGTACAGCAATAGGGTAATTTCCTTGTACATATCCATTTTTGTCCATTGATTTTGAAGAAGTTTCCAAACGAATTTCACGTGGAGTTCCTTCTAATTTAGAAAGAGCTGATGAAGTTAGCAAAATATGTTTTTTAATGCTGTTGGCAAGAGTATCAATTCCACTGGCAAATTGTAGTCGAATAGCATCTAAATTATTGTTTATTAAGTGATTATTCTTAGGTAAAATCATTGGATTGTACAACCAAGGAATAGGAGTGTAACGAGTTTGGCTTCCATCTCCCTGAGCTACAACTATTTGTGTGAAATACAAGTCATTAACCAAATCATAATTGATACGAAATCCATATTTGAAAAATAAATCACCTAAGTTCAAATCTAGCGGCATGGCCATTGTTCTGCCATTGTTTTCATACATATCTTCCAAATTTACAGCTACTTGGTCTATTAGCCAGAGTATTCTCCCACCTTGCATTATATATTGGTCAATAATTTGTTTTTGGGCATCAGAGAAAGGGAGAGTCGGTTTCGGAATTATAAATAGATGATAATCAGATAATTGTTTTAAGGTTTTCTCAGGATTGGTAGCCACAGAGTCTAGTGTAAAAGGAGCTAAGTTATAATATTCACCTTCTAATTGTAAAAAATCAGCCATTTGAATATCAGAAAGTGTACCATTACTTTTTAAAATGGCTATATTTTTTTGTTTTTGGAGTAAAATTTTGTGAATGGCATCAGTGAAAGCATATTCCAAATTTTGGACAGAAAATTGAATACGTTCTTGATCAGAAGCTCCTAATTTATTTTTTAGAAGCGCAACTTTTTCAGATTTTTCCCCTGAGTTAACAATTGCCCAAGGAAAGATATATTCTTGTGATGTTTTCCCTTCTTGTGCAGTGGTTATCTGTACAGGAAGTAGTCCATAGTAGGTCAGTTCTTGTAAAATTTTGTCTGCATTATTGTCATCATTTAACGGATTAGAAAACTTGAAAATAATATTTTTATTTTTTGACCGATATTCTTCCAAAAGTTGTAAAGTTTCGCTTTGTAAACGCTTATACTCAGCAGGAATATTGCCTTTCATTAGCACATCAATAATGATAGGATGTTGTACTTTTTGTAATACTTCTTGGGTAGTTTCAGAAAGTGTATATCTTTTGTCATAAGTTAAATCGAAACGGGTATAAAAATACCGACTTGCTACAATAATTAGCAATAAAAATCCTGTCAGAATAGCTAATGGAATGAAAAAATGCTTTATTTTTTTCATATTTTTAATAAATAAATTAGAAAAAAATTCTTTGGGGCAAAGATACATATTTTAAATAATTAAGGAAGAAAATTTGTAAAGAAAGTTTAGTTGGTATATTCGATTGATTAAATGCAATTTTTGTTTTATTAGAGTTATGAGATAAATTTTTTGATTCTTCAAAGTTCAATACATAAATAATAATTTTATAATAACAATTTACTTAACCTTTTTACCAAAAACAAAAGCTTTCTCTTTTTGTCAGTCTTAATGAAGTCGAGAAAACATAATTTTCTTTTGTTTTAAAAGAACTTTTGTTTGACTTAAATGGATATTTGTTTAAAGTGTAATTGCATAAATATCAGTAGGTTTAGATAAGCTTTAAAAATAATTTAAAAAAAAAAAGCGATTATAATTTGTTTTTAATCTAAATAAGTTTTAAATTTGCACCCGATTTAATCTAAATAAATTACCAAAATCAATGGGTTCAAGAAAAATACTCGCTATATTCACTCTAATGGTATCGACGAAGGCTTTTTCTCAAGAAATTCAAACTGCTAAAAAAGATACCATTCAACAGTTAGAGGAAGTGGTTATCAATGCCAACCAAATATTAGGAAGTAAATTCCAAGCTCGAAACAGAACAGGGTCAGCGTATTACATTTCACCTGCCGAAATCGTAAAATTGGGTTATACCGACATCAACCGAATGCTCAAAGCCGTACCTGGTGTAAATAGTTATGAGGAAGATGGTTATGGGCTTCGTCCTAATATCAGTTTGCGAGGAACCAAAGCCGAACGAAGCGAAAAAATCACCCTGATGGAAGACGGCATCTTGGCGGCACCTGCTCCGTATTCTGCTCCAGCGGCGTATTATTTCCCCAATGCGGCTCGGATGAGTGCCGTTGAGGTTCTTAAAGGAAGTAGTCAAGTGCAATATGGTCCTTTCACTACTGGTGGAGCTATCAATATGGTTTCCACGCCTATTCCCAATAAATTTTCAGGAAAACTTACCACTTCTTACGGGACAAATGCTACCTTCAAAAGTCATTTTAATTTGGGAGATAAACGCAAACATTTCGGATATTTAGTGGAATACTTGCGTTACCAGTCCGACGGGTTTAAAAAGTTTGCCGATAACCAACACGCAGGTTTCAAACGCAACGATTTTATCGCCAAAATGATGGCAAAAACTGATAAAGAAGAGGGCGTCAATCATTTTTTTGAACTCAAATTTGGGTATGCCGACGAAAATTCTGACGAAACTTACGTAGGGGTTTCCGAAGCCGACTTCAAAACAACGCCTTTCCTTCGCTATGCAGGTTCGCGTATGGATAATATGAGTACCAAGCATCAGCAGTGGGTGGGGACGTACATCATCAACATTTCTTCAAAGTTTAAGATAACTTCCAATGCGTATTATACAAAATTCCACCGAAATTGGTATAAATTGAATGATGTAAAAGCAGGAATTACTTCTTCCGAAAAGCGTTCTATCAATGCCGTATTGGAAGACCCCGAAACTAATCATTTATACTTTGATATTTTGACAGGAAAAGCGGATTACATCGGTGAGGGACTTATCGTTCGAGCCAACAATCGGGATTATTTTTCCAGAGGATTGCAAACCAAAGCCGATTATCATTTCTACATTGGTGAAACTTTCTTTGATGTAGAAGCAGGGTTACGTTATCACGCCGATGCAGAAGACCGCTTTCAGTGGGACGATAGTTATTCCATAAAAGACGGGCAAATGCAACTTTTCCTTGCAGGAATTCACGGTTCACAAGCCAACCGAATTACTTCGGCAACTGCTTTAGCCTCGTATTTACTGACGAAAATCACTCATCGTTCGCTTACCCTTTCTGCTGGATTGCGTTACGAAGACATCGATTTGCATAAAAAAGATTATACAAAGAATGATGTTCGCCGTTCGGGGAAAATCCGTCGTGAGGTAGATAATCACGCACGAGTTTTCATTCCGAGTTTGGGGATACATTACAAGATTTTGCCCGTTTGGTCAGTATTTTCAGGCATTCATAAAGGATTTTCCCCACCAAGTGCAGGAATGAATCAAAAACCTGAAAGTAGCGTGAATTGGGAATTAGGAACTCGATATACAACCAACAACTTAACTGCTGAACTTATTGGTTTTTACAACAAATATAGCAATATGTTGGGAAGCGATTTGGCGGCAGCTGGAGGTAGCGGTACATTGGAGCAATTCGATGTGGGAGAAGCCAAAGTAAAAGGAGCGGAATTTTTGGTACATTATCAACCAATGCCCGAAACGAGCAAATTCAAATTACCTTTACAGATTTCATACACCTATACCGATACCGAAATGCTTAATTCTTTCGAGGAAAATACGTGGGGACGTGTGTTTGTGGGCGATGAAATTCCGTACATCAACAAACATAGCTTCAATGCGAGTTTAGGGGCGGAGTACAAAGGTTTTGAGCTGAATATCGGGGTGCGTTATAATGGTGATATGCGTACCACACCTGGGCAGGGACGTATTGCGGAGCATAACAAAATTCCTGCACATACCGTTATTGATGCATCGGCGAGAGCTCGTGTGAATAAGTATTTGACACTTACGCTGAACGCTATCAACCTAACGAATAAAACTTATTTGGTGTCGCGGCATCCTTCGGGCTTACGAGCAGGACATCCTTTTGGTATTTATTCAGGAGTGAATGTGAAGTTTTAGTAGGGACAGGACGTTTCCTGTCTCGCATCAAATATAAAATTGTATTTTATTTAAAACACGAGTGAAATGGGTTTCGCCTGATTCGGTTTTTGTTAAAACAGAGGTGAATTACTCATCGCAGATACTGCGAAGGGCATTTCACCGGTGAAATGATCATCGCCTAATTCAATTTTGATAAAAACACTAATGAAACAGACAAATATCAGTTGATAATAGGGCAAAACATAAGTGAAACAAGTAAAAATCATTTGATATCTGAACAAAACATTGATGAGGAGAAGAAATATCAATTGATAATGGGGTAAATTGGTAACAAGACTCAAAACAAAAAGTTATTTATTATAAAAAGGATAAAGTAGTGTAATATGAGTTCAACAAGTTCATCGGGAGTAAATCCTGAAATGAAACTATTTTCGGAAGTTAATGATTTTTGTGATAGTATCTTTGGAAAAATTAAAGAAGAAGAAGCAAAGTTACCTTATCATATAAACATTATTGATTTATTGAGAGCTGGTGAAAATGCTCATAGCCGAATTTTAGGACGTTTGTTAGAACAAAAAAACGATAAAAATTATCAGATATTAGATTCTTTTTTATGTTTGCTTAAAAAAAAGAACGATAATTTTTCCAGTTTGAATGTGCAAGAACCAACAATATCCTGCGAAAAAGGAAGAATTGACATACTTATAAAAGATAAAAATTACACCATTATTTTTGAGAATAAGATTCATAATGCCATTGACCGAGACAAACAAATAGAAAAATATATCAACAAACTGACAACACAATATAAAGATAATCAAATTTATGTACTTTATCTCTCAGCTGATGGTAGGAAAGAGCCAACAGCTGAAAGTTGGGGAAAATACAAAGGAACCGATTTTGAAAAAAAAAGATATATTCAACTGACTTTTAAAGACGATATATTGAATTGGTTAAAAGAAGATATTTTACCAAATATACGAATTAAAGATATTCACTTAAAAAGTGCTATTGAACAATATACAGACCATTTAGAAGGATTTTTTAATTTAAGAACCATACAAAAACTAATGAATATAAAATTACAAGAAGAAATATTAACACAATTAAATATCAAAGAAAACTCGGTACAGGAAAAACTCACTGTTTTAAATCAAAAAATAGACGATATAGAAAGAGTTAAAAATCAGTTGGCAATGGTTAAATCACAAATAGAAGTCGAATTTTTGAAAGAATGTTACTATAAGTTAAAAAATGATTTTCCTAACTATGAAATTATCAATAATACAGACCATAAAGATCATCCAAATGCAGTTTTGAAAATGAAAAAAGATGATTATCTTTTTGGAGTTTTGATAGAAAGGAGTTCATATTCGGGAAAAATATATTATGGAATTGGGAGGCATTTTTCAAGTGGTTTACAAGAAGAAAATATAAAGAAATTCTTCTCCTTGTTGTTTAATGAAGAAGGTAAATTCATTTCTGATAGCGATTTTTGGTATGGTTGGAAATATACTTCATACGATGGTAATGGATATAATGAATTCAAAGAATTTGTAGAAAAGGTTATTAAATATTGTAAAGATAACCCATTAGAAAAATAAATCTATCATTTATGAATCAATCAATGATAAAGAAACTACTATATAGCGTACTTTTGTTATGTTCGCAGTGGGCATTGGCACAGACGGATATTAAAGGAACAGTTACTGACGCCAAAGGCGAACCACTTTTAGGGGCAACTGTAATTCTCAAAGAAAGAAATGTGGGAGTTACTACCGATATGGAAGGAAAATTTACCATCAGAGGCGAACAAGGGCAAACATTGGAGGTGAGCTATGTTGGTTTCCAGATGAAGAAAGTAAAAATAACGTCCAATAATCTGAAAATTACCCTTCAGGAAGAAACTGAGCAGCTCGGTGAGGTGGTTGTTACGGGTTATCAGAAGATAAAAAGTCGTGTTTTTACGGGAGCTTCGGCTTCGGTGAAGATGAACGAAATAAAAATGGACGGCGTGGCAGATGTTTCGCGTATGCTCGAAGGACGCGTAGCAGGGCTTTCCATTCAAAACGTGACGGGTACATTCGGTTCGGCACCACGCATCAATATTCGCGGAGGAGCTTCCATCATTGGGAATGTGCAACCACTGTGGGTTATCGACGGAGCAGTGTATGAGGACTTAGTTTCTCTTAGTCTTGACCAATTGGTTTCAGGCGATGCCGTAACTCTTATCAGTTCTGCCATAGCCGGACTCAATGCTACCGATATTCAAGATATTCAAGTACTTAAAGATGCTTCGGCGACTTCCGTTTATGGGGCGAGAGCGTTAAACGGAGTAATTGTTATTACAACCAAATCGGGCAAACGCGACACCCCAAATCGCATTACCTATTCCTACGAGCAAAGTTTCCGTCAGATACCTTCGTATGCAGATTTTGATTTGTTAAATTCGCAAGAAACAATGTCCGTTTACCAAGAACTGGCTAACAAAGGGTATTTCGGTTTACGCGATGCTCTTTACGGCAGACGCAGTGGTATTTATTATCAGTGGTATAAGGGTATCAGCACGATTAACCCCAATACAGGCACGTATTACCATGAAAATACAGAAGAAGGTAAACGAGCTTTCTTCAAAGAACGCGAATACACCAATACCGATTGGTTTAATCATCTTTTTACGCTTAATCCCATTCAAAATCACACCATCACTTTTTCGGGCGGAGGCAAAAACACCACAACGTATGCTTCTATCGGATTTTATAATGATGGTGGCTGGACAATTACTGACAATGTACAACGCATCACGGCTAATCTGAAAAATACATTCTACATCAACGATAAATTCAAAACGACACTTTCCGCACAAGGAAATATGCGTCAGCAAAAAGCCCCAGGAACATTCACGCAACGCAAGAATACTACCATTGGTTCGTTCGAGCGTGACTTTGACATCAATCCTTTTTCCTATGCTTTATCCACTAGCCGAACGCTTCGTCCGCGTAGCAGTAATGGCGAGTTGGAATACTATCGCAACAATTGGGCTCCGTTTAATATTCTAAACGAATACCAAAATAATTATTTAAATATAAATCTGTTAGACTTCAAAATACAAGGAGAAGCCTCTTATAAGTTTAATAACGACTTGGAAGCAACCGTATTGCTTTCTACACGACAAGCTTTTACGGCGACATCGCATTTCATCAAAGAAGGCTCAAATGTAGTTCAGGCTTTTCGTGCCAACGAAACTCCTTGGGTGGCTCAGCAGAACATCTATCTGATAAAAGACAAGGATAATCCGCTTTTGCAACCCAAAGTAGGGCTGACTCACGGCGGAATTTTCAACAAAACCGAAACTACCCTCAAAAGTTACCAAGCTCGTTTTGCGTTGGATTACAACAAACAATTGGGCGAACACTACATCAAAGGGTTTGGCTTTGCCGAAATTCGTTCGGCTGACCGTAGCGTAAATCCGTTTCAAGGATACGGCATTCAGTATGATAAAGGCAATCAAATCTTTACCAATCCGCTTATTTTCCAAAAATTATTAAATGAAGGAACCGATTATTTCTCGCTTTTGGAGCGATACGAACGCGGGGTAACTTTCTCACTAAGTGGTACGTATGGTTACCAAGGAAAATATATTTTCAACACGGTGCTTAACTACGAGGGGTCGAATACAGCAGGTAGAAACAGTCGTTCGCAATGGCTTCCTACTTGGAATATTGGTGGAAAATGGAACATCGACCAAGAAAGTTTTATGAAAGACCAAAACTATTTCTCAACCCTTGCTTTCCGTGCCAGTTATGGGCTTACCGCCAAGATGAACGAGCAAGCCATCAACTCAAATGCGGTGTACAAAAACCAGATTTTAAATCGTTTCCGATTTGAAGACCGCGAAAATGCACTGCGTATCCTTCATTTGGAAAATCGCGACCTTACGTGGGAGAAAATGTACGAATTAAACATTGGTATCGATGCCGGATTTTTCAACAATCGCCTGAATGCAACTATCGATGTGTATCAACGTAATTCGTTCGACCTGATTGACCTTATCCGCACTTCGGGCGTGGGTGGGCAGTACTACAAATACGCTAACTTTGGCGATATGCGTACGCGAGGCGTGGAATTGGCTTTAAATTCTAAAAACATTTTGACGGACGATTTCAAATGGACAACCAACTTTACCATAAGTTATATGAATCAGGAAATCACCCGATTGCTTAATACGCCCAACACCTTTGATATGGTTGCTGGGGCAGGACGCGGGAACATCGTTGGGTTTCCGAAAGGGTCGCTCTTTTCGTTCAACTATCAAGGTTTGAATTCGTACGGATTACCGACTTTTGATTTTGGCTTGTATCCGCTTAATAACCGAGCGTATGGTAACATTGCGGGAGCCGATTTTCTGGACGCCCAGTATTCTAAAACGTATTTGATTTATCACGGTTCGATTGAGCCAAATGTGAATAGTGGTTTATCGAACACCTTTCAGTATAAGAATTGGGAGTTGTCGTTTTTCATCACGGCACAGGCGGGGAATAAAATTCGGTTAAATCCGTCGTTCGACCCAGCCTTTGCCGACCTAAACGTTTTTTCAACTGAATATTACAACCGATGGATTGCCCCAGGTGATGAGTGGCGAACGGAAGTTCCTGCGTTGCCTTCGCAAGATTTAATCCGACTTATTGGCGAGGAGAATATCGAACGGGCGTATAATACTTATAATTATTCGCAAAATAGGGTAGCCGACGGAAGTTTTGTGCGAATGAAAAACATTTCACTTGGTTACAACGTTCCAGAACATTATGCAAAGAAATTCGGCTTGAGTACCATTAATGTACGAGGGCAGGTTACCAATCCGTTTTTGATTTATTCGGACAAACGTCTTAAAGGTCAAGACCCCGAGTATTATCGTTCAGGTGGGGTATCGCTGCCAACGCCAAAACAATTCACGTTGACGGTAAATGTTGGGTTTTAATGCCGTAGGGACGAGACACGTCTCGTCTCACTAAAAAGTTAATGGCATTCACTTGTCAGGCTGAGCAAAGTCGAAGTCCTTTTTAAGAGAAATAGTAAGTTTCTCGACTTCGCTCGAAATGACAATAACTGAAACCACTCAGATTGGAGCTTCGCCTAATTAGTTAAAGATAGAAAACGCTCGTTTTGGGGTTT
>NZ_BPMA01000021.1:16489-23793 GCF_026005215.1 Capnocytophaga catalasegens | reverse complement strand
TAATTAGTTGAAGGTAGAAAACACTCGGATTGATGTTTCGGGGAAATTCTGAAAGATGAAAACGCTCGGATTGACGTTTCGGGGAAATCCTGAAAGATGAAAACACTCGGATTGACGTTTCGGGCAAATACCGAAAAGTAAAAACACTTGGATTGACGCTTCGGGCAAATCCCGAAAAGTAGAAACACTTGGATTGACGCTTCGGGCAAATACCGAAAGGTTAAAAACATTCGGATTGACGCTTCGGGCAAATCCTGAAAAGTAAGAATAAAAGGTTTTTGTTTTTGGTAATCCATATTTTTGTTTGAATGCGGAGAAAAGCACAAAAATGAATTGGTTGAGGTAAAATATATCCGATTTGTAAATGAAAAGTATTTGAAAAAATATAAGTAAAATGAAAAACGAAATAACAACAACTCAATTAGGGGATATTCCCGAAACGATGCTCATCACTTTATGGGCGAGAGCCACAGAAAGCAAACGAGCTGATGCGTTAATTCGTGATGAAAAAGCCATCGAAATGATGGAGCGGGTTGATTATGATTTTTCAAAGTTTGAAGGTGCAAAAATGTCGCAAATAGGCGTTTGCATTCGAGCTAAACTGATGGATGAGCAGACGAAAACGTTCCTGAATCAGTACCCCGATGCGGTGGTAATTCAGTTGGGAGCAGGTTTGGACACGCGTTACAACCGACTGAAAACAGCGTCTTTCACCCATTGGTACGACCTTGATTTATCCGAAGTTATTAGTATCCGAAAACAACTATTAACAGAGGACGAACGAAATACATTTTTGCCATTATCGCTTTTCGATTATCGTTGGGTAGATAAAGTGCTTTTGCATCACAAGCCCATTTTGATAATCATCGAAGGCGTACTAATGTACTTCACTCCGAAGGAAGTTCAGGATTTTTTCAATGAGCTTTGTTCTCGTTTTGAAGGGGTGCGTACTTCGGTACTTTTTGATATGCTATTTTACAAAGGGGTTGGACGAGCGAAGAACCACGATTCCGTGAAAAAAACTGCGGGGAAAGCCGAATTCAAATGGTCGTTACTCAACACCAAAGATATGGAGCAATGGAACAAAAATATTCACCTACAAAACGAATTTTATATGAGCGATTACGACAACGGACGCTTTCCGTGGATATCGAGAATGTTTTACAAAATTCCGTATTTTTATAAAAATTTCAATCAGCGAATCGTGCAGTTAGATTTAGGAAGATAAACCACAAGAAGTATGAATTTTAACATAAAATATTTCCTTTTAGAACGAGGTAGGGAATATAAAAGATAGAAAAAAATATGCGTAAATATCAAAAAGATATGAAATCAATCATAAAACTAACATTAGTAGGCTTGTTTCTGACCTCGTGTCAAGGTTTTTTGGATAAAGACCCTGATTCGTCGCTCAATGTGGCAATTGATTCGGAAGAAAAAATAGCAGAATTACTTACAGGAGCTTATCCTCAGGCGAGTTATTTTGCTTTTTTGGAAGCCCGAACCGATAATGTTGAGGAGCGAATCGGAGGGGTACACACGCGTCTGAACGAAGCGATGTACTTCTGGGAGGATTACGACCAAGAAGATTTGGACACGCCTTTGAACTACTGGAATGCGTGTTATGCAGGTATCGCACAGGCAAATAAAGCGTTGGAATTGTTGGCTTCATATCCGAAAACGGATCGCGTGAAGGCTTTGTACGGCGAGGCTTTTTTGCTTCGAGCGTATTTGCACTTTATGTTGGTAAACATCTGGGCAGAACCTTACGGAACAGAAAAAGCCAAGAATAGTGCTGGTATTCCGTATCTTACCAAACCCGAAAAACACGCTTTGGTCAATTACAAACGCGGAACAGTTGCTGAGGTTTACGAAAAAATTGAAGCCGATTTAAAGTTAGGAATTACGTTGGTTGATGATAATTTTTACAAAAAACCTAAGTTTCATTTTAATAAAAAAGCGGCTTATGCCTTTGCTTCGAGGTTTTACTTGATAAAAGGCGAATGGGATTTGGTTATTGAGTATGCCGATTACGTTCTGGGAAGCAACCCGAAACAAGCCTTGCGAAATTGGGAACATTACGCCAGATTGCACGGCAATAATCGTAAATCTTTGTTCGTTACCTATACCGCAACGGAAGAACCTGCTAATCTGCTAATTACTACTACCGAGTCGCGTTGGAAACGCAATTTACCCGTTGATAAATACGGATTTACTGACCAAAAAATCAGTGAGATATTTGCTTCAAAAGGCATTGATGGTTGTGATAGCGATGCAGGAAGAAAGCTCAATTATGTAACAACTTATTTGTTTTCAGATTCGGAAAGACCTGTAAATAACGGAGTGTATATTGCCAAGTTCGATGAATTGTCTCTTTTGGGAAGTACAGGAACGAAGCCCAAAGATTTGTACGTAACCAATGTGCTTTTCACCACTGATGAAGTCTTGCTTAACCGAATGGAAGCCTACGCAATGAAGCGTGAATACGAAAAATCGGTTGAAGATTTGAAAGAATATATACGAGGAAAATACGGAAATTTGGCTGTTCCGTCGTGTTCTAACGAGTCGTACACATCAATCAATAGTAGTTTTTATGAAGTGTATAGTCCTTTTTATGGACTGACTTTAAAGCAATTGGCTTTGGTCAAAATCATTTCGGATTTTCGTCAGAAGGAATTTCTGCACGAGGGATTGCGTTGGTTTGACATCCGCCGATTTTACATTCCCATTCGCCGAAATTCTAAAAATCCGATTTATCAACCGCTTCGCAAGGAAGATCCACGAAAGTTATTGCAAATTCCTGCTGAAGCCATCAATCGAGGTTTAGCACCCAATCCAAGATAATTTGTAGGGAAAGGACGTGTCCTTTCCGCTTAAATAAAAAATAATCAATATATAATGAGAAGAATATACATAATATTAACATTGGTTTTGCTCAGTTGTAACAAAGAAAAGCTATCCGACCAAAGTGTGGTGGAAGCCAACATTGTGCAACGCAATTACACCGAATTGGATACTTGGATACGCAACGAATTTACCCTACCTTACGGAATTGAGGTCAATTATCGTTGGGACGGAAACACGGCTCCAAAAGGAAGTTACACCTATCCGCCAGAGGCTAAAAATATTCAAAAAGTGTTGCAAACCATAAAGCATTTGTGGCTCGAAACTTATACATTGGCAAATGTGGGCGGAAAGGATTTCTTAAAAGGAAAAAATCCGATTAAGATTTATATGTATGGAGGGCAAAATGTTGATGAAAATGGAGTGGAATTATTGTCGAACACTGCGGCTACTTCGACAGAAATGCACTTGTACGATGTCAATAATTTCGATGAGAAAGATTATGCTAAAGTCTTTACTCTAATGCGAAGCGTACACCACCAATTTGCCAAACGATTGATGGAATTATTGCCTTACGACCGAGATAAATTTTTGAAAATCAGTTCAGGAGGATATGTGTCTAATACGAAAGAATTGCCTGAAAGAGAGCCCATTGCCAAATATATCCGTAAGGCTTCTGATTGTACAAAAGACCGAGATGTACAAGCCAACCAATCGTTTGCTTATGTGGTAAAAGCCGACCAAGATTTTCTGACGCTTCGTATGGGATTTTTCAGCGTTGGGAAAAATGTGACCACGCAAGGGAAATTATATAAAGCCAATTGCGAGGAAGTGTTGAATAACGGAAGCTCGGTGTCGGAAGTGGTTAGTACCGAAGGAATTAGAGCCAATCGCAGAGGTTTTTTTACTATTCATTCGATGCTTTCTTCCGAAGATGATATGGCTGAGGTAGTTAGCACTTATCTAACACATAGTGCCAAAGACGTTGAAAACGCTATCGCATTGGGAGGAATACCTTTTAATCCTTCCGACCCAGAAGACCAGCAAGCAGCTCAAGAGGCAGTAAAAAAACTTCGTCAAAAGCAAGAATTTGTAGAAGATTATTTCAAAAAGGAAATCAAAATCAATCTCAAACGAATGCAAACCATCAGCATTCAGCGACTTAAATCATACGTAAATCAATAAAATATGAAAAAATATCTTATTCTGTTGGCTATAATAGGACTTTTTTCTTGTAAAAAAGAAGATAATGGAATCTCTCCTTCACAAATAAACTTACAAAATATCAATAAGTTACGAAATGAACTCATTCAAGCTCCGTATGGTTGGAAAGTAATGTATTTTCCAAAAACGGATTCACTGACTTTTTCTAATAAGGATGAAATCTTCAAAAAAGGATTATATAATTATAGAGATCAATATGGTTATGGAGGTTATTATTTTTTGATGAAATTCTCTGAAAATGGAATAGTACAAATGCTTGCTGATTTTGACTCAAAAAGTAGCACAAAATACAAAGAAAGTCAGTTTGAAATAAAGCAAAATACTTTTACGGAACTTAGTTTTACGACCTATAATTACATTCATCAATTAGTAAACGAACAGTTAGAAGGCAAGTCTGATTTTTTGTATTTGCGTAAGGATTTTGACCAAAATTTATTGTTCAAAACCACTAATTCTATTGAACCTGCTCGTGAATACATCATTTTTGAAAAGCTAAAATCGGAACAGGCGTGGAAGCATCAATCAGAAAATAATGTTCAAAAAGCATACGAAAACAGAACATTTTTTGCAGAAATGAAAAATCCACAAATAATTATCCGAAAAGGAAATAGGGCTTTTTTCCAAAGTGATGTTTTTATTAAAACTAATACAGGAACTCCTGCATATAATCGTTTTCTTAAAGGAATGACAGCTAATCGGTATTATGTGTTTTTGGCAGGTAAGAAATGGAATGCCAATCCAAATATTACAGTTCCCGATGAGAGTTACGCTTTGGGTTCAGGATATGTAGGAACAGAGCAAGGAATTACGTTCAGAACGGGAATTCGGTACGATAAGAACTATATTTTTTATGATTTTGAGCGAAAAGGAGATACATTTGTATGCGAATTGGTCAAAGTGTACGACCCTATTTATAAAAGATATATGTTTGTAAGCAAACATCTTTATCCTGATGGTGAGCCAACGCATTTTGTTGCCGAAATAGTTGACAAATAGAAACAAACGAAAAAAATAATATAACAATGAATAGAAAATATTTATTTTTAATAATATTATTGGGGATTTTTTCCTGCAATGTAAAAGATAGCGACCCAGTGGAGGAAGATTACAGCAAATTATTTCCTTGGAAGGGAATTGAAAAACCTGAAAATGCCTACGAGGATATGAATATCCGATTGTGCAATCCCAACGATGCTTTGAGTAGTTATCGCTATCCTGGGGTTTCCATTGATAACCAGCGGGAGTACGACGTAACCATAAAATGCCAGTACAGAGAAGCTCCACAAACTTCCTCACTTGCCAGATTTGAAGTCCGTTTTATTGATGACAAAAAGCAAATTGTTGCAGTGGGGTCAGACGCTTCGAACAGCAATATAACTCACAAACTTACCGATGGAGTGGAATTTTCTAAAACGTTTCGAGTGAAATCAGGCTATCCGATGTATTTGTTAGTCAACGGAATTGGCGATAGAGGTTCGAACATAAAAGCCAGTATCACAGCTGTTTCAAAAGATGGACTGATTGTCGTTCCGACTCTTAGTTCCGAACAATCGCAAAACAATGAAGGTCCCAACAGAATTCCGTCTCCGTATTGTGAGTATATTATTTTGCCATAAATGTGTTGGAGCAATAGCGGAGCAAATTGTATCGAGAATTGAAATAAAATATGAATGATTTTATAAAGGTATGATGATGATTTTGAGTGTCAGGCTGAGCGAAGTCGAAGCCTTATCATTACAAGGCTTCGACTTCGCTCAGCCTGACAAAAATACCTACTTATGTTTATTATACTTTTATATAATTTCAAAAAACAAAATTAAATAACCAACTGAACAAGGCGTTTCTTGTTCTTACAAATAGAAAAAATATGTGGAAATATACAATTTTAATAGTGTCCCTTTTGGTGTTGGGGTGTAACAAAGGCGAGGGAGAGACGGTAGAGTCGGCGTACGTAGAGCCTTTGCCTCTCGAACTCAAGTACAGCTTTTCCCGCAACGGAAGTAGTAGTGTTGACGTGTTGGAATGCGAACTGGTCAAAGAGCCTATCGACCGAATCTATAATTCTTATCTGAAAAGAGCTCAGATTTCAAATCAAAGCAATTACGATGAGGTAATGGGATTGTTTACCAACGGAATGTATCACCTAAGACCGAAAGAAGAAATAGCTACTTCGCCTTTGCATCTTGCTAAAAAATCGGTTATTGAACAAGATATAATAACGCTCATTGATGTATCGAGTGCGATTGCAGGAAGAGGAGAAGCCAATCCTTCTGATCACAGAAATCGTCCTGCTAATTACGGACGCACGGGATATATCGGCCAGAGTATCGGTGATGTAAATCTTTCCTTTGCAGATGAAAAAGGCTTAGTGGTAGCTGAAATTTTCAACAATTCACTAATGGGAGCTATTTATCTGGATAAAATCCTGAATTATCACTTGGACGAACAATTTTTTGACAATGCCGAGCTTATCGCCAAACACGAAAATGTAGAATTACTGGTGGGAAGGAATTACACCGAGTTGGAACATCATTGGGATTTGGCGTACGGATACTTCGCTTTCTTGCGACCACTGGTACAAGCTGAGGGAATTGCTTTGCTCAAAGATAGCGAACGAACCCTCTTTAATGCTTTTGTTCAGGGGCGTATTGAGCTGGGAAGATATCGTTATGAGGATATGAAAAAACATCTGAAAATCATCAGAAGTGAACTTTCCCGAGCCATCGCCATTCAGATTGTGGATATTTTGGTGGGTGAAAATACCTTAGTCAATATGGATGAAGGGACGGGCTATGCATTTCCTTTTATTTCTCGTGCGTACGGACTTATTTACACGATGCAATTTGCCAGAAACGCAGAGGGAAAACCTTATTTCACGTATGAGGAGGTTCAAAGTTACCTGCAAGAACTTAAAAATGATAAAGGTTTGTGGGATAAAGATAAGCTCCTTTCCGATGTTAATCATAAAGGTTCTTTAAAGAATATTGCTTCCGAAATAGGAAAACCTTTCGGAATTTCAATCAATGATATAAAAAGATAAAGTAAAGTGGATTTTCTTTTCATTAAGAAGAAATCAGTAAAAAGGAAGTTGATAAATATTCAAAAACAGATAGATTGTTCTTATTTTTAACAAGGAAATTCAAAAAATCATCAGGGAAGGAGTATATCCCTACTGTGGAAGGATAAAAATCATTAGGGAAAGAGTGTATCCCTGCTGGGGAAGGATAAAAATCATC
>NZ_BPMA01000021.1:0-16422 GCF_026005215.1 Capnocytophaga catalasegens | reverse complement strand
TAAAAATCATCAGGGATAGAGTGTTTCCCTACTGGAGAAGGATAAAAATTATTAGGGATAGAGTATGTCCCTGATAAAAAACAATAAAAAATAGATAATTTAAAAAGTTTTTATGGTTTTTTAGAAAGAAAACAAAATGATAGATGAGTTAAATCATCTGGAATGAATAAATTTTTTGATGAGATTTTATTTAATTCATAAAACTTTATTAAGAAATTAAAAACAATAAAATAATATCAAACAGATATAAATAGAAAAAGAGATGAAATACAGATTATTCATACTATTTTTAATGGTGGGGTTGGTTGCCCAAGCACAAAGTAATTTAGTCCCTAACGGAGGGTTTGAAGAAGGAAGTTCGAGCAGACCTGATAATTGGTATTTTCCTAATGGATTTGCTTATCAGCGGTCTTCCGATGCACATTCGGGAAGTTATGCTGCTAAAATTTATGCTAATGCAGGAACTTTTTATCTTCGTCAAGAAGGAGAGACAAATGTAATTGATGTAGAGGCAAATGCACAATACGTTTTGTCATATTGGTATAAAGGAGACGTACCTGCCCAAAATATGGAGCTTTATGTATCTTGGTTTGATGGAAATAACAGAATAAAGAGGGAAGCTCTCGGAAAGGTTTCTTTTACAAGCCAATGGCAAAAACGAGAAGTTACGCTTACCGTTCCTGTTGGGATTAACAAAATGGGAATTGCTTTTTATGTATCGCAAAGTAGTGGTTTCATTAGCATTGATGATATTTCGTTGGTTTATCAGGGCAATGGTGGCGGTGGAGGTGTTTCAGTTCCAACAGGAGTTTCTGTTAGAGGATATCAGCGAGAAATTGAAGTAAGATGGGACAAAGAAGTTGACAAACGGCTGCAATGGGAGGTTTTTGTTAATAATCAATCCGTAGGAAAGTCTCAAACAAATCAATATTTGATTACTGGTTTGGAACCTCAGAAAAGTTATAAAATAAAAGTTCGTGCCTTAAAAGGAGTTGAATTTTCTGACTTTTCAAAAGAGATAAATGCGATTACTAGCAATATGATAAGAAGTCAAAATGATATGGAACGTGTTCCGCATTTGCGTACTCTTAACATTGATGGAGAATGTCCTCAAACAATCGACCTATATTATAATGATTTGGCGAACAAAAATGCAAAAATCCAGTATTTTATAAACTCAAAACAGGTATTTCCGACCAATAATCAGCTTACTTTTCCTAAAAAAGGGAAGCAAACGCTAAAAATCATCATCGAAGAGACTCCAAATATGAAGTGGGAGTTGGATTATTACTTAGATGTGAAGTAAAATCATTTACATTTTGTAAATAGAAAAGATGATATAGAGAAAAGTAAGTAATTTTTGTCAGGCTGAGCAAAGTCGCGAAAGCGAGTATGTGTATCGAAGCCTTATAATGACGAGGCTTCGACTTCGCTCAGCCTGACATCGAAAGAAATTGTAATGCAATTGATATTTTTAAAAGTAAATAATGTTATTATGAAACATACTATAATAATGAGTTTGTTAGCTGTTTTTATGGGATTGATGTCTTGTGAAAAAGAAAACAAAGATGAGTATCCAGAAATTAAAATAGGGAAGGGGAGTGAGTCGCTCAAAGAGATTTCTATAAATAAACTTACTGAAAGAAAGATTGTTTTATCAGGAGGGAATGAGAAATTTTTGGCAAACGTTGAAAATTCAAAACTCGCTCAGGTAACTATTCATAAAGACACGCTGAAAATTAAAGGATTGCTTGAAGGAGAAACTTTTGCTACTATTACTTCTCATGATAGAAAAGTATATCTTAAAATAAATGTAATTCCGCAAGAGATAAGCATCAGCCAGGATTTTGTTAGATTGTTTCCTCGAGACGAAAGTAAATTTATTAGTTTAACAGGTGGAGGTGATATTGTCAATTTAAAGATTGATGATCCTGACGAAATTTTAGATGTTAAATGGAATGGTCGTACCAATATCTTAGAAATAAAAGCTCTGAATGAAGGTGAAGCCACCATTACGGCTATTTCGAAAAATGTAGAGCCCAAAAAGCTCAAGATATTAGTACAGTCGGAAGGAATTGCAGACAAGATAGGTTATTATAATAGTTCATCACGTACACTTTTATATATAAAACCTAAAATGGTGATAAAACAACCTAATGGAGGAATTGTTTTATCTCATAGTATGAATCCATATGGCTTTTTTGAAGGATTTATACAACGAAGTGCCGTACGCGTTTCTCATATTGCTAATCCTCAAAAAAAACAAAACGTTCGAGTAGAAATAAAATCGTATCCATATCCTGACAGTTTTTCAGTAAAGACAGGAACATATTCTGTTTATATTGAAGAAGTTCGTGATACAAATTTTGTAATTCGTGGGAAAGGATTTAAGTTCGTTCTTCCTAAATAGAGTTTGTTTCATAATAATTACGTGTTTTATAATAGAGCATTTGTAAGGTCTGAGACTTTATGAATGCTCTTTTTTTGGTTTGGAAGATAGGAAATTAGGAGATAAAATCTTGTATTTGCTATATTTTTTAGTTAATACAAATTATTTATAAAAAAAATTATCAAATTGTTATTTTTATTCAGTTTAAATAATTATATTTGCACTCTCAATAATTAACTAATTTTATTATCAAATGAAAAAAATACAATTTATTTTAGGGCTAATGATTACATTAGCAATGTTCGTTTCTTGTGGAAAAGATAACAATAAAGTAGAAGAACCACCTGTTGTTCACGAAATCAAGGTGGAGAATGATGCTCTAACTATTTTAGAGGGAGAGAGCAAAACCATAAAAATTGTTTCAGGAAATGGAGGTTACCAACTTAAATCGGATAATGATAACGTAGCGGTTACTGAAAAAGAGGGAGTAATTACCATTACGGGACAAAAGCAGGGAAAAGTAATATTTCCGTGACCGATAGCAAAGGAAAGAAAGTTTCTATCAGTGTTACTATCAACGCATTAGTTTTGGATAAAGTGGAAGTTTCTCTTCAAAAAGCTGAAAAAGCAACAATTGTAATACAATCAGGAAGTGGAACGTATTCAGTAGCTTCTGATAACGAACCTGTTGCAACTGCCGAGCTTTCAGGAACAAATATTACCATCACAGCTATTGCCGATGGTACAGCTACAATAACCGTTACTGATACCAAAACCAATAAGGCACAACACGTTAAGGTAATCGTAAAAACGCCTATTCCAGAAAGTTATTATCAATTGAGTAACGATAAAGAAACCTTGGTAAAATGGCTTGACGAAGAACTTACAACTCTTGATATGGAAAATGACCCAGTGCTAAGCAAGGTAACTTCCATCGGAGCAAGAGCTTTTTTAGGTTCAAAAATAGCGAATATTACTTTACCTAAAGGACTGAAAACCATAAAAGAACGTGCTTTTGAAAATTCTCCATTAATATCATTAGTGATTCCAGAAGGGGTAACTACCATAGAGGGCAGTGCTTTTTATAGTTGTAAAGTATTAGTAACCATCACATTACCTCAAACACTAACAAAAATGGGAGAATCAGTATTCAAATCCTGTCATAAACTTAACAATGTGGTTATTCCTGACGGAGTAAAACAATTGAAATCAGATGCTTTTTCAGACTGTAGAGAGTTGACTACCATTACATTATCAAATCAATTAACTCATATAGGAGATACCGCTTTTAATGGATGCGGAAAATTGGCTTCTATTGAACTGCCTGGAACCCTTGAAGAAATTGGAATATCTGCTTTTTCAGATTGTAAAGCCTTAACAAGTGTCACAATTCCAAACAAGGTTACTAAATTATCAGCCACTCTTTTCTGGGATTGCAGTAATCTTACTTCAGTAACCATAGGAGAAGGAGTTACAACCATTGAGGAACAAGCCTTTTTAAGTTGTACAAAACTGACCTCTATTACCATTCCAATTAAAGTAACCAATATGGGGGAAAATATTTTCTCAGGTTGTGAGAGTTTGGTTTCTATTACGATGAAACCTGTAATGCCTCCTACATTAGAAGGTTCGTTGTACAATGATGAATTGGCTGCTTTTAAGCATATTTATGTTCCTGTAGCACGTGTAGATGATTACAAAAATGCAGAAGTTTGGAGCGATTATGAAGATAAAATAACAAGTAAATAATTTATTATAATGAAGAAAATAGGTTTATTATTAGGACTAACCAGTATAGGATTAGTAGGGACAATCTCTTGTAGCAAAGATGATAACAAGCAGGTGGAGCAGCCTGTAAAAAATTTAACAATTGATAAGAGCGAAGTGGGGCTTTTGGTGGGAATTTCTGAAATTGTTAGCATTACTGATGGGAATGGAGGATATAGTGTAAAGTCATCTGACGAAAGCAAAGTAACTGCTTCTGTCAAAGCAAATCAAGTTACCATAGAGGCAAAAGCGGAAGGACAAGCAACCGTAACAATTACCGACAGCAAAGAAAAAAGCGTTGTAATCAAAGTAAATGTTTGGAAGTCAATTGCTTTAGATAATAAGAGCATTGCAATAAAAATAGGAGAAACCAGAGATATAAACATTCTCTCGGGAGAAGGACCTTTTTCAGCTGTATCAAAAGACAAAGCCATAGCAGAAGCTACTATAAAAGATAAAATAATCATTATCACAGGCGTAGCAGTAGGAATAACGCAAGTAGAAGTTACTGACACTAAGACAAATAAGATTGAGACAATAGGAGTAAGTGTTGCGGCATCCGGATTAGTAGTATCGTCAGAGACATTGGTAATTACTGAGAAAGGAACAAAAACAATAAATATTATTTCAGGTTCAGGCAGTTATGAAGTTACTTCTTCAATGCCAGAAATTGTTTCTATTAGCTTAGCAAGTAACACTATCACAGTGCAAGGTCTTAAAAAAGGAGAAGCAAACATTACCCTCAAAGATACACAAAGTAATCAGACCAAAGTGATTACTGTAAAAGTAGTGGAAAAATTAGATATTGGACGAAAAAATCTTACCGTAACACAGGGCGAAGAAGAAACCACGCAGATATATTCAGGTGAACCTACGATTTTCACTTCGCATGACCCGACGATAGTCACCGCAAGAGCGGCAAAAGATGGATACGGCGATTATTACATCTATGTACGCGGATTAAAAGCAGGAAGCACTACAATTGAAGTTTCTGACGGCGATACGTCTTATACTTTAAATGTTATTGTAGAAAAAGCACCTGATTTGGCTTTCGTAGGAAGTTCAGCAACTCGTAATTTTTTAGTAGGAACTTACCCAAGTGCAGTTTCTATTACAGGAAGTGGTGATTTTACCTTTAGCAGTTCAGATAAAAGTGTAGCCATTGTAGAGTTAGATTCTTTTTCGTTTGAAAAGAAATATTTCCTTAATATTAACGCCAAAAAAGCAGGTACCGCTAATGTAACGATAACAGATAAACTTTCTGGGCAATCGATAGTACTTACTATCAATGTAGAATAAATAGTCTTCTGGACGATTATAATATTCAAGATTTTTTAAATCTGTAAATGGTTTATTTTACAATTAAATAAGCTAAAAATATTATTTTGATAGCAAAAAAGTAATAAAAAATCAATTTTTGAGGCAAAAAATGACAATTTAACACCTCCGGATTTTAACTAATAGAGGCGATGAGAACGTACAAAGTGAAACATAATAGTTTGAAACAAAAAAATATACTTTTTTATCAGTTTGTAAGACACTTATTTAATACTTAACAAAATAAAAATTCACTTAACGAAAATAAAATCAATTTATTAGATGTCTTTGTAATAAATTTAGAAGAGTTTTATAAAAAGAATATACATTTTTGGCATAATTATTGATGTGTTTTTTTAAGTTTATGATTAAAAAAAATTGATTGTATGAAAAAAATTTTTGTTACCCTAAGTGTAGTTGCTCTTATGATGGGAGCTTGCAACAATGCAAACAAAGCAAAAGAAGTTGCTGAACAATCTATGGAAAATGCTGAAATAGCAGTAAGCAAAACTATGGAAAAAATAGAAAACACTCTCAAAGTAGATGGCTTTGAAGGTTCTTATGAAGGAACTCTTCCTTGTGCAGATTGTGAAGGAATTAAAACAACTTTAAAATTGAATAGCGATGATACCTATGAATTGACTCAAGAATACTTGGGTAAAAAAGAGGTATTAAAAGACACTTACAAAGGAAAATTCTCTTGGACTATAGGAGGTATAATCACTTTAGATGGTATTAAAGATATGTCCGCTCTGTACAAAGTTGAAAAGGACAAAGTATTATACTTAGATATTGAAGGGAATATTATAACTAGTGAACTTGCTGAGAATTATATTTTGAAAAAGAAATAAAACTTCTAATATTCAAAGTCTTCTATAAAACTCTGTTGAAAAACAGAGTTTTTTTTGAAATATTTTTATCTAAAATTTGGTAGATTAAAAAAAAAAATGTAATTTTGCGTTCGCAAATAAGATTTGGCGAGGTAGCTCAGGTGGTTAGAGCGTTGGATTCATAACCCAAAGGTCGGGGGTTCAAGTCCCCCCTTCGCTACGAAAATATAAATAATTGAAAAAGAGTGATTTGTATGTTTAAATCACTCTTTTTTTATGTCTGATTTTTACAACAAATTAAAAAACGCATACGAAACCGAATACACTAACGCATACGCTATGACAAACAGAGGTCTATATACTACGCCCAAAATTTATGATGCTAATGGCGATTTATCTAAGCGTTGGTATGTGTATTTTTCCTTTCGAAATCCTAAAACGGGATTGATGGAGCGACAAACTCCCATATATTTAGGAGTTAATCGAAAATATAAAAAATTTTTCGAAAGAAAAGAAGCTATTAAAGTACTTCGAGATGCACTTGAAAAGGCATTGGCTAAAGGTACTATCAATCCTTACGAAAACACCTATAATGAAAGTAAAATCATTGGTATTGAACAAGCCTTTGAATTGGCTTTAAAAAACGCACAAGCCACAATGAGAGAAAGCTCCTTCAAAGATTATAAATACAGATTGAAATTATTTGAAAAATGGCTTACCTCCAATGCTTTCTATGGGCGTTCTGTACAATCCATTACTAAGAAAACGATACTGAATTTTCTTAATGATGTGTTGGAGCATACAAGCCCAAAAAATAGGAATAATACACGTTCAAGTCTATCAATCTTCTTTAAATATTTGGAAGATAACGAGTATATTCCCGAAAACTTTGTTACTAAAATCAAGGTATTAAAAGCTAAGCCTGAGCGTAATAAAACTTATACAAAAACGCAAGAAGAAAGCATTTTTACTCTTTTGGAACAGAAAGACAAAGCCCTTTTGCTGTTTGTGAAATTTGTATCATATAACTTTTTGCGCCCAATAGAAGTATGCCGCTTGCAGGTAAAAGATATTGATTTTGTTGATGCTAAACTGAATGTTCGAGCCAAAAATAAATTGGTTAAAATTAAAATTATCCCCGAAATACTTTTTAAAGATATTCAGTATTTGAAAGATGAAAATCCTGAGTTTTTCATTTTTGCTCCGAATGGTGTAGGCGAATGGGATACTGCTGAAACCAACAAACGAGATTATTGGAGCAAGCGATTTAAAAAAGTAAAAGAAGAATTGGGCTTGGGCAAAGATTATGGTTTGTATTCCTTTCGACATACATATATTACGAAATTGTATCAAGAGTTGCGCAAAAAATATTCTCCCTTTCAATCCAAATCAGAATTGATGCTCATCACTGGACATACAACCATTACGGCATTAGAAAAGTATCTTCGGGACATTGATGCCGAACTTCCCGAAGATTATAGTCATTTACTTTCGGTAAAGTAATTATTATTTTACGATTTCCGTAACCAATTCGACTTGATACATTTGTTGGTCTATTACGTTTTTAGTAATTTCTTTTATCCAAAGTTTTTGCCCATAAGCATAGAGTGTGTCACGAATATTGATATGCCGAATTGCATTTTTTTTGCAAATGAAACTCCATTTGAGTTCCGAACTATCAATTCTCATTTTAAACCAATCTGCCCAGATACTAAGAATTTCAGGCAAATGCAATCCTGCGGGGTTTTGAGCTAAATTATCACCTTCGTAGAGTCCGTTGTAATAAATCAGACCTAAAACCGAAGTATCATCTTTTTTGATAGCAGCTGTAGGAACACCTCGATATGTTTCCACAGGCAAACAATATGCATTGATTTTCAGTGAAGTAGTTTCTTGTCCTGTGGATTTGTTCATTTTTATTTCGTTTTGGTCAATAAAAACGCTATTAAGTGGATAATTGTCCAATTCAACAAATGACAAATGGAAGCTTCGTTTATGATTAAAAACTCGGGTGGGCTGCTCTATTTCAAATGGACGAAAATCAACAAGCTGGCTTACCCAAGGTTTTACTCGATTCATAAAAACTTTGTTGCCAATAATTTCCAAATCATAGTTTTTCCAATTTTTCAACTGAGTAACCAATTCACCAAAAGTAATATCGGGAACATTATTTTGTAAGTTAATCTCGTTAAAATTATGAATTTCAAATGTTTTTGAACCATTATCAATATAAATCCGCTTTTGAAGTGTGCCATCAAAATATGTAATTTGCGTTGAATTTTGCACCCATATTTCTATTTTCAGTACACCGCCCCGAGTGTTATTATCAAAATTGATAAGCAAGTTAGCATCTAAGGTAGTGCTTTCGTAAATGCTAAAACCATTGACACTTATTTTTATTTTCCCTTTCCCTCCAACGGAAAGCAATCCATATAATTGATACTTTCCAACGTAGTTTATCGGAATTTCTTTATTAAAATAATATGTATTATCTACAAAACTTTCGTATTCTGAAGAACGAATCCGAATATCTGTTTTTTGGTCAGCACTTGAAGAAAAATCCTCGTTTATTGAAAAAATAACTCGTTGTTTGAAATCTTCATCTTCGAGTATATCGCCTGCTAATTTGTATCCAGCATCTGAAAACCCCACGGTTAATACGTGCAACAAATAAGGCATTGGGTGCATTATGTTTCGATTGACGTGCGGTGTAGTTTCATTCACTACAAATTGCCCGTTTTGCCTATCGTTTATAAATTGATTAAATCGTTCCCAACCTTTCTCGTCTGACTTGTGTTTGTTGTAAATAACTCTCGGAAAATTATAAGCAACTTCGGGATATTTTTTCCTGCAAACTTCGTTGGCGTGCGAGTAAATATTATTTACTTTTACCCTTTCAAAGGGCAATTCAGCAAGTTTTTTTTCAAAATTGGGCAATTCTTCAAATCCTGAATCAATTTGTGCTTGAACAAGATTTCCTTGTACTTCCAAGATTTCAAGCGTACCTTTATGTATTTTCCCTTCCACTACGTGGTATCCTTGGTGCTTTCCACTCAGATTGGTAACGTTCAAGCTGGTATAGTTACCTATTGTTGTACGCAAATCTTTGTCCATATAGAAGGAAAAAGGAAAAGAATACTTGGTAAAAAATGTATCTTTAAAACGAGGACTTTGCTCTACGTATGATATTTTAACACGGCGCAAATCCAACGCAAAATTTTCAGCCACAAAACAATCTCTCATAATTAGTCCTGATTTGATAATTGAAATTCAACAATAAAACTACGTATATTCTGCGAGGTGTCATATACAAGTGATTTTTTACTTATCGGAATAAGTCTTATCCATTTATCTTTAATATTGGCAAAGCACAAAGGAGAAACAATCAATTCGGTAAGCAGTTCGATTTCTTCTTCAAGTAACCACCCCGTATTGAGTTTAAGGGTTGTTTTTCGCTCTACGTGCGCTTTGAAGTCTTTGCCGTTGCGAATATGTTCCGAAATGGTATGGGTAATGTCTTCGTACTGCTCTAATTCTCCTGAAAATGAAAACCAATCAGGGCAGAAGTTTTGGTTTTGAAACAAAACATCAATCACTTGGGGAGCGTTGGTTATTGGGTGCAATTCTAATGATCCTTTTTTTATGATGTTCAATTCTCCAAAGGTTTTGTCGGCAACAAATCTACGAAAAGACATATTGACAACCATTTTTGATAGATTTATTTGCGTGGTATCTACTAAATTTCCAGCTATTTCACCCAATTTTCTACTTAGAAATTCTTCTTGCAATGCCGAAACACAAACGAGCGAATTTGTATAAGTACGGCGAATAGTTCCGTTGGTCAAATACGGATAAGCTTTGGGTTTTTTACCAGGCAAAAACCAAATAGTATTGAGTTTTTCGGTTTTGTAACTATTGCCCTTTTGGTCAATTTCTGTTAGTGTAATATCTGTTTTACAACTTTTGAACAAATTACTTGGTGAAACAATCGCCGTTTCATTGATTTGTAATTGTTCCAATGCCTCAATTTCTGCAAAAAAATCTTGTACTTCTTCTCCTGGATACAACGTAACTTCGTTATTGAAGAAAACATATTCATACGTTTGTTCTATGGTTTGTTCTTTTTTGTCATATCCTAAGAATACCATACTGAAATGTGCTCTGAGAAATTCTGCTTTTGGATTTTCTTTTCGTACCAAAATATGTTTTTTGTCTAAACAGAAGTATGCATTTGAGACATAAACTTAGAAAGTGTGTGCTTTCCAATGGGAATATCTTTAATATCAGAACCTTTTGTAACATTCATAATAATAACTGAAGGAACAGTTTGTTCTGCGAAACCTGTGAAAGCAGCAGCAATAATAGTATCATTATTTTGATAAGTAAGTATTATATCAGCATACAATCTGCGTATTTCAGGAAAATTATGACATGATACTTTAACCGAAGTATCGCCCAATAGTTCTTCTGTACTTTTTATATAGGTCAGATAGTATTCGTTTTTATCAGTAGTAATATATGGGTCAGTAATTTCTTCTTGTTTTACTTTTTCAATAATGATAGAAAACGAACGTTTACCTAAATCTTCTTCAATTCCGTTTTTGTTTGTAGCTACTACGGTACAGTCAATTTCTATTTCGTTTCGTCCTTCTTTGAGTAAATGGAAATTTTTATAAGAAACGCGAAAAGACACTGCTCCATCATTAGTAGCAGGAATATTTTTTAAATCTTTATCTGAATTAAGTTCGATGACATCTGGTGGTGTATAGCCGTGTGGATTACCTTTTACTATTTTGTAACGGAAATTTTTTAAGTGTTCATAATCAATCGCTTTATCATATTCAGGGAAAACAATCGTTACTAATTCCGAAGAAGGAACGGGAGTCTTCTCCGACCAACGCTTATAAATTGAAGTAGGAGAAAACCCCCAATTTCGTATAGGAACTTCATTCCACCAACATACTTTAATAAACTCTGTTAAATACCCTCCATTCGAAGTGGCAACACCTCTGGTTGTTATGTAATCACATTCCTGTTCTCGTTTTTTAAATTTTATACTCATAATCTATATATTTTATGTTATTGGTTTTATTATTGATTTTACGTGTATCATTTGCTCCTGCCCAAAATTCAAGAGTAACTGTACGAGTGTATAAAATAACACGTTCTTTTTCTATTTCTCTTACTTTATATTCAGGAAACCATTTTTGCAGATTAGTACGTAAATATCTCCATACAAAATAGTTCCGTACAACAAAGTCCAAGTCTTTAGGTTCGTAGTTTTTGGGCAAATATCCTGAAAACATTTTTGCTACTGAACCGCAGATAATTACATCGGTTGTTTTACCGAAAACGTCATTTACTTTGTTGAAAATAAAATCGCAGATTTCATTAACTACATCTTCTTCAAATATTTTTTCTTGCTGAAAATTCATTGTTTTGACTTGTTTTTCAGTTCTTCGTATTTTTTAATAGCATCGTGCATTTTTTTTCCGTTTTGAGCATCGGCAATAAGGAAGGCTTCAAGCCCTTCTCGGTCTATTTTTTCCATTATATCTGCCAAACGATGAAGTGCTTGGGTTAGTGCAGGATTTGTTTCGTCTTGCGCTCCTGCTATTACCGAAGTTGTATGCGTTGTATATCCTCCTTCTGCATAACCATTGCTATTACTCGCTGATGCTACTGCTCCCATTCTACGGTTTTCTAACCATTGAGCAATATTGGCTACTTGCGGGTCTTTAAGAAGCCACTCAGGAATAACATATTCATTTTTATGAACTACACCCGCTACTTCGTGGCCTGTTTCATCGGCAAAACCTAAACCTGATGTATAACCTCCTTGTGCGTAGCTTTGTCGTGCAGGAGGCTGTTGAGCTGATATAATCCCGATTTGTACGGCTCCAAGCGCTCCAACGATACCTGCCATTATGGGGACTAACGGAAAAGGAGCGGTCAAGGCTTGCGAAACAGCTACTGCCGTGTTACCCTATTGCCGAAAACAATCGTCCTGCTTTTTCGGCTTTAAATTGTTTTTCTTCAAGTTCAGCCTTTTTGTTAGCTGCATCAGTTTCCATTTGTTTGACGCTGTTGTAATATTGCTCTTGGGTAATTAGTCCGCTATTTAACTGATTTTCAAGTGTTCTTTTGCGCCTTTCTTGGTATGCTGTAAATTGTTTAAGTTCTTTTTCGTTGGCACTTCGTTGTGCTTCGGTAAACATGCTTCCTGCATTGGCAAGGGCTTGCATAGCCATATCAACGGCTTTGAGTTGTCCTTCGGTTGTATTCAGATTGTTAAAAACATCTTCCCATTGTCCTGCTGTAAAGCCCAAAACATCTACGTTTTCTGCTTCGGTGCCTTTTACAGAATTTATATTTTGCTCTTCACTATCACCATTTAGAGTGTTTTTAACCTGCACAAGTCCGTTTTTTACTTTGTCCAAGTCTTCCAAAAGTTTTTCAGTAGTTTCGCCCGAAGCATTTTTAAGTGCATCTGTCAGTAGTTGCTGTTGTATTTCAAGCGATTCCAAAGTTATTTCCAAAATTTCTTTATTGGCTTGTTTTTTCAGCTGTTTTTTTGCGTCTTCTAAGGTTTTTATTTTTGAAAGTTGCCCTTTATATCCTTGCTCTTCCAATTTTTGTTTGGCTTTATCTAATGTTTGGATTTCGGCAATTTCCAACTCTTGATCTGTTTTTAGCCGATTTATTCTTTTTTCATAGTCTTTGGTTTGCTTGTCAATTTGTTGTATCGAATATTTTTCGCGAACAACATTCAGTTCTCGTTGCAGGGTTTCTTCCAGTGTGATTTCTCTTTGATTGTTTTGTTCAATCAAAGATTGTTTTTGACTAATGGTTTTTTGATAGGCTTCGATAGCTCCTTGTACATCGCTCTTTTCAGCAACCGAAACGGAAGGGTCTTTAAGTTTTTGTTCGCCTTCTTGTATTTTCTGTTGTAAATCTTCTATCGAGCGTTGTATATCTTCGTTTTCTTGTTGTAATGCCAGTTTTTTCCGAGCGTATTTTACTTCAACTATCGAAAGTTGTTTATCGAGGCTTTCTTCAAGCAAAGCTGTACGTTCGTCTTGTAATTCTTGTTGTTTTTTTTGTAAATTCTCGTTCGGCTTTTAAAAGCTCATCTTGCGCTTTTTTGGAAACATTGTCGGTGTATTTAGAAGATTTTTTTCCATCTGATAGTAAAACCCACTTTCCATTTTTAAACACATAGGTTTTTCCGTTTTCCGTTTTTGTATCTCCTTCTTTGGGACTGTCATCTATGGGAGTGTCTCCTAAAACTAAATTTGGATTTTCTTCAACTAATTTTTTATATTCGTCTTCATCTTCGGTAATAGACTTTTTGAGTTTTCGCATTTCTGCATTTTTTTCAGCATAAAGAATATTAAGTGTTTTTTTTCGTTTTTGCAAAAAGGCTTCTACTTTTTCTAAACTATATCCTTGTTTTAGATATTCTTGCGCTCTTTCCTTTTCTTTTACCATTTGCTGGTCATAAGTTGCTTCTAAGTCTTTATCAAGTTCAGAACCTCCTACATTGAACATTTTTTGCCAAAATGTAACTTCTACATCTTTGTTTTTTGACATATCAGCTAACTTCGACTTGTTGGCATTCATACGTTCTTGCAATACCTGAGTCCGATATTTTTTCTCTAATGACTTGACATACTCGTCTATGGCTTTTTTTCCTTCAAGGGTCTTAATCTTGTCAATATCAAGTGTTTTAAAGTATTCAGGAGCTATTTCTTGGAGTTGTTTTAAGGCTCTTTCTTTGTCTTTTCGTGAAGTAATTTCGCTTTCTATAACTGCAACCAAGTCATTAACCTTTTGAACCTCACTTGCCATACGCTCATTTACTGCCGATTGCAATTCATTAGCTCGTTTTTGACTTTCGGCAGCTTCATCTACTTTATTTTTGAAAGCAGTATAAGCTACGATAGCCGTTGAAATAACTGCGAGAATAGCCCCCCAAGGGCTTAATTTTGTAGCAGTATTGAAAGAGTCCATCGCTTTTTTTGCTGCTCCAATTTGAAGTGTGAGTAATGAAAAAGCTACTCGTAGTGTAAGGATAAGACTGCGCCCAGCTATTGTTAGAGCGTGCCAAACTTTCGTTGCTGCATTATATAAAATGGTTTGTTGCCACGCTTCTTTTGTAGCAAGTGCAACTAACCACACGGCAGCACGATAAGAAACAGCTGCGGTTGTTACAACCAATAGTGTTTTTACAAGAAAACTTAATCTTGCTCGGAAACGTTCCATTCTGTTTCCTGCTTCGTTAACTATACCTGTAATGTATCCTACAATATTGGTTATCCAATTAAAAAATTCAGGAACTACACCATCGGTCAAAAATTCCTTAACAACACGCCCCATTTTTTCCCAAACAGCAGCAGCGTTTTCGTTCTTTTGGTTAAATTCGTTTTGAATAGAGGTAGCTTCTAACATTGATTTACTCGAAAGTTCCATCATTTCACGGAAGCGATTAGCATTATCTCCTGCCACTCCCAATGCTTTTTGCACCTCTTGTGTATTTAGTTTCAGACCGCTTAGCATTTTGGCTGATTGATCGGGTGATAGTCCTTTCATACTTTCTCCAAATTTGATAAAAAATTCTTCGGGTTTGGTACGAAATAAAGCGGTTGCTTCCTCGGTTGTTATTTTCATCTGCTTAGCAAAACCTTCTAAGTTTTTACCAGCGACCATTACAAATTTACTATAACCGCTCGAAGCAACCTGAGCGTCAATACCTGATTCTTCAAAGGCAGCTCCCAATCCCAAAGTTCGGTCAATAGCAGGTTTTAACGCATTGGGTAATTGCCCGATACGTGTTGCGAAATCGGTAATATTGCTTTCTGAGGCGGTTCCGTTAGCTCCCAACTCATTGAGTGCCGAACCGATTTCATTAAGAGCAGTTCCGTAATCGCTGTTTTTAGTTTCGTCAAAAAGGTTTTTGAGTTTGCCTACTTTGGTAGTTACTTCTTCCAATCCGCTCTGAAACGAATCGCCCAGAGCTACATAGATTTTGTCAATTTCTCGAGTAAATTCTTGTAGTTGTTCTTTGTCAGTAATTCCCAAACGTCCACCTATCTGAGCAATATTCATTAGCTCCAAACGAGAGGTTCTAGTATTGAATTTGCCAAATTCTTTCCAAAGCCCCTCGACTTCTTTCTGAGCCAAACCCGATGTTTTCTGTACATCGGTAACAGCATCGGAGATTTTTAGTAGATCGTTTATTAACGTTGTAGCTCCTCTCCAACCACCCCATAAACTACCTACGAAGGTTATAGCATTTCCTAACCCTCCCATCTTTTCTATAAAATTGTTTAGGATTCCTCCGCTTTTTTTATTTCAGTAGTAGTGGCTTGAATTTCTTGTTTTACTTTCTCAAAAGCAGTACGTGCCTTTTTGACTTGTTCTGCTTGATTGATAAACTCTTGTGTTCCTGGCGTGAGCTTGCGAAGTTCTTTTTCTAATTTTGCTGTTGTTGCCCGTAAGCTACTGAATGTATTTTCAACTTGTTTTCCGTTGATTATTAAAACGCCTTTGGTTGTTATTGTATTTTGTGCCATAAAAAAACAGATTGATAGGACAAATTTCCAAATCAATCTGTTTTTGTCAAAGGACATTATTTTTTAATTCTTATAATCAATGTTGGCAAAACATATAGCACCTATAACAATAATTGCAAGTACCAACAGAAATGTTTTCCAATAGAGATACAACAATCCTAATATAGGAACTATTAAAAAGATGGCGATATATCCTATTACAAAAGCTAATAGTAATGTTAATAAATCTTTCATAACTCAACAATTTTTAGATTAAAAAATCTCTTCTATACATAGTCCAAAGATACAACATTTTTTCATTATCAACAATAGTTAATTCATATTTGAATCCTAATTGTTGCATTACTTCAAACACATCGTGTTCGTCAATAGGTTTGGACGGAATGATGCCTTGTACCATTTCCAATATATCCGTAGTGCTTATTTGCATTTCATCTCCTTGTTCTTGTATCGGAGTGAAATAACGAAGCAACATTTGTTTTATTATTTCTTTATAATCTTCCATTGTATATTCCGCAAAACGAAAAATAAAATAATCTGTTTA
>NZ_BPMA01000020.1 GCF_026005215.1 Capnocytophaga catalasegens | reverse complement strand
TAAATTTATCGCCCAAATGCTGATGCCTTGGGGTTTTTCAATCACTTGTTTATCTTCCCCGCTGAATGCCGTAGCAGGGTTTGTTTTGTTGTTATTGTAAATTGCTAAAACAGTTTTATTTGCTTTTTTTTCTGCGTCATAGCTAATAAATGCTCCCGCAACAATTTCATCAACAATACTACTGCCATTGGCAACGGCTAAATCAAAAGCATATTCAGGCGTTCCGTATAGTTTGAGCGAAATATCCAACCAAGTTTGATTATTGTGTGCTTGATATGTATTAGACTTATTCATAATTTCCTTTGAGTTCAATTCCTTTTTCGTTAATCGTTAGTTTTTCAATATCAAAACCGTCAGCCTCTAACTGCACACGAATGTTCCGAGCAAAAAAGCGGTCAATAACACCGTTTTGGGCTTTCTCTAATCCACAGCCTGCTTCAGGGTGTTCTTTCCATTCGCCTTGCATTGATTTAAGTAACATTTCAACGGACTGATTTTGACTTTCTCCTGCGAAAAAATCACCGTTAATCAGTTGCAAATCATCGTTTTCTAATAAAATATCTTTCATTATTTTTAGCGATTAGAATTTAGGGATTAGTTGTTAGTTTTTAGTTCCCCCTTCGGGGGTTAGGGGGCTTGTCTTTGCTACCGACTTACCATTTAATTGTTTGTATTTGGTTAATTCTGTTGTAAGCCCTTCTACCGTGCTTTCAAGTTCTCGAATGGTCGTTTTGGCTGCATTAAGCTCTGTGATTGCTTTTCGCAGTTGCTCGCCTAAATCTTCTATCATTTCACGATAAATTTTTACGGCTTTGTCCACATTGTCTAATTCGTTGGTTTGTAGCTCGGCTTTCTCTTTTGGGCGACCAAAAAGCCAGCCTACGAATGCTCCTACAAAAGTGGTAATAACGGGCAATAAAATTTCTTTCAATAGTTCCATTTTTATATCATTTAATAGTGCCTATACCTTCTGCGGTTGTTGCTCCTGTATAACTTCCTGCCTGAAGTGAAATTCCCTTTTTAACAGTTACCTCACCACTTTTGACAAACTCATCAATGGCTGTGGCTAACTTTTGGGCATAGTCCTGAAAATCTTGCTGTTCCTTTTGGAGCATTTCTTTTTGGATTTTGATAATATCGTTTACTAATTTTGTTTTATTGAGTGCCATTGTGTTTAGATTGTTTGTTACTGATTGCCTGTCGGTGTGGTTGCTGAGCTTGTCGAAGTACTACCGACTATTTGAATAATTGATTAACTTTATTACCCAATTCATCAAATTTGCTTTTGTTCGTTAGTGAAAAATTCCCCACCCCTGATGGTGTTTGAATAATCGCATTTTTAAGCTCCGTTAAAAGCTCGTTTAAAAGAGTTTTAAAATTGATTTCATTTGTTTTTAAAAGAAATCCATCTTTGTCAATTTGAAACTCGGTTTGTTCTATCTTTATGCTAAACTGCTTGATTTGCGAATGATTTACAATTACTGCCATTTCTTTGGTTACAAACACACAAGCCACCAAGCTACCTACTTTCGGCTCCACAAAAACGCCCTTATCATCTACCTGTAAATAGGCATCATCAATGGGTGAAGAGCCGTCCAAAGGCTGTAAATCTGCCGTTTTGTTTTCAGTATCTACGCTGATAACTTGACAGATTTTAGCATATCGTTCATCGCCTGTTTGAGCCAATTTTTGTATTGCTTCTTTTAGTGTCATTTTAATTTACTGCGTTGCCTAATTCTATCTTTTGTCGATAGCCTTTCATTCCGAACTCTATTTCGTTTTTCTTGACCAAATACACCCCACTATTACCGTCAGAGGCGTGAATTTCTACCATATCGCACTTACTCACTTCGGGCGTTCCAAAGGTTTCAAACGAACCTTTAAAACCGTCTTTTTTGTAATTTTCGAGTGTTTTCTCGGCATACTTTTTCAGTTCACTTTCCGAAAGTCCGTCAATACGTATTTTAATCAAATCGCCGTCTTTATCGCCAATTTCAATAGTTGTTTTTTTGTGCTTTGCTCCGATGCTTTCTGCCTGAACCCTTGCTCGGATGTCGTCTTTATTTCGGTATTCCAAGTCTTCGGAAACAATATTTTTTCCGTGTCGGAAAACGTGTTTTTTGCGATTGTCAAACGGATATTTTAACCCTACATATAACACATTTTTTTCTCCTACCATTCTGAAATAAGAACTGAGCATATATTTTTCTTTGAGTTCCTGTAATTCCTCCGAAATGGTTTCTTTCACTATCCGATAGCTTCCCAGCTCCAAATCATTATCTATTAGCTGAAAATCAATAGCTGTATCTTTTAATAAATGCTGTAACACTTCTTTCAAACTTGCCTTTTTCCACGATTTGGGTTCGGCTTTTTTGAGCTTCAAAATAAACATACTATCCTCACATTTTATCGTTACGGGCGCTTTGGCATCTACACTTCGCACATAACCTACAAAGCGAGTAGTCAGTTCTCCATCATACCCCAATTTCACTGTAACTTTATCACCTCTGTGAATAGGCGGTTTTCCGTTTTTTATTACCGCTTCTTGCCACTGAATGTTTTTAGGTAGTTGAAGCTCGCAAGTATCGGTGAGTGTATCGGTATCTTCCACAATCTTACAATCTGCTACGGAAGTAAATTCCCATACTCGACCCTGACTCTCCGCCTTGTGAGGTGATTCTTCAATCAATATTTCACTACACAATTTTAGCATTTCTTAAATAATTTTATTGCCTCTCCGTGCTACGGAGCTTAATTTCGTATGGCTCGTCTGAAAGCATTTGTATTTGAAAACTTTGGCGATTGCTATGGGTTTCTTGTTCTAATGAAAAACCTGTTACCACAACTGATTTGATGCCAAAAACTTCTAAAAAATCAGACTGTACGCTAAGTGTTTCAGGCAGTTCTAATAATTCAACCACTTGCTTGGCTTTGTCCTCAGGATATTCCAATACGGTTTCATAATCAGTTCCTTCTCCCTCATACGATGATACGGTAGCATTTATTGAAATTTGATAATCTCCGTCAGAAATATATTCCTTAACCGTGCCGTTGCGCCCTTGTAGTGCCGTGGTTACAATGTTTTTTTCCTGATTAACAGAAATAATACATTCTTCAAATATTATTTTTTTATCCTCAAAAGCAAGTGCTAAGGAAGTCAGCCAATTTTTCCCCTCTAATTCCTTCAATTGAGCAAAGGTTGGGGTTCCTTCCTCGCCAATTTGCTCGGATACTTCAAAAGGTTTTGCCGTTTGCATTCCAAAGCGAAAAGCCAAGTGTACCGCTGTTCCTCTGGCAAGTTGTTCTGGGTTAGGTGTGAATACTTGTATCATGATGCTGCTGTAAAATCTGCTACTGCTGTGAGCATTGCTTCTTTAACTTGCTCAACAATCTGTTGTTTTCCTTCTTTTAAATTTGTTGTTTGAATGGTTATATTACCAATGAGGGTATTTACATTAAGCGACAACACCTTACCTGAACTACTGCCACCGCCACCACTTTTGCGTTCTTTTTCGGTAGCCTGTTTAGCGGCTACACCGCCAACGGTTGGTGTTTGAGGTATCTTATTACCTTTGGATACATCAAACACATCGGTATGATTGCCCGTGATAGGATTTGTTGCTATCTCTTTCTTTTCGTCATCTTTGGTTTCTTCTTTCTTTTCGTCATCGGTAATGAGGTTCATACGCTCTCGAAACTCCTCTACCGAACCAGCGGCATCTTTTGCCCAATCCCAATCGGTAAGCTCAGCCACCCACCCCAAAATACGCTGCAAAGGGTGCATCAGTACATCTAACAAAACAAGACCTATTCGCTTTAAAGCTCCTATAATTCCGTCCGACTTAAAGGCTTCTACGATGCTGTCCCAATGGCGTTTTATCATCATAAAAGCACTGATAAGCATTCCTATGGGGCCTAATAAAAGCATCATTGTAGAGCCAAAACTATCGAAATAATTGATTGCGGTAGCTATATAACCTACAAGAGCAACAATAGCCGCTATGATTAGTCCGATAGGATTCGCATACATTACCGCATTTAAAATACCCTGAGCTACTGCCCATACTTTGGTAGCACCTGTAACAATCGCCGTTTTAGTGGCTAAAATACCATTCCAAAGAGCTTGTCTTTTAGTAGCTACTGTAAAGGAGGTTACAATTGTTTTTAATAAGATAAACACGGGAGCAAGACTTGTTCCTTGATTGATAACATCAGCAATCACACCTGAATATCCAAAAAAACCTTCTCCTAAATTAAATATGGAAATCCTAAAATCATCAACTTGTGCTTTCAGTCGTGCATTTTTCTCGGCAGAACTTTCCATTATGATTTCGGCTTGTTCCATTGCCGAGTTTGTTCCCATGATGCTATCTGCCATAGCCTGAGCCTCGTCTGCTGTATTTATCATTGCAATAGCTGCTGCCATATTTTCCTTACCGAAAACTTTGGTCATCAATGCCGTATCGCCTTGAATTTTACGCAATGTCTTTAAACGTTCCGATAACGGAATGGATGTATCAGCCAAATAATCTACCGAAATACCCGCTTGCTGCAAACCTTCCGCTGCTAACTTCGAGGTAAATCGCCCTTCGGATAAAGTAGTTAGCACATTTCGCAATGCGATACCGCCCTCGCTACCTTTTTTTCCCGCTTGGTCTAATAGCTGAATGTAAGCATTGGTTTCGGCAAACGATAAGCCTGTTGTTTTGGCTACCATACCCACCTGTTCTAAGGCTTGTTTGATTTGTGGAAGCTCAGCAGAACCTTGTTGGGCAGCAGCGGACATTGTATTCATCATATCTGCCATTACCTTTGCTGCCGCTATGGGGTCATCCATCGACACACCGAACTGATTGAGCGAAGTGTTAAGTACTTCCGTTGCCGCCACCGTATCGCCCCCCATTTGCTTGGAGAGAATATTAACATTTTCGCCCATCATCCGCATTGCCTCACTATTTTTAGCAATGTTAGGAGAAAGTTGCGAAAGCATCATTTTATAACTCTCCACGTTGGCAGCGGCATCTGTTCCGAAGGCTTTTGCCGTTTGTCGTGCTGCTGTTTCAATTTCTTTTAGGCTATTTCCAGTAAGCCCCGTAATAGCAGAAAGTTCTGAAAGATTTTGGTTTAAAGCTAACCCAGATGTTGAAATTTGGGTAAGAGAACTTACCCCTTTTTCTATTAAGTCAAATGTAGCAAGCCAGTTAATTTTGGTAAGTCTTGTAGTTGTTTCGGTACTTTTAGAAATACCTTCAATAGCTTTAACCGTTTTGTCAGAGGTTTCATTAAGTGTTTGATTGATTTGATGAAGCCCCATATTGAGTGTATCCATATTGTTTTGTAAAGCCACAAAAAAAGCATTCACGGCTGTCTCGCCGTTCATATTAAAATTTATTCCGAAATTTATATTATTATCCATTCTTTTTTTGTATCTTTGGCTTGTTAAACAAAATGATTATTACGATGATAATTTTTTTAAAAAATCTATTGGTTACAATCAAATTTCTTTACCTTTTTTCCGTTAGTTTAGCTTTTGTTTTAGCTATTTTAGGGCTAATTAGTCATTGGTTATTTGGTTTTGGTGGAACTATGAGCGTTTGGGGCTTTATTTATACCTTTTTTATGTCAATTTTTGTATGGCTTCTTCCGTCAAAGGATTTATAAATTTACCCACTAAACAAAGCCTTAAATAGTTCGGCTTGGTTCTGCAATCTCCATTTTTCTATCCATAGGGCTTCGCAGTAAAGCCTTGTCCATTGACTTAATTGTAACCCTTCAGGGTCTATGTGAAAGTTGGCTCGTATCAGTGCATTAGCCTGTATCCGTGAATTGACTTCGGTAGTTTGCTCCGACAATGCGGAGCTTACAAGTTTTTTACCGACACGCTAAACGAGTTCATATAATGAGCCAAACACTCCACTGCTTTGAGCTTCAAAAAATCTCTGCCTTTAAAAGCCTCATCTGCCACAACTACACAATTGTCATACAAGGCTATCGTACCTTTTATCTCACTACTTTTTGATACAGACCCCGTAGCTTCCAATACTTTGAAAGTTGGTTCTTTAAAAATAGCGTGATAAGTTTTTTCCCCTTGCTTCACCTCTCCCAATACAAGGTGTCCGTGCTTGTTTTTCAACTCTTGAATTTCTTCGGGCGTTTTGCCACAAATTAATTGTTCTTGCATTTTAAATTCTTTTTAAATAGTTATTAAATTGACTTATCTTCAATATGAGAAACGATAAGTTCCAATTCTACTTCTTTGCTCATATCGCCTTCTTTCCAATCAAATTCGTTTTTGGTAAACTCGCAATTTTTCAGCACGTGGGTTACAATAGGCCCCGCCTCGGGTTGGTAGTTTACTACTATGTTAAACGGTGCTATTCTGAATAATTGCCCTTTTGGAGCTTTGGCTTTGAGTGCCATTATTGTACCCGAAAGTAAGGTGATAGAAGCAGTTGTTTTTATGCGTCCATATCCACGAGATACGGGGTGCCTACCCGCACCGTACACGTTCTCCTTTTCCATTTCTTCATTGTACTTTATAGCTCTAATACCCGTTACAGGTACGCCTCCGATATTTACCACAATGTCTGCCCAGCCGTACTCTCTGCCATTAATTAAAGGTTCTAATTCTACCGCCATTTTATTCTGTTTTTAAGGTTAAACCAATTCTTACAATGATTTCACGTAATGTTCCCGTAGGTACTAACTTGATAACTACTTCTAATTTTGAAGTTTTCAATACTTGCTGATTTGGGTTGATGCTTACTTTGTATCCGCTGAGTTCACCGTCTTTTTTCATCTGTGAAAGCACATCATCGGCAAGAGCTTCTAAGGATTTAACAGTTGAATAATCCAACTCGCCTGTATCAGGGTCTATGTATGCAGGTCCCGATACTTTCGGAAGTAACACCTTGTTAATACCACGAATTGCCTTGTCAATGGTTCTGTTGTTTTCGATGTAAGCGTAGTCGCTGGTAAGAACCGTTGCCGTAAAGCTATCATTAAAGAATGTACCTGTTGTTCCGGTATATTTTACCAGAAAAATATATCCTTTGTCGTGGATTGCTTCAATTTGCGCAGGTGTGTAATCGCCCAATTTTGAACCATCACAAAAAGCAGGCACATCTAATTCTAATGCTTTCTGCTCTCCACCTGTAAATGCCTTTTCGTAAGCGGTAGAAACCAAGTTTTGTTTCTCCACCCAGCCGATACTCTCGTGAACATTCGCCTTAGAGGTAGCTCCTAACACCGCACCTATACAGCCAATAGATGCCGTAGTTTGAGCAATATACGCCCCGCGTCCTGCACCATCTTGCCCCAATACCACACTCACACGCTCAGCGTTTAGCGAATGTAAATCGGGCAAAGAAGTCATATCCGAGCTTGAAACTTTAAGCGATAACAAAACGCTTAAAGGAATGTTTGCATTGCCCAATTCTGTGGCTATTTCGTTGAGTTTTGCTACTGAAGCCGAAAGCGAACTTACCGCCGTTTTAAAATCACAAATGGCAATTTGTCGGATATTGCCCTCAGCAAAATTTTGCAATATTTTTACCTCTGAATACTGTCCATCGGAATTTTCAACCGACTGTACGTATAGTTTTGCTCCTTCGTTAATTCGGAAAAACTCCGAAGCGTGGTAATGCAATACAGGATTGTTTTCCGCGGTAATGTTTTGCAGGGTCAAATCTTCCACCGAAAGTAACAACTTTTTTTCGACCGCTGTCTCGCCATAGACGATAAGCCCTGAAATATGGTCGCTACCGGTAAGGGTTCTGCCCAGTCCGCCTTGTTCTCTTATAAATTTTATTCCGTTCATTTTTTTAGTTGTTAGTGGTTAGCGTATAGCGTATAGAAACTGACTGCTATTCGCTGAACGCTAACCCCTTAATTAAATTGTTTTCTTAAACTCCGTGAGTGCCTCAATGAGTGCCTCCGCACTTTGGTTAGAGGTTTTGATGTCAAAGAATTTCACCAATGATTTCATTTGGTTATAATTCTCTTTAACCAATTCCAATGCCTGTAATTCAGCGATTTTTTCGGCACGTTTCACATCTTGGTTTTCGTTATTTGTATCCTCATTGAGGGTTGCCTTACGCACCAATTTGGTTACTTTCTTGTCGTGTAACTTGGCAGCAGTGGCATAGTTCCGTGCATCGCTTTCCAAGTAGAAATATTTGCCGTCTGAAGTTCTGTACACTTCATCTAATTTCGGGTTGTCTTTAAATATCTGTTCCATAAATTGATTTGTTAAACGTTTGAAATTTAAGGTTCAAACCTAAACTTTGAACCTTAAACCTTGAACCTTGAACTAAATTACTTCAACGCTGCAATGAATTTGTTCTCCACAGGCACGGCAATAAAGTAGTGCCGGTACGAGAGCAAACTTTTTTGGTTTTGCGGGTCGGTTTTTGCATCGGAGAAATACTGCTTGGTAAGTCCTGTTTTCTTGGCAATGTTACTCACCACAAAGGCTACCGAAGCCACTTTATCAGTACTTTCTTTCACTTCGCCCCACGCACGTTTTTTACCATCGGTTTTGTACACAGGCATTGCCACGTAAGTTTTGATTTCAAAACCTGCAATCACAGGCGATACTTTCCCTTGTTGGTAATTTACCAACTGTTCACCGAAACGATTTCGGTCTAATAGCAGGTCGTTAAAATGTTTTGGTGCAAGTACCAAACGTCTGCCTTCTTCGGGCCATTCCAACTCGTCGCATTTTTCTTTCAAAGCCACCAAATCCTCATAAGTACATTTTGCACCTGCCAATGAAAGTACAGGGGTTGTCGCCGATTCTTCGTCTGGGGCGATGGCGTGAATAGCCTTTTTGTACTTTCGTACCGTGATAGAATTGGTTTGGGCTTTGGTTACGGCATCAATCTTGTCGTAACTTGCTCCAATAACTTGGTCATCAGTAACCGAAGTAGGTTTGGTTTGGTACTTGTCCAACTTAACAGATATGGTTTCATCGTCATACTCTTGCAGAGCCAACGGATACGTTTTGTTGTTAATCAACACCTCTGGGTTGAAGTGTGTAGCAGGGATATGGATAATGTTTTCCTCTCCCATTTGCATTACGTCGCCGTCCAATTCGGCAACTCCGTCTAAGAATGGAGCCGTAGCACCATTTTCAAGGGTTTGTCTTACGCGACCCTCCCAAATTTCTGGAAAATTCTTTGGCATTTTTTATAATTGTTAATTGTTAATGATAAATGGTTAATTTACAATTGATAATTAACCATTGATAATTGCTTTGTAGCCCTCTGGATTGGCATTTTTGAAAGCCAATTGCTCATCAAGGCTTAGTTTCTGAAAGTCCTCCATCGTTGCTATGGTGTCAGTCCCCACAGGGGCGGTTTGTCCTCCCGCAAAGGTTTTACGAGTAGGAATAGCGTCCAAAGTGCTTTTTGCTAACTCATAATTGTCATTTGCCAACTGCAAAAACGTGGCTTTTTTGTCGGCGGTAATTTTGCCCTGTTTTAAAGCGTCCTCTACCAATTGCGTGGCAAGGGCTTGTTTTTGGGCTTTTTCTTTCTCTAAAAAGGCACTTACCTTTTCTTCCGAAAGTTTAAGTTTGGCTTCGGTGTCTTCTTTGGCTTTTTGAAGATCTAAAATCCCTTTTTCTACTTCTTCCAACGATAACTCTTTGGTTGTCGTTGCAAATCCTAAAGCGATAATCGCCAGTTGTCCTAATTGTAATTTCATTGTATTTCTATCTTTTTTATATGGTTCGTAATCGGTGGCTATGCTTAGGCACAGCTCTTTAATTTGGGTTTCGTCTAATAGCTCGCCGTCCATTTTCAGTACTAAGGCTTTGGCATTGCTCGGAATGGCTACGATAGATGCCTCAAAAATTTCGCATTTAGTCATTGTTAGGTTGCCTTGACTATCCATTCGCAGGTCGTTACGTTTGAAGGAAAGCCCCATACTGGCACCTTTGATAAATCCGCGTTCCACCTTACCTGCAATCAGCTTGGCATTTTCGTCTTCCATATCAAAAGAAGTTTCAGCCGTTAATAAGCCGTTTTCTTTTTTAATGTTTACCCATTTGCCAATTACCGAAGCATTGGTATTGGAATGTCCATCAAGCATTACAGGATTTTCGTTAAAACGGCTCAAATCAATCCCTTCGGTTACTACCGTAAAGCCATAGGAATTTTGTTTGCTTTGGTCGTTTAATATAAATGTTGGCATTTGCATTATCGTTTGTTTTCGGAGGCAAAATTCCGTCATAAACAACTAATACACAAATAGTTGTACGCTAACAATACAGTTTTGTTCGGATTTCATACAAAAGTGTCTTATCTGCGTACAATTATTTTCATAATCAGCGTTTTAATCTGAATTTTGCCCGCAAAAAGATTTTATTAACCATTAAAAAGAGGTGTCCCCAACATCTTTAAGCCCCTCCTTGGGAGGGGTTGGGGAGGATAATGGCAAAAAAAGACACCACAAGGCTCAAAGCCGAACAATATTATATAGAGAATATACAGGCTACGCAAAGCGAAGTGGCAGAACTGTTTTCTGTACGCCCTGCCACCATTGGCGAATGGGCAAAAAAATACGACTGGGAGGAAAAACGACTGAACTTTCACGCTTCGCCTACAATCATCAAGCAGAAGCTACAAGCCGAAACGATTCGTATAATGAATGGCGAAGGGGCTACTTTCTCAGCCGATGCGGTGGCTAAGCTAATGGCGGCACTCGACCGATTAGACAAACAGGCAGACCCTATTACCGTATATAAAATACTTACCGAATTAGACTATTTTATATCGCAAATAGACCCCGAATTTGCCCGTCAATGTACCAAATTTCACAAGCAATTTTTACAACATAAAATAAGCAATGAACAATAAAAAATTTGCCAAACTCTTACAGGATTACGACAAGCATTGTCGCATCATAGACAAAGCTACATCTGTCAATATCCACGAAACACCTGCCAACCAACTGCATCGCCGAAAGCATTTGGAAGGCGACTATGTGAGTTGGTTTGAGTACTATTTTCCGAATTATGCCAAAAGCAAATGTGCTTGGTTTCACGCCAAGTTGGCGAGCCTTATTATTAAAAACAAAAAACTGCGATTACTTGCTGAAATGTATCGCTCAGCGGGTAAATCCGTGCATATAGATATGGGGATTCCGCTGTATTTGTATTTGGCAAAAAACGATTTGCGATTTATGTTACTCATCGGCGAGACCGAGCCCAAAGCCAAAAAGTTACTGTCGGGCATACAGGCTCAGTTACAATATAACAACCGTATCAAACACGACTACGGCGAAAAATTCTCGATAGGCGATTGGGCAGATGGCGATTTTGCCACTTCGGACGGGGTGCGGTTTATGTCGCTTGGTTTTGGACAAAATCCGCGAGGTGCCAGAGAGCAGGACGCACGACCCGATTACATCGTAGTAGATGACGTGGATAGCAAAAAATCCATTCATAACGACCGTATTATGCGAGAAAGCGTGGATTTTATTACCGAAGATATTTGGGGTTGTTTTGACACCGACCAAAACGCCACCGAACGCTTTGTTTATGCAAATAACAATTTTCATAAAAACTCCATAACCAATCGGTTAAAACAATTGTTCATCCCCCTAACCCTCGAAGGGGGAAAAGTTCCCTCTCCTTCGGGGAGGGATAGGGAGGGGATTGTGTTTGAAATATTGTCAGTTTCCGCAGTAAAAAACTTGCAGGATTTTACCCCCGAATGGAAAGAAAAAACATCTGCCGACTATTGGCGTGAAAAGTTTTCTAAAACACCCTACCGCTCTTTTATGCGAGAGTATATGCACGTTCATATTGAAGACGGAGCTATTTTCAAATACGAAGATATTAAGTACAAAAAGCCCTACAAACTCAACCAATACGAAGCTCTGTGTTTTTACGGAGATTTGTCCTATAAAGAAAATGCCGATTACAAGGCAATGGTTTTAGTAGGCAAAAAGGGCAAGGAATTTCATATTTTACTGACGTATATGCAACAAAAAAGCCGTGCCCATTGTGCCAAATGGCTTTATGACGTGTACGAGCAGTTTAGCCTTGACCGATTCAATATTCGCTATATGATTGAAGGACTTTTTGCTATGGACGAATTTGTAAACGACTTTGACACTGAGGGCGACAAGCGAGGCTATTACATTCCTATTGTTGCTGACAAACGCCCAAAATCGGAAAAATTTGACCGCATCGAAAGTCTATCAGGACACTTCGAGCGTGGTAATGTTTTTTTTAATGAGGAGCAAAAAAATGCCGATATGCAAACCCTCATCGACCAGTTTTTAGCCTTTGAGAAAGGAAGCGGAGCTCACGATGATGGTCCCGATGCCGTTCACGGAGCTTTTAAATATGTTAATAACCGAACCCGACAAGCCACCAGCCGTTATGCCTTTGGCGAAAGGGTAAATCATAAATTTTAGGCAATAGGGATTAGGTTTTAGGCAATAGTTTTTTAAGTAACAAGTACCAAAATCCAAGTGTTTTGAATTTTGAAACTTGAAAACTTGGCTCTTGTACTTTCTAACCCCTAATCCCTACCCCCCCTAAATCCTAACAACTATGTTTGCAACAAAAGACGATTTAAAAAACAACATTTACAACTACCAAACCGACCAAATAACGGAAGGGGACGACACTATTGTACTGCAAGCCTTAGAAACTGCCGAGCAAGAAGTACGTTCTTATTTGGAGTTTAACGACCGATTAGAATACTTAGACGGAAGGCCGCACTATGACACTGATAAAATATTTTCGGCTCGTGATACCAACCGCAATCCGCTTATTCTGAATTTGGTAATTACCGTAGCCAAATGGCATATCATTGATTTGGCTAATGTGGATATTCTCTACGATAGAGCCAAAGAACGCTACGACCGTGCCATTGATTACCTCAAACGGCTTTCTAAAGGCGAAGTAACTATCAGCTCATTACCATTGGTTAATAAAGAAGATTTGCCTGCGGAGGCTCTCCGTGCTTTTCGCTTCGGTAGTCGCCCAAAATTTAACCACGAGGGGTGATGCACCCCTGCATATTATTTTAAATACTTTTAAAGATTGTTGAAAATGAAAAAAAATACATACCCGAATAAAAAGCGAGTGCCGAAAATCACCCCGAAAATAGCTCCACAAATCGTTCAAAAGCCACTTTCTATCGTGCGTAACGATGTGCGTACGTGGAAATCTGCCCTTGCTATGGCAATGCACCCCGACAATCCAAAAATGTTTCCGCTGTACAACTTATACGAAGATATACTTACCGATGCACGGCTGTTCTCGCAGATTGAAAACCGCAAACAGAAAAGCATCGGAGCGTTTTTCAATATCAAAAATCCCAACGGCGAAACTAACGAGGAACTCACCGCTGGGCTACAAAATTCACTTTGGTTTAATCAAATCATCGGTTACATTTTGGACAGCCGTTATTTTGGTTATTCTCTCATTGAAATTTCCACTTCGGATGCTCCCTCTCCTTCGGGGAGGGTTGGGGTGGGGATTTCCCTTATCCAAAGGCAAAACGTATTGCCCAAAAAGGGACTGATTTTGAAAGATGCTACCGATGACAAAGGGGACGAATATTTTAAAGCACGAGAGTACGGCGTTACGCTTTTGGACTTCGGTGTGGCGGGTGATGTGGGGCTACTCAACAAAGCCGTACCGCATATTCTCTTTAAAAAATTTGCTCAAAGTTGCTGGTCAGAACTTTGCGAAATTTACGGTATTCCGCCCCGAGTGATGAAAACCAATACCCGTGATGTACAAGCTCTGAATCGTGCTGAACAAATGATGCGTGATATGGCGGCTGCGGCGTGGTTTATTATTGACGATACCGAAAATTTTGAGTTTGCCTCTACAGGTACACCTGCCTCGGGCGAAGTGTATAACGGACTCATTCGCCTTTGCAATGAGGAAATTTCATTGCTTATCTCGGGAGCAATTTTAGGACAGGATACCAAATTTGGTACTCGTGGCAAAGAACTATCCTCTCAGGAAATTTTAGCCGATTTGGTCAATGCCGACCAAACACTTGTAGAGCAATATATGAATGATAAAGTACTTCCTGCACTTTACAAAATAGGTTTATTGCCCGTGGAGGCTCTCCACTTTGAGTATGACAAAAGCGAGGATATTTCCGAACTTTGGACAAGAACCAAAGATATTTTACCCTACAAAGAAGTAGATAATGAGTGGATTAAAACCAAGTTTGGTATTGAGGTGTCCTCACCCCAGCCCTCTCCGAAGGAGAGGGAGACAAAGCTCCAAAATCTGTTTTTAGATTATTTTTTCGATTAAACCTCCCGCCACACGAAAAGCCCCCTCTTTCGGAGGGGGTTGGGGGGAGGATTTACTTTAAGGCACTACACAAAAATTTACAAGAACAATACAAGCCTTGTGGTTGTCCTTTGTGTGCCTCCCTTAATCTCTCCGAAGGAGGGAGAAAAGCCCTCTCCTTCGGAGAGGGTTGGGAAAGGATTTTAAAAACCGCCGAAAAGGCGTTTAAAAAACTCTTTGACAAAGGCAGTTACAAACCCGAAGATTTGTTCAAAACCAAAGAATACAAAGCATTGGTTAAAGAGACCACAAAAGCGTTTAACTCGACTATTTCGCACAAGGTAACGGACGATTTACGCAAGCATTTAGAACACGGCAATTTGGCGTTTTCGGGACTAAAAACACACGCTCAGCTTACCGAAGCTCGTAGCCTACTCAAAGACGAAAACGGAAACATACGCCCTTATTATCAGTTTGAACAGGATATTTTAAAACTTAACAATACCTACAACAAAAACTATTTGGAGGCAGAATATGAGTTTGCGGTACAATCGGCTCAGAGTGTGGAGCGTTGGCAAACTTTCTCGGACGATGCCGAGCGTTACTGGTTGGAATACCGCACTGCGGGAGATGAACGGGTACGTGCCGACCACGATGCCCTGCGTGGGGTTTGTTTGCCCAAAACTGACCCTTTTTGGGAAAGTTATTATCCGCCGTTGGGTTGGCGTTGCCGATGTACTGTGGTGCAGGTATTAGCCTCTGAAAAACAATTGTCGGATAGCAAAAAAGCACGAGAACTGGGCGAAAGAGTCACCACACAAATCGGAGCAAGTGGCAAAAACAAGTTGGAAATGTTTCGGTTTAATCCAGCCCTTGAAAAAACATTGTTTCCGAAAAATAATAGTTATAGCAAAGTGGTGGGAGCTGATAAGGTTAAAAGGGAGTTGGAAAAAGAAAAGCCAATAACATACAAAAACGTTTTTGCACGAGAATTAAGGGATGTTTACCGCGAACAAAATTTTGACAAAGATAACGAAGATATTATTATGGGACGAAAAACAACAGGCTATGTACAAACAGCTAACTCTTTTGATATTAACGCTGATTTAAGAGAAAATATACCTTTATCAAGCGAAAATAAAATAATTGTTGAGGCGTTGGACAGCCTTATAAAAAACAACAAACTAAAAGATAATATGATGTTGTATAGGAACGTTAGAAATGATTTTATAGAGGCTATTTTTGGGGTTAAGTCAAGTAGCAATATCTCTCAAATGATAGATGATATAAAGAAGACAAACATTACTACTTATGCTGATAAGGGGTTCACATCTGTTTCCGCCATTAAAGAAGATAATGCGTTCAAAGGGAGATCAGTTCACTTGGAAATCAGAACCAAGAAAGGAACAAATGCTTTTGTTACTTCTAATTACGAAGAAAGCGAAATTATTTTAGGTAGAAACCAAAAAATGAACATTATTGATGTTACAGAAAATAATGGAAAAATCAAATTGATACTTGAAACAGATTAAGCAAAGAAACGAGCTAAAATTTTTGGAAAGCCCTCACGCATTAAAAACTCTTTTTCTTTTGGCTCAGAAAAATCAATCTCGCCGTGAATGCACATATAATGTATTTCGGTTACCTTATAGCCGTGCTTCTGCTCAAAAGACTTTAATTCGTCCTTTGTAAAAAAACGCTCGGAGATGTAATATTTTTTAGCTTCCATACTGATAAACTTTTTTGCAAAGATACAACTAATTTTAAAATAACTTTAAAAACCTTTTAAAAAAATGAACCTAAAACAAATAATGCAACAAACCTTAGAGGATGTTCGCACAAAACTCAAAGAGGAATTTGATAAAAACTTTGAGCGAAAAGCCTTTTTTGATAAGCGTTGGAATGAAACAAAACTAATCAATAAGCGAGGCTCGCTAATGATGCGTTCGGGGAAATTACGCCGTTCTATCAATGCCAAAGTGCAAGGCAATAGCGTTATTTTTACCAGCAATATGCCATATGCTGCACTCCATAACGAGGGTGGAGTAATCAAAGTAACCCAAAAAATGAAAAAGTTCTTTTGGGCAAAATACATCGAAGCGGGTAAAAAAGGCATACAAGCCGAGCAGTTCAAAGCCTTAGCACTCAAAAAAGTAGGCGATACCATTGCCATAGAACAACGCCAATTCATCGGCGAACACCCTATGGTATATCGGTGGATAAGATTTTATTTGCGTAAAAATATAAAAAAAGCGTTAGATAAAATCACATAATAATTTGTTTATATTGTTTTTTGTACATTTGTGCATTATTAAACAAATCAAAATACGATGAATTTTTTAAAGAAAATCTTTTCAAAAGGAAAGAACCACACAAACAAAACGGAGGAAAATACAAATACAATCAACATTGACATTGACCTCTCAAAAGAAAGTATAAGACAAAGCATAGAGGAAGCTAAGATTGAACGCAGCAATATATGGAAATATATACAACCCAAAATAGATTTTTATGATAGTAAAGGAAATCCTATATTTGAAACAGATTGGGTTAATCAAAGCGAAAGAAAAGAGGTGGGATTTTTAGGAAAGAAAATTTATTCAGAAAATAAAAAATTTTGTGTTGTGGGGGTAGCCTCTGATAGTGGTCTATATAACATCGCTTTGGTAGATGTAGAACTTCAAAAAGTTTTATATAAAAAGAAGTATAACAACCCCAGTGTATATGCTGTTTCTAATAATGGAAAAATTGCTTTTGTAGAGAGGCTTCAAAATAGTGATAGAATATCAATTTTAAACCAAGAAGGAGATAAAATATTTGAAAAAAGACATAACTACTTTATAAGTGACACTCCCTTTGAATTTACAAAAGATGATACTATGTTTATCTATGAACTGCATACCAATCATAAAATTATAAAAATAGATTTATGAAAGAAATCTTACAAACCTTGCAAAACCGAATCGCCGAAATTAAAGAAATTCGGTATATTGACGAAAATTGGGGACAACTAACTTATTATGAAAGTAATATGCCCGTGCAGTTCCCCTGTTGTTTAATTGATATTGGTAATATACAATATTCCAATGCGGGGAGAGACGCAAAACAACAGCCACAGCAACGACAAATCGGCAGAGCAGAAATACGCTTTACTATTGCTGATTTAAAACTTACCAACACCAGTTTGAGAGCTCCACAAGGACAAAAAGACAACGCTTGGGCAATATGGGAACTGTTGGAACAGCTACATAAAAAGTTACATTATTTCAGCCCGAAAACGAATGTATCGCCACTCATTCGACTTTCTACTCAGCATATAATGCGTGATGACGGTGTGCAGGAGTATGAGATAGTGTATATTTGTGAAGTGCAAAATGTTTAATTATCAAATAAAGTAAGTTGCTTAGTGGCAGGAGGCAAGGCAGCAAGTTCTTCATCGACAGCTGTGTTAAGCACCCGATAAAGTGTATCTCTTGATATAAAAAACTTTGGGTAAATAAACTCACGCCAAATTACTGCAATAGGTATATAACGGCAGTCGTGTTTATTAAACTCGTCCATTATAGCCTTGTAACGCAATAATTGATTTCTCCTGCGCCCATATCTCATTTTTTCAGCAACCATATAAAAAGAATTTTCTTTTTTTGCAAAATTACAAAACGCCAACTTATTATGCAAGTTGGCGTTTGTTGAGAGCCTCGACACACAATTTTTTATTGCCTAATCTCTATACTCATTATTATAATACTCTTTGTTCAAATAGGTAGCTAAATAGGCTTTGGCTTGTCCTGTTCGTTTCAAATGTGCCTCATAGCCTTTGAGCGACAAAAATACTTTGATAATTTCTGCTTCTTTGAGTTTGTTAAACATTTTGATAGCATCTTTTTTGCCCATTTTGTAGTTGTATGTCTCCCAAAGTGCCTCGAACGATAAATCAGGTGCTATTTTTGTGATAACAAAATGCTCTTTAAAAGGCGAATTAGTTTGCCAATATTTCATTTTCAACTCATCAATCGGAAAACGATACGTAGCGAAAAGCCACGCTTTTTGTTGCTCATTCAGCGGTTCGCCTACAATTTCAAACACTTTTAAATTACCATTTAAATCGTATTTAAAGACATACACAACCGCCGATTTTTTACCTTTCACTTGATATGTAGTCAGTTGCTCCATTATTCCTCACCCCCGCCTCTCCGAAGAAGAGGAGCTCCGTGCGTTGAAGTTGGGGCTTTCGCACTTGGTTACGCTAATTGTTGGTTGATTTCTGCGATAATTTTCCGAAGTACATTTTTAGAATATTCTTCATCGACAACATCAATAAAATCGCTAAAAAACTGCTCTATCATATCCGCTTCATATATTTTAAAGCTGATTTTACGTTTTTTCTTACTATCGTGAAAACCGATGTAAAAACGCTGCGTTTTCACGGCAACTTCTTGCATAATACTTAGTTGCACTCGCTGCCTTCGAGTTCTTGGTTGTGCCTCTTTACTTCTGTTAAAATAAATAGACAACACCTTAGTTACGTCCTTAGATAGTTTTAAACTTATTTTCATCGTAATTCGTAATTATTATAATTCATATTCAGCCTCTGTCAGTTGCTCGCCGCAATCTTCGCAAAAAACGGCAACAAGTTCTAATATCCAAGTTGCGTCAATGACCTTTTTTACTGTATGTTTATGCTCACAAGGTTTGACTATTTCGAGCTCGCATTCTATTTGGTTGATTTCTTCTGGTGTCATTCTATTTGTTTTTTTAATATTATGTCATCACTTGTAGGCATTTGTTTTGTTATCATCTCGGGCGTTTTATAGTCTTTTGGGTCTGTATATTTGCTGGGCATTGACTGATGAAGCATTGCCCAACGTTCCATTTTTTGATTCATTTCTTGCTCATATTCTTCGTTTGTCATTTTCATATTCCACATCATAAACCCAATAGGAAATTCTCCACTCAAACCCCAAGTTTTGGAGTTTGATATGAAATTTTTTATCAACGGTCGCCCATTGGTAAAAAACCATCTGAAATTTGCCATTTTAGGACTTTGTAAAATATCTAATTTGTTAAAACTACACAGAAAAACCGGTGAAAGTTCAAAACCTACTCTGTAATAAAAACACTCCACGCTATCGTTAGTACTATATACATCTTGCGTTCGGCTTTTGGGTTCAGCAGGAAGTTTTACATACGGTGGGTTCATAAAAACCACTAATTTATTACTCATTTGTGCCTGAAAAATCCGATGTGGTAAATGAAAAATATCATCATTCAAAAAATCAAATTGCCATGCTTTAATGCCTTTATTCTGCATAATTTTAACATCTTCTTCCTCCAAAGTTGAAGCATATTTTTCGCAATTTTCGGGTAGAGCCTCCAATAGTACGCCTTCTCCCGCCGTTGGGTCATAAAAGGTGTAATATTCCAACGGCAATGGCAAATACGCCCGCATATATTCAACGGCTAAATCTGCCCATATCTTAGGCGTGTAAAATGCTCCTGTTTGTTTTTGTCTTTCTTTGCTGAGTTTCATAGGTTAATATTTAAAATTCGTCCAGTGAATGATTTTGCCCTCAAAGCAAGTGGTTTCGTCTTTTTCGTAGGGATAAAAATAGTTTAGAAATTCAGTAATGGATTCAAAGCCGTCATTGATTGCCAAGCTGTGCATTATGGGGCAATCGCCCTCTGTGGATAAGCTCCTGAATAAGTACTCAATCCCTCCATCGTCAATCCTTGCTGCCTCTACACATTCATCATCAATATACAGATATACGAATGAAGGGGCGTAATCTAATTTGATGGTTTGAATATTCTTTACAGGCACTCTCGGGGCGAAACAAAAGGCTTTTTTTGTGCGATTATTGATATAAAAGTCAATCGTTTTCCCTACTTGCCAACGGTTGGTTTTGTCCTCTCGTATGGTGTGGATTTTCGGAGCGAATGACCAATTGTCCTCAAACTCGTACTTTCCAGAGGTTTTACCCTCGTGATAGAATGGATCCACACAATGATTTTCAAGTCCTGCCCAAATTTTCTCTACGAAGTAGGTGGGTTTTCCATTAATTTTGGTTTTGAAAGGTAGTATCATTTGTTAATTGTTCGTTGTTAATTACTTATATTTTGATTTTATCATATTTTCTATCGCAAAAATCACTTTGCTTAGCTCTTTGTGGCTCATATCCATTAACGCCTTTTTCACGGGCGAACGCTTTGAGATAAGCCAACCGCCGAGCTTATTTAGGTCGGCAATAATTCGCCCGTCGTGGCTCACGACCCAGCCGAGTTCGTGGCAACGTGCCAAAATGGTAAGGTGTTGATTGTTATCGGCATCAAAGCGAGCGTAATAGCTTGCGGGTGCTACCCGCCCTTCTTTCAGAAATCTAATTAACTGAAAGGCTTGTTTTTCAGTTAAGTCTTTGGTAGATTTGATTTCCATACCGAAAAAATCGGATAGAAATTCCAATCGCTCTGTGCGGTCAGAGAAACGCTTATTTAACAGCGTTTGAATGATTTTGATTTGGTCTGTGGTTATCATATTAGTATTGTAAACTCACTTTTTCTCTACTTTTGTAATTGTAGATGTTTTCAAGCAATATTTTATATTGAGATACATTAGCACAATGCCCCATCGCCAAAGGTTGTAATTTTAATTTCTGCAACATTTGCGAGTGATTATAATTAGGGTGCTTAAATAACCCAATCATAGCCTTAACGAAAGTAGCCCTGTTAAAACCATCATAGTAAGGTTTAAGCATCATTATTTTCTCGGCATTTTCATATGATAGTTTTAAATTTTTTACCTTAAAATCACCTTCTTGGAAAGAACGAATGCGTCCGACCTCTTCACCTCCCACTTTATCTGATTTTGAATTTGCACCTAATGTATTATCCACGAGAATGTATTCTGAAACGGCTATACCAAATTCGGGAAAATCTTTCATAAATTGTCTCATTTTTAAATATTCAGTATAACCCAAATCGCAAAAAGCGTTCAAATAATCTATTTTCTTCCAATTGCTCATATTGGTATTGAGTAATTGCACTTCACGCAATCCATAGCCCTCTACCACAATGAAATTAACAGGTAAATTCAGAGCCTTTATAGCACTAAAACGATGTTGCCCGTCAATGATTTCAAATCGCTCATTTACAATAATAGGCGACATTAAATATTGCTCCTTAATAGAACGTTTAATGCGTTCAATGTGAATACTATTAACGTTTCGATTTCCTTTTAATGTTTTAAATTTTGAATAATCTGTGGTTTGTTTTACTTGATTTACGGTTGTCATTTTCAAATCGTTTTAAAATTAGCTCCGCTCGGGGGCTTGAACCCCGATGCCTGCCCGTGCGGAAAATGATGTAATTATTTTACTTCAACAAAACAGAGGCGAATTTTATCAAGCGGAAAACCAAAACTTGATTTACTTTCAAGGGGTTGCACTACAATTTCATCTTCTGTAGTTCCTGAAAAAGTAAAGATAAATTGTTGCCCGTCTGTAAACATTATGTAAATTCTTTTGCCTTCTTGAATGCTTTCTATTTCGGAAAGCTCAATAGATTTCATTTTCAACTTCAACTTTCTACCACTGGAAAGTTTCATTTCACAAATAAATGTTTCTTTTGCCATTTTTAAATCTGTTTTAAATTCGGTTTTAATGTAGGGGCGTAATGCTTACGCCCGTTGTTTGTTTATGTAAGGGCGTAAGCATTACGCCCCTACGGATTGCCTGTCGGTGCTACCGACTTAGTCTATCGAAAAATTAAAATTTACTCGTTTTTGAACACCATTACCAAAATCTACCATTTTGTAACCTCGGATATAGCGTGAGGTGCGAATGTCCTGCATCGCTTCGTTTACAATGTCCATACCCTCGTTGAACAATTCGCTGTTGGCTCGGCTTCGCATTGAATTTAGTTCTCTGACTTTCTTTGGATTGTAATTCCCTTGTACGTCCGTTTTCAAAGCTACGTTTAGGAACTCCATCAGTATTTTTTCATTTTCGGACTCACCCGCAAGGGAAGCCATATACTGCTTAATTTTGACAATCCCCTCAGATTCCGTTCCGTTGAACGTAGAACGCACATTCCAACCGATTTTGATACTTGCCGAGCCGTCATCAAGGGTAAAAGTATGGCTGTCTTGCTCTCGTTTGTCGTTGCCAAATACTTTGGCTCGCAATTCGATAATTGTTTCAATATTACCAAACAATATCAATATTTTGTCCTCCAATGCTCCTCGTTTGTCAATGAAAAAATCAATATTTTCACGAACAAATCCGTTTTCCAATTCTTTCAAAAGAACCTTGTCTTTTGCTTTTTGCTCTTTCTCTTGTTTTACAAGTTCTTTTGCCTGTTTTACAAGCTCCGCACGCTGCTCGGCAGATAAATTGTTGATGTTTATTGCTTCCATTTTTTATTGTTTATTAAATGATTAAATGATATTTTTTAACTCGTAAATTATTTTTAATGGGAAAAACTGTATAGCTCTTGGAATGCCATTGTCAAGCCATTTCAGTTCTCTATCATCAGAATATCTAAACTCAGGAATATCCCAACCGTTATTCCGTATTATTTCCTGCAATAGTTTAACTTTCTCAGGAACTTCATCTGTTTTGTTCGCTCGATATTGGCAAATTTGCAAACGCTCTTGCCACGAGAGAACGTGAATAAAATTATCCAATCGTAGTATCTCAATATACTCATCTGTTCGTCTCATAATATCTCTATTTCAATGAATTGCAAATTATATTCGTCCATTTCGACCAATTTGGAAACGTAGTAATTACGTGCTGCTTCCAAGCGATGACGCTCTTTTGCCTCGTGGTGCGAGTAAAACAACTCAGCATTGATGTTACTTACTTGACTTTCGAGCCATTCTCTTGTTACCTGTTTTGTTTTCATAAATCAATTTATTTTTGTTAATTTCAGTTCTTTGGCTATTTCTTTTAAAAGTGTTGCAGGATAAATATTCTGCACATTTTCCTCGTAAAAACAATCAATCAAATAAGCGATATCTTGGTCATTCAACACTTCCAAAGGCTCGTA
>NZ_BPMA01000019.1 GCF_026005215.1 Capnocytophaga catalasegens | reverse complement strand
AAAGCGTTAGCATTTCAATACGGCTTTGATTTGAAAGAAGATAGTGATGTGTTCCTCCCCCCAACCCCCTCCCAAGGAGGTGGAGCATCGGCAGAGGAACAAATAGCTAATAGCAAAATCGTAAAATATTCAGCTGTCATTGAAAAAGATACAGGGCAACTCATTGTCAAAATAGCAACAGAAACCGCAGGAAAATTGCAACCCATCAGCCCAACACAGCAACAGGCATTTGAAGCCTACATCGCTGAAATCAAAGATGCAGGGGTGCGAATTACAGTAACCAATTATCTACCTGACCGACTTATTTTGGATTTGGTAGTGTATTACGACCCGCTCGTTTTGGACGAAAATGGCACGCACCGACTTAACGCAGGCAAACCCGTAGAGGAAGCTATCGAAGCATATATGAAAGAACTACCTTTCAACGGCGAGTTGGTTTTGGCTCACTTGATAGACAAATTACAACAGGTAGAAGGTGTAAAAATACCTCACCTTTTAGAAGCTCGTTCGGCTTGGATTGACCCCAATACGCAAGGTTATGGTATGGCTCAACCCATTTCAGTAGCAACCATTCCTGAAAGTGGGTATTTTGAAGTTTCGTTTGAAAATCAAGCGTTTAAAAGCAACATAACTTATATAGCAAAATACTAAAATGAGTAATAATACAAAACGCTGGCAAAATATTGATTTTGAAAAACTTGTGGGGCTTTTGCTACCTACATTTTTGCGAAAGCGGAAAATGTTGGCTTGGTTGCGTATGTGGGTAGCACCGCTCAAATCATTGCATTATGATTTCTTTCAAAAACGAAATGCACTCAATGGCGATTTATATCGCTTAGCTCACAACGGGCAAGTATGTTATTTAAGAAAGATGCTCAACGATAATTTCGACCCTGAAAAACGGCGAATTCGCATCTTGGACGGGAATAAGTTCCGAAGAAAATACATCTACACACGAGGCGAAAATAAGCCTATTTATTTAGGTAAGATGTATCTCAGAGGACGAAGCGATTACGCCGATACAGGGGTTGATTTCATTGTGGAAATTCCGAAAGAGGTATCGGAACTACACCGAACGGAACAAAACGGAGCGGAACGATTTTACGCCATTGAAGCGTATGTTGATTTTTACAGATTAGCAGGAAAACGATATAAAATAGTTAGCAATTAGTGAATAGTTCTGACCACTAATCACTAACCACTAAAATTTCAAAATATGAACAAGATAAATTTCAATCAAACAGGCGGTTTCCCGTTAGATACGGATATTCTGCAATTTATGCAGACAGCCTACGATATGTTTAATTCACTCGGCGAATTAGCAGGCAATTTGGCAATTGTAAAAGGTTGTGAGCTTACAGGAAACACCGTAGCTAATGGAGTGGTTTATATCGCTGGCGAACTGTTGCCTTTCAGAGGTGGTACAATTTCCGAAAAGATAGTTGTTCGTGAGGAAAAACGCTCTTTGCCCTTTGAAGACGGCGAAACCAAAGAAGTAGAAACTATCCGTTACGCTACTTTCGGAAACGGCGCAACCACGTACAATTGGGCGGATTTTAAACGTATTAATCCGTTGCGTGAATTGCAAAAAGCTGTTGTTCCTGTGGGAATGATAGCAATGTGGAGCGGACAAGTGAGCCAAATTCCGCAAGGTTGGGCATTGTGTAACGGACAAAATGGCACTCCCGACCTTCGCAACAGATTTGTAATGGGTTATAACAATGAGCAAACGCCAACAAAAAGCACAGGAGGGGCAAATTCGTTTAAGCTCACAAAGGCGCAACTTCCTACCGAAAAACTCACAGGAACAACCAGCAGCGCAGGAGGGCATTCACACAATTATCAGGATATTTATTGGTCGGAATTTGGTGGTGCAATACGATTACCTAATAATGCGGGTTCCGGTGATACTGACCACGACAATATGGGACACCAAATTAGCAGAACCACCGACTTGGCAGGGGCACACACGCACACGTTTCAGACAGAAAATTTAGGTAACGGTGCTGATATTGATAACCGTCCTGCGTATATGGTACTGGCGTATATAATGTTTATGGGTTAATTGTCAATTGATAATTGTTAATTGTTAATTCGTAATTGAAAATGACAGCAAAAGATACATTAAAACAATGGTTTTCAAATCTTAAAAAACCAACACAGGCACATTTTTGGGCTTGGTTGGACAGTTTTTGGCATAAGAGTGAAAAAATTCCAATGAGCCAAATTGAAGGCTTGGATAAGGCTTTACAAAACACAGCCCCTGCTACTCAAATAGAAAATCATTTCTCTGATAATCAAGCACATAAAGAATTGTTTGATATAGTTAAAGTTCAGATTGACCAAATTAAAACTATTTTAAATTCAGACGATACAGAACTTGACCAATTGCAAGAGATTGTGAATTATATCAAACAAAATAAACAGGTTTTATCTACTCTAACTATATCGAATATTGCAGGTTTGGTTGAGGCGTTGGCTGACAAGGCTAATGCAACTCACCATCACGACGATACATATATAAAAATCAATGCATTAGCAGATTGGGTAAAGGAAAACAATCCTCCCGTTGTTACTTGGAATGATATTTTGAGAAAGCCCGTTTCTTTATCTTATGAAACCGATTTGCGGTTATTTCTCAGAGGCGATTGGCACCGAGATAAAACGATTTTGTGGGATAATAACCAAACATTAATTGTCAATGAAAATAGTTCTTATAATGCCTCGTTAAAGAATGAAGAATCTGATAATTATATTGTTACATTCATTAAATTGGGTTCGGGTAGTATTTCTATCAATTCATTTATGAATATGCGACAAATTGCTCCACAAGGTACAGAAATTACAGGGCAAGCAGGTAGCTCGGCGGTAATGATTGTAGATTTTGTCCGTAAAATTCAAATTATTAGAATAGCTAACTTATGACCAATACATTAGCACAATATTTATTTGCGGAAGATTTAGCTTCCAGTCAAGAAATTCAAGCACAAGAATATCCATTTTTTAATGATTATGTAACAGATTTTGTATGCAATTCTTCAGAATCTATTTCAATAGAAAAAATAAGTATTCCTGATAATATTCTTTGTAAAGCTATTGAACTGGATTTACAAGGAATAGACCTACAAATGGATTCTGCTGAATATGGTACTATAGAAAGTTATTGGGTGGTTCTTCACTTAAAAAATTCAAATGAAGTGTATAAGTATCCATTGGAAAGCTATTATGAAAGTACAAAATATACATTGGTACTTCCGTTTGAGGATATCGTAGAATCGGTTTATATTCATTTGATGAATATACAATTTGTGTATGATTATAATCAAGGCAATTCAGGGTGTATTGGTATCAAACAACAGTATGGTAAGACTCCTATCATTAAAAATTATAAATTAATTAAATAATATGAGAAAACAAGTAATTAAATTTTTCAGTTTAGACTATATTGTCTTTATGTTTGGTCGGCAAATCCGTTGGACACGTTCGGCAAATATCATTTTCCCTTTAATGGTTCTGAGTGGTGCCTTGACAATAGCTCAAAGCCCCTTGCGTTTTGTTAGTTTGGGTCTGTTAGCTATTGCTTTGTTTTTGGGCTTTGGGTATTTCCTGTTATTGCCTTTGCGACAAGCCGATTATGATTATTTTGATGAAGTCCAAAAATATATATGGGATTTTCATCATCATAAAGCAATAGGAACTATTCAAAAATATTCGTCTAATTGGACGCTTTGGGTAAATCCTATAACGATACTTTTATTTTTATGTTTTTACTTTTTAAATATCTAACAAAATGAACCTAAAAAAATCAAAACGAACTATCAAATACCTCGTAGTGCATTGTTCTGCCACGCCCGAAGGTAGAGAACACACTGCCAAAGATATTGACCTTTGGCACAAAAAACGAGGATTTAACGAAATTGGTTACAATTATGTCATTCGCCTTGACGGGACCATTGAACCGGGTCGTGATGTAGATAAAATTCCCGCTCACGTAGAAGGATTTAATAAAGAAAGTATTGGTATTTGCTATATTGGAGGGTGCGAGAGCCTCAGCATACAAAAGAAAATGCCAGCGGGGGCTCCCCGTGCGAAGGATACTCGTACTTTTGAGCAAAAACGAAGTCTTTTAAAATTGCTTATGGAACTGAAAAAATTATATCCAACAGCGAAGATTTTAGGGCATCGGGATTTTCCAAAAGTCAATAAAGCCTGTCCAAGTTTTGACGCAAAAAAAGAATATGAAAATCTTTAATTTTTAGAGTGATGAAAAGAATTTTAATTGTATTAGTAGCCTTGTTCGTTTTTATAGGTTGTAAGACTAAAAACGTACACGTTTCTAAAAGTCAAGAAACCACGAGCAAGGAAGCCCAGAAACAAAAAGACAGCCTTTTTGATACGCAAAAGCATTTACACGAAACCGCTTTTGAAGTTTCACAAAATCAATCGTTGGAATTGGAGCTTGAAAGCGATACTTTAAAAGGTAAATCGTTAATTTTTGAAACAATACGAAGTCCATCAGGTAGTAAATATATAATTAGCGGTGGAAAAGTACGCCTCAAAGTCGGTAGCACCGACAGGCAATTCCACTCCCAAAATAGCATTCATACCCACCAAAAAGGGACGATACACACTGAGGAAAATAACAAGGAACAACAAACCCAAACCCAAGTATTTAAAGATAAAAAAGTCAAAGTACAAGGGTTTTCCTTTGGATTTTATTTTTGGATTTTGATACTTATCATAGGAGCATTTATCGCTTGGAAATATAAGTTATTTCGGTGGTTTAAATAAGATTTAAACACCTTTTAAAAAAGTCTTAATGGAGGAAAAGACCATAAAAAATGTCCTCCGCTTTAAAAAATCTCTTACCACTTTTTAAACACAAGCACGAAGCTACGGAGGACAATAAGTCTTCTGTTACTTCGTGCTTTTTTATGTTTATCGTGGTAAGAGATTGCAAAATTACAAAAAATATTGAATTATGACGACACAAGAAACAAAAAATAAACGTCCGTGCGGTTCGCACTGGCAACGAACGCCCATTAGTTATTACGGAGGCAAACAAACAATGCTACCTTATATTTTACCACTAATTCCAGAGCATCAGGTATATATAGAACCCTTTTTCGGTGGCGGTGCCGTATTTTGGGCTAAACAACCTTCCAAAGTAGAAATCATCAACGATTTTAATGCCAACGTTATAAATTTCTATGAGGTTGTAAAAACCGATTTTCAAGCTCTTACATCTTTGATTGACAAATCTATTGTCAGCCGAGAAGCCTATAAATCGGCATTGGTGATGTATCATTCGCCTTTTGTTTTTAGTCCTCTACAACGAGCGTGGGCGTTTTGGTATGTCACCAATAATGGGTTTTCTAACGAAATAGGAAATTGCCGTTTTGATAAATTGGGTAAAAATACCAGAGGATTAGCCAACAAAGTATTAGAATTTTCCCAAGACTATTCAGAGCGATTAAAACACGTTCAGCTTGAAAATACTGATGCTTGTGAGGTAATTAAAAAGTTTGATTCGTCATCTTCTTTTATCTATTGTGACCCTCCGTATGTTGGAGCAAGGCAAGGACATTATGGAGGATACGAACAAGAACATTTTAACCAGCTTTTGGAGGCGTTATCCCAAATCAAAGGAAAATTTTTATTGAGTTCGTATCAAAATAAAGAACTTTCAAAATATGCAGAGCAGTTGGGCTGGTCCCAAAAAGAAATCGTGATGAGTTTAGGAAGTTCCAACATAAAAGGTGCAAAAAGAAGAGAAATATTAACCGCTAATTTTAAAATAGATAATTAATTTTGAGTGAAATAAAACGAATTGTAGTACAAAGTAGTAAAATGGGAAACTTAATCATAAAAAGAGTTTCCAAAGAAAAAGCAAGGGCATTAATTGTTGAAAATCATTATAGTAAAAAAATGGGAGCTAACCACGGATTGTATAGTTATGGGATTTTCCAAGAGAGCAAAGAAGCTGAAAAAGAGTGTTTAGGCGTGGCAGTTTATGGATATATGATGCATCCAAAAGCACGCCATTTTCAGCATCCGAATCCACAAGCTATAATGTTGGAACTTAACCGAATGTGGATAAGTGATATATTAGGTAAGAATGCCGAAACGATACTTATTAGCCGTTCATTAAAGTTATTGCGTGAAGATTGCCCTAATTGCGTTGCTGTACAGAGTTTTGCTGATGGTAGGTTGGGTTGCGGAACCATCTATAAAGCGGCAAATTTCAAATATTACGGACATCACAAGACTACATTTGTTAAAAATAAGCGAACGGGTGAAATTAATCACCAAATGAATTTTACCCGAATGGATAGCAAAAGTATTTATATGCGTAATAATTTGGCGTATTTGCTGGGTGATTTAGAGATTTTTCAGGTGGATACCTATCGGTATATTTTTCCATTGTGTAAGTATTTTAGGTATAACAAGTCTGCACAACCTTATCCAGCATATAACAAGGGGACGACCCCTTTTGAGTGGCAACGAAATCGCAAACTAATTAAAGAGCGATTGATAAAGTTTATTAGTGAATTAGAATAAAAAAACACGGCATTTGAGCCGTGTTTTTGTTGTTTTTGTATCTTTGTACTCCGCTAAAAAATGTACATTTCATTTTGAATTTTGGTACATTTTGTTTTGCGGATTATA
>NZ_BPMA01000018.1:124863-174664 GCF_026005215.1 Capnocytophaga catalasegens | reverse complement strand
CAATCTGCTTCTGTACCGAAATGTGCCATGAAACTGAAAATATTCATAACTATTGATTTTGAGGCAAATATACAAAATTATTTTTAATTACGGATATACAATTTAATTTTCTTTTTGAAAAAATTAGAATGATAAAAAGAAAATTTTTTTATAAAAAATAAAAAATAGTTATTATTTTTGCACAGAAATTTTGATAGAGTGAAAGAAAAACAGACTCATTATGTTAAGTATGTGCTAATGACCGAAGAAGGTATTTACTTAGTTGAATACCTTATCGGAGAGCTTGTATTTAGTACAAGTATTACTCAAGCGATGGTTTTCACTGATCACAAAGTAGCTTTGCAATTTAAAAAATTACTTTACAACCGATTTGGTATTGTTGTCAGTGTGAATACTTATATTTCATAGAATAATAATGAATATATTTATTTTATTCTATCTTTATTCTGATTTACAAAAGCATTCCAACTAGTATAATTAGTAACTTTTTGAGGTTTTCCATTGTTTAGAAAATGGCAAACAGCAACAGCAAGTCCGTCAGTGGCATCTAAATTTTTTGGAATATCTGAAAAACCAAGGAGTTGTTGAAGCATTTTGGCTACTTGTTCTTTGGAAGCATTACCATTTCCTGTAATAGCCATCTTTACTTTTTTAGGTTCATATTCGGTAATGGGTATTTGCCGAGCCAGTCCTGCAGCCATAGCAACTCCTTGCGCTCTTCCGAGTTTTAACATTGATTGAACATTTTTACCAAAAAAAGGCGCTTCAAGAGCCAATTCGTCGGGGTGAAAAGTGTCAATAAGTTCAGTGGTTCGTTCAAAAATTATTTTTAGTTTTAGGTAATGATTATCATATTTACTAAGTAGAAGTTCGTTCATTTGCAAGAAAAACATTTGTTTCCCAACAACTTTTATTAGACCGAAGCCCATAATAGTAGTTCCTGGGTCTATTCCCAAAATAATTTTTTCAGTCATGTCCAAAAACTTAGATTATGGAACATTGATAACCAAAGGCAATTTGCATTGTGTACTTACGTTAATCTCTTGTTTTTGAGCAGGGATAATAGGTTCAAATGATTGAGTTTCAATAGCAAGAAGACTATCTAACTTAGGGAGTAAAAGACGTGTATTATCAGAACATTCGGTACGTTCAAAGATAATTTGCCCTTGATTATCTATTTTTAAAAACACCTGAACAACATCATTGAGTGGTTCTCCAATAGCAAAATGATGTTTTTGGAGTACATCTTTGTACAAATTGGAAAGATTTGTTTCAAAACATTTTTTCAAATCTTCTTGTGAAAGCGTATCAGCGCATTGACTGAAAGATGGATATACATCAACTTGTGAGAGGTCAATCTCAGCAAATTTAGCTTCTGCAAGTTGTGTTTCTTGTTCTTCTTTGGATAGAGTAGGTTTTTTATTATTTTGACACGCAATCAAAAAACTTACACAGAAGATGGTTGTAATAATCCTTTTCATAAATTAAAATGTTATTTTCGGCGTAAAAGTACAAAATAAAAATGATTTATGCGCTGATTTTTATATTTTTTTGCAAGAAAAATAAGATTTTTTATTAAAAAATATCTGCTTCTTTGAGTTTTTCAGTATTTTCAGCAAGTTGTAATTCGTCAATAAGGCGTTGTATATCTCCATTGATAATGTTACCTAAATCATAAAGTGTCAGCCCGATACGATGGTCAGTTACACGTCCTTGAGGATAATTGTATGTACGAATTTTGGCACTTCTGTCTCCGCTAGAAACCATACTTTTTCTTCGCTCAGAGTCGGCTTCCATTTTTTTGGCAAGTTCCATTTCATAAAGTCTCGAACGAAGTACTTTCAAAGCTTTATCAAGATTTTTATGTTGTGATTTTTCATCTTGACAACGAACTTCAATTCCTGTTGGAAGGTGTTGTAATTGAATGGCAGAGTAGGTTGTATTTACCGATTGACCGCCTGGACCTGTTGAAGTGGTTCGAATAATTTTAACATCAGCCATATCCAGTTCTACATCAAATTCTTCGGCTTCTGGAAGCACCATAACGGTTGCCGCCGATGTATGTACACGTCCTTGTGTTTCGGTCTGTGGAACACGTTGCACACGATGTACACCTGCTTCAAATTTTAACGTTCCATATACATCTTCGCCATTAACTTCAAAGATAATTTCTTTAAATCCGCCAGAGGTTCCTTCATTCATATCAACAACCGAGACACTCCAACCTTTATCTTGACAATATTTGGAATACATACGAAAAAGGTCTCCTGCGAAAATAGAGGCTTCATCTCCACCTGTTCCTGCACGAATTTCCATAACAGCATTTTTTACATCTTCGGGGTCTTTGGGTATGAGCAAAAACTTGATTTCTTCTTCAAGCTGAGGCAATTTTTCTTTGCTTTCTTCAAGTTGAAGTTTTGCCATTTCGACCATTTCAGCATCGTTTCCGTCTCTGATTATTTCTTCCGCTTCGGCTATATTGCTCGTAACAACGATATACGCATCGCGTTTATCCATTAGGCTTTTTAAATCTTTGTATTCTTTGGTTAGTTGTACATAACGTTTTTGGTCGGCAATTATATCAGGTTGGATAATTAAGTCCGAAATTTCGTCAAAACGCTGTTTTACAATATTTAATCTGCTTAACATAATCTCTTAAAAAATAGATTGGGTTGCAAAAATAGCAAAAAAATAAATATTACAAGTTATTTCAATTGATTTTTATTCAAATTTAATTGCCTTGATAGGAGAAATTTTGGTAATAATATACGACGGGATAAGTAGCATTAGCAGACATAAAGTAAAAATTCCGATATTAAGTAAAATAATATGTAACGGACTGATGTTTATTGGCACTTCTGAAACGTAATATATATTGGGATTAAGTTTTAAGATAGAAAAATATTTTTGTAAAAATAATAACCCAAGTCCGATAATATTTCCCCAAAAAAGTCCCAAACCGATCAAATAACCTGCATTGTACAAGAATATTTTCCGAATAGACCAATTGGTAGTTCCTAATGCTTTGAGAATACCAATCATCGGGGTTCGTTCCAAAATAAGCACCAAAATAGCGGTAATCATATTGACACCTCCGACCAAAATCATAATACCTATAATAATAATAATATTCAAATTAAAGGTATGAAACCAATCAAAGATAGTTTGATACTTTTGAGCAATTGTTTGAGAGTCGAGTGTCGAATGAATATTCCCATAAATAAAATCGCCAACAACTTGCATTTGGTCAAAATCATTGATAAAAACTTCAAACATACCTATTTGATTTGCATTCCATTTATTGATGCGTTGAAGTTGTCGAATATCAGTTATAATATATGTTGCATCAAATTGCTGAAATCCAGAATTGTATGTTCCTACAATATGAAAATTACGTTGATTAGGAATTGAACTTCCATCTTCACGCAGGAATAATGTATTACAAGAATCGCCCACTTTTAATGCTAATCGATTTGCCAAATAATCAGAAATAAGAATCTCGTTGCTAATTTCTGATGTTGAGTAATTAGGCAATCTACCAGTTGTCAAATAAGTTTTCATATATTGCCAATCGTAATCTTTTCCTACGCCTTTGGCAATAATTCCTTCAAAAGTTTTTTCCGTACGAATAATGCCTCCTTTGGTTATAACAGGTTGTATATGAGTTACTCGTGGTTGATAGTTTAAAATATTTTTGAACGTGTTAGTATGTTCTAATTTTCCAGATAAAGTGAAAATCGTGTCCCATTTCGGATAGAAATCTTGGTATAAATCAATTGGGGTTACTGATACATCAGATCTATTAGTATCGTAATTATATATTTGGATATGTCCGTTAAGAGAAGCTATTTTCTCTTGTATTTTCTTTTGTAATCCTGTTCCTGTGGCAATGGCAATGAGCATCATTATCAGTCCCAAGGCAATGGCACTAATTGCAATTTTGATAATTGGAGAAGAAATAGTATTTTTGTCTTCTTTATTGAAGATAATGCGTTTGGCTATAAAAAATTCAAAATTCAAAATACAATGTTTAGAAAGTCCAAAAGTACACTTTTTTTAGCGATTATACTGATTTCTTGTCAAAATTCGGCACAAAAAGTAACAATTAAAGAAAATGTTGCAGAACAAATAGTTAATAATCAAATAGTTGTAGGAGCAAATCGCTTACAAGAGTATTTACCTCAATTACTAAATAAGAAGGTAGGAGTTGTTACCAATCATACAGGAGTTTTGCTTGAAAACAATCAGCCTATTGTCCATATTGTAGATACGCTTTTGCATCAGAATATTCAGATAATAAAGGTATTTGCACCCGAACATGGATTTCGTGGCGATGCCGATGCGGGAGAAATAATCAAAGACGGGCGCGATACAAAAACAAACCTGCCTATCATTTCGCTATATGCCAAAAACAAAAAACCTACGCAACAGCAATTATCTGATATTGATATTGTTTTATTTGATATACAAGATGTTGGCGTACGTTTTTATACCTATATCTCGACACTACATTACGTAATGGAAGCCTGTGCCGAAAATAATAAGCCACTGATTGTGCTTGATCGCCCCAATCCTAACGGACATTATATAGACGGAGCCGTGCTTGAACAAGCATACGAAAGCTTTGTTGGTATGCATCCTGTTCCAGTGGTGTATGGTATGACCATAGGCGAATATGCTCGAATGATTAACGGAGAAAAATGGCTTAAAGGAGGTGTGCAATGTCAGTTGATGATTGTACCATTGGAAAATTACACACATGTAGCTCGGTATAGCCTACCTGTAAGACCTTCTCCGAATTTGCCCAATGATATTTCGGTAAATTTGTATCCAAGTTTGTGTTTTTTTGAAGGGACTAATGTAAGTGTAGGGCGCGGAACAGATAAACAATTTCAGATATATGGCTCACCGTATTTGCACAAGACCGATTTTCAATTTGTTCCTCAGTCTAATAAAGGAGCCAAAGAACCTCTTTACAAAGGAAAAGTTTGTTATGGTGAAGATGTATCACAAACCCCATATTTGTCTGCACTGAACTTGTCATGGCTTATCAAGGCTTATAAACAAACATCGGGAGTTAAAACGACTTTCTTTAATAATTTTTTCAACAAATTGGCAGGAAATGCTACATTGAGAAATCAGATAGAAAATAATGTTTCAGAAGAAGAAATCCGGAAGTCTTGGCAAAAAGATTTGGACAAATTCAAAAATATTCGTCAAAAATATTTGTTGTATGAATAAAAATGAATTCAAAATAAATTCAAAATGAATACAAACCAAAAAAATAAGTATCTTTGTCAAGAAAAAATAAAATAAAAATATGAAAACAACAATATATGTTTTAGGACGAGAAAGAACGTTGCTTTCTTTCAGCGTGTCACACCATAAAAATACAGCTTTCGATGGTAAGCCTTTGTCTTTTACTTTGGGAAGCGAAAAACTTTATATTAGTTTTGTTCAAGAGCAAGGCGATGAAGTTTTTTTAAATTGGATGCTATTGAAAGATGAAAAATCACAAGAATGCGGATTCTATGAACGGGGAAAAATTGTGATTTACGACAGCTCGGGATTGGATAAAAAAATACAACAATATGATTTTATAGCCAAACCGATTGCTTACGAAAGTGTTTTTCATCACGAAAAAGGTTTGATTATCAATATGACACTCTCGGCTGACAAAATGTTGGTTTATAACGAGGAATTTTTTATAAAGCCTTATTATTATCCTGTGGAGCATACCAAACAAAAACAGGAAGAAGAGGAAAAACTAACTGTTGAAATTACTGAAATGTATTATATTAACAGTAAAGGAGATAAAATACAAAAAGGAAAAATAGGTCAAGAAATTTATATAGTAATTAAAGGCAGAAACCTCTCAGGAGAAGAAGCCGATTTAGTTTTAACAGATGAAAAAATTGATTTTGAGTACAAAGGCAAACGCTTAGAAAACGATATTTTAAAAGGCTATATCTTTGAAAATGATGAAGAAGAACAGATACCTTTAAAAGTAGTTGAACCTAAAAATTAAATATTATGGGTGGAATAAAATTGACATTAAAAAGTACAGGGCAGGTAATGGTTGCTAAATTTGAGGTGGATTATTATGTGAAAATTCATTTTATATTTTATGTTAGTGATTTCTACAATTCTTTTAAAGCAGCAGCTTTTACAAGAAAAAGAGAAATAGAACAATTGGGAGGAAAACGTATTGTCTTTTGTGAAGAGATAGAGGATTTATGGGAGATTAACAATATAATTAAAACAAAAAATCTACTGTATTTTAAATCTCAAAATATTTCAAATTATAAAACAGTTGAAGTATGTATCTATTCTCACTCAGCCTCTGACGGGCCATTAGGAAATGTAGAAGCAAGTCAATATTCACTTAGTTCACAGACAGGAGATAATAATGATAAGGGACAAATTACATTAGAAGGATGGGGTAAAATAGACTTTAATTTTCATCCTGAAAATAGCATTTTAGCTTTTTATGGTTTGTAGAACATATTCATTTATAAGTAAATTAGTCAAATATGTATCAGTTAAATATATAGTAGGACACGGAGGAAGTTCTGGGGACTCAAAAAGACATAACGTTTTCAAAGGAAATTTGTTTGGTTCCACTGATGAAAATTTATATTACGTGTCAGATAATGGAGAATTTAACCCGCAAGAAGAAAAATTGTTAGCTCCCATAGCTATTGTAACTAAAAAAGGTGATGATGTTTTAGAAGTTGTTCAATATGAGATTTTTACTAATTTATTTATAGATGATGAAGGAAATATAGTAGGCAAAGGTAAAGGAAGTGAACAAGTTATAAAAAAAGAAAATATAAAATTATGGTCACAAAAATACCAAAAATTTGTAAATTAATCCTCGTTGCGTTTTTTTTATTTTTAACTGGATATTTATTTAGTTTTTTCTATTTTTTAGAGAAAGATTCACTTTGGGAAATTCGTATTGGTTTTCCGTTTCCACATTTTGGATATAATTTTATGGGATATAATTGTCAAGATTTTTTATGGGGTTATGGCAGTGGTACAGGAAAAACAGGGAATTTGGCATTCGCAAATCCTTTGATTTGCTTGACAATATGTTATATTTTTAATATAGTCTTAAAAAAACAAAGCATAGCTTTACAACAAAAGATAAAAACCCTGTTTTTTATATTAATATTACCAATTTTGATTTTTTGTAGTATTTCATTTATTTCATTTTTTCCATTGGAAAAGCAAAACAACGTAAATGATATTTTAATTGGTTTTCCTTTTACATTTTACGAATATAGATATATAGGGGAAAACTGCTCAGCTATTGAGAAAAATTGGAATGTTTTATTTTTAGTAATGGATTTTATTATTATTTATGTAATCTATTTTGTATTATTTATGGTAATATTTCCCAATCTGTGTAAGTTAAATAAATTATTTTTTATATTGATATTTATTGTTTTTTCTAATGGTTATTTACAATCTCAATCTTTGATTTATAAAACCTATTCTATGGAAAAGCAAAATCACGAAATTTTACTAATGAAAGATAGTATCATTCTAAGAATATACCCTTCATACCACGGATTGGGTCAAGAAGCAGATTATATTTTTTATTACGAAAAACAAAATAATATTTTATCTATATCTTCACTAAAACAAGATAAATTTAAACCTGAAACGACTATATTTTTAAATGTAATAGGTAGAAATTTGGCAGGGAAAATGGGAAAATTTAGCCTTAATCACGAAAAAGTAGATTTTGAATATCAAGGCAGACATTTAAAAAATGATGTTTTAGAAGATTATCTTTGTGAGGATAATTCTTTCCAAATAGAATTAAAAGTAATAGAGCCTAAAAACCAATAACTTATGAGTAAATTAGTAGTAACATTTACATTAGAAGAAACAGGGCAGTCAATGTCTGCTGAATTAGAGCATATAGAAGAAAAGAAATGTTTTTGTGGTGAAGATATTACGGTTGAAGAATTTAAAGAAATAGTAAAAGCATTAAGAGAAAATGTTGAATATGTAAAAGGAATGAATTTATACCAGCGGGAAAATAATGCTCTTTTTTCTAATTCAAAAGAAGGTGATAAATTACTTGCTTTAGGTTATTGTGATTATGCAAATTTCACAGCAATTTTAAACCAATATATGAACTCTTTTGGCATTAAAAAATGTATTCATAAAATACACTTTTTAGCACAATGTTTTCACGAAACTCAGCATTTTAGAAAAATTGAAGAAGAGAAAAAAACAGATGGCAACATTAAAGGAGGGGTACATTTCAAAGGGCGTGGGCTAATTCATTTAACACACGATTATAACTATTTAGAATACTATGATAAAGTTCATAATACATTATTATTTTCTAAATATAAATACAAACATAAAGAAAATGAAGGGGTAATAAAATTTATAGAGCGTATAGAAAAGGAAAATGGTAAAAAAGACGATGAATTAAATATAGATTTTATCGAAAATAAACTAAAACCATTTGCTGAACAATTATCTACAATCTTAGCTTTTTCAATACATTCGGCTGTTTGGTTTTGGCAAAGTAGAAATATCAATGCTTTAGCAGAAAAAAATGACATAAAAGCAGTATCACAAAAAGTTAATGGTACAGTAAAAGAACCAAATGGATTACCAGAAAGAGAAAAATACACTAATATTCTCATTGAACATTTTGATTATAAGAATTGTATAAACAATCATTTATGAAAAAAATTATTTATACTCTAACAATATTATTTATTATTTCTTGTAAACAAAAAACAGAAAAATTATTGTATTTAGCTGAAAGTAAAAGGGATAGTGAATTTTTATTTCGATTAAACAGAGAGAAAGACTCTATCAAAGGAATAATGATTGATTTAAACCATAAAGATTCATTACCTATTAAGGGAATAGTAAAGAATAATATTTTTAAATATATAGGTAAAATTCAGAAGGAAGAAGAATTGCATTTTGATAAAAAAATATGGGTCGGCACAAGAAGTTTTCGTGACACTAATGCACTAAAATCCATAGTAAAAAAGGAATATGATTCAATTTTTGAACAATATTTATTTCCTGAAAAGGCATATAAATATTTAAAGAAAGATACTATTATTGGAGATTATTTGTTTGAAATCCGAATGAAAAATTGGCTACAATCAACGAAGAAAGCAGATACTGAAATTCGTATAAAAGACAAAAACACCAATAAACTCATTCAAACAATGTTTTCAAAAGATTGGATAATTTATATACAAAAAAATATGTTTATATTTTATTATAACGAAGATTATAATTTTGATGGATACAATGATTTAATATTTTTTAAAGGATTTATTGATGTGCCTGATAGCGAAAATGTTAAAGCCTACCCACGCCCAACACACGAGTACTATCTTTTTGACAAAGAGAGCAATAGTTTTGTTTTGAATAAACAATTGAGCGATTTGGAAAAAGACGAATATTACATCAGTTTTGACCCCAAAAACAAGCGAATTATAAGAAAAACTCTAACAATGGAGTATTCACAACGCGAAGTTTTTGTTTTTGAAGAAGATTCGCTCAAACTTAAACTCAAATCGTTATTTTATTCGGATAAAAATTTTATTTTAAATCACGAAGAAGTGAATAACAAGTGGAAAATCACGAAAAAACATTTTCCAAAAGATTCTGTAAATCAGATTTATGAAAAATGGAAAAAAGATAAAAGTAATGACCTAAAATAAAAAAAAATATTCAAATATTGATAAAATAACGAAAGAGTTACTTTGATTACTTAAATTTAACATTAAAATAAAATAAACATATGAAAACATACGATGTTGTTGTTATAGGTTCAGGACCAGGCGGATATGTTAGTGCAATTCGTTGTGCGCAATTAGGTTTGAAAACGGCGTTGGTCGAAAAATATGATACACTTGGTGGTACGTGTCTGAATGTAGGCTGTATTCCTTCAAAGGCTTTGTTAGACTCTTCGCATCGTTTTGAAATAGCCAACAAACACGCAAAGGAATATGGCGTAGAGATTTTGGGCAGTGTCAAAGCTAATCTTCCGGTGATGATTGCATGCAAACAATCTGTGGTGGAGCAAACCTGCCAAGGGATTGTTTTTTTGATGGATAAAAATAAGATAGATGTCTATTACGGGGTGGCGAGTTTTGTGTCGGCAAATCAAATCAAAATTGCTAAAAAAGATGGAACTTTGCAAGAGATTTCTACTAAAAATACAATTATTGCTACGGGTTCTAAACCTGCATCCTTGCCTTTTATTTCAATAGATAAAGAGCGAATTATCACTTCGACAGAAGCTCTGAAATTACAAGAAATCCCAAAACACCTTATTGTGATTGGCGGAGGAGTAATTGGTTTAGAATTAGGGCAAGTGTATCATCGGTTGGGAGCCGAAGTTTCTGTTGTAGAATACGCTGATAGCATTCTCCCAACAATGGACAAATCTGTAGGTAAAGAACTTACTCGTGTGCTGAAAAAACAAGGTTTTTCTTTCTATACCGAAGCCAAAGTTAAAGAAGTTACTCGTTCTGGAAAGGTTGTTAAAGTGAAAGCTGATGGCAAAAAAGGAGAAATTGTCCTTGAAGGTGATTATTGCTTGGTAGCTGTCGGTCGAAAACCTTATACGGACGGCTTAGGCTTAGATAGAATAGGCGTTCAGACCGATGAACGAGGGAGAATAGTTGTTGATAATCACTTGCAAACCCGTGTTTCGGGAGTGTATGCCATTGGTGATGTTGTACCAGGTGCTATGTTGGCTCATAAAGCAGAGGAAGAAGGCGTTTTTGTAGCCGAACACTTGGCAGGGCAGAAGCCGCACGTGAATTATGACCTCATACCTGGGGCTATTTATACCACGCCCGAGGTGGCTTGTGTTGGAAAAACGGAGGAAGAACTCAAAGCGGCAGGTGTAGCTTATAAAGTAGGGCAGTTCCCGATGCGTGCTTTGGGGCGTGCGCGTGCCAGTGCAGAAACTGATGGATTTGTCAAGATTTTGGCAGATAAAAATACAGATGAGGTTTTGGGTGTACATATAATTGGTGCCAGAGCCTCTGACCTGATAGCTCAAGCGGTTACTGCAATGGAATTCCGTGCCAGTGCCGAAGATATTGCACGTATTTGCCACGCTCACCCCACATTTTCGGAAGCCCTTAAAGAAGCGGCACTTGATGCCACAGAAAAAAGGGCTATTCATGCATAGTTTTATAGAAATACTCATGGTTTTGCAGATGGAATTTCTCTTATCAGAGAAGTTCTGTCTGCTTTTTAGAAAAATAAAAATATGAAAAAAATAATAGTTTTACTCCTTTTGGTAAGTTATTTTATCGGATTTTCACAAGAAAAAACTGATTGGGAAAAAGAAAAACTTAATGGAAACGTTCGTTCGGTACGTGAGTGTTCATACCATGTGATACTTGTCGATGAACATGTACAACAAGGGGCTATTGACCCGTTTATGCCCAATATCTTTACAGAATTTGACCCTGGTGGTAAGTATCTTCTGAAAGAAAAATACGATAAAAATAATCAACGCATTGAAAAATGGACGTATGTGTATCCGCAAAATCTGAAAATGACCGAAATAAAAGTTACTAATAAAGAAGGAAAGGTCTTTTTGAGTATTATTTCAGCTTTTGATGATAAAGGAAATCTAAAAGATATTCGTTTTTACAACGAAAATAACCAAATAACACGCAATGTTGTGTATAAATACGATAAAAAAAATCGAAAAATAGAACACCGAGTAGTTGATAAAGGCGTACTAAATGAGCGTTTTACGTACAAATACAATTCAAAGAATGAAATCGTAGAACAACATAGTTATTTTGCCAATGGACAAATTGCCCAAAAATGGATTATGGAGCATGACAAAAATCAACATCGTACCAAAGTATCGGAATTCAATCATAAAAATCAATTGAACAAAGTAACCTACAACACCTATGATACTCAAAAAAATCTTATAAACCAACAAGAAGTTGATGAGAACGAAAATCTGCAAAGCGAAGAAACTATCGCCTATGATACATATAATAATGAAGTAGAAAGAACACGCAACGCCTCGAAAGAGGGGACTTTGCATCGAAAAATAGAATATACGTATGATATACAAGGAAATTGGACGAAAAAAATACACTATCTCAATCAAAAACCTATCAAAATAACTCAGCGCGAACTGATATATTTCCCCTGAAAAGGGTAGGGGAGCGAGGAGAACTCTATTTACATTTAGAAAATTAGAATACTTGTATAAATAATAATGCGTTATTGCTTTGCAGTAATGCATTATTTTTTTACAACATACCTACGTATATTATAGATAAGCTGTTGTTTTAATATAATATTTTAAAGTAAATTAGTTATAATTCATTGTTTTTATGTAATGCTTTATAATACATTGTTGAGAATTTATTGTTTTATAGCAATACATTTTTACTCATTGATAAAAACCTAGTGTTCCAAAATAATTCTATTATTCATATTATAATAAATTTATTGTTTTAAAACAATTATTTTATTTGTAATAGAAATAATCTGTTGTTTATAAACAATTCATTCATATATAATAAAAATACTCTATTGTTCATAAACAATTTGTTTATTTGTAATAAAAATACTCTGTTATTTATAAACAATTATTTTATTTGTAATAGAAATAATCTGTTGTTTATAAACAATTCATTCATATATAATAAAAATACTCTATTGTTCATAAACAATTTGTTTATTTATAATAAAAATACTATATTGTTCATAAATAATTTGTTTATTTGTAATAAAAATACTCTGTTGTTCATAAACAATTTGTTTATTTGTAATAAAAATACTCTGTTGTTCATAAACAATTTGTTTATTTGTAATAAAAATACTCTATTGTTAATAAATAATTCGTTTATTTGTAATAAAAATAATTTATTGTTTATATATAATACTTTTATATATATTAGGAATAATAAGTTGTTTATAAATAATAGATTAAATCGTTAGATATATAACCTTTTGTAAATAAATATTTATAATAAAAAATCAATGAATAGTGTGTAAAAAAAATATTTCTAAGCAAAGGAAAAGAAAATGACTTGGACAAAATTGCAATACGATAAACAGACGTAGTGATTGTATTTTAGCTCAAAAATAGAAATTTATCTAAGGAAAAGAATGTCATTTGGCAAAAAAAAAAAATTTTACAACATTTTTTCAAATAATAATTGTACCTTTGCGTTCGATTAAAGCAAAAAAGTTTATGTTTTTGAGTTTTGTATGGAATCCGAACCAAACGTTATTAGACTTAGATTTAGGGTTTATGCATTTGCAACTCCGCTATTATAGTCTGATGTTTGTTGTGGCTTTTACGTTGGGTTATTACCTAATGAAAAAAATATTTGTAAATGAAAACAAACCAATAGAGCGCTTAGATTCGCTCTTGATGTATGTTGCCATAGCTACGCTACTTGGAGCAAGGCTCGGACACGTATTCTTTTACGATTGGGAGAATTATTACAAAGATCATTTGGCCGAAATTATACTGCCGTTTCGTTTTGAACCCAAGTTTGAATTTACTGGGTTTTCGGGCTTAGCAAGTCATGGAGCTGCCATAGGCATTATCGTGGCTATTTTTCTTTTCAACCGAAAATATCGAGATTTTTCGCTCTCGTGGCTTTTTGATAGGGTAGTAATTCCCATTACTATCGGAGGAATGTTTGTCCGCTTGGGCAATTTTATGAATTCCGAAATCAATGGAAATATTGTAGATAAAACGTTTGCATTGGGCGTGAAATTTATGCAAGGAGGTGATTTTTCGCCTCGACAAGCTATGGAATTAACTTCACAAACTACGCCCAAAGCAGCGTTTGACACGATTGCTACCAATCCGCAGTTTGTCGAAATTTTCAATTCGATACCTTACCGACACCCAGCGCAACTTTATGAAGCCGTAGGGTACTTTTTCCTATTCTGGATACTATGGTTTTTGTATTGGAAAACGGACAAAAAGCGCCAGCCGTATTTTATCTTTGGTGTATTTCTCATTGCCCTTTGGACAATTCGTTTCTTGGTAGAATATGTTAAAGAAAGTCAAGGCGGATTTGAAAGTACATTCGGAATTTTCTCAACAGGACAATGGCTCAGTGTTCCGTTTATCATCGCAGGAATATACTTACTTTTCAGAAAAAAAACAAACTAAGGCGAGTTTTTAATTTTTTCATAATTAGCGTCCCGTAGCAAATAATCATTCAATGATTACTCCTACGGGATTTTCTTTTTGATTTATAAAACAAAATGGCTCGGCTCCTTGTCAAAAAAGTTTTAATTCGGGTTCTATTGTCAGAATTGTTTTAGAAAAGTAACTAATTGTTGGGTAGCTTTGGCTCGATGACTGATTGTGTTTTTCTCTTGACAAGATATTTCGGCAAAAGTTTGTTCATATCCATTGGGAATAAAAATAGGGTCATATCCGAATCCGTTTTCGCCTTTCGGATTTTGAGAGATGAACCCTTGTACAATCCCTTCAAACAAATGTAGTTTTTTACCTATATACAACGCAAAAATTGTTTTAAATCGTGCTTTTCGATTCGTTTGCTTTTTCATTTTTTGCAGAACTAATTGCATATTTTCCAAGCTATTTTTGTGTTCACCTGCGTATCGTGCCGAGCGTACCCCAGGTTCATTGTTTAGTGCTTCTATTTCAAGACCTGTATCATCTGCAAAAACATCGTATCCGTAGTTATCTTTTATGTATTTTGCTTTCAGAATCGCATTGTCTTCAATGGTATCTGCCGTTTCGGGTATCTCCTCTTGACAGCCAATAGCCTCTAAACTAACTAATTGAATATCTTGCGGAAGCATAGCTTGTACTTCTTTTATTTTATGAGGATTGTTGGTAGCAAAAACAAGTTTTTTCATCGTATGCAAAGATTTATTTTTGTTATAAAACAAAAGTGCTCCGTATAAGAGCACTTCAAGCAAATTAAAAGAATTTTATTATTTCGTCTCTTTCTGATTTTTTTTAAAAGATTTGAGTTCTTTTAGCTTAGCCTGCCAAGTTTCAACAGCTATTTTTTGGTTTTGAATCTTTTTTATGACGTCTCTCACTAGCGGATTGTTTTCATCAACGTTACTAAAATATAATAGATTGTTTTCCAATTGTAATATTTCGGCTTGTAGTTCGCTAATTTTACGTCTGACAAATAGTTGTTCTTTGATAAGACTATCTGTATTTTCATTAGCCAAGTGTTCTAACCTGTTGTTATACTTGATAAGTTCTATATCTTGGCGATTCATATCAAGTTTTCGGTAAAGAGCATTGATTATTTTATGAAATTTTATTTCGAGATTTCGCTTGTTTTTTGGAGTAACTCCCAATTCGTTCCATTGATTTTCAAATGTTTGTAATTGTTCCAAATTTTTTTCTTTGTCGTTTGAAAGCTCAAAAGTTTTAAGTGAATCTAAAAATGCTTTTTTCTTGTCAAAAGCAACATAACTATCATTTTGTGAACTGTTCTTGTGTTGATGAAGTCTGTCAAAGTAATGATTACAAGCATCTTTAAAATCTTTCCAGATTTTATCAGTATGTTTGCGAGGTACATGCCCAATAGCACGCCATTGGTCTTGTATATCTTTCATCAAAGGAGTAATTTTGTCCCAATCTTCACTATTTTGATGCTCTTGGGCAATTCGAATAAGTTCAAGTTTTTTTTCTAAGTTTTCTTGCTGTACTCGTTTAAGTGTTTTATAAAACAGATTTTTCTTATGATTAAAATCTCGGACAACTTGTTTAAACTTGCCCCATACTTGTTCACTTACTTGTGCGGGAACTCTTCCTACTTGCATAAAAACCTCACGTAGTTTTTCGATATCTTTAATTGTTTTTTGCCAACTACCATGTGAGTTATTTTCTTTTTCAGAGAGAAGTTTTATTTTTTGAATAATCTCATTTTTTATTTTGAGATTTTCATCAAATGATTTTTCTAAATTTTTCACAAATGCTTGCCGTTTGTCGTGAATAGCTTTGGTTATTCTGCTGAATTTCTCCCAGATAACCTCTCGATGCTCTCTATCAACCGGACCAGTTTCTTCTTTCCATTGTTTGTGTAAAAGTTGCAATTCGCGAAAGGCTTTATTTCCATCAGGTTCATCGAGCAAACTTTCAGCTTTTTGAATAATTTTTGTTTTTTCTTCCAAATTATGGCGGAAATCCATCTCACGCAAGTCTTTATGCAAATCTAGATAATCGTAAAAATTCTCTACGTGATGATTAAAATTATTCCAAAGGTCATTATAATTTTCGCGTGGAACAGCTCCCGAAGAATACCATTGTTCTCGTAAATCTTTGAATTTTTTGAAAATCACATTGATGTCCGTATCCGAATTGGCTGTATCAATCGTGATAAGATTTTTTATTTCGTGTATGATGTCTTGACGTCGAGCTAAATTCGCTTGTAGTTTTTGCTCCAGTTCTTTGTAATATACGTTGCGTTTGCTCTTATATTCGTCATATAATTCATTAAATTGATTTCTAACAGGCGAAACGTATTTGAAGTCTTTTTCTTCATTTCCATCTTGAAGAAAGGCTTCTTTTTTTTCATCTAAGAAATGTGCAAATTTCTTTTCAAATTCGGTTCTGATACCTTCAATATGTTCTTTGATGGCTTGTATTTTCTCGTGATGAAGCAAACGTTTGAACTCTTTGACTAAGTCTTCTAAGGACATAGTTTCGTAATCCAACAACGGAATTTCGTGTCGAGATTTATTATCTTGATCTTCGGCATCGTGCGCATTCTCGTCATTGATTTTGTTTAGAATAGCTTCATTCTCTGAGAGAATATTTTCAGGTTTGCTCTGTGAGTTTCCATCTGCATGTAGCAGGTTTTCCTTTAATTCTGGCATTGTATAGATATTTGTTATTTTCAATCCGAAAGTTCCGAAAAAATGATCAAATTACCAAAAATATTTTGCAATAAATTCAAAAAATATTTCTTTTAATTGTATTGAAAATGTTTATTGTGTTGAAAATCAGTAAATTGAATATATGTAAAATCTATATATTTTTTTGTAAAAAATTGTTTATTATAATTTTATTTAACTTACACTATGTAATAAAAAGAGTTATTTTTACTATTTTTCATAGTAATTCTCACAAATTTTATAGATTTTTTGTAAGAATTTTTCTGCAAACAATGGAAAATTAGTATGTGAATTCATAAATAAAAACTCCATTGTTGTCGGTAGTTGTAATTTTGGTTACCAAGCCCTCTGAATTAAATTCATAATTTAACGTTTTTTCATTTTGCGTTACAAAATTATCTGAATTTGTTGATGATTGTTCTTTGTGGATAATTTTTTGAATTAATTTTTTGGAAGGGAAACCTTTATTGATAAAAAAATCCGCATCGGTAAAAATCAGATTGTAATTTGTGAATAAAAATCCGTTTTTATTATCTGAATTAGTGTATTCCAACTCTAATTTTTGTAATTTATTATTCTGTTTGTATTCGATTGAAGTAATGTTATTGTCATTCCAAACAAAGTTGTAATAATCTTTTCCCTCAATTATCTTAACTAATTGATTACCATTTTTGTATAAATAGAGTTTAGTATTCGTATAAAAGCGATTAACCGTGTCATTTGGGGTGATGTATAGGCTGTCTTTATTGTAAGTAAAGCGCTCTAAATTCCATAAAGTATTGAACTCGAAGGTGCCTTGTTTCTGATTAGATACTTGTACAAACGTAGTATTCTTGTGGCTATACGAATAGTTTAAAGTGTCTGTCCAATAACTTTTGATAATTCTATTTTGTTTATCAAATACGAATGTATATTCAATAATATCTCCATTTGCATCTGTGATTTTAAGTTTTTTGAACGGAGTTACTAAGGTTGAAAAAGGTTCAGCACCCAACGAGATATTCTCATTTTTGTTACACGAAATGTGTGTGATGATAATTATTGAGATGAAAAATAGGAAAAACTTTTTCATAAATTTATTTATTAAGAGTTGTTTTTTTCAAAATCGAAACGGCATTACAAGCTACAATAGCAGCTGTTTCTGTTCGTAATCTATTATTTCCCAGAGATATAGGTAAGAAATCTTTGGCAATAGATTTTTCAATTTCTGCTGAAGAAAAATCACCTTCGGGACCTATTAAAATCAGAATATTATCACAGGTTGATTTTTGCAATTCGCTGGTTAATTCTATACGATTTGTTTTTTCGCAGTGTGCAATAAACTTTTGTCCTTTCCAGTTTTTTTCAATAAATTCAGCAAATGAAATGGGTTGATTCAGTTGGGGTTTATATGTTTGTAATGATTGTTTCATTGCTGAAAGAATAACTCGCTCAAAACGCTCAGTTTTGACAAAAGTTCGTTCAGAATGTTCGCAAATAATAGGTGTAATTTGGTCAATACCAATTTCTGTTGCTTTTTCTAAGAACCATTCATAACGTTCGTTCATTTTAGTAGGGGCAACAGCCAAATGTAATTGATAAAAATGTTTTTCTCTATGAATTGATTTACAAATAGTTGCTATACATTTTTTTTCGTTGTCTGATTTGACTATGGCTTCAAAAAGCCAACCTTTTCCATTGGTTATAAACAACGTATCGCCAAGGTGTTTGCGTAGTACTTTAACGATGTGTTTGCTTTCTTCTTTATCAAAACTGATTTCTGTTGAATTTTCTTCAATGAATTCGTTATAAAATAATTGCATATTTTATTTTTTCAACCAATTATTAGCGAAATTACAATTTTGATAGTCTCCTTTTACAGAAATAAACGTCTTGTCTATAGCCTCATTTATCCATTTACCGATAGTTTTTAATTGTTTTTCTTTCAGAGCCAATTCTTGAATATGTGGATAATCTTTTACAAAATCAGCTGTATGTTCATTTATACGATTTGTAATACGATATATTTTGAACATTTTTCTTCCGGTTCTATCTTCATCAACTACGGGAAAAGAAACTTCGTCTTCTGCCAAATTGGCTACTTGCGAATATAAAGTAGGGTCCATACGCGTGAGTTCAAACTTAGTCGAAAGTGTTTCAGGATTGATAAGCTGTCCGCCATCTTCGCGTGTTTCTTTTTCGTCTGAAAAATTTCTCGCAGCTTCTTCAAAAGTAACTTCTTTTGCAATGATTTTATTGCGAATGTCATTTATTTTCTTTTTAGCTTCTTCCAAGGCTGTATCAGGTATTTGTGGTACCATAAGTATGTGTCGTACAGAGACTTCTTTGCCTCGTATTTTGACTACTTGTAGTATATGCCAGCCGAAATCTGTTTTGAAAGGTTCAGAAATTTCTCCTTCTTGTAGGCTAAATGCCATATCTTTAAATTCTTTTGCAAATCCTGATTTTCTGTTGAAAGTCAGTTCTTTACCACCCGTAGCGCGGTCGGCAGAATACAAAATAGCTTTGGTTGAAAAACTTTGACCATTTTCTTGAACATCTTTTTTTATTTCGCGTAATTGATTGATTACTTTGTCAATAGCTTCTTGGGGAGCTTTTGGTTCAATGACAATTTGAGCAATTTCAAGTTCTGTTCCAATGGTAGGAAGTTCGCTTGCTTGAATTTTGTCAAAAAAAACGCGTGTTTCTTCGGGAGTAACTTCTAAGTTTTCAACGATTTTAGCTTTCATGCGATTGGCCAATTCGTTTTGTTTTAGTACGTCAAAAAGTTCATCGCGAAGTGCTTGCTCACTATCTTTTCGATAGAATTGAACTACTTTGTTGATGTCTCCATCTACTTGCTCTAACATAAAATCTACTTTCTGATTAACAACTTCACGTATTTCTTCATCAGAAATAGTAATACTATCTTGTATAGCTTGGTTAGCATATAGGCGGTCTTCCATTAGTTTTCCTAATAAGCTACAACGGGTAATATTTTTGGTATCAATGTTTTGTGATTCAAGTTCAAGCAAAGCATTTTCGATATCGGTTTCCAGAAGCAAATAATCGCCAACTACGGCTGCAACACCATCAACTTTTGTTCTTTGTGTGTGTTGTTGTTGCGCCCAAGTACTGAATCCTAAGCACAACCCACTTACCAATGCTACTATTTTTGTTAATTTATTCATATACTTCAAATTGTTTTTTCTTAACAGCTGTATTTATAATATCGTTTTCTATTTCTTTGATATACTCTAATTTTCGTTTGTTCAGGATAATTTGCCTAAGGGTAGGGCGTGCGTATTCTATGGGAGCTTCATCGTCTTTTTTGAGTAATTTTCGTATTTTGACTAAATAATACCCAGTAGAATCATTTTGTTCCAAAACCCAATTCAAGTCGCCTGATTTGCCTTCTATTTTGTCTTTTAAGAAAGGCAATTTGTCATATACTTCAATGGTTTTGAGCCAAATACTATCATTGAAGAATGACGAAACAAAGTGCAAAGATAGTGAATCTAATTGTTTTTTATCCTTTTTATTAAATCTTTTGAACGATTCGGCAATATTTTTATTTTTTTCATCGTCTTGATGTAGATGGATATAACGTAATTTTATCAAGCCTTCGTTAAGTTTAAAGATTGATTTATTTTCTTGATAGAATTGTTCTCTTTCGCGTTGTGAGATAGTTGTATCTATTTTTTTGGCAACCAATTTTTCCAGATATGACTGCGTGTATAAGTCGGTACGATATTCTTGGACTAATTGTTCAAAGGCTTCTTTTTGTTCATTTGAAATATTTTCTTGAGCTTTTATCATTAGTAATTTTTTCAAAGCCCAGCTATTGACATAGCCTGTTGCTATACGCACACTATCTTCAAGTGAGTAGCCTTGTGGTAGAATTTTTTCAATATCACTTTTGAGCAAGAAATCATCATCAACACGTGCGACGGCTTGGGGTTGAGTCTCGCTTTTTTTGAAATAATCGCACGATATAAATCCTAAAAGAAGACTCAAAACGATTAGTTTTTTCAGTGTTTTAATCATTTATATATAGGTTGTTACTTAAAAGACCGCAATTTAGTTCAAAAAAATAAGATACGATGCGACATTAAAAAAAATTTAACTAAAAAAGTCAAAGTATTATTACGAGCAGTGTAAAATACTTTGACTTACAGAATTAATTTTAAAAAATCAAAAAAAAATGAATCTAATCAAGTTTTGCTTCAATTGAAAATTCGCAGCCATACTTTTCAACCAAAAGATTATCTAAATCATCGGCAAGAGCAGGCATATTACGCACGTATTGTTTTATCTTATCTGAATCGTCAGAGAAGACATCAGACAAGTGAACACGATACGAAAGATAAATGGTATTGTCAGAAATACCGAACGAATAAGGCAAATGCGGGTGTGAGAGCAAATATTCGTACAACGGAAGCAAATTCTGTTTAGGAAGTTTTGCCAGTGGCGAGGTTACAATTAAGTAATCGCGTTGATATACGAAAATACGCAGTAAGGCACTACCTTGATGAAACTCCCAATTGTCTCTACCTGCACGGCATAAAATAGGATTAGCACCCATTTCTTCCATAGCCGATTCTATAAAATTGGCAAAGTGAGATTTTTCAAATTCTTCAAATACCGAACTATTGATATTGCTACCACAATGAGGGCAGAATTTAACTTCTGTTTCTATGAAGTTATCGCACGAATTACATTTAACACGATATACATTGTCTGTGAAATTAAAATCTTCAATCTCTTTGATAAGTTCATTGAAGCGAATAGCAAATCCTACATTATCAGCATTATCAAACTTAGAGGTGGTAACTCCTACCAGCACGCCCGATTGATTTATCATTGGACCGCCCGAATTACCTGGATTTACTGCGGCATCGGTTTGTATGTAGTGACGATTTCCCATCGGTTGGTTTGCCGAAGAGATAATCCCTTCGGTAATGGTAAAAGGCATTCCAAATGGGTATCCGTTGATGAAAACCTTTTGTGTATTACTTACTTGAAGTTCTTTATCTAATGTAATGTTAGACGTACTTGTATTCAAACCTTCAACGCTAAGAAATGCTAAGTCAGCTTCGGGATTGACCATAACTACGTGTGCCAAGTATCTGTTTTGATTTTGGTCTTCAATAGCCAATATTTTAGTTCCTTCCACTACGTGATAATTGGTAATGACAAAGTCGTAATCTTTTACACAGAAGCCACTTCCTGTTCCTGTTGAAGTAATTACTTTATATATATTTTCTTTATATTGTTCCATAATGTGATACGATTAAGTTATCCGAATAAACGAGCAAATAGTCCTTTTCCTTTACTTTTAAACAGGTTGCCTATTCCTTTGGGGAAGGTTTCATGAAGCAAATGCTCATAGGTATTAAGCAAAATTTTAGCTCCTTCTTCATACGTTTTGTCAGAGGCTTTCTCTAAGGTACTCATTAATAACTCGCGGTAGTTTTCATCAAGTGTGTAATAATAAAGTATACGCAAGTACATATATTCTAAATAATACACGATGTTAAAACTATCGTCAGAACTCTTATACTTTCTGATATCTTCTTCGTAACCAACGGCTACTTCTTGAAGTATTTTAGAAGAGCTACGCCATTTGAGCGACATAAAAGTTTGCGCTTGATATATGTTTTTCATCAGGTCTTCTTTTGATTTTTCCATCAGTTGTTTGAAGAAATTTTTTCCTTTATCTAACCGAAGTTTAAAATCAATACGGCTGTTGTTTATATTGCTTATGTATTCGTACAAATCAGTACGTAATAGACCATTGACATAAGGCAAATTACCCAATTGGAACAAACTAATCATAATAATATCCCATTGACTGCCTTCCCAACGTTTTTCTTCAAAGTAAGCCATGTAGCTTTTGTATTGAGAGAGAATATTTTGAATATGTTCCCAGATTTTCTCTTGCTCACTGGCGTCAAAATAGCTAACCACAGGCTCTTGAATGCTTTCTGCCTCGTATTTTTCGATAAATTCGTCATCAAAATCATCAGCTGTAATACAAATTTCGCGTAGTGCATCGTAGATTTTGTTGGGCTGACACAAGTGTAAGGGCGTATCAAACTTAAACCATAATAAGTTATCCAACAAATGAATCTGAGGAAGGGTCAAATGACCAAAATTCAATTCGGTAATACGTCTTAACAAAGCGACCTTGTTTGTTTTTTCGGTTATTTTAACAAATGGTGCTTCAATGAAAAGAACCTTATCTTTCACTCCAAAGGTTATTGTTGAAGAACCTTGTGGATATTCGAAGGAGAAATCTCCCGTAGTTGAAGTAATTTTTTTGCTAACCTCCGGATTGATATAATTGATGAGTTTGCGTACCGATTCATCGTAGTTTTTATCATCAAAAGCATCGGTAGATTCGTACCAACTATCTACATGAACAATGGGTTCGTTGGTGCTTTTCAGAGGTCTTTGGTACTTAGGAACTGTATTTTTCATACACAAAGAATCGTTTAATTTATGATGTTGCAAAAGTATAAAAAAAAAATTATAAATAATTATAAAAAAAAAATTTTTTTACTCAGATAATTCTGTTTTTCCTTTGTTTGTAGCTGGCAAGTTGCTATTGCGCGCTGCTTTTACTACTTCGTGTACATCGGCGTATAAGTTTTTCCAAGGGTCTATTTCGCTCATAGCAGTCAAGAAATCTAAGTATGTACGAAGTGATTTTTCAACATCGCGACGCAAATTCGTTGCTGACTTCTGTTGGCGAAGTTCCGCATTGGCGTTGGTTTGCAAAGCAAAGATTTTTTCAAATTCTTCTTGCTTGGTTTTTAGTGTTGTAAAGGCATCAACAATAGATAATGTTTGAAAATGTTGTTGATTTTCAGGACGTTCAAAACTCTCAATGAGTTTTATCATCTGTGCCGACTCCTCTGCATAACTCAGACGGTCTATGTTAAGACCAAAAACCTTCATCTGCTCGTACAAAGCCTGTGCCGATTGATAATTCGGAGCAAAATGAAATTGCGCATACCCCGCCAAAAAACTCTTCAACGATGCAAATATCTCATCGCGTGCTTTGTCCGCTTGGGCTACCTCTTTCCCTTTGCCGCTATACGCTGCCTTTGTATATACGGCGTCATATTGAGCAAAAGCAACCTCTAACTTTGCAAGTAATGGGTGATTTGCCGTTACCGAACTATGGGTCTCTTTCGAAAGCGTGATGATTCGTTTGGTCAGTGTTGCCAAATTCTTCGTGCTTATTTTTTGTAAAGATATTTTCATTGTAAAATAATTTTAAAAATAATATAATAAATACAGCAAAAATCGTTCCAAAATCTATTTTTTTATGCTATTTATTTGTTAAAATATGTATAAATGGTTTGTTTTTAAAATAAATAGTTGTATTTGATTTTTTATATAAAATAGTAATAAGTTGATTTTATTTTATAAAAATAATTAAAATAGATAAATAGATTTATTTCCTGTACAATGTTTAAAACAAATGTACAGATAGATTTATTTGTTACAATCTGTTTGAAATAAATGTACAGATAGATTTATTTGTTACAAGCTGTTTGAAACAAATGTACAGATAGATTTATTTTTTACAATCTGTTTGAAATAAATGTACAGATAGATTTATTTGTTAAACGCTGTTTAAAATAAATGTATAGATAGATTTATTTGTTACACAATGTTTAAAATAAAAATATAAGAAAATAAAATTAGTTGATGTTACATTTTTTAGAATCGCAATGTAAAGGTATTATTTTCCTACGGATAGCAAACTCATTATATATATAATTGCCTAATTTGCTAATGTGTAAAATCCAAAACAAAGGAAATAAAATCCATAAAATAGGAATACGCTTACTGATAAGATAAATGGAAGTATATCCATAATAAAACGATTTACCATTATAAGAAGCCATTTTATTTAGGGCTTTATTCATATCAATAGCAGGATATTGTATTATATTATCTTCTTGGCGTAAGGGTAGGGGAGTTATTTTATGAAGAATATCATGCGTTTCTATCCAACGAGATAATCTGGTACAATAAGGACACCAATTATCATAAAAAATAAGTAGTTGTTTCATTTTCAATATATAAATACAGATTAACAATTTAATTTTTTTGTTATATAAAATAAGGTAATAAAATAAAAATAAATACAAAAAAATATACATAGTGAAAGAGTAAAACAATATATAATGTTGTAATAGTATTACTTTAATCGTCTAATAAATATAATTAGTTATTTCATCTATCGTATTTTTTGACATTTCACTCAATATATACTCTTTTTTAATAATGTTTTTTTTCCAACTAACTTTTGGTTTATTTTCTGTATCATCAAACATATTTTTACCAGTTGTTATTTTAATTTTATTAGTCAAAAAATTAACACTGAACATTTCTTCTTCACCAGAATTTCTCATAAAAGTATCACTATCAAGCCCAATAAGTTTGAATGTATTATTTTGAAATTTAAAAGTATAAGTAATATTTGTTACACTCCAACTACCAGCACTAAAAAAATAATGAAATTTTATTTTAAGACAATTTTTTTCTATATAAATATTATCATTTTCTAATGGGTCTAACAAAGCAGGGGTATCTATATTTCCTTGACTTTCAATAAATCCCTTATCATTCTTATCAGCTAAAAGATAACTATTATCTTTTTGTTTAAATAATACTAACAGAACTCTGGGATTTAAGTTCAGATATTCGGGACCTAAAAAATCATTTTTTCTAATATTATTTTTATCATTTTTTTCTATAATCAATACAGCATCTTCAAGTTTATCATGGTTTAAATCACCAGTTTTAGTAAGAATTAATTCCCAACCTTTGGGCACAAATTCATCTATACTTTTTGCTTTCTCTGAGAAAATTCCTCCAAAAGTATAAAATCGACAAGTTAATAATAATAATGATATATAAAATAATTTTCTTTTCATAGTATATCCTTTTATTTTGTATAATAATGTTATTTAGGTATAATTATTGATTGCAAGTATGATGCAATAAAATCTTTTGATAAATTGAAATTAAAAAAATCGTTTCAAATCAATGAAACGATTTTTACAATATGAAAAAAAAACTTTCTTAGTCTTGTTCTCCAACTACTTCAAAAGGCAAAGCGATAATAACCTCACGATGTAGGCGTACATTAGCTTCATACTTACCTGTACGTTTAATATTTCCACCAGCTATATGTACATATTTTTTGTCAATAGAGTGACCAGCTTTTGCTAACTCTTCAACCAAGTTAGAATGATTTACAGAACCAAACAATTTATCTCCGCTTCCAACCTTTGCCAATATTTTAACTTCTAATTGTTGTAATGCTTTACCAAGTGCTTTCGCATCCTCAATTAGCTTTTTCTCTTTGAAAGCTCTTTGTTTTAGGTTTTCAGCCAATACTTTCTTTGCCGAAGCAGTAGCCAAAACAGCCATTCCTTGTGGTATAAGGTAGTTACGACCATATCCATTTTTCACATTAACGATATCGTCTTTAAAACCTAAGTTCTGAACGTCTTGTTTTAATATAATTTCCATTTCTTACGTTTCGTTTAATTTTATTTTAATAAATCTCCTACATAAGGCATTAGTGCCAAATGACGCGCTCTTTTCACAGCAACTGCTATTTTACGCTGAAACTTCAACGAAGTTCCTGTAATACGACGAGGCAATAATTTTCCTTGTTCGTTAACGAATTTCAATAAGAAATCGGGGTCTTTATAATCAATGTATTTAATGCCTACTTTTTTGAAACGACAATACTTTTTGTTTTTGTTCGTATCAATATTTAATGGAGTTAAAAATCTGATATCTCCATCTTTTTTACCTTTGGCTTGTTGTTCAATGCTTGACATAATTATGCTTTTTTCTGGTTTAACTTCGCTCTTCTTCTCTCTGCCCACGCAATGGCTTCTTTGTCGAGTTTTACAGTTAAGTAACGCATAATTCGTTCGTCACGTCTGAACTCCAACTCGAAAGTTTCAATAACTTCGCCTGGTGCTTTGAATTCAAACAAATGGTAAAAACCACTCTTTTTGTTTTGAATAGAATAAGCCAATTTTTTTAGCCCCCAATTCTCTTTTGCTACAAATTCTGCTCCCTTAGAGGTTAAGAAATTTTCGAATTTCTCAACTGCTTCCTTTATCTGTGCTTCAGATAAAACGGGATTCAAAATGAAAACAGTTTCGTAATGATTCATATTTAAAATATTATTTATAATTTTCGAGGGGCAAAAGTACTACCTTTTTTTTAATTGAACAAATTTATAAAGGAAAAAATTTATTTGAGTAAAAAAAGAGTTTTCAACATCGTTTTATCTACGAAAGTAGATTGTAAGCTAATTATCTAAAAATTATTTCCAAAAGGAAAAAATAAAAAATCCCTATACAACATTATAATATCGTACTATTTGCTGTATAGGAATTTTATTTTTTAATTCATCATTTAGCTTGCCAATAACAACGCTTGGGAGAATAAATAGCTTCTTCTTTTTTGAGTTCAGCCATTGCTTTATCGACTACTTTTTTATCAAGCCCTGTAAGTTCAGCAATTTTTGTAGCATTTAGCGGTATTGCTTCTTTTTTCATTATGTCAAGTACTTTTTGTTTTGTTTGCATCCATTGTAAAAAAATTAAAATTTGAAACAAAGATACAAATTATTTTTTTCGACAAAGAAATATTTCTATATTTATATGTTTTTTTCAAATGTAGAAGAGAATAATATTTTACCTACTTAGATTTTGATACTTGTTATTTGGTTTTTTCTCAAAAAAACATCTTAAAAATCGCAACATTCCATTTTTTTATATATCTTTATAGCAAAAAAGAAATTTGACCAACAAGTTAACGAACATATTAAAAGACTGCAAACGGGGAGATCAAAAAGCACAAACTACGCTGTATCGGCAATACGTAAAGGCGATGTACAGCACGGCTTTTCGTATGCTGCAACAAGCCGACAAGGCAGAAGATGCTGTGCAGGAAGCCTTTATCAAAGCCTTTGTAATGCTTAATTCGTATCGAGGAGAAAGTGCTTTCGGGAGTTGGCTCAAGCGGATTGTAATCAATGAGGCCTTGATGATACTTCGCAAAGAAAAATCGCTGATTTCACTTGACTTAATTTCGTATGAAGCGATAGATGATGATTTGCAAGAAATGTGGGATTTCCAAGAGGAAGAAGTGAAAATAGTACTCAACGCTTTGGGAAAATTACCTGAAAAATACCGAGTAATCCTAAACCTATCGCTAATCGAAGGGTATGACAACGAAGAAATATGCCAAATACTGAATGTTACTAACCAAAATTGCCGAACAATGCTTTCCAGAGCTAAAAAAATCTTACGTGAAACCATAATACAATTGAAAAATGAACGAAAATAAATTTGACATATACGAGCCGCTTGACGGACACGAAGTGCGTTTTCTGCAAAAACTCTCAGAACAGAAAGTAGCCAAAAAACCGAAGAAAAGGTCGCTTGTCCGCAAGATTATTTACGGAAATATTGCCGCCGCAATGCTGATAATGGTGGCTTTGGTGTGGTGCCACAATTCGGGTAACGAACTGGAAAAAGTATCGCAAGTGGCATACGAATCGGAACAATATTATTTGCCCAAAATTCAGGAAAATATCGAAATCATCAAAAATTCGAGCAACCGAACTTTAGCACAAAATGCACTTAACGAATTGAAAAAAATGCAAGTAGATTACGAACAACTACGAAAAGAAATCATTCAGCAAGGACAAAACCAACATCTTATAACCGCTATACAAATGAATTTCAATTCCCAATTAGCGTTTTCAAATCACGTGATTGGGATGATGTAATGCTATTTATGTTTAAATTTATCGTAACAGTTTAAAACGTTTCGAACACATACTCCGCAGTGCGGACTTTGCTCAACGTGACAAACACTGCATCAGGCTGAACGAAGTCGAAGCCTATATGGCTAAGTGTTGTTACTATTTCCCCTTTCAAGGGAGGAAAGGGGGTGTAATTTTTTTATATAAAAATAAGGAAGACATTCTCCGTCCTTTGCCACATACTCGCTCTTGTGACTTCCTCCTTCAAAGGAGGATTTTGTGAAGCAACAGCTTAAAACTAATTGTCTATATTACAAAAATTAGATTACAGATGGTGTAATTTTTCTCCGAAAAAGGGGAAGTGAAATCGAAAAAATATCAAAAAATAAAAATTTTAAACATATGAAAAATATAATTGAAAAAAGAAGCAATGCACTTCAAATTCTCCTTTGGAGAGGAATATTCCTCTTTTTCTATCTTTCTCTATGGGCGAATGAACCCTATTACCGAGAACAAAAATACACTGAGATAAAAAAAATAAACAAGGAATTTCAGATAGGAAACTCATCGAGTTTGTTTGTATCGAATAAATATGGAGATATTACGTTTTTGACCGATGCTACTCTCAAAGACAAAATCAAAATTGAAGTCGAAATCAAGGCCACTGCCAATAATTTGAGTGACGTTCAAAGTAGAATAAAACAAATTTCGGTAGATTTCAATCAAAAAAGTTCAGACGTATCGGCAAGAACCATCATTAGGCAGAACAATTCTTTTTTTAAAGGATTTGGTAAAAAATCGACCATAAATTTACAAATCAATTACAAAATTTCGTTGCCTGTGAAAACGCAAATTACAGCTGAAAACAAATATGGAAATATTTTCTTGAACAAAACTGAGCGTGATTTGAAGATTGATGCCGAGTACGGAAGTTTGCAATTGGGTGAAATATGGGCAAATACGGAACTTGATCTGGAATACATCACAAAAGCGAATATTAACATAGCCAAGCGTGTAAATTTAGAAACCTCGTATTCCACCATTTCGATTGAAAAAGCTGATAGAATTGATTTGAAAGCAAGTTATTCCAATTTTAAAATAGAAAGTATCAAACAGGTCGAAGCAAGTATTTCTTATGGAATTTTCGACATAAATGAAACCAATTTTTTGAACCTAAATGGTGATTATACCAATATTGCCATCGGGAAAGTAAGCAACCAACTTTCGGTGGAAAATGATTACGGAACAATTGTCATTAAAGAAATTTTACCTACAACAAAATCCGTAAACGTAAACAGTAGTTATGCCAACGTTTCTATAAATTATCATCCTGATTGGTCGTTTGATTACCATTTTTCGACTACCTTTGCAAGTTTGAACGTACCCAAAAATCTGCCATTTACTGAAAAAAACAAACGAATAATGAGCAGTACACTCAAAGGAAATAAGGGTAAATCAGACAATGTATTCCGAGTAGAATCTGATTATGGTGGAGTTACCATTACCGAAAGACCATAACAATCAGAGTTTTTGATAATAAATTGTTTAATTGTGAATTTTAAAACTAATAAATAATAATGATCAATATGAGACAACTATTTACATTTTTGTTTATCGCAATTTCGACGGTAAGTTGCGGACAAGTTTTTAGCAAAAAAGATAATGGAAACATCCAAACTGAAAATCGCAAAGTAGAAGCATACACTCAAGTAGCTAATATCGGAAGTTTAGATGTAATACTTACCGAAGGTACTATGGGCGAAATTCGGGTAGAGGCTTCGGATAATATTTTAGAATATATCCTTACTACTGTGCAAAATGGGGAACTTACCATTAAGCTCGACCCAAAATATAACTACGCATTAAAGCACAAAGCGATGGTGTATGTACCCATAAATTCGGATTTACGAAAAATATTACAATCGGGTTCAGGAGATATTGAGATGAAACATCAGCTTGAAGTGGATAAGTTAGAATGCGAACTTGTTGGTTCGGGAGATGTTAAAATCAATGTGAAAGCCAATCAATTATCACTAAAAATAGTGGGTTCAGGCGACATCGAAACCAAAGGTTCTGCCATACAATTACAAACCGAAGTAATAGGTGCTGGCGATGTTATGGCTAAAAAACTTATAGCCACAAATGCAAAAGCAATCGTAAATGGTTCAGGCGATACTGTTATTTTTGTTACCGAAAAGGTGGAGGCTTCCATATTAGGTGCGGGTGACATTATCATCAGCGGAAATCCTAAAACAAGAGATACTAAAGTACTAGGTGTTGGTGATATTCGATATAAATAACGTTTTAGTTGGGCGGATTATAATCCGCCCAACATAATTTTGTTAATTGCCCCAAAAAATGTGTATATTTATGTAGGGGCGTATTGCATACGCCCAATGATAACAACCAAATAAAAAATGACCAACAATAGGGCGTATACAATACGCCCCTACAAATAAAACGAAAACAATAAAAATGCAAAAATATAATCCTGAAATACACAAACGACGTTCCGTTAGGCTGAAAGGATATGATTACAGCCAAGAAGGATTATATTTTGTTACAATTTGTTGCAAGGATAAAGAACATTTATTTGGCGAAATCACTGATGGAACAATGCGATTAAATGAAATCGGACAAATCATTTATAATGAATGGATAAATACCGAAAAAATTCGTAAAAATGTAATGTTACATTCGTTTGTGGTAATGCCCAATCATTTTCACGCTATTGTGGAAATCACAAACCAATGTAGGGAGCGACCCGAACGAAGTGAATTGGCGGAGCAATTGCATACACCCGATAACAATACACCCAGTGATAACAATATGAAATACAACATACCTGATGATGAAAAGGGCGTATGCAATACGCCCCTACGGTCGCCATCGCAAACATTAGGGGCAATCATACGAGGGTATAAATCGGCGGTATCCAAAACGATAGGATTTTCTGTTTGGCAACGCAGTTTTCACGAACATATTATCCGAAACGAACAATCCTATTTCAAAATTCACGAATATATCGAAAACAATCCCGCAAAATGGGAAGAAGATTGTTTTTATGGATAATCAACGTAGGGGCGACCCGAACGTGTAGGGGCATATTGCATATGCTCCGAATGAAAAAATAGAACAACATTTGGGCGTATGCAATACGCCCCTACAAAATAATAATATTATGAATTTTAACCAATTACCATTTTTAATTTTATTATTTTTTACAACAATTTCTTTGGCTCAGAATGCAACTGTTTCTGGGCGAATTTTAGATGGTGAAAACCATCAGGAAATGCCCTATTCGGAAGTGTCGCTGACTGCTGTGGCAAACGAAAAACAAAATTTTGGTGTTATTACGGACGAAAAAGGACGTTTTTTGCTAAAAAATGTACCCTACGGTGATTATTTGCTCAAAATTAGCTTTTTGGGTTACGAACCCTTTACAAAATCGTTGCAAATCAATACTTCTAAAATCAATTTAGGCGATATTCTGATGCAATTAGCCACCAATCTAATCGAAGAAGTGGTTGTCGAGGGCAAAAAAGCAGCTTTCACCTACCAAGTGGACAGAAAAACCATCAATGCGGCAGCTTTTCCAGAAGCTACCAATGCCATAGATTTGCTGACCAACGTTCCTTCGTTGCAAGTGAGTGTAGATGGGAAAGTTACCTATCGCGAAGGCGGTACATTTGTGGTGTACATCAACGGAATTATCGCCAAAGATGGGCAAGAACGCCTCCGTACGCTTGAGGCTTCGCAGATTGAAAAAATCGACATCATTACCAATCCGTCGGCTAAATATAGTGCTTCGGGTACGGCGGGAATTATCCGTGTAGTACTGAAAAAGAACAAATTAGAAGGCTATGTCATTGATTTGTCTACAGAAGTTTCTACACTGGGTACGCGTCGCTTCAATTTCTCAGTAGATAAAAAAGGAAAACGAGGAGGCTGGCACACTTCAGGCAATTATAGAAACAATCATTGGGGAGATTACACCGCTGAAAGAATGCATTGGGTACAAAATACAAATGGACAACGCTTTGAAACCTTGCAAAATGAAGATTTTTCAGCTCAATTTGAAGGAGCATATATCAATTTTGGATTTAATTATGACCTAACCGACAATGATTTTATTGATTTTTCAATAGATTATGACCCTTTGGCTCGAAAAGAAAATAAATTTTCAAAATCAAAAACTTCCGAACGGACGTTTGATGCGACCAATACCTTACTTTCTTCGGAAGATTTTCAGTTGGATAATCACTATCAGTTTATATACCAAACTTTGGGAACTAATTTAGAATATTCGCATTTTTTTAATAAAGATAAAACGCATTCTTTGAAACTATATTCTGGTTACGAAACTTATTTTGGTGCTGCATCATCAAGTGCTAAAAATCATTTGGTTAGCTCTACAGAAAATAATATTTTCGGAAATAAAACTCTTGAGAAAAATGAAATTTCTACAGCTACAAATATTGATTACGAACTGCCTTTGACTGACAATACAAGCATCGAAGTTGGTGGGCAAATTGAAACTGACCACATTCCTGAAATTACTGCCGAAAGTGGTTATTTCAATGGCAATAATATTGTGCTAAATTCTATATATGTAGCTCCTAATCAGCTTATTAACTACAAACAAAATATTTATTCAGGTTATTTTACTTTCAAAAGTTCGTTTGGCAAATTTGAGTATAAACTCGGGCTTCGTGCAGAACATACAGTACGCGATATTTCGTATACGTTTGATAACCAATTGGGTGTTAGACAAAAAGACCATTTTAAGGCAAACTTTACGGATTGGTTTCCATCGGTGCATTTGTTGTATAGTTTTTCGGAGGATAGCCAAATCAGTGGGAATTACAGCCGTAGAATCAGTCGTCCACATTATGCTTCATTAGTTCCTGCCTTTGTCTGGGATGATAAATATGCGTTTTCGACAAGAAATAGCCGTCTCTTGCCGAGTTACACTGATTCGTATGAGTTGGCTTACAAACGTTCGTGGGGAAGAGATTTTGTTTCATTGGAGGTTTTTGCTCGTAATCAGCACGATATAATGAATAAATATAGTCGTGTTTTTTATGATGATGTGTTACTTTTTACCGATGAGAATGTGGGTTCGGCTTGGGCGGTGGGTGCTGAATTGATGACTGGTGTAGATATTTTCAAATGGTGGAATGTAAATGCTTCGTTTACAAGTTTTTATTATGACCAAGACCTTTCGGTAGATGGCAAACCGCATCGTTATAAACAATGGCGATACAACGCAAAAATGAATAATACATTCAAACTTCCTCGCAGCTTTTCGTTTCGGCTCAATGCAGGATATCAGTCGCCTACGATGGGCTTACAAAACGAAATGGATGGGATTTTCTTAGCCAATGCTTCGCTTACCAAAAGTTGGCAAGAGAACCGCTGGAGTTTGAGTGTTTTCGGCTCGAATATTTTTGATTCGCACCGCTATACGCAAACCAGAATAGGCGATAATTTCTCCACACATACCAAAATGGTGTATCGCCCGTATGTAGGATTTACACTGAAATATCAGTTTAATAATCAGAAGTAGCTAAAAAATTGTCAGGAAAACTAAAAAATTACGACAGAACAAACAACTAGACAATAATACACATATGCAGAAAGTTATTTTTTATTTTCTTACGATAATTGTAATGATGAGCCAGACAACATTGGGGCAAGGATGTAGTGATGCGGGGTTTTGTATAATCAATAATGTGAAACCTTTGAATTTTTGGGAGAAATTTGAACTTACTAAACATCAAATAAAAGCTGGTTTTTTTGTTGGAGAGGGTGATAATTCGGTCAATGTTTGGGGAAATTACTTGGAATATAACTTACAAATATCAAAAATATTGGGTTTTGACGCAAAAATAACTTCGATTGCTCAGAACGGAAATGGAATTCAAACTTTTGGACTTTCTGACCTCTTAATTTCGGGGAATTATCAAGTAAATGAACGTTTTGGTTTTACATTAGGGACAAAAATTCCACTTTCAGATGGTAATAAAAAACTTGAAGGTATCTCATTGCCAATGGATTATCAATCCAGTTTAGGTACATTAGACGTGATTATGGCTTTGAGCTATCAAATCAAGAAATTCCATCTTGTTTTTGCTTGGCAACAACCGATTTTACAAAATAAGAATGAATTTCTCAGTGAAAAACAAATAAATCCGCTTTTGCAAAAGTTTCAATCTACGCAAAATTACTATCGAAGTGGCGATATTTTGTTACGAGCTTCTTACCCAATTACAATAACTGAAAAATTTAATATAACTCCAAGTATTTTGCCTATTTATCACCTAACTGATGATCACTTTACAAATTTCTCAGGAGTAAAACAGCCTATAATAGGCTCAAAAGGATTGACATTAAACGGAAATCTTTATCTTGATTATCAAATCAATACAAAGCATAGCATACAATTTAACGCAGGAATGCCTTTTATAGCAAGAAAGGCTCGTCCCGATGGATTAACAAGGCATTTTATTGCAAACTTGGAATATAGAATTCGTTTTTAATAGGACAATATTTATAGAGATGAAAAGTAAAAAATCCGAATGTTTAAAGCTAAACTTCGGATTATAGTATTTGGATTATAATACTTGTTTCATAGGTTTTGTATTTTAATTTTTTAAAAAGGAACTTCATTATCAGCATCTTCTATATTATTAGCTTTGTGTGATGCAGAATTAAATTTTGGAGTTTCAAAAGCTTCTGAGGGCGAAGAGAAAGTAGGGCGTTCTATTTCTGAATTCATTCGAGAGGGAAATTCATTGAAAGTATAATTTTCAGAGGAAGAATCTAAATTTGAGAAAACCCCATTAGTAAATTTCAGGCGGATATTATCCAACCCTCCATTACGATGTTTAGCGACGATGAATTCTGCTTGATGCGTTGTGGGAGTACCTTCTTCATCGTCCCAAGTGTCTAATTTGTAATATTCGGGACGATATAGAAAAGTAACAATATCAGCATCTTGTTCAATAGCTCCCGATTCACGCAAGTCAGCAAGTTGAGGGCGTTTGTGACCGGGTCGTGATTCAACATTACGTGAAAGTTGCGAAAGCGCAATAACAGGAACATCTAACTCTTTGGCTAAGGCTTTCAAATTACGAGAAATAGTCGAAATTTCTTGTTCTCGATTTCCTGTACCTTTTGTTCCTCCACCTGTAGTCATTAGTTGTAAGTAATCAATGATGATAATTTTTATTCCATACTGAGAAACCATACGGCGAGCTTTGGCTCTAAGGTCAAAAATAGAGAGTGAAGGTGTATCGTCAATATATAGAGGTGCATTTTCTAAATTGCTTATGTTATTGCTCAGAGCATTCCATTCTTCTGCGGAGAGTTTCCCAGTACGTAACTTATCAGACCCGATGCCTGTTTCAGAAGAAATAAGGCGAGTAATGAGCTGTACAGATGACATTTCTAACGAAAAGAAAGCCACAGGTATTTTCTCATTAACAGCAATATTACGAGCCATAGTCAGAGTAAAAGCTGTTTTTCCCATAGCAGGTCGGGCTGCTACAATAATAAGATCGGTTGGTTGCCAACCAGCGGTGAGTTCATCAACTTTAGTAAATCCGGAAGGTATTCCACTGAAATTTCCTTCTCGCTTACCTATTTCTTCAATTTTTTTACGTGCTTTGATTATTAGTTCTTTCGCTGATTCTGACGAGCGTTTTAGATTGCCCTGTGTAACTTCATATAGTTTTGATTCGGCACTATCCAAAAGATCAAAGACATCAGTAGTTTCATCGTACGACTCTTCAATGATTTCGTTAGAAATTTTAATCAAACTACGTTGTATATGTTTTTGTAGGATAATACGCGAATGTGCCTCAATGTGTGCTGCCGAAGAAACTTTTTGTGTAAGATTGATTAAATAATAATCGCCACCAACTATCTCTAAGTTGCCTTTTTTGCTCAGTTGTTCCGAAACAGTATACAAATCAATAGGTTGTGAGTTTTGGAATAATTCAAAAATTGCCTCATAGATAAGCTGATGAGCAGGTTTGTAAAATACTTCTGCTGTAAGTATATCAATAGCATCATCAACTCCTTTTTTGTCAATGAGCATTCCGCCCAAAACGGCTTCTTCTAAGCGAATATCTTGAGGAGGAATTTTTCCTTTTTCAAGTATAGATATTGCCCCTGTATTGAGCTTTTCGTCTGATATTGGTAGTACTTTTTCCATAGCGCAAAGGTAAAAGTATTTTTCAGTATAAAAGAAATTTATTTTTTCTTTTTTTCAAGAAAAAATGTTTAATAGATGTTTATAACTATTGATAAGTTTTTAATTATTTCAGTATGAATATATAAGCTAAAAATTGTTACATTTTTTTGCTTGTTACTTTATTTTGTTTCGTACCTTTGCAGTTCAAAAAATTTATTTTTACCTATGAAAATAATTATTGCAGGTGGAGGAGAAGTGGGATTTCACTTAGCAAAATTACTCTCTTACGAGTCGCAAGATATTACGTTGATTGATACTGACAAACGTAGCTTACAATATGCCGATAATAGTCTTGATATAAAAACAATACGTGGCAATGCGACTTCGATGGCGGTGCTTAAAGAAGCCGATGTACAAGATGCAGACCTTATAATAGGTGTAACGGCTTCAGAAACTAATAATTTGGTTATTTGTTTGCTTGCTAAGCAATTAGGATGTAAAAAAAGTATTGCACGAATATCAAATACTGAATATATCTACAATCGTAAAGATATTCGTTTTGAAGAATTGGGAATTGATGAACTTATTTCGCCTGACCAATTAGCTATGCTCGAAATAGAACAATTAGTCAATCAATCTGCATTCAATGATATGTATGAGTTTGGTGAAGGTCAATTGTGCTTGGTTGGAATTGTCTTGCCTGATAAAACTCCTTTTGTTGGAAAATCAGTTATTGAAATTGTACAACTATATCCCGATTTACAATTTATTCCCACAGCAATTCAACGAAGAGGACAACAAAATACACTAATTCCCCGTGGAAATACAATTTTTGAAGAAGGAGACAAAGTATATTTTGTAACTTGTAAAGATGGGGTAGGTCGTCTATACGATTTAATAGGAAAAAGACAAGAGAAGTTGAAACGCGTGATGATTCTAGGAGGTAGTGTAATTGGTATAAAAGCAGCAATGAGATTGAGTCAAAAAGGTTTTGAGGTGAAACTTTTTGAGATAGACAAAGAAAAAGCCTATGAACTTGCTGATCAACTTCCTAATGTATTGATAATCAATGGAGATGGTAGAGATGGTGAACTTTTGGATGAAGAAGAAATATACTACACCGATGTATTTATTGCCGTAACTGATGATTCTGAAACGAATGTAATGGCTTGTATGATGGCAAAAAATCGTAAAACACGCAAAACCATTGCTCTTTCAGATAATATAGACTATTATCAACTGACGCAAGCCATTGGTATTGATACACTTATCAATAAAAAAATATTGGCGGCAAACTCTATTTTTAAATACATTCGCAAAGGAAATGTCGTAGCAATGATGCGCTTAAACAATACAAATGTAGAATTGTTAGAATTTGTTGTTCAGCCCAATAGTGAAGCTACTTATAAGCAAATACGTGATATAGATATTCCGCGCTCGGCAGTTATAGGAGGTGTTGTTCGCCAGGGAAAAGGATATATTCCGCTGGGTGGATTTGAAATAAAAGTAGGAGACCATGTGCTTGTTTGTTGTCTTCCTGAGGCGGTTAAGAAAATAGAAAGAATATTCTTTTAATATTTTATACATGATTTTTCGATGAAATTCAGTTTTGTACTTTATTATATAGGAGCTTTGTTGTGTTTCAATGGTTTGTTGATGCTTTTATCAGTGTCTATTAGCCTGTATTATGCAGAATCTATTTATTGGCAATGGCTTTTAGCTTCGGGGATAAGTGTATTTAGTGGTCTTCCATTGTTGTATTTTTTTCGTAATTATGATAAAAATATTCGCAAGAAAGAAGGTTATTTAATTGTAACTTTGGGCTGGATTACGATGATCCTTTCAGGTACATTGCCTTATTTATGTTCGGGAGCAATTCCGAATTTTGTAGATGCTCTTTTTGAAAGTAGTTCAGGATATACAACAACTGGAGCTACCATTGTTGATAATGTGGAGATTTTACCCAAAAGTATTCTTTTTTGGAGAAGTCTCACACATTGGATAGGAGGTATGGGAATTATTGTTCTTTTCATAGCAATATTACCTTTACTTGGTATAGGCGGAATGCAACTTTTTTCGGCAGAAGCCTCTGGTATCAAGACGGACAAATTGCACCCTCGTATTACGCAAACTGCCAAAGTGTTATGGGGTATTTATTGTGGTTATACACTTGTTGAGACTTTGCTTCTATGGTGGGCAGGAATGGACTTGTTTGATGCCGTAAACCATTCATTTTCAACACTTTCCAGTGGAGGTTTTTCTACTAAAAATGCCAGTGTAGCCTATTGGAATAATGTTCCAGCAATACAATATATTATTTTGTTTTTTATGTTTTTGGCAGGAACCAATTTTGTGTTGAGTTATTTTTTGTTAAAGGGAGAATTCAGGAAAATATGGCAAGATGATGAATTCAAAGCATATGTTGTTATTATAGTGTTACTTTCGGTATGTATTGGTGTAAGTATTTATTTTCATACCGATTTTTACAAAACAGAATATCATCCACAGGTGTGGGGCAGAGCAGAAGCAGCTTTTCGACATGCTTTTTTTCAAGTAGTATCAATTATTACAACCACAGGATTTATAACTTCTGATTATACAGCATGGGGAACTTTTCTGCAAGTTATGATTTTCGGATTATTATTTTTTGGAGCTTGTGCGGGTTCTACTTCGGGAGGAATCAAAATAGTTCGTCACCTGTTAATGCTTAAAAATGGAATATTAGAATTCAAGCGAGCCTTGCATCCAAGTGCTATTATTCCAACTCGACTCAATGGACGTGCCATCTCTCGCAACATAATGTATAATGTAATAGGATTTTTTGTGTTATATATGGCGCTATTTACAATAGGAGCTTTGTTATTAGCATTTTTAGGAAATGATTTTCAAACGGCAATGAGTGCTTCGGCAACAACTTTGGGTAATGCAGGACCTGGACTCGGACAGATAAATCCAATGACTACCTTTAATTCGCTTTCAACACCGACCAAAACTTGTTGTTCTTTTCTGATGCTTGTAGGGAGATTGGAGTTATTCACGGTTCTTATCTTAGTTACACCATATTTCTGGAAACGCGGATAAAAATATTTTTTAAGTGAAAAAATTTTTTCTTTCAAAAAAAAATTGTACCTTCGTAGCAAATTATCGTAGGTAATAATTAAAAATTATAGTAATAATGAATACTTTAAGAAAAATGCTATTGATAGTATCGTTTTTAGTATCAATAGGAGTTTTAGCTCAAAAACCTAAAATACGAATTATCGCGACAGGAGGTACTATTGCCGGAGTTAGTAAATCTGCTACCGAAAGTAATTACAAAGCAGGAGAACTGGGTATTTATCAGTTATTAGATGCTGTTCCCGAAGTGAAAGAAATTGCGCAAGTTAGTGGAGAGCAACTTGTTAAAATTGGGTCACAAGATATGAATGATGACGTTTGGCTCAAATTAGCTAAACGAATTAACGAGTTATTAAATAAAGAAGGGTATGATGGAATTGTAATTACGCATGGAACTGATACAATGGAAGAAACAGCATATTTCTTGAATTTAACAGTTCATAGTTCTAAACCCGTTGTTATGGTAGGGGCAATGCGCCCAGCTACAGGAATGAGCGCCGATGGACCTTTGAATCTGTACAACGCCGTATCTGTTGCGGCATCTCCTAATGCCTCGGGGCGAGGAGTTATGGTTTGTATGAATGATATTGTTCTTGACGCCAAAGATGTTATAAAAAGTAATACTACTGAAGTGCAAACATTTATAGGTGCAAATTATGGAAAACTCGCCTATCTGCACAACGGAAAAGTATTTTTCAACAGAACTCCACAAAACAAACATACAAATCAGTCAGTTTTCAATGTAGATAATTTGAAATCACTTCCAAGAGTAGGAATTGTTTACGGATATTCTAATGCTTCCGATTTACCAATGAAGGCTTTTATTGATGCAAAATATGATGGTGTTGTATATGCAGGAGTAGGAAATGGTAACTTTTACCATACGTTGTTTGATTTGGCTGTCAAAGCTCGTTCAAAAGGTATTCAAGTAGTACGTTCTTCACGTGTGCCTACCGGGGCAACTACGCTTGATGCCGAAGTAGATGATGCTAAGTATCAGTTTGTTGCTGCACAAGCACTTAATCCACAGAAAGCACGTGTATTGTTAATGCTCGCTCTTACTCAAACTAAGGATTGGAGGCAGATACAGCAATATTTTAACGAATATTAGTTTTTTCGGTTGGTTTTATTTGCAGACACGCAGTTTTAATTTTAAAAAATTATTAGAACTGCGTGTTTTTTCTTAAAAAAATAACTAATACTTGATAAAAAATATGAAATTATTAGTAGAAAATTTAAAATCAATAGCTTTTACAGATGAGCAAATATCTGAAATGTTTAGCCAAGGACAGATTACATATTTGAAAAAAGGTGAAAAATTTATAGAAAAAGGTCAAAAGGTTGACAAAATAGGAATGCTCAAAGAAGGTCTGTTGTATGGCTGGCATCTGGATATAAGTGGTAATAAGAATGTAGAAGAATTCTTTATTCTTCCTGAAATGTATTTGGTTGCTGATTATCAAGGATTTATAAATGACACTAAAGCACTGATAACCATTGAAGCTATTGAAGATTCAATATTGTTAGTTTTTGATCGCTTTACGATGGAAAATCTTCAAAAAAAGTATCCTAATTTACATCGCCTGCAAGAGATAGATATAAAGCGTCATTTTATGATGTCCCAACGTTTAGTCAAAATGTTTCAGACAACAACCAAAGCGATAGAAAACGGGTTTTGTTTATCCAAGAATATATGCCTGAGGTATTAGCACGCGTGCCTTATACTTATATAGCATCTTTTTTAGGAATGCATCGCAATACCTTTACTGAAGCACTCAAATGTATATGAAAATAAATTATATGATTTGCACAAATTAGGGCATTTAATAAATAAACTATTGACATATCTTTGCAAAAAAGAATATTTTAAATCAAAATTTGTTTACCTAACAAAGTATAGCACTATCAACCCCAAGATAAAACTATTATCCCTTTGTCATTTGACAAAGGGATTTTTTTATAAAAAAAATCTTTTTATTAGTTATTTTGTGAAAAAAAATATTAAAAAAATGTAATTTTTATTTGTTATATAGATTTTTTTATTTATTTTTGTGCCAAAATTATTTAATTAAAGCAAAAAAATAAAAACTAAACTTTTATACATATGAAAAATTTTTTAATAATAGGATTGTTTGTAGGAACACTATCTGTCAGTGCACAAGAAATAATACATAAAAATTTAAAAGATAGTGAATTACATGGAAAGGTAAAATCTGTACGGCTTACTACATATACAACAGTAGATAAAGGAGGCGGAGTGGTAGATAAAGGAACTGTTTATAAAAATGCTGATAATCACCTAATAGTATTCAATGAAAAAGGAAATATTATACAACATAATGAGTATTATCCTGATGGAAAACTATGGTGGAAAGCCTCTTACAATTATGAGAAAGATAAAAATGAACCCAAACCTCCTATAAAAAAAATAGAACCTAAAAAAGAAGTAAAACTTGAAGAAAACACTCACAAATCATTAGGGAATTTGCGTCAGAAAATAACATATAAATATGATAGAAGAGGAACTCTTTCAGAAGAAATTACGTATAATTCACAAGATGTTGTTTTAGAAAAGATAATTTATAAATATGATAAACAAGGAAATGTGATAGAACAAAATAATTTTCAAAATAGCGATAAATTACTTAATAAATATATTGCAAAGTATAATAATAACAATAAACTAACAGAAGAAAATCTATTTAATGCTAATGGAGAATTACTTTATCAAGCTACTTTTTTGTACAATGAAAAAGGTTATTTATCACAGAAAGGAGAATTTTTTGCTAAAGGATTTTCGGCAGAAAGTAACAATATTAGAAATCCGAATAAATCACATTCCATAAATGAAGCTACACAAGAGAATTGGAGTCAACGACATTATGTATATGACAATAAAGGAAATAAAATAGAAGAAAATTTATATGATTTTTCAAAAAAATCAGAAAATTTGCCTACTGAAACTTCATCGATTACTGAAAAAAACGATTTGGAAGAAGAGGAAACAAAACCAATGGTTCGTATACCACAGCGACTTTTACAAATCAATACATTCAATTCGCAAGGAACTCTTTGGAAGACGAATTTGTATTTTTATGATGAAAAAGGAAACATATTTGAAAACATAGAATACAATGGACGTTCCGAACAAACAGCAAAAAAAGGTTATATATACGACTCTAACAATAAAGAGATAGGTTACATAAATTATGATAGTAAAAATAATGTACTTGCCAAATATGTGTATATGTATGATGAAAAAGGAAATATTGCAGAAAAAACGCATTACGATCCGCAAGGTGAAATAATAAAAATACAACGTTCTAAATATGATGCTAAGAATAATGAAATAGAACAACATTTTTTTGATAGCAAAAATAATTTATTGTATTTTTATATACTCAAATATGACCGAAGAGGTAATGTTATGGAGTTAGATTCGTATAATCCTGACGGAACACTCAACGTAAAAAATCATTGGAAATATACTTTTGATACCAAGGGTAATTGGATTCAAAAAATAGAATATACTAGTGATAAAAGTTACTTTATTATAGAGCGAACAATTGAATATTATCAGTAACATCTAACTTATAACTTCAATATTTCAAATCTCCTTTGTTTAAGAATGGCAAGGGAGATTTTTTTATAATAAATAGTTTTTTACTTGGATAATTCAAAATAGTTTTGTAAATTTACATCGAATTAACCAGTGGAGTTTCCCACAAAAAATACTAACATTATGAAATTATATTTAACAGCAATTACTCTGTTTATAACAGGTTTTGCAATGGCTCAACAAGAGTTAGAAGAACAAGTTACAGAACTGAAAGAAAAATCAGACAAATTCAATGTTTATCTGAATTTTCAATCAAGTTTAGATGCTTTGACTGAAAAAGAAAAAGACACACAATTAGGTTTCAAGACACGACAACTACGTTTAGAATTTCGAGGTGATATTAACGAACGAATATTCTATCGGTTACGACATCGGTTGAATAAAAGCAATCAAGGAACAAGTCTTGACAATCTGGCAAAAGCTACCGATATGATGTATGCAGGATTTCGCCTTGATGAAAAATGGACAATTACTGCAGGGAAAATGTGTCAAACGTGGGGAGGATTCGAGTTTGATCTCAATCCGGTGAATATTTATGAATATTCAGAATTTATCGAATATATGGATAACTTTATGCTTGGAGGTATGCTTACTTATGCACCCAATGAAAATCACGAATTGAATCTTCAAATTACCAATTCAAGGAATGATAAATTGGAAGCTATTTATAACACTAATACAGGTCGCCCACGTCCCGCAGGAGTTAATCCAAGTAATTCGCCTTTGACTTATATCTTCAATTGGAATGGTAATTTCTTTGACAAAAAATTTCAAACACGTTGGGCTGTAGGATTAGAAACTGAAGCTAAAAATAAGTATTCTAAAATGGTTACATTGGGTAATAAATTAAACCTTGACAAATTTCAAGTATTCTTAGATTATATGTTTGCTCATCAGGATTTGGATAGATTATACTTGTCAGGAAATGGAACTACATTTGAAGATGTAAGCTATCATACATTTATCCTAAAACCTGAATATCAATTTTCTGAAAAATGGAATGTTTTTATGCAGGGAATATTCGAAACGGCAAGTGTAGATGGTAAAAGTGCGAAAAAATCTTATGGATATTATACGGGTATTGAATATATGCCTTTTTCAGACCAAGATTTGCGTTTTTTTGCTGCATATGTTGGTAAAAAATACGATTTTGAGTCATCAGGAGTTGATACATATTCAAATCGTTTTAGTATAGGAATGATGTATCGTATCAAAGCATTTTAAAAATATAAGTATTAAAAATAATTAAAAAGTAGAATTTATAATAATAGTTCTACTTTTTTTGATTTTTATAATAGGAAAGAATGATTATAATATAGGTTGTATGGTAAAAAATGACTATATTTGCACGCTTTAATATACATACAAATTGAATAAAAATGGAACTTTTAAATCAATTACTAATACCTTATCTTTTGGCAATGGCTTTGGCTATTACGATGGGCGGAAGTGGTACAGCTCCTGCTTTTTCAGCAAGTTATGGTGCAAATGTAATTAGGAAAGGTTTGATTCCAGGAATATTTGGAATGGCTGTATTTGTTGGAGCTATATTAGCAGGAAAAGAGACGGCAAGTACGATGGGAAAAGGAATTCTGGAAGCAGAATATATGAACTTTACCACGATTTCTATTATGCTTTTTACGGTTGCTTTTACGCTTCTGATAGCCAATATAGCAGGAATACCTCAATCAACTAGTCAAGTAGCTGTATTGGCACTTGCTGCTCCAGCGATGTATTTGAATAAGCTGGATAGTAATAAGTTGTTTTTTGAAATTATACCGATGTGGTTTGTTCTGCCGATAATTGCTTTTTTTGCAAGTTATTTCTGTGGTAAATATATCTATCAGCCTATGCGGCGAAAGGGTTTTACAATGCAAAGGGCTCAAAATGAAAACTTGAAGCCTATTTGGAATATACTTCTTATCTTAATGTCTGTATATGTTTCTTTTGCCATTGGAGCTAATAATGTAGCAAATGCTTCGGGACCGATTAGTTCGATGACTATTAACGAGATGAACTTGACAGATCAGAATGATTTTAGGCTTATTATGATATTATCAACTCTGATTGTAGCTCCTTGTTTTGGGATAGGAAGTTCTTTGTTTGGATATAAAGTTGTTAAAAATACAGGTAAAGAAATTATTCTTTTTGGAAAATTTGAAGCGGTGATAATTGCTTTTATATCGGGGAGTTTGTTACTTTCGGCATCGCTTATAAAGGGGATACCTACATCGCTTGTGCAGGTCAATGTGGCTGCTATACTGGGAATTGGGGTAGCTAAAATGGGTTCTAAAAATATTTTTCGTAAAACCCAAGTTCGTAATTTCTTCTCTATGTGGATGATTGCGCCTGTTATCGGTTTTGCTCTTTCGTTTCTACTGACGTATTTGGCAGATATTTTAGGAATTTTGGACAAATAATTTTGATAACTTTTCATTTGTTATCATTCGGATTGTTCAAGTTGTATGATGAGTAGCAAGTCGATTTAGTTCTCATTTTGATAAGAAAAATACGAAATAAAAACGATGTAAATAAAAAGAAGTCAAAGAATATCCCCATTGTATTTGTTTTTTATATTATATTTGTAGAATTAAATGAGAATCAGATGTGGTACAGAGTTCTATTTTTGTTATGTTTTTTAAGCATGTTACCAAGTGTTGCTCAAACGTTAGATACGTTGAACACGATTGAGCAAGATGAATTGGAAGAAATTATTCAGTTAGAAGAGGTTTGGGTATATAGTAGAGAGCCTTATTTTGGTAATGCAGAGGCTCGTAAGAACTATCTGATACTGAGAAATAGAGTCAGAAAGGTATATCCGTATGCGAAATTGGCTGCTGAGGAGTTACAACGCATACAGAAAACACTTGACACGATACCTAACAATCGTAAAAAGAAGAAATTTACTAAAAAAGTTCAGGAAGAAACAGAAAAACGATTTACTGACGAACTTAAAAAGTTATCTCGCTCGCAAGGGAAGATACTTATTAAGTTGATTTATCGGCAAACGGGCGATACAGCTTTCGATTTGGTAAAGAATTTGCGAAGCGGTTGGCGTGCTTTTTGGTATAATAAAACGGCTTGGTTCTACGATTTGTCTCTCAAAGCTAGCTATGACCCACTGAACGTTATAGAAGATTACTGGATTGAAGATGTATTACAACGAGCGTTTGCCTCGGGGGAGTTAGAATACCAACCTCCGGCTATTAAAATTGATTATGAAAAACTTAAAGAGAAGGCTCCCATACCTGAAAAAACTAATTAGATTACAAAAAATAGAACTTTTATATTCAATATGTCACGAGATACACAATTAAAAAAGCGTTGGGAATACTTAGAGAAACAACTCTCTGATGATTTTGCCGATGGAGAAACGTTAAACTTAGACGGAGTAATTTACTTGATTGGAGTTCAAGAGTTAGGACAACTGCATCGAACTTTCAAAAAAGATGAAAAACTAAATCTGATGCATATCGCTATTTGCCGTTTGTTAGAGCCTTATGGGTATTATCAGTTTGATTTTGTAGATCAAGACAACTGGCCTCATTACAAACTTGTCAGAGAACTGCCTCCTTTGAAAGCAGGAGAACAGACCATTCTGATGAAAGAAGCGATTGTTAATTATTTTGAACAATTAGGTTATTTTGATGGAATTGAAAGCCTGATGTAAATTGATATATCATTGTTTTTTACAAAAATAAAAATGAACTTATGATACGATAAACTTCATAAATAAAATAAGGTGTAGTGCCTTATTTTTTTTTACTTATTATTTTTTTGATAAAAAATAGTAGCTATTGTATATAAAATTTGTTTCAACTTTTACTATATGTATAATTATTGTTTGACAAGATGCTAAACCAAGTAAGATTGCTATTAGGTTGAGCGAAGTCAAATCCTTTTTTAAGTATTATTTCTTGATTTTGCTTGGAATGATAACTTTTGTTTTTAATGAAAAAAGGCTAAATAAATTTGTGAAAAATTGTAGTATAAATAATATAAAAATAATTTTAATATGAAAAAAATAGTATATGTAAAATCTATTGTAGGGCTTATGATAGCCAGTAGTTTTGCTACTTGTACAACCAAGAGAACTTGGTCAGAGCATACGCTGCAAACAAAAAAAGTAGAAACTGACTTATGGAACAATTGGGTAATCAATCAGCGAGAAGAATCGGTATTTGATGTGGTTAAAATTGATAGTTTTTCGTCAAATAAGACGATTTCTTTTCCCAAAGGTACGTATCATTTTTATCAAGAAAGGGCTTTGGAGAAGGAATTGTATATCTCTAATCACGACCAAGATAACCCAAAGCGGGTAGCTTTCTTGTTAGAAAATTTAGAAAATAGTACTATTGATGGAAATGGTAGTATATTTATTTTTCACGGAACACAAATTCCTTTTGTGATTAAGAATTGCAAAAATATTACACTGAAAAACTTTTCAATAGATTTTGAGTTACCTCATTTAAGACAACTAACTATTGTAGAAGTTCATAAGAAAAATGATACAAGTATTGCTGAAATATATCCTAAAGGGAATTATACAATTGAAAATGATAAACTTCTATTAGTAGGGGCTGACTATAAGCTTTCTCCGCAATGGGTAATGGCTTTTGATGATACGAAAAGACTTTCGTATAAGCGGGCTGATGTTGATTTTAATACAAAAAAAGTAACCGAAATACGCCCCAATGTTTTGAAAATTGAAGGATGGAGCCAGAATAAATGGACAAAAGTAGGAGAGCGGTTCGCACTTAGAACATACAATCGTCCTACTCCGGGGATTGTAATTGATTATTGCAAAGATACATATATAGATAATGTAAAAATACATTATGCTTGGGGAATGGGGCTTTTGGCTCAAATGTCCGAAAATATTACTTTGAATAAGTTTCAGGTAGCTTTGAAAGATACAGATTCACGATTTTTTACCACACAAGCCGATGCAACACACTTTTCAGCCTGTAAAGGAATTATTAAATCAGAAAATGGACTCTATGAAGGTATGGCTGATGATGCAATAAATGTACATGGAACTTATCTAAAAGTAATAGAAAGAGTTGATAATCATACACTGAAAGCAAAATATATGCACCCACAGGCTTGGGGTTTTCTATGGGGAGAAGTTGGAGATAGTGTTCAATTTGTAAAATCAAAAACAATGGAACTTGTAGGTACTAAAACCTATACTATAAAATCTATTTCGGCAGTAGATAAACCAACAGATTTTGGTGCAAAAATATATCAAATAGCATTTGAAATACCTATTCCTGAAGAAATAAACGAAACAGAATCATATGGAATTGAGAATTTGACTTGGACACCCGAGGTTTTGTTCAAAAATAATATCATTCGTAATAATAGAGCAAGAGGGGCTTTGTTCAGTACGCCGAAAAAAGTAGTCTGTGAAGATAACTTATTTGACCACACACACGGAACGGCTATTTTACTTTGTGGAGATTGTAATGGTTGGTATGAGACCGGAGCTTGCAAAAAGGTACTTATTCGAAACAATACATTTATAAATGCACTTACAGCTAACTATCAATTTACCAATGCAGTTATCTCTATATACCCTGAAATACCAGATTTGTCATCGCAAAGTAATTATTTTCATTCTGGAATTACAATAGAGGGGAATACATTTCATACATTTGATGCACCTATTTTGTATGCTAAATCGGTTGATGGTCTTATTTTTAAAAATAATAAAGTAATTAAAAATAACCAATATCCTCCTTTTCATTGGAATACATCGACTTTTTTCTTTGAACGCGTTAAAAATGTATCTATATTGGATAACCAATTTGATAAAAAACTTACAAAAGAAGATATAAAAATAGAATATTCTGACCCTAAAAGTATCTTTGTAAAATAATAAAAACACATCTTATACCCTATAATATAGTAATTTACAAAAATAAATAGCTATATTATAGGGTATAACTTTATAATTTTTATTTGTAAATTATAATCTAATACTATATAAAGTAGTAATTTACATTTGCAAATTGTAAAAAAAAGTGTCTAATATCAAAAATTACAATTGACAAGGCTAACTTATAGTGTCTAACATATAAAATTACAATTGACAAAGCTAACTTATAGTGTCTAACATATAAAATTACAATTGACAAGGCTAACTTATAGTGTCTAA
>NZ_BPMA01000018.1:0-124772 GCF_026005215.1 Capnocytophaga catalasegens | reverse complement strand
CATATAAAATTACAATTGACAAAGCTAACTTATAGTATCTAACATATAAAATTACAATTGATAAAATAAATTATAAGTATAATGAACTGGTTATTATCTATAAAAATTCTTATATTTTTATAGATAAAATGAAAGTATACTATATATAATATATGGTATACTATTTTTTTTTTGAAAAAAATAATTATAATTTATTGTATATTTAAAAATAAATTGTAATTTTGTACCATTAAAAAATAAGTATAACTAAAATAAATAATAAAAATGAAAAATATTATAGTACTTAGAAATATACAAAGTAATCGTTTAAATAATGATGAATATATCAATTTTATTCGCAATGTAGAAAAACTTATTCAAATAGCAACTATCGAAAAATTGAGTATAGAGCAACAAGATTTTTTAGAATTTCAAGAAAGTATAGAACAATTATTGGCAATTGATAAATATAATAAAGAAAATCATTTGACAGAAGAAATAGCTTCATTAGATAAACAACGAGGTGAATTATCTCTATTTTTGCTTTCTATGTGTAGAGCAGAACGAAAAAATCCAGATACCAAGCGAAGTAATGCTGCATCTTATTTATATAAAGAGATAAAAAGTTTTTCTGGAATACAAAATCTACCAATAGGACAACAGACAAGTGCAACCGAACGGTTATTTGTATTACTTTCAGATTCTACAAATCAATCACATATAACTACTTTGGGTTTGTCAGATGTCGTTAATAAATTATCAAAAGTAAATAAAAAATTTCAAGAAATTGCCGCAAATCGTTCAGAATCTCAACTATCAAAACGAAAAGGTAGTGTAAGGTCTGTACGTAAAATAACAGATGCTCAGTATCAAAACCTTATGGCATATGCTTTTGCTACTAATATATTGCATGAAACCGAAGAAAGTAAAAATTTTGTACAACGTATCAATAAACTAATCAGTGATGTAATAAGTTCGTATAAACAACGAAAAGCAATAAGTGCCTCTTTATATAAGTCAGAAAAGATAGTAACTATATAGTAATTTGTTTATTTATATAGAAAATAGAATCTTTTTATATAAAAAATAGATTTATTTTTTTATTTGGTAAAATAAATTAACTATGAAATTATTTGTATAATAAGAAGAAAATAGATTGTATTTTATATTGTTGAATTTTACTAAAAATCATATGTGTTTTTTATAAATATATATGATTTTTTTATAATATGAAAAACTATTTAGTTCTCTATAATATGATAATCAGTTAAAAATAAATGAATCTTATAGACCTTTAATTTGTAAATAATGAACACCAAAGATACCATCGTAGCCTTAGCAACAGCCTCAGGAAGTGGTGCTATTAGTATCATTCGCCTATCGGGAATAGACGCTTTTGCAATTGCTCAGCAAATTTTTATTCCGTATAGTAAAAAAAGTTTGCAAGACCTCCCTTCGCATTCTGTGCATTTGGGATATATAAAGCGTTCAGAGCATATTTTAGACGAATGCTTAGCTACCCTTTTTAAAGGAACTCGTTCTTATACTGGCGAACCCGTAGTAGAGTTTTCTTGCCACGGAAGTCCGTATATTCAGCAAGAAATTATCAAATTGTGTGTAGAAAAAGGAGCAAGAGTAGCCCAAGCGGGTGAGTTTACCTTCCGTGCTTTTATCAACGGAAAAATGGATTTAAGCCAAGCCGAAGCTGTTGCCGACCTCATTGCATCGGATAGCGAGGCAGCACACCAAGTAGCTATGCAACAAATGCGTGGCGGATTTACTAACGAAATTAAACTCCTCCGCAATGAATTGCTCAATTTTGCTTCGCTCATAGAACTTGAATTGGATTTTTCTGAGGAAGATGTAGAATTTGCAGATAGAAATCAATTTCAAAATCTACTTTTCAAAATACAAAAGATAGTGAGCAGATTGATTGATTCGTTTGCAATGGGCAATGTGATTAAAAATGGAATCCCCGTGGCGATTATCGGTGAACCGAATGTAGGAAAATCCACCCTTTTGAATACCCTTCTCAATGAAGAAAGAGCTATCGTTTCCGATATAGCAGGGACAACGCGCGATACCATTGAAGATGAAATTGCCATTGGAGGTATTCCGTTTCGATTTATTGACACAGCAGGTATTCGCGAAACTACCGATAAGATTGAACATTTAGGAATTGAAAAGGCTTTCGATAAGATGCATCGCTCACAGATTATATTGTTTATATTCGATAGTCTGATAGCTATAAATCAGCCAGCGACTTTAACAAATATAAAAGAGCAAATCAATCATTTAAAACGAATTAACGAAGGCAAACAATTTGTAATTATCGCCAACAAATCCGATTTAATTTCTTCGAAGCAACGCACTCTTATTCAAGATGTTTTCCCAGAGGTTTTGTTTCTTTCGGCAAAAAACAAAGAGGGCGTTTCGGAGCTTGAAAAACAATTGCTGAGCTTTGTAAATATGGGTGTTTTACGCAATCAAGATACCATTGTTACTAATTCTCGCCATTATGAAGCCCTTCTGAAAGCACAAGCCGAAATCAACCGCGTACAAGAGGGACTTCTCGGCGGACTTTCAGGCGATTTATTGGCCATCGACATACGCCAAGCTCTCTATTATTTTGGAGAAATCACGGGCGAAATTACCACCGATGAAATACTAGGAAATATATTTTCAAGATTCTGTATAGGGAAATGATTTTGCTTTCTGATACAATCTATGGATTACACTTGATTTTTATAGAATTTATTTTATTCGATGGACTTATCAATAGAGACATATTTCTTAACTGAGAATTAAAGATAAAGAGGAAATAATTATTAAATTTTATTACAAAAAATATTTTTTCATAATAAAAATAGTAATTTTGTGCCTTTGGACACTAATTTTTATAAACAATGATATTTAGCGAACATCAAATTGAAGAAAAACTTATTAAACATCTAAGAGATAGCCTAAAATACACCTATCGCCCTGATATTACTGATAGAAAAAGCCTTGAAGATAATTTTAGAGCTAAATTTAATGCTTTGAATAGGGTTACACTTTCTGATAGTGAATTTTATCGCTTGCGTGATGAAATTATATCTTCCGATATTTTTACTGCCTCTAAACGGCTACGAGAGAAACAATATTTCCAAAGAGAAGACGGTACACCGCTAAATTATACGCTTGTAAATATAAAAGATTGGTGCAAAAACGATTACGAAGTTATTCATCAGTTGCGTATCAATACTGAAAATAGTCATCAAAGATATGATATTATTTTGCTTATCAATGGGTTGCCTGTGGTGCAGATAGAGTTGAAAAAATTGGAAATTTCTCCTCGAAAAGCAATGCAACAAATCATTGATTATAAAAATGAAATAGGCAACGGATATACCAATTCGCTTTTGTGTTTTATGCAACTTTTTATTGTTAGTAACAGAACGAATACTTACTATTTTGCCAATAACCAAAATCAACATTTTCGGTTTAATGCCGATGAACAATTTTTACCAGTTTACCAATTAGCTGACAAGAAAAATAACAAAATAACCTTTCTGGAAGATTTTTCTAATCGTTTTCTTGCCAAATGCACACTCGGCGAAATGATTAGCAAATATATGGTGCTTGTTGAAAGCGAACAGAAAATACTCGTTATGCGACCTTATCAGATATACGCTGTAAAGGCTATTATTGATTGTATTGACCAAAACAGAGGGAATGGTTATATTTGGCACACCACAGGGAGTGGTAAAACACTTACTTCTTTCAAGGCTTCTACTTTGCTGAAAATGAATGACCAAGTGCATAAATGCCTTTTTGTAGTGGATAGAAAAGACCTTGACCGCCAAACACGTAAAGAGTTTAACAAATTTCAAGAAGGTTGTGTGGAAGAAAACACCAATACAAAAGCACTTGTAGATAAACTGCTCTCCAACGATTATGCAAATAAAGTTATTGTTACTACCATTCAAAAATTAGGATTGGCACTTGATGAAACCAATAAGCGAAATTACAAAGAACAGTTAAAAGCATTGCAAGACAAACGAATTGTATTTATTTTTGACGAATGCCACCGCTCGCAATTTGGAGAAAACCACAAGGCTATAAAAGAATTTTTCCCAAAAGCACAACTCTTTGGCTTCACCGGAACGCCTATTTTTGAAGAAAATGCGACATATAACACGCGTGAAGGCGAGTATGCTTCATACAAAACAACCGAAAGTATTTTCCAGAAACGCTTACACGCCTATACCATTACTGAAGCTATTGACGACCGCAATGTACTGAAATTTCATATTGATTATTACAAAGGAAAAGGCACAGAAAATATAAAAGCAGGCGAAACACTCGCACAACAAGCGGTGGTGGAGGCTATTCTTGAAAAACACGATGCTGCCACAGGTTTTAGAAAATTTAATGCTGTGTTGGCTACGGCTTCTATTAACAATGCCATTGAATATTATCACCTTTTCAAAACAATTCAGCAGAAAAAGAAAGCAGAAAATGCTGAGTTTGTGCCACTGAATATTGCTTGCGTATTTTCGCCTCCTGCCAGAGGAAATAAAGATATTTCGCAACTGCAAGAAGACCTTCCGCAAGAGCAAGAAGACAACAAACAAAATCCTGAAGAAAAAGAATCGGCATTGAAAGAAATTCTCAAAGACTACAACGCCCAGTATGGTACTAATCACAGTCTTGTTGAGTTCGATACGTATTACCAAGATGTGCAAGACCGTATCAAAAAACAACAATATAACAATAAAGATTATCCACACCAAAATAAAATTGATGTTGTTATTGTGGTAGATATGCTTCTTACAGGCTTTGATAGCAAATATCTCAATACGCTTTATGTGGATAAAAACTTGAAATATCACGGACTTATTCAGGCTTTTTCACGAACGAATCGAGTGTTGAATGACACAAAACCTTACGGGAATATTCTTGATTTTCGTTCGCAACAAGAAGCCGTTAATGCTGCTATTACACTTTTTTCAGGACAAGACAACAACGCCAAACCACAAGAAATTTGGCTTGTTGATGCCGCTCCTGTGGTTATCGAAAAATATAAAGAAGCCATACAAACTTTTGGCGATTTTATGCAGGCGAACAATTTGCAAGCCACACCACAAGATGTAGCCAACCTCAGAGGAGATTCGGCACGTATTGCTTTTATCAAAAATTTCAAAGAAATACAGCGTTTCCGTACAGAACTTGACCAATATACAGACCTTACCGAAGAACAAAAAACGGAAATTGAAAACCTTTTGCCTGCTGAAACTTTCCGTGATTTCCGTAGCGTCTATTTAGAAACCGCTCGAAAACTCCGTGTGCGTCAGCAAAAAGAAGGAGAAAACGCACCGCAAGAACTCCAACAGCTTGATTTTGAGTTTGTTCTCTTTGCTTCTGCCATTATTGATTATGATTATATCATTCAATTAGTTTCTGAAAACTCACAAAAAGAACCTTCAAAACGGCAAATGACCAACGAGCAAATAATTCGCCTGTTGAGTTCTAACGCAAACATAATGGAAGAAAAAGAAGATTTGGCCGAGTTTATTGCTTCGTTGGACACACAAAAAGGCTACCTTGTGGAAGAACTCAATACTGCTTTTGCTGATTTTAAAGACAAAAAATATAACGCAGCACTCTTTGAAATTGCTCAAAAACACGGCATACCGATTGATGAGCTGAAAGTTTTTGTACAAAATATTTTTAATCGTATGATTTTTGACGGCGAACAGCTTACTGACCTGCTGGCTCCCTTAGCCCTTAGTTGGCGAGAGCGAACCCAAAAAGAACTTGCTCTAATGGACGACCTTGCCCCACACTTACGCAAAGTAGCCAAAGGGAAAAGCATATCAGGATTAGAAGCGTGGGAACAAATTTAGATTTTTTATTTCATCAGAAAATCCCGAAAGCAATAAAATTGAAAATTTTTTTTAAAAAAACCAAAATGAGTAAAACAAAAAAACACACCCCAAAACACCGTTTCCCCAAGTTTAAAAACGATAAAGAATGGGAAGAAAAAATTTTGGGAGAGTTGGCGGAAATTACAAATGGAAAGGCTAATGCACAAGATCATATTGAAAACGGGATTTATCCTCTATTTGATCGTTCAGAAGTAATTAAGTCCTCTAATACTTATATTTTTGATTGTGAAACTGTAATAATTCCCGGTGAAGGAATGCGGTTCATTCCAAAATACTATGAGGGTAAATTTAATTTGCATCAAAGAGCATATGCTTTAAAAAATTTTTCTTGTAATGGCAAATTTGTTTATTATTCAATACTAAATAATACTAATTTATTATCACAAAAAGCAGTACAATCAACGGTTCTTTCTTTAAGATTACCTATCTTGCAAAATTTTCCTTGTATTCTTCCTCCAACAATCGAAGAACAGCAAAAAATAGCCGATTGCCTTTCGTCGGTTGATGAGCTTATAGCCTTGCACGAGCAAAAATTGGAACTGCTCAAAGCCCACAAAAAAGGCTTGTTGCAACAGCTTTTCCCTGATGATAAGCGTGATGAAAATGTAGTGGGGGGGGGGTAAGTTGTTGATTTACAACTACTTGCTAAAACTTCGTTTCCCTGAGTTTAAAAATGATAAACCTTGGGAGGTGAAAACTTTGGGGGAGGTTTTAGATTATAAAAGACCTGATAATTATATTGTAAAAGATACTAATTATCAAACGAATGGAATTCCTGTATTAACTGCAAATAAAAGTTTTATATTAGGATATACAAATGAAGAATTTGGCGTTTTTGATAATTTTCCTGTTATCATTTTTGATGATTTTACAACGGATAGCAAATTTGTTGATTTTCCTTTTAAAGTAAAATCTTCTGCTATAAAAATTTTATTAGCAAAAAATAACTATAACATCAAATTTATTTATGAATTAATTTCTACTATTAAATTTGAGGCTACGGAACATAAACGATATTATATTTCAGAATATCAAAATATAAAACTCCCCTTCCCCTCCATAGCAGAACAACAAAAAATAGCAGCGTGTCTTTCATCAGTAGATATCGTGATTAGCACGCAAACCCAAAAAATAGAAACTCTCAAAAATCATAAAAAAGGGTTGTTACAAAATTTATTAGTTAATGAAAACAATGTAGCGTAAAAAATGAAAAAAAGTAATATTTGAAAAAAATGAGTAATACAACCAAAATACGATCATTTGAAAATCTCTCCGAAATAGGAAAAGATTTTAGAAAAACTCTAATGGGAGATGCTACTAAAGAGAAAAATATAATATTACTTTTTGCTCATAATGGTAGTGGTAAAACACGCCTTTCGATGGAATTCAAGCAACAAGGGAAAGCTCTTGATGAAGAAGGAAATGCAATAGGTGGGGATACATTATATTTCAATGCTTTTACTGAAGATTTATTTTCGTGGGATAATGACTTGGATAATGATACAAATAGGAGGTTGAAATTTAATGCTGATTCTGCTTTTTTTGATGGTTTAAAAGAATTAAATTTAGATGAAAAAATAGAGTTGTTTTTTCAAAATTATATTGATTTGGATTTTAAGATTGATTACGATAATTATGAAGTTTCGTTTTCAAGAAAATTTATCGAAAATAATACAAATCGAACAGTAGAAAATATTAAAATTTCACGAGGTGAGGAGACTTTGTTTATTTGGAGTTTTTTTATGGCAATTTGTCAGCTAGTAATTGATAAAGACCCTGCATATAGTTGGGTGAAATATATTTACATTGATGACCCTATATCATCTCTTGATGAAAATAATGCGATTGCAATAGCTTGTGATTTGTGTAAGTTACTAATAAATGAAAAAAAACAAGTTAAAGTGGTGATTTCTACTCATCACAGTTTGTTTTTTAATGTTTTGTCTAATGAAATAGGTAGAAAAACAAAAAATAAAAGATATTTTCTACATAATAGAGGAGATTCAGGTTATGCACTTCAGGAAACAAATGACACACCTTTTTTTCATCATATAGCAACTATTAACGAATTAAAAAAAGTAGCTGAATCAAATACTATTTATACTTATCATTTTAATATATTGAGAAGTATTTTAGAAAAAACTGCTACTTTTTTTGGTTATGACAAAATTGATAAATGCATAACGGGTTTGGAAGATGAAATACTTTTTGAACGAGCTTTAAATTTATTCAGTCACGGAAAATATTCAGTATATGAACCTGTTGAGATGACTAACGATAACAAAGAACTTTTCAAAAGAATTTTGCAAAGTTTTCTTGGGAAATATGAATTTTCTTTCCCAGAAATTTTTAATAGCGATAACGAATAAACATAAAAAATGGCAAAAACAGACCAACAACAATTAGGAAAAACCCTTTGGAGCATAGCTGACCAACTGCGAGGAGCAATGAACGCCGATGATTTTCGTGATTATATGCTTTCGTTTCTCTTTCTTCGTTACCTATCCAGCAATTACGAAGATGCTGCCCGCCGAGAGTTAGGTCGTGATTATCCTGAAAATGCTTCACAGCCTTTGGACACTTGGTATAAAGCCAATCCAGATGACGTAGCGGAGTTAGAAAAGCAACTCCGCCGTAAAGTGCATTATGTCATCAAACCCGAATATCTGTGGGGAAACATTGCCGAAATGGCTCGTATTCAGAGTATTGACCTATTGGAAACCCTCGAAAAAGGCTTCCGTTACATCGAAGAAAAATCGTTTGAAAGCACTTTCAAAGGTTTGTTTTCTGATGTTAATTTGAATTCGGACAAATTAGGCAAAACAGCTACCGAACGCAATCAACGGCTTTGTAAAATTATCAGCACCATAGCCGAAGGTATTGCTGATTTTTCTACCGATACTGATGTGCTTGGCGATGCTTATGAGTATCTTATTGCCCAGTTTGCCTCAGGTTCAGGTAAAAAAGCAGGCGAATTTTATACGCCGCAACCCGTCTCTACCATACTTTCACGAATTGTAATTTTGGATTCGCAAGACCCTTCTACAGGTGTCAAAACACGACTTGAAAAAATACTTGATTTTGCTTGTGGTTCAGGCTCTTTGTTGCTCAATGTACGTCATCAACTGCATCAAAAAGGGGGAACAATAGGCAAAATTTTCGGACAAGAAAACAACATAACCACTTATAACCTTGCCCGAATGAATATGATACTTCACGGAGTGAAAGACACTGAGTTTGAGATATTTCACGGCGATACACTTTTAAATCAGTGGGATATTTTAAACGAAATGAACCCTGCCAAAAAGCAAGAGTTTGACGGCATAGTAGCCAATCCGCCATTTAGTTTGCGTTGGGAGCCTGCCGAGGCCATTATCGATGATTTTCGTTTCAAAAGCTATGGAGTTGCTCCAAAATCAGCCGCAGATTTTGCTTTTCTCTTGCACGGATTTCATTTTTTGGCAAAAGAGGGAACAATGGCAATTATCTTGCCTCACGGCGTACTTTTCAGAGGAGGAGCAGAGGAGAGAATCCGTACTAAATTGCTCAAAGACAACAATATAGATACAGTTATAGGCTTGCCTTCCAATCTGTTTTATTCTACGGGAATACCTGTTTGTATTTTAGTTTTAAAGAAATGCAAAAAACAAGATGATGTGTTGTTTATCAACGCTTCCGAACATTTTGACAAAGGCAAACGACAAAATACACTAAACGATGAGCATATCGACCGCATTGTAGAGACTTATCAATTCCGTAGTGAAATAGAAAATTATTCACGTTGTGTCCCGATGTCAGAAATAGAACAAAACGGATATAACCTAAACATTTCAAAGTATGTAAGCCTTCAACAAGAAGAAGAACTTATAGACTTAGAAGCTGTTCAAGAGCAACTTTCAAAAATTAACAAACTTATTGATTTGCAGACTGAAAAACATAACAAATTTTTAGACGAATTAGGACTTAAACGGATATAGAAGATATGTACCAAACGAATAATAAGGTATAAAAATTAGGCGTACATTTTTGTATTTTTTTCAGATAGTAAGATATAGGTTTTGGTTTTTACATCGGGAAGTAATAATTTAGAAATGAATAAATTTTTAACAATCTTTTGAAACAAAATAAATTAAGTATTCTATTATTTCTTTTACAAAAAAACACCAACAAAATATTTTATTGGTGTTTTTAAGTATCGTTTGTAACTATTTAAAAATTCAATTAGTTTACAGCATCTGAAAGTTCTGTACCAGCTTTGAATTTTACTACTTTTTTAGCAGCAATTTTAATAGTTTTACCTGTTTGAGGGTTTCTTCCTTCGCGTGCAGGTCTATCTGTTACAGACCAAGAACCGAAACCTACTAATGATACTTTTCCTCCTTTTTTCAATGTTTTTTCAACATTAGAAAGGAAAGACTCTAATGCTTTTTTCGCAGCTACTTTTGAGATTTCTGCATCAGCTGCAATTGCGTCGATAAGTTCTGTTTTGTTCATAGGTGTTAATTTTAATATTCTAAAACGGGACAAATATAAAGATTTTATTTAGATAGACAAATTTTTCAATCAACTTTTCTCAGTAAAACCGCATCTTTATTATTTTTTTAAGTAAAAATACAAAATTTATTAAGAAAAATAATCCCCTAATTCGAAAGAAAATCCATTAAGAAGCTCTTTGGATGTCATTCGTTTTTTAGCAGGTAGTTGCAGTTGATCTATTTGTAGAAAACCATCTGTTGTTGCTATTTTGAGTGCTTTGTTTTCTATCAGAATACTTCCCACAGTAAGTGAATGTTTTTCTTTCAAAGGAGTTGCTTCGTATATTTTAACGGGAATTTCAATACTTTGTCGTTTAATAACACTCCAAGCAGTTGGATAAGGACTCATTCCTCTGATAAAATAATCAATCTGTTCAAGAGATTTTGTCCAATCGATACGACAGGTTTCTTTGTGTATTTTGAAAGCCTCTTTGTACACTTTTTCAGGTTGAATTTGTGATTTTACTTTATTTTGAGCTATCAATTCAATAGTTTTTAGTACAAGATTTGCTCCTTGTACCATTAGTTTGTCGTGTAGCGAACCAGCAGTTTCTCTGGGTAATATTTCGGTAGTTTCTTGCAAAATAATAGCACCAGTATCTATTTTTTCATCAATAAAAAAAGTGGTAACACCAGTTTGTTTTTCGCCTTGGATAATTGCCCAATTTATAGGAGCAGCACCTCGATAATCGGGAAGGAGGGAAGCGTGCAAATTGAAAGTCCCCATTTTAGGCATTGCCCAAACTGCTTTTGGAAGCATACGAAAAGCAACAACAATTTGCAAATCAGCATTATAACTTTTTAATTCTTCCAAAAAAGAAGTGTCTTTTAAATTTGTAGGTTGTAATACAGGGATTTGTTGTGATATAGCGTATTGTTTTACAGACGAGGATTGTAGTTTTTGCCCACGTCCAGCTTGTTTATCTGGAGCAGTAATCACTGCGACAACATTAACTCTATTTTCAACTAATTTTTTTAGCGTTTCTGTGGCAAAATCGGGTGTCCCCATAAACACAATTCTTATATTTTTCATAGCAATAATATATTATGTTGTATATTGATTAAAGGAATTTCGTTTTATTATCTGTTTATCAATCCATTTTTTTAGTAAAAGTATAATTTTAGACTCTTCAATAGAGAATTTTTGGCAAATCTCTTGTGATGTCGTAGGTTTTTCTTGCAGAAATTGCATTATTTGAAGTTCTATTTCGGGAGTTATCAAATTATTTTTTGATTTTTTTTCGATACAATATGAACATATTTCACAATCTTTATCAGTTTTTTCGCCGAAATATGCTAATAAAAAACGCTCTTTACACTGATTTTTAGCATTCAAAAAATCAAAAACGGCTTGTGCTTGTTCTTTTTTATGTTTATTGAACCATTTTACTTGTGGACTGATAAAGTGAATCGTTCTATCATCATCACGAGGCATAAGAAAGGTTATTTCAGCATCGGTGTTTTCTTCTTTGTATTCAATAATTTGATTTGCTTTCAGTCGGTTGAGTTGTTGTAAAATTTCATTAGTAGATTTTCGTATATGAGGAGCAATTTTTTCTACCTGAAAGGAAATAATTTGTTCGTAAATACCTGTATAATTACGCATTAAATAATACATCAATTCTTTTTCGGCAGGATTTTGTAACAAATATGACCTTACTTGCTCACTACTGACAAGAATCCGAAGAGTAGCTTTTCTGTAAAAAGCTTGACTGAGCGAAAGAACACTATTTCGGTCTAAAACTTCTAAAGCTTGATATGTCTGATAGACATCTAATTTATTGCGAAAAGTAAAATCGGATAGTTTGAAAACGTGTGTAGTGCCTTCCCCTTCAGCATAAGCTATTTGAAAGTAATTACATAGTTTTCTGTAAACAAGTTTTAGATAATCAAGAGATACTTGGCTTAATTGTGTTGTATATTGCAATTTTTTTACATCATTTTGATTGTAAAGAAGGAAGGCATATGCTTTTTTTCCATCTCTCCCTGCTCTCCCTGCCTCTTGAAAATAATCTTCAAGCGAATTTGGTAAATCCCAGTGAATAACTGTACGAACATCGGGTTTATCAATTCCCATGCCGAAAGCATTGGTTGCTACCATTACCTGTACATCATTCATTAGCCACATGTTCATTCGTATTTTTTTTTCTTCAGAAGAAAGCCCTCCATGAAAAAAAGTAGCAGAAAATCCCTTATCTTTCAGATATTGAGTCAATTCCATTGTGAGTTTTCGATTTCGAACATATATTATTGAACTTTCTGTATTTTTTGATAAAATTCTCTCCAATCGCCCTCTTTTATCTTCTATTTCATATACCATATAGCTCAAATTTACTCTTCGAAGAGTTTTTTTGATAATATTTGGATATTGTAGTTGTAAGTTTTTGATAATATCTTGTTCTATGGCAGGAGTAGCACTAGCAGTCAATGCAATAATAGGAACCTCGGGGAACCATTCTCGAAGTTGCCCACATGCTAAGTATGCAGGGCGAAAATCTTGTCCCCAATGAGAAATACAATGTGCTTCATCAATAGCTATAAGATTGATTTTCATTGATTTGAGTTTCTCTTGAACAAAAGCATTTTGCAATCGTTCGGGCGAGATGTATAGGAATTGGTAAGCTCCGTAGATGGCATTGTTTAAAATTCGTTCCAATTCGTGGAATACAATCGTTCCTGTTAGAGCTACCGCACTGATTCCTTTATCTTGTAGGTTGCTGACTTGGTCTTGCATTAGTGCAATCAATGGAGAAATAACCAGACAAATCCCTTCTTGAAGTAAGGCAGGAATTTGAAAGCAAATAGATTTTCCTCCGCCTGTGGGGAGGATAGCGAGAGTATCTTTTTTTTGTAAAACAGAAAAAATGATTTCTTGCTGAGGTTCTCGAAAACTATCGTATCCCCAGTATTTTTTTAATATTTCTAAGGAATTAGTATCCATTAAGATAATTGAAAAACAATATGCAAAGGTAGTGAAAAAAAATAACAAAAAAAATAACAAAAAAAATATGATTTTATTTGTAGAATAGAAAAAAGGTTGTATCTTTGCACCCGAAATACAAAAGGCCTCGTGGCGCAACTGAATAGCGCATCTGATTACGGCTCAGAAGGTTACAGGTTTGAATCCTGTCGAGGTCACAAAATCTTTAATCTGTTTAAAGTCAAAAAGCTAAAACACCAATAAAATATACATTTATTGGTGTTTTTTTATATCTATTTGTGTTTGAAAAACATAAATAAAACGAAAATTATTTACCACTATATTCGTTTTTTATAAGAGGTGTTTCAGGATAAACTAATAAAAATTTATTTACTTATTTTAATATGTTGTAAATGATGACAGTCTTTTTGCAATTTTAATTTGATAGGTGAAGAAAACTTGTAAAATATTTGTGTAATAATAAAAATATTATTATCTTTGCAATGTTAATTCAAGGTAAGATATATGCTAACCAAAGAACAAAAGAAACGCAAGGCAGAACTTAGAAAAGAGTTAGATTTTTTTTATAGATAATTATAAAGAAATCTCAACAAGAGGCAAGCAGATAAAAGATTATTTTGATACCAAAATTGAAGAAATTATAAAAGAACTCAAAGAATTAGGCAAATAAAAAATCTTTTAAAAATAATAATATGAAAGAAAAAATACAAGAATTAAAACAGCTATATGTGAAAACAAAAACAGAAGCTGAGCGAAAACTCATCTATCTAGAAATCAGTAAATTAGCCTCTGAAAATGAGGAAAAATTTATCGATGCAATGAAATTTTCAATAGATGATACCCTTCAAAAAACCAAAGAATTATCCGTTAAAGTTCGATTAAATGAAGTGTTACCTATCTTACCTTTATCCTACATTGCTGAACATTATTTTCAGAAATCAAAAAGTTGGTTTTACCAACGACTAAATGGTAATATAGTTAATGGAAGTCCTGCTCAATTTACTGATGAAGAAATAAAAACGCTTAATTTTGCTCTAAAAGATTTAAGTAAAAAATTAGGCTCAATAAGTTTATAGTATTACCCAAAAAAGCACTAAACATTTTATAAATTATCTTTTGTCAAATGAAAAATATAATTAAAAAAAAATAGATAATAAAAAACTTACACAATGATAACAACCATTCAATTAGAAAAAGGAATCACTAAGGAACAATATAAAAAAGTAGTTGAGTTGCTTAAAAGTATCAATATTTCAGTAAAAAAAGATGATACCAAAATGAGCAAAGAGGAGTTTTTTGCGATGATAGATAGAGCGAGAAAAAGTAAGAAACACGAAATTAGTCGGGAAGATATGAAAAAAATGCTCTTAGGGAATGAATAGTGAAATTTATAAACTTCTATATTCTGATGAATATCTTAAACATTTAGAAAAACATAATAAGTCAGGTCAAAAGAAACTCCTTGTGAAAATTGATACGCTTCTTGACGAATTAGAAATACATCCTACCACAGGAACAGGTCAAGCAGAATTACTCAAAGGCTTTGGAGAGCGTTTAGTTTGGTCTCGACGAATTGACAAAAAACATCGACTTGTTTATGAAATTTTTGAAGAAGAAAAACGAGTTGAAGTTTTATCTGCCTACGGACATTATTAAATTTTTGAGAGTAGATTTATTTCTTTACAGCTCTTAGCATTTCGCGTTTTCTTGGGGGACCAGGGAGTTTTTCTACTTCAAATCCGACATCAATCATCGCTCTTCTTACGCTTCCTTTAGCTGAATAAGTAACTAATATTCCATTGGTTTTCAGTGCTTTGTGCATTTTTTCAAAAAGAATATTTGTCCAGAGTTCAGGTTGCACTCTTGCACCAAAAGCATCATAATAAATAAGATGAAAACCATCTGTATCGGTTATCTCTTGGAAATGTTGTTGTCGTTTTCTAAAAGAAAAAGTTTCTGTTAAAACGATATTTTTTTCCCATTCGCTCGTATGTAATTTTTCAAAAATAGGAAGAAATTCATCAGTTTTTAACTCTTGTACATAATTCATCTGCAAGGCTTGTTCGATACTTACAGGATATGCTTCAATACCTTGATAATGAATATGTTGATTTAGTTTTTGATGTTCTAAAAAAGTAATAAATGCATTCAGTCCAGTGCCTAAACCAATCTCTAATATGGAAATATTTTGACCAGCAAAGAGTTGTAATCCATTTTTGATAAATACGTGATAAGCTTCTTGAATAGCTCCGTGTATCGAATGATAATGTTCATTCCATTCTTCGACTTGTATTGTAGTAGAGCCGTCAGCAGTAATAATGATATTTCTTTTCACAAAGAGAAAGTTTTTTGAATTTCCAAAGATACGTAATTTTCAAAGAAAAAAAGAGAAATATTTTAGAAAAATAGCTATCTTTGCATAAGTTTAAAAGAAAATATTATGAAAGTAGCTGTAGTTGGAGTAACTGGAATGGTAGGGAATGTAATGCTCGAAGTACTTAAAGAGCGTAATTTTCCCGTGACAGAGTTAATTCCTGTTGCTTCGGAGAAATCAATAGGGAAAGCCATTGAGTTTAAAGGGAATAATTACAAAGTTATAGGTTTGTCACAGGCTGTATCACTTAAACCTGATGTAGCTTTATTCTCGTCGGGTGGAGGCGTTTCGCTGGAATGGGCACCGAAATTTGCCAAAGTAGGAACAATTGTTGTTGATAATTCTTCGGCATGGCGTATGCACGATGATAAAAAACTAATTATCCCTGAAATCAATGCACACGTATTGACCAAAGAAGATAAGATTATTGCCAATCCAAATTGCTCGACTATCCAAATGCTGGTAGCTTTGGCACCATTGCACGCCAAATATGGAATTAAGCGAATAATTGTATCGACCTATCAATCAATTACCGGAACAGGGGTTAAAGCTGTACGCCAGTTAGAAAGCGAGTACAGAGGAGAGAAAGCGGAAATGGCATACCATTATCCGATACATCGAAATGCAATTCCTCATTGTGATGCATTTGAAGGTAATGGATATACCAAAGAAGAGATGAAATTGGTTCGAGAAACTAAGAAAATATTTGCCGATGATACAATTCAAGTAACAGCGACAGCCGTGCGTATTCCTGTGGTAGGAGGTCATAGTGAGTCGGTAAATGTAGAATTTAGAAAAGACTTCGACTTAACTGAGGTCAGAAAGCTACTAAGCGAAGCAAGCGGAGTCGTTCTTCAAGACAATACCGATACGAATACTTATCCAATGCCGATTTATGCACAAGGAAAAGATGATGTGTTTGTTGGACGACTACGTCGTGATGAATCAGCTCCCAATAGTTTGAATATGTGGGTAGTTTCTGATAACTTACGTAAAGGAGCAGCTACCAATACTATTCAAATAGCAGAGACATTGTTAGAAAAAGGATTTTTATAAATTGATTTTACTGATATAGAATCTATAATACGCTTGTACGTACATAAACTAAAACCTTTGGTATGTTTATAGAACAAACATACCAAAGGTTTTTAATTTGACTTAAATATATTTCTTGCTAACAATCGATAAGATATATTATGATTTTTTCCCTTCGGCGGCAATCAAATTCAGTGCGCTTCCTGCTTTAAACCAAGCAATTTGTGATTCGTTGTAGGTATGATTGACTTTGATTGTATCTTTTGTACCATCGCTATGAATTATTTCTAATGTCAAAGGCTTATTTGGAGCAAAATCTGTTAGATCAATGAAATTAAAAGTATCATCTTCTTGAATAATATCATAATCTTTTTCATTGGAAAATGTAAGCGCCAACATACCTTGCTTTTTCAGATTCGTTTCATGAATGCGCGCAAATGATTTTACCAGTACAGCTTTCACACCTAAGTGGCGCGGTTGCATAGCTGCGTGTTCTCTTGACGATCCTTCTCCATAATTGTGGTCGCCAACGATGATTGTAGGCAGATGAGCTTGCTTGTAGGCTCGTTGGACATCGGGTACAGCACCATAAAGTCCTGTTAATTGATTCTTCACGCTATTTGTTTGTTCATTGAATGCATTGACAGCACCAATAAGTGTATTATTAGCAATATTATCTAAGTGTCCTCGATACCTGAGCCAAGGTCCAGCCATTGATATATGGTCTGTAGTACATTTGCCTTGGGCTTTTATCAGTAATTTAGCTCCGAGAATGTTCTCTCCATTCCAAGGCTCAAAAGGAGCAAGTAGCTGTAATCGTTCCGAGCTGTCAGCTACTACCACTTTTACATTGCTTCCATCAATGGCAGGTTCTATATATCCGTTATCTTCAACAGCAAAACCTTTGGAAGGCAACTCGAATCCGTGTGGTTCATCAAGGAAAACTTCTTGCCCATCACTATTTGTAAGAGAATCTGTTAGCGGATTGAAGTCCAATCGACCAGCTATGGCAAGCGCGGTAACTATTTCTGGAGAACCGACAAAGGCTAATGTATTGGGATTACCATCGGCACGCTTGGCAAAATTTCGATTAAAGGAATGAACAATAGTGTTGCGTTCCTTCTTTTCAGCGCCTTCTCTGTCCCACATTCCAATACAAGGACCACAAGCATTGGCAAATACCGTCGCACCAATCTGTTGCAGTGTGTCAATTAACCCATCTCGCTCTATGGTATAACGAACCTGTTCTGAGCCAGGAGTTATTGTGAATTTAGATTTCGTTTGCAGTTTTTTTTCTGCTACTTGTTTTGCTAATGAAGCTGCTCGCGATATATCTTCATATGACGAATTTGTACATGAACCTATTAGACCGACCTCTACCTTCAAAGGCCAGTTATTCTCAATTGCCTTGCTTTTCATCTGTGAAATAGGTGTAGCTAAGTCAGGACTAAAAGGACCATTCAAGTAAGGCTCTAATGTTGATAAATCAATTTCAATAACTTGGTCAAAATACAAAGATGGATTTGAATAAACTTCGGGGTCTGCAGTCAAATAACCTTTTATTTCGTTAGCAGCATCTGCAACATCAGAACGACCTGTACTTCTGAGGTAACGCTCCATAGAAGCATCATATCCGAAGGTAGATGTTGTAGCTCCTACTTCTGCTCCCATATTACAAATTGTACCTTTTCCTGTACAAGAAATAGACTGAGCTCCTTCGCCAAAGTATTCTATAATAGCTCCAGTTCCTCCTTTTACAGTCAATATACCTGCTAATTTTAAGATAATATCCTTAGGAGCTGTCCAACCTGATAACTTTCCAGTGAGTTTAACTCCAATAATTTTTGGAAACTTCAACTCCCAAGGCATACCAGCCATAACATCAACAGCATCAGCGCCTCCAACACCAATAGCAAGCATTCCCAGCCCTCCAGCATTGGGCGTATGTGAATCTGTACCTATCATCATTCCTCCCGGAAAAGCGTAATTTTCTAAAACAACTTGGTGTATAATTCCAGCCCCTGGTTTCCAAAAACCAATACCATACTTGTTTGATACCGATTGAAGAAATTCAAATACCTCATTACTACTTTCTTTGGCTCGTTCAAGGTCTTTTTCTGCTCCTATTTTAGCCTGAATTAAGTGGTCGCAGTGTACCGTGGTAGGAACAGCTACTTTATTTTTTCCCGCATGCATAAATTGTAAGAGTGCCATCTGGGCAGTTGCATCTTGGCAAGCTACTCTATCAGGGGCAAAATCAACATAATCTATCGCTCTTTCAAACATTTTAGAAGGTTCTCCCTCCCAAAGGTGAGCATACAAAATCTTCTCTGTCAAAGTAAGTGGCTTTTTGCACAGAGAGCGTGCCTTATCTACGCGAGTTGTAATACGAGAATACACGTCTTTAATCATTTCAATATCAAATGCCATTGTTTTATTGTTTAAGTTTTAAGTATTATACAAATATAAAATCTATTCTAAGATACACAAAATATAAAGTAAAATAATAAATAAGTATACCTATTGACTTCATTTTTTTAGTTGTCTTACTGATGAAGTTTTATTAGTATATATATTCTTGTTATTTTTGCTTTAATGAAATAAAAATATTGAATACATTCTTCTTGTTTCTACTTCAATAAAATAAGAATATCGAATACATTCTTGTTGTTTTTGTTTTAATGAAATAAGAATATCGAATACCTTCTTGTTATTTATACTTCAATGAAATAAGAATATCGAATACATTCTTGTTGTTTTTGTTTTAATGAAATAAGAATATCGAATACCTTCTTGTTGTTTCTACTTCAATGAAATAAGAATGTCGGTATCGTTATATTTGACTTTGTGTTAATAAAATTGTTTTATTGTATATTAGAATGAGGTATAATAGAGAGGGTATTTAGTGTTTGTATTCCTTTTTAATACGGTCTAAGTTACGTTTGTTATCTCTATCTTTGATGCTTTCACGTTTGTCGTGAAGTTTCTTACCGCGCACTAAAGCAATTTCAATTTTCGCTAACCCTTTTTCATTAAGAAAAACACGCAAAGGGACAATTGTTAACCCCGAATTCTTAACTTCTTTGTGCAGTTTACGGAGTTCTTTTCGTTGAAGTAATAATTTGCGCTCACTTTTCGGCTTATGATTGTAATAAGTTCCGTAAGCATATTGCTCAATATTCATATTGATAACAAAAAGTTCGCTTTGCTCATTAAATTCGCAGAAACTCTCGGCAATAGAAGCCTTTCCCAGCCTGATAGACTTGATTTCTGTTCCACTCAAAACCATTCCAGCGATATAATTTTCAATGATTTCGTATTCGAAGCGAGCTCTTTTGTTCTGTATGTTAATATTTTTTTGCACGAGACAAAGATAGTAAAAATTTGATTAAAATAAGTTTTTATCTGAAAAAAATCCTGTAACTTGTCTCAAAAAGGAATTTGATGCTTCAAAAAAAGGATATATCGTAGCCAATTCAAGTATAAAAAGCTGCCTGAATCACATTGACAGACAGCTTTTTTATCCTCAAAAAGATGAATTAAGCTGTAATCATACCGCCATCAACACGTAGTGTTTGCCCTGTAATATATGAACTCATCTCTGAGGCTAAGAACACACACACGTTAGCTATATCTTCGGGTTGTCCTCCGCGTTTTAACGGAATTGCATTGCGCCAACCTTCTACAATTTCAGGACTTAACTTGGCAGTCATTTCAGTTTCTATAAAACCAGGAGCAATTGCATTGCAACGAATGTTACGCGAACCCAATTCCAGAGCTACCGATTTGGTAAAGCCTAATATTCCTGCTTTCGATGCTGCATAGTTTGTTTGCCCTGCATTTCCTTGCACGCCTACTACACTACTCATATTGATAATAGAACCTCTTCGCTGTTTTAGCATTATTTTTTGTACGGCTTTGGTCATATTGAAAACTGATTTGAGATTTACTTCAATTACTTTATCAAAATCGGCTTCGGTCATACGCATAAGCAACGTATCTTTGGTAATTCCTGCGTTATTGATAAGAATATCAATATTGCCAAATTCTTTCAAAACTTCATCGACAAGGGTTTCACATTGTTCAAAATTGGCAGCATCACTTTGATAGGCTTTTGCTTTTACTCCAAACGATTGTAAGTGAGCTTCTAAGGCTTTTGCAGCCTCTGCCGAAGAGCTATATGTAAAAGCAACATTAGCTCCTTGTTGAGCAAATACTTCGGCAATTCCTTTGCCAATCCCACGGCTTCCACCTGTGATAATAGCTGTTTTTCCTGATAATAATTTCATATCTTTATATTTTTGTATTATTTTACCAATTTAAGTTCATTTATAATATTTGTAGCACCTGCATATTTATCTATAATGAACAGCACATAGCGGATGTCTACCATAATGTTTCTGCAAATGCTTGGATCATAGTAAATATCGCTCATTGTACCTTCCCAAACGCGGTCAAAGTTGAGTCCAATAAGATTTCCGTGTGCATCAATGGCAGGACTTCCGGAATTACCGCCGGTCGTATGATTCGTGGCGATAAAGCATACGGGCATCTTTCCATTTTTGTCCGCATATATTCCATAGTCTTTTCTGTCGTATAACTCGCGTAATTTGGCTGGAACGTCAAATTCGTAGTCGTTAGGAATGTATTTTTCCATCACTCCTTCCAAATAGGTGAAGGGTTGATAATAAATTGCATCGGCGGGTGTGTATCCTGCTATTTTTCCGTAGGTAACGCGTAAAGTACTGTTAGCATCGGGGAAAATGCGGTCTTTCGGTGTAGAAAATTCTAAAATAGCCTTCATATAAGTGCGTTGGAGTTCCGCAATTTCGCTGTTATAATGTTGATACATAGGAACGATTTCTTGAAAGAAAATAGTAGTAATTTGCGAGACTAATTGCATTGCTTTATCATTGGTCACTTTGTTAGCAACTTGCGAAGGGCTTCCGGCGAGTAATTGTTGTACTTTGTCATATGAAGTCAATGCAGATTGTTCAAAAATGGTATTAGTCAATGTATTTATGTCGACACTTGTGAGTTCTTTTGGTACAAATTGAGCAGGCATTTGTTTTATATAAATTTCCATTAGTGCAGAAAAAATTTCTTTATCTACACGAGAACTATAATCTTTGTAAGTTTTTTCTAAATCCTTAACCAGATTGTCTCTTCTGTCGGAGAATGCTTGCTCGCCTTTTGATTGATATACGTTATTTAGTTGATAAATTTTAAATCCGTTGGAGAGAATTTCTACATTACGTAATACAATTTCTTGAAAAATATCCATTGAGAGCGCATATTTTTCAAAATCCTTGTATTTTTGTTGAAAATTATAGAGTAAATGCCCATATTGGTTTTGTTTTCCGGATTGATTAACTTTTTCGGTAAAAATGTTCTCCTGCATACGTTTTTTAGCAACGGCATTTGTTTTTATAAGTCCTAAACTTTCGCCTTTCCATTTTTTCCAATAGTTGGCGATACGGGCATTTTTGGACGCATATTGTATTTTAATAGCGGCATCTTGTCGCATATATTTGTCTTGTATTTTGAGTGCTGCCTCACGAATGTTGATTTTGGCAGGGTTCAAAACTTCAACTAATTGCTCAACAGCAACGGCGGGCAGGTATTCGTTCGTTGTACCAGGATAGCCAAAAATCATTGTAAAATCATTTTCTTTAAGTCCTTTTAGAGAAATAGGAAAATAATGTTTTGGTTTGTAAGGTACATTCTCTTTGGAATACTCGGCAGGGCGATTATTTTTGTCGGCATAAATGCGGAAGAGGGCAAAGTCGCCGGTATGTCGTGGCCACACCCAATTATCGGTATTGGAGCCAAATTTCCCAATAGATGAGGGCGGAGCGCCTACCAAACGAATATCTTTGAAAGTTTCAACAACAAACAACAAAAATTGATTTCCTTTGTAGAAGGTTTTGATACGATTTTCTTGCCAAGGTTCTTTGGGGGTATTTTTACTTACTTGGCTCATATTTTTTTCGATAATATGCTGACGCTCATCAAGAGATGATACATTTTCAACTCCTTTGAGAATTGCCTGAGTTACATCTTCGATACGTACGATGAACGTTACTTCCATTCCTTGGTTTGGAAGTTCTTCCTCTAATGATTTTGCCCAAAAACCATCATTTATATAATTATTTGTTAGCGAAGAATGAGTTTGTATTTGTTCATATCCGCAATGGTGGTTGGTCAGTAGCAACCCTTTGGGAGAAATGACTTCTGAGGTACATCCTCCGTCAAAATGAGGAACTGCATCTTTGAGTGATGATTTGTTAATGTCATAAATATCTTGGGCTGATATTTTCATACCCAAGGCTTTCATTTCTTTTTCGTTCTGTCCTTTCAAAAGTGAAGGTATCCACATACCGCCCTGCTGGGCATAAATTACGGTCGAAATGAAGAAAAATAATAATTGGATGTATTTCATTGTAATTATTAAGATATTTTTATAAAATAAAGCGAAAAAAATATTTTTTTCTGGTTTTTAATTCGGATTAAAGTCTTCGACTTCGCTCAGACTGACGTTGCATTTTGTCTCGCTGAGCGGAATTAAAGCGTTTTTTTCCTAATTTTAAAGCCCCTATACACCATATATTATATAGGTATAACGGATAGATTGCTACGAATTGAAAAAAATTACTTGTCTGTTTTTTTGCTTCGTCGCGAAATGGTTTCGTTGGTGCTATTGATAATTTGTGCAACTAGGTTTGACAAATTCTGATAGTGTGCCTCTGTGTTCGTTGCAATGAGGAAATATACCAACTTGTTGTTAATAAGTTCCAAAAGTGTTTTTTTCAATGCTGTTGCAGACTCTGAAGTACCTTGTGCTGAGAGTGCTTTTTCGTATGTCTGTTGCTCGGTATGGAATGCTTTTTGGCGTGTGCGAAGCTCTTCGATGGTCTCGGCAACACCTGAGAGCTTGCCAATGGCTTCTTGCAAGTCGGTGGCTGCCAAATCGCGCAAAAGCGACTCAATATGTCCTGATTCGCTCGAATAATTCTCGCGCGTGATTTTCGTTCCGTAGCGTTCAAAAACGGCATATATTTTTTCGGCACTTTCTTTGATTTCTGTTGTACGCATTGAGCGATAGCCTACCAGAATATTGTGTAAATTGATGATAGTTTCATCACGTAGATTATCAGCATCTTCAAGTTTAGAAACAGCAGTTTCTTTCTTTATTGCTATCGAAATTGCCGTAGCTTGCAACTCAATTTTAGCAAACAGATTTTTCAGAAATACATCGTTTTGTAATGACGCCTCTTTGGCAAAGATATTCACTAAACGATGAGCCACATCGGCTATTTCGGATACGCGGATTTTAAAACTAATTTTATTCATATTCTTGATTGTTTAAATTGTTTATATTTATAACTAATTTTTCAAAATAGTACGGATATGGATTGTTAAGGAACGAATAGAGATTGAAGTTGGGTTTATGCCTTGACGGTTTTAGGCTAGTCAGGCTTGTATCTATTCATCTATATTTTTTAATATCCTGTAAGGTAATTAGATTATTTCTTAAATCATCTAAAAATAACAATTGAATTTCATATTCACGTTTTAAATTTTCCTCCTCTATTTTGCCATCTTTGGAGTATGGGAAATTCGCTAAAGCATCTTTCCAGTTAATTACGTTTTCAGCACATGCGGCAAAATAATAACTATCAGATGATTTTTTTTGTATACCTAGTAACATATTTCGAATCGAAGCTAATAATTCTATAGTTCCTTGTGTTTCTACCATATCATTTAATGGATCATCATCATCCCAATTTATATCTTCTATAGCTTTTTGAGAGATTTCAATATTTATTTGGGAGAAATCATACCAACCAGCTTTAATAATAGCATCACAGAGTTGGTGGTTCTCGTTTGAATTAGTTATTTTGGTTATATTTTCTTTTATTTTTTTTTCAAGGACTAGTGCATTACAGCACCAAGCCGAAAATTTACATTTCTTTTGTGGATCTATTTGATCTAAAAGAGATTGTACTTTTTGAATGTGTAATTCTATATTCATAATTCATCCTTTCATTAATCATATACACCACCAGCACCATCAACGCTATGTATTGTTCTGCGAATATTTGTTCACGGGCTTCTTCATCGTAAAGGAAGCAAAAAATATTTGTTCGTGAGTTTCTTCATCGTAAAGGAAGCAAAAAATATTTGTTCACGGGCTTCTTCATCGTAAAGGAAGCAAAAAACATTTGTTCGCGAGCTTCTTCATCGTAAAGGAAGCAAAAAATATTTGTTCGTGAGTTTCCTTATCATAAAGGGAGCAAAAAATAGTTATTGGCTTGCATCTTTATTTTAAAATTCCTTTTTGGAAAGGAAAATTTAGCGTCTTTTCAAGGAACAAAAATTTATTGGCAAAATTATTTTTTTATTCTATAAAAACCAAATAATAAGGTAAGAAATTTAGTATTTTTATTATAAAAGTATGCAAATAAAAAAATTCTTGGGTGTTGAGTTCGTTTGGCTTGACACGAAATGTTTATACAGAGGCTAAATATACAGATATAATTTATTTTCAGATGTAATTTAGCATAATTTGTCCAAGATAGGTACAGCAAAAAGTATTGTCCCGACGATAAATAAAAAAGTAAGCAAGTGAATTGCCTTGTGATTTTTCTTCAAATAAATGAATTGTTCTATGGTACGAAAAAACCAAAATCCTGAACAAAATAGTAAAAAAATAGTTCCTAAATGGGTTGTTGCCAATTCAGTAGGAAACAAAAAACAAATTGTTGCAGTAGCAAAAAAATAGTAAATAATTTGCCAATTTAAAATCTGCATAATTCCTCGATTGGCAAAACTAAGTTTAGAAAGCTGGTCTTTCCATCGGAATAATCTCCAAAAAGCAATGTGAAAAAGCCCAAACGCCAGATTAAATACTCCTGCAATAACAATAATTGTTTCCACGTGTGATATTTTTTAACTATTGATTGTTTTCTACTTTCTTTTTAGAAACATCCATCACGGGTACTAATCCTTCCGATGGCATATAGATAATCTGTGGAAGATTGCCTTTGTCTGCCAATTTTTCAAGTGTTCGGATAAATAAATACTGATTATAAACAGAATTAAGCGTTCCGTTCTCGATTTTCATAGCTTCAGCCATTCCTCTTGCTCGTTCTATCTCGGCTTGAGCATTTAATTTCTCGGCTTCGAGTCGGGCTTTAGCTTCTTCGATTAAAATCTTTCGGTTTTGCTCTGCTTTAGCCATTTCAGCCTTACCTGCCATTTCCTGCTGCCATACGTTGTACATTGGTAGGGCGAACATCAATACCCCGATAATAATTGCGGCAGTAATTATAATTTTAAAAATAGGAATTTGTTGTTTCATAATAAAAAATTTTAAAAATTGGGTCGTAAGCTATATTTTAAGTAGAATTTTTCAATAATATCGACCACTTCATCGGGGGAATCAACTATTTTGAATAACTCTATATCTTCGGGACTAATGTTGCCAAATTGTTCCAAAAGTGTAGTTTTGCACCAAGCAATAAGTCCGCTCCAAAACTCACTTCCTACCAGAATAATAGGGAATTTGTCGGTTTTTTCAGTTTGCATCAAGGTAATAGCTTCAAAGAGTTCGTCCAACGTACCAAAGCCCCCCGGCATCACCACAAACGCCTGTGAATATTTGACGAACATTACCTTACGTGCGAAGAAATAATCAAACTTTAAACTCTTATCTCGGTCAATATAAGGGTTTTCGTGTTGCTCAAAAGGTAAGTCAATATTCAATCCGACCGAAGAACCACCGCCTTGATGTGCTCCTTTGTTACCGGCTTCCATAATTCCTGGTCCACCACCAGTTATTACTCCAAATCCTGCTTCAACTATTTTTTCAGCTATTTCAACGGTAAGTTCGTAATATGGAGAACCAGGTTTTGTTCTGGCCGAACCGAAGATAGACACACACGGACCTATTTCGCCCAATTTTTCGTATCCAGATACAAATTCGCCCATTATTTTGAATATTCCCCACGAGTCGTTAGTTTTTATCTCATTCCACTCTTTGGAGTGCTTTTCTCGTCTCATATTTTCTTTTTTTTATTAAAAATTTCACAAGGCACAAAACTAATCTTTATTTTTGGATTATACAAAATTTTTTCGATAGATATTTTTATTTTTCTCTACTCAAAATATAATAAAGTATTTACTTATTGCTTATGCAAAAATATTTTCAGTTGAAAAAAGATAAAATAAAATTGCTTTTTTTGAAAATAATTGTAATTTTGGCGAAATATTTTAAAGTAATAACCTATGAAAGAAATATCTATTAGTCAAGCAGTCAAAATGCTAAGCCAAGGCGCACTTTTGGTCGATGTAAGAGAACACTCCGAAGTAGAACAAGTCGCTTACGATGTACCCAATTTTTTGAATATACCTCTTGGGGAGCTTGCTGAAAAATTTTCTCAAATCCCTACTCAAGAACAAGTGATTGTAGCTTGTAAAGCCGGAGGAAGAAGTGCTAAAGCGGTTCAGTTTTTACAAGAAAAAGGATTTACTAATGTAATAAATCTGCAAGGAGGAATGATAGCTTGGGCTGAGCAAGGTTTTCCGATAAAAACAAAATAATGAATGTACAAAATATTATTGATTTCTTCGAAGAAATTTCTCCGCTTGCCTATGCCGAAAGTTTTGATAACATAGGACTTTTGGTAGGCAATCCATCAAATAAAGTAAGCGGTATTCTCATCACTCTTGATACAACTGAGTGTGTTGTTGCAGAAGCAATTGAAAAAAAATGTAATTTAATTGTAAGTTTTCACCCAATTATTTTTAACGGAGTGAAAAAACTAACGGGAGAAACTTATGTAGAGCGTGCTGTAATAAAAGCCATTCGCCACGATATTGCTATTTATGCAATACACACCGCACTTGATAACTCTTTTTGGGGAGTGAATGCACGTATCTGCGAAATTTTAGGACTTTCAACACGAAAAATACTCATTCCTCAACGAGAAACCTTACAAAAACTAATTACTTTCGTTCCCGAAAATCAAGCAGAAATCCTTAGAAAAAAGCTGTTTGAAGCCGGAGCCGGAAATATAGGTAATTATAGCGATTGTAGTTTTAATCTCAGTGGAGTAGGAACATTCAAAGGCAACGAACATAGTAATCCCGTAATTGGTGAAAAAAATATACTTCACCACGAAAAAGAAACCCAAATAGGTATAATTTTTCCCAAGCATGTACAAAACAAAGTGTTGGAAGCTCTTTTCAAAAATCATCCATACGAAGAGGTTGCCTATGAGATATATACCCTGAAAAATACTCACCAACATATTGGGCTAGGAATGCTCGGAGAACTCTCACAAGTATTGTCTGAAATAGATTTTTTGCAAATGCTAAAAGATAAAATGCAAACGGATTGTATTCGATATTCAGCTTTTACAGGCAAACCAATAAAAAAAGTAGCTGTTTTGGGTGGGAGTGGCGCATTTGCCATTGGTAATGCTATAAAAGCGCAAGCCGATGCTTTTGTTACCGCCGATGTGAAATATCACGAATTTTTTCAAGCCGAAAACAAGATTTTGATAGCAGATATAGGACATTATGAGAGTGAACAATTCACAAAAAATCTTTTATTTGAAAAACTTACAAAAAAATTTCCTAACTTTGCACCCGTTCTAATAGCACAAAATACAAATCCTATCAAGTATCTATAAAAATATGTCAAAGAAAGAAGTAACCGTAGAAGAAAAATTAAGAACATTGTATAGTTTGCAACTTATTGATAGCCAAGTTGATGAATTGAGAAATGTTCGTGGAGAACTCCCGTTAGAAGTAGAAGATTTGGAAGATGAAGTAGCCGGTCTTGAAAGTCGTTTGGAAAAACTCGGTACAGAGTTAGAAACCATCAGTGAAGAAGTTTCTAAGAAAAAAAATACGATTGAAGAAGCCAAAACTTTGATAAAAAAATATAACGAACAGCAAAAAAATGTTCGTAATAATAGAGAATTTAATTCTATTACCAAAGAAATTGAATATCAGGAACTTGAAATTCAATTGGCTGAAAAACGTATCAAAGAACATAAAGCACAAACCGAATATAAAAAACAAACGATAAGCGAATTAAAAGAACGTATCGAAAATCGAAGAACACACTTGTTACATAAGAAAAATGAACTTGATTCGCTTTTGGCAGAAACCCAAAAAGAAGAAGAAGCATTACTTCAAAAAGCAGAAGAAATCTCCAAAAATATTGAACCTCGTTTGTTTGATGCTTATCGTCGTATTCGCAATAGTGTAGTGAATCGAATGGCTGTAGTTCCTGTGGAGCGTGGCGCTTCGGGAGGGTCGTTTTTTGTAATTCCTCCACAAGTACAAATGGAAATAGCTGCCCGTAAGAAGATTATAACTGACGAACACAGCGGACGAATACTCGTTGATGCGGCACTTGCCCAAGAAGAAAAAGAAAAAATGGAAGCATTTTTCCAATCCTTATAAAAAAATGAAAGACTATCTTTGGGATAGTCTTTTTGTTTTAAGAGAATTGTTTCAGAAGACTTTTGCGCCCAATCGCTTGGCTTATAATATCTTTCTGAATATCCCAACCTCGTGCGGGGGAATATTCACGTCCGTAATAGATAATTTGCAAATGTAGTTTTATCCATTTTTCAATAGGGAAAAGTCGTTTTGCATCTTTTTCCGTTTGTTCTACACTTTTTCCGTTAGAAAAATTCCATCGATACATCAATCTATGAATATGTGTATCAACTGGAAAAGCAGGCACGTCAAAAGCCTGACACATTACTACACTTGCCGTTTTGTGCCCAACAGAAGGTAAAGATTCCAGCGCTTTCATATCCGCAGGAACTTGCCCGTTGTATTTTTCAATCAGTATATGTGAAAGTTCGTAAATTCCTTTAGATTTCATAGGAGAAAGCCCCACAGGACGGATAATCTGTTGTATTTCTTCTTGTGAAAGTTTAATCATATCATACGGATTATCAGCTTGTTCAAACAAAATAGGGGTAATTTGATTTACTCTTTCATCGGTGCATTGTGCAGAAAGAAGTACTGCAATAAGTAGTGTATAAGGGTCTTTGTGCCTAAGAGCCACAGGCGGATTAGGATACAATCTTTCTAAGGTATCAATAACAAATTGTACTTTTTCTTTTTTGTTCATTTTTTGATAAATTTGCAACAAAAATAAGAAAAATAGTAATTAAATAAAAATAAAGATGACAATAGGAAGCAAAGTTGCTGATTTTCAGGCGAAAAATCAATATAGTAATCTTATAAAACTTTCAGATTACAAAGGAAAGAAATTGATAATTTTCTTTTACCCGAAGGCAAATACTCCAGGTTGTACGGCAGAGGCTTGCAGCCTAAGCGATGGGTACAATCAGTTGAAAAACAAAGGGTATGAACTCTTGGGAATAAGCACAGATTCTGTTGAGAAACAACTGAATTTTTCTGAAAAATATCAGTTTCCATTTTTCCTTTTGGCAGATGAAAATAAAGAAATTTCTAATTTGTTTGGCGTATGGGGTGAAAAAAAATTTATGGGAAAAATCTTTGATGGAATACATCGAAAAACTTTTGTTTTAGATGAAAATCAGATAGTTACACATATTATTGATAAAGTTAAAACCAAAGAACATACCGAGCAACTTTTGAATTTGCTTGGATAATTGGGAAGCAAAAACTAGATTTTGAAATATTTTTGTATCTTTGCAATCTTTTAAAAATAAATGAAATGAATAATACAAAACACAATCTTTCATTCGATGTATTGATAGAAATTCCTAAAGGAAGCCGTAATAAGTATGAATATGATTTTGAACTGCATAAAATACGTTATGATAGAATGATTTTCTCTTCGATGATGTATCCAGCGGATTATGGTTTTATCCCTGAATCATTAGCCCTTGATTCTGATCCGCTTGATGTTTTGGTATTGGTATCAGAGCCTACTTTTCCAGGGTGTGTAATGCGTGTAAAACCCATAGGAGTATTTCATATGGCTGATGAAAAAGGTCCTGATGAGAAAATTATTTGTGTACCAATTTCTGACCCTGTATGGAATAAATTGAATGATTTGAGCGATGTTAATCCGCACTTAATAAATGAGATAGAACATTTTTTTCAAGTGTATAAAGATTTGGAAAAGAAAAAAGTAGCGGTTAATAGTTGGGGCGATTTTCAGGAAGCAATCAAGATATATCACGAGTGTAAAACTCGTTATCAAAATCAGACAGAAAAAGTATTTACTATTTGATAAAATTGATATGAAATAGGATTAAAGACTGCTTGGTAGTAGTCTTTTTTAGTAAAAATATTGTAAAAATGAGAAAAATATTTATTCTTTTATTGTTTATTTTTGTGAAAAATATTTCTTTTGGACAAGAATCTAAAAATGAGCTTTGCGTTGTTCAAAGTGAATATGATTTTATAACAACTCTTGATAAATTATATAAAGTATTGGAGAGTAAGCAATTAGATATTTTTGCTGATTTCAATCATCAGAAAAATGCATATGAAGTAGCTATAGAGATGCCTCAAAGTCGGGTGGTTGTTTTTGGAAATCCAAAAGTCGGAACAAAATTAATGCTTGATAATCCACAGATAGCTCTTGATTTGCCTTTGAAAATAGCTGTTGTAGAAGATGAGAATCAAAAAGTACAACTCATTTTTAGAAATATGACTACTTTGGCAGAAAAATATAACATAAAAGACTACACTATTGTAGAAAAAATACAGAAAATGTTAGAAAGTATTGTGTCTTTGACTGCAAAATCACATTAAAATAGAAAAAATGATAACAACTGACCAGTTAAAAGAATTGCATTCGAGAGTTTCTGATTTGGAGAAATATCTGCAAATAGAAGCAAAACGCATTGAAATTGCTAATGAAGAAGAAAAAACTTTTGCTCCTGATTTTTGGGACAATGCCAAAGAAGCTCAAAATTTGATGCAAAAAATTCAATCTCAAAAAAAATGGATTTCAGATTATGAAAAGGCACAAGAACTAGTTGAAGAAACTCAAATATTGTACGAATTTCATAAAGAAGGCGATGCAACCGAACAAGAAGTAACCAAGTTATATAACAAAACTATTGCACATATTGAAAATTTGGAATTTAAAAATATGCTTTCTGATGAAGGAGATGCGATGAGTGCTGTTTTACAAATTACTGCAGGAGCAGGGGGGACAGAAAGTTGTGATTGGGCTTCAATGCTGATGCGTATGTACATAATGTGGGCAAATAGACAAGGATATTCTGTTAAGGAACTTAATTATCAAGAGGGAGATGTTGCAGGGGTAAAAACGGTAACACTCGAACTTGATGGCGAATTTGCTTTCGGCTATCTTAAAGGAGAAAATGGCGTACATCGCTTGGTGCGTATCTCACCCTTTGACAGCAATGCAAAACGACATACGTCATTCGTGTCGGTATATGTATATCCGTTAGCCGATGATACTATCGAAATTGAGATAAATCCAGCAGATATTACATTTGAAACAATGCGATCGAGTGGAGCAGGAGGGCAAAATGTTAATAAAGTAGAAACTGCCGTTCGATTAAGACACCACCCCACAGGAATTATTATTGAAAATTCTGAAACTCGTAGCCAGTTAGATAATAAAAATAAAGCCTTACAACTTTTAAAATCACAACTTTATGAAATAGAACTCAAAAAACGTCAAGCAAAACGTGATGAAATAGAAGCAGGGAAAATGAAAATAGAATGGGGAAGCCAAATACGAAATTACGTGATGCACCCCTATAAATTAGTCAAAGATGTACGTACTTCTTATGAAACTAGTGATGTTGATGGTGTGATGAATGGAGAGTTAGACGAATTCCTTAAAGCCTACCTAATGCTTATGGGGCAAAAAGAAGATTAAGTAATTTTAAAGTTGTTGATTTAATATTTTTAATATTTCTAACATTTCATAGGTAGAGAGGTAATTGTATTTTTAAGCAACAATATTGAAAATTTATATCTTTTTAAGATAAAATTTATACATTAACTTAATTCCTTCGCTAAGTTCAATGTGATGTTTCCAACCTAATTGATATAGTTTTGAAGTGTCAGTAAGTTTTTTCATTGTGCCATCTGGTTTGGAGCTATCGAATGATATTTCACCAGAAAAATCTATTTCTTTTTGTATGATTTTGGCCAAATCGTGAATACTAATATCTTGACCAGTACCAATGTTGATATGCGTATTTCTGATTTCATTATTGAGTGTTTTGTTAAAAGTATCTTTGAAATCGATATGCTTCATAATGAAGATACAAGCTTCTGCCATATCTTCGCTCCAAAGGAATTCACGCATTGGCATTCCTGTGCCCCAAAGCACTACTTTATCGCTGAAAATACCGTACTTGGCGAGGATAGTTCTTATTTTGTTTTTGGAATTTTCTCCAGTAATTCTTTCCACAGCTTGACGATTTAAGTCTTGACGTATCATCTTCCAATTGTTCTGTTCCAAGCACTTAGCCAAGTGAATTTTCCGAATCATAGCAGGTAGTACGTGTGATTTTTCCAAATCAAAATTGTCATTCGGACCATACAAATTAGTTGGCATTACCGAAATAAAGTTTGTACCGTATTGCAAATTGTAGCTTTCACACATTTTGATACCAGCAATTTTTGCAATGGCATAAGGCTCATTTGTGTATTCCAAAGGTGAGGTAAGTAAGCTATTTTCGGGCATTGGTTGTGGGGCTTCTCTAGGGTAAATGCAAGTACTACCAAGAAAAAGTAGTTTTTTTACTCCGTTTTTGTATGATTGATGAATTACATTGTTCTGTATCATCAAGTTTTCGTAGATGAAGTCAGCACGGTAGGTATTGTTAGCTATAATTCCTCCAACTTTTGCTGCAGCTAGAAAAACATACTCAGGTTTTTCTTTTTCAAAGAAATTGCAGACAGCTAGTGAATCTGTTAAATCTAATTCATCACTGGTTTTTCCGATAAGGTTTGTAAAACCTTGTTGCTTGAGAGTTTTCCAGATAGCAGAGCCAACCAATCCGCGGTGTCCTGCGATATATATTTTTGCGTCTTTGTTCATTTTATGATATTTTTTATTTCCTTAATAGTTTTCTATATATAAGTTACAATTCAAAAGATTTATTTTTTACCGAAATATGATGTTTTATTTTCTTATTTTCTTTTGAAATTTTTGAAATTCAGTATTTCTTTTTGAATATGAGCCTTTGGCAACAGAGAAAGCATATCTTTTTTCCCATTGCTGAGAAAGATATTATACTCCACAGCATAGGATATGCATGACCTGACATAGTATTTGTTATGCTGAGAGAAGTCAAAGTATTGTAGATTATTACGGTATATTTAAATAATATAATAAGATAGTATTTATTTAATAAATAGCTGTTGGAATATTTATTTTTCGTTAATGAAAAGGTTTTTAAATACTTGTATAGCGAATTTTTAACAAAAAATGTATAAAAATTATTTACGACAGCTATTTTCTGTCAGGAATTCGTACCTGCGATAATGAATTCCTAGTAAAACTTATGCGTAAATAGTAATTTTTTGAAAAAATGAAGCTATTTCTACTCAAAATAGTTCATAATTTGAAAGCCCCCTTCTTTGAGATAAGCATCTCGTTTGAACAATTTTATATCGCTTTGCATCATATCTTCCACTAAGCCTTTAAGGTCGTATTTTGGTTCCCAACCTAAAATAGTTTTGGATTTGGTAGGGTTTCCTATGAGTAAATCTACTTCGGTAGGGCGGAAATACTTCGGATCAACCAAAACAACAGCTACATTTTGCTGTATCTTCTCTTGAATTTTTGGAAGATATTTCTCACCGACCTTTTCCGAGAAAATACTCTTATCCATGGCGGTGATATGCCCTGTTTCATTTACGCCTTCACCTTTGAATTCAATCGTTAAGCCGATATTTTTCCCTGCCAAAATGATGAAATCGCGGATAGCTGTGGTAATGCCCGTAGCGATAACATAATCGCTGGGTTTCTCTTGTTGCAAGATAAGATACATCGCACGGATATAGTCTTTGGCGTGCCCCCAATCGCGTTGAGAGCTGAGATTTCCCATAAAAACCTTATCTTGCATACCCAGAGCAATACGGCTCAACGCTCGTGTGATTTTTCGAGTAACGAAAGTCTCCCCACGAATGGGCGACTCGTGATTGAACAAAATTCCGTTAGACGCGTGCATATTATATGCTTCGCGGTAATTTACGGTTATCCAAAAGGCGTACATTTTTGCTACGGCGTAGGGCGAACGCGGATAAAAAGGTGTTTTCTCGCTCTGTGGCACTTCTTGTACTAATCCGTAAAGTTCGGAGGTAGATGCTTGATAAATGCGAGTTTTTTGAGTCAATCCTAACAATCGTACGGCTTCCAAGATGCGAAGTGTCCCGAGTCCATCGGCATTTCCCACATATTCAGGTGTTTGAAAACTGACGTGTACGTGACTCATCGCCGCCAAATTGTAGATTTCATCAGGCTGTACCTCCTGAATAATTTTAGTGATGTTCATACTATCAGTAAGGTCGCCGTAGTGGAGAATGAGGTTTCGGTTTTCCACGTGAGGGTCTTGATAGATGTGGTCAATTCTATCTGTATTAAAAAGGGAAGAACGGCGCTTCATTCCGTGTACTTCATATCCTTTTTTCAGCAAATATTCTGCAAGGTATGCCCCATCTTGCCCTGTAATTCCTGTTATAAGTGCTTTTTTTGACATATTTATTTTAATTTATTTTATTATTTTTTAATGTTACAAAGATAATCTTTATTCTGTTTTTGTAATAAATATTCACAAAGAAATTGTATTTTTTTGTAACTATTATTATCCATAGTTTTGTTTTTTTGGTAGTATTTATATAATATTTTTATGAAAAATAAAAATATCGTTATCACTATGATAATTTCTTTCCAGATAGAATTTTCATTAAATTCTTTTTGAGAAGAAAGTATTAATATAGTATTTACAAGTAAAATCAATTCAATAGTAAAAACACTCTCTGATGACTGTATATTTTTATAATAGTTTAAAGAAAATGATATTTTTTCCGAAGAAATTCGTTCGTTTAATACCTTTTTATTGGCCATTCTACACCATTTTTTCAATAAAATAGGATTATTCCAATCTGTATTCCAAAGAGTTTTCATAGAGAATGAATATCCTTCGATATTATCTTGTAAATGTTTTTGTGTTTTATAATTTTGCCAAATTCTTATAGTTGCATAATAGAAATATACTGAAATTATTCCCACAAAAAAGTATAAAAAGTTATTTAAATATAAAATAAAAAAAATATACATAAAAAATATAGTAATTATTACTGGTAAAAAAAGACAATATTTTAAGATTTTATTTTCTTTTTCACAAAACTCTTTCCCTGTTAGAAGTACTTTTTGTGAATATTTACTAATAGTTAAAAAATCATTCATAATTTATTTAAAATTTTTAATTACCCTTTTAAAATTTTTACTAATTTTTCATTGACTTTATTTCCATCGTATTTTTCAACGGCTATTTGATGACTTTTTTCTCCCATAGTAACCAATAAATCTGGATTTTCGATAAGTACACACATTTTTTCAGCTAACGCCTTTGGATTCCATTTTGGGACTAAAAAACCATTAACTCCATCAATGACAGCTTCACGAGAACCTGGTATATCCGTTGCTATGATAGCTCTCCCCACTGCCATTGCTTCTTGAATACTTCTGGGACTTCCCTCTCTATAAGAAGAAGAAGAAGAAGAAGAAGAAGAAGAAATTACTTCGGCTACATTTTGTACCTCTCCGAGATATTTAACGATGTTTTTTTGAGTGAATTTTTCTAAATCAAGACGGGATATACCACCAGGGTTTTCTTCGTCTAAACCACCAATTATTTTAAATTCTACTTCGGGGTGTTTTTGTTTAACAATTTCAGCTGCTTTTAGGAACTCCCAAATACCTTTTTCTTTGAGTAACCTACCTATCCATAAGAAAGAAATCGGATTAAGTGGGACTGGTGTTTTAGGAAAATCATTCAAATCCAAACCTATTCCTCCTAAAACTTCAATCTTTTTAGTATGAATCTTATATTTTTGAATAAGGTCTTTTGGGTCATCGTTGTTTAAAAAGATAATCACATCGGCCTTAGGAAGAGCTATTTTGTAAAGAAAAATTTGGATTTTTTGAATAATTTTTTGTTTTAACGACATTCCTTCGGGTTGGTCTGTAAAGGCATATCCCAATCCTTCAATCATTGCAATAATACGAGGGACTTTGGCTCGATATGCAGCAATACTTCCGTAGATAACAGGTTTCACAAAATTGGAGAGTACAATATCGGGCTGGATTTCACCAAATATTTTTTCTAAATTTCTGATTGTTTTTATATCTGCAAAAGGATTTAACCCTGCGCGACTTAGCTTATAGTCAATAGGAATAGCTCCCCAATCTTCGATTATTTTTTTAGTTGTTTGTGTATAATCAGTTGATAAACAATACACTTTATATTTTCTTTCTATTAGAAAATGAATTAAGTGTTTGCGAAAGTTCAAAAGTGAACTAGTGGTATTAGAAACTAAGGCTATTTTTTTCATAAAAACAAATAATTTTTGTAAGACATCCAACAACACTTGGCATAGAATGAAAGATTAAACCATGTAATCATAAAAATTAAGTAAAAAACACCTATCCCCAAAATGAAAAGAGTGCGTTGTTTTTTTACTATCTTTTGCATAAAAATAGGGTATATCATAAGTTGAATAACCGAAAAATAAAGCGCAATTCTGTCTGCTAAGGTTGATAAAACAAAACCCAACAAAAACAAACAAATCGAACCAATTGATAGAAATTTAAGAACTCTGTAATGATTAGGCGCATGCTCTTGAAAGAATATTCTGTACTTAAAAAACAATAAAGCAGGAATAATATTTAGCAAATGTCTAAAAAAACCACCCGAAGAAGAAACAACATCTTCTGAACCATATATAACCATTTTGGATAATACATATTGGTTTAACATAATAAATCCTATAAAAAAAACTATTGTAATTAGTAGGATAGTTCTGTAATTAATCTTTTGACGAAAAAATACAGCTACCAACATTACAATTGCAGTTAGGTGAAATGTAGAAGCAAGTAATATAGCCAAAATAGAAAGTTTTTTCTTATTATTGATCAGTAATTCTATTGCTATAAAAATTAGCCCTAAGGCAGCAGATTGACGTGTATATCCCATTCCTACTACAAAAATAATATAAGGTATTGCAACTAACAATGAAAAAAAAGAATCAAATTGCTTTATACTTACAACATATATACCACATATTAAGAATAAGGCACATACTGTATTAACAACGTAAATACCAGTTTCGTTTTCAGCAACTATATAGTTTAACATTCCATAAGAAGGGTCTGTATAAAGTAAAGCTATACCAAAATTATTGAATGATTGTATTTGTTCTTTCATTATTAAATAGGCTTCCCAATCACCTCCTATCTGATGTCTTAGCCCTACGAAAAAGACTAAAAAAACGCAAAATATAGTTAATAAAAATAGATTCTTTACTCTAAATAATGCTACGAGCAAAACTATACAAAAAAGTAAAATATAAATGTACATTTTTTTGAGTATAATTTTCTGAATTAAATAATTTTTTGTTTTATTCCAAAAACAAGGAAGATATTATGAAATTATAGATGAAATACTGATATCACGTACTTCTCTTATTTATGTTCTATTAGGTTGATATATCTTTTGGATAGCTCTTCTTGATAATTAGAATATTGATCATTCCATCTTTTTTTTGCATTTTCTGTAAAAGATTGCCATTGAGAAAAATCAAAATCATCAATGATTCTTTCTATATCTTCTTTTGTCTCTCCTATTGCATAACCTGTATTGTATTTTAACACCTTATCACCTGGAGGAGTTCCTTCAGTTGTTAATAAAGTTTTACCTAAAAACAAATGTTCATAATATTTGTTAGGAGAAGCAAATAAGTGATTTTTAATTGTTTTGTAATACATTCCTACTATAATATGACTACTATTCATTATCTCTAAAGCTCTTTGTTGAGAAACACCTCCATAGAATAGTATATTATCATATTTTTCAGCCATTTTTTCAACAAACTCTTTCAATTCTCCATCTCCTGCAATTAGTAACTTTGTACCAGTAGCGTTTTCTGAAACTACATCTAATAGATTTTCCAATCCTCTATTTTTAGCTTCCAAAATACCTACATAGCTAAGTATTATCGTTTTGTCAAATGTTATATTGTGTTTTTGAAAATTAGATACAATAGGTACATTTTCAAATATAATAGGTTTTATATTATCCTCTAAATTCAATTGTTTTATTCTACAAATATCAGGAAGTATCAAGACAGAAGCCCTTTTGCAACAGAAATATTCAATCACATCAATGATCTTAGATATGAATAAAGGCATTTTTCTTGCATCTGTATATTTGTCATAAATATCTAAAATGAATTTCTTTTTTAATATGAAAGATATTACATATGCAGGAATTGCAGTATCAAAATCAACAGAATGGATTGTAGTGTAATTTTTACTATTTTTCCATAACGTTCCGATTAGGAAAAAATTCCAAAGTATCAAAGAAAATATATTCTTAATTCCTCCCCCAATAGGAGTTTTACTTCTATATAAAATCTGTTTTTTATCTAGATCTACCTGAATACCGTTTCGTATCCATCCTATCACAAGATGCTCTATTTTCTCTTGCTCAAGAATGGATATATATCTTTGCAATCTTGCATCTGTTTTAGGTAATTGACTACGCAAAAAAATTACTTTTTCGGACATTATGAATGATTTTTTATAAAACTCACAATTCGCTCACATGCTTTACCATCTCCATAGGGATTGTGCAAAGCACTCATTTTGTTGTATAGCTCTTGATTATTTAGTAATAATTCGCATTCTGATACTATTTTTTCGGTGTTTGTTCCTACCAAAATCACTGTCCCCGTCTCTACTGCTTCGGGTCTTTCAGTTGTATCACGCATTACTAAAACAGGTTTACCCAAACTTGGAGCTTCTTCCTGCACGCCTCCACTATCGGTAATAATCAAATAAGAATATTTCATCAGCCATACAAATGCGGGATATGACAAAGGGTCTATAAGATGAATATTTTCTGTTTGTGAAAGTATCTGATAAACTGGTTTTTGTACATTCGGGTTTAGATGTACTGGATACACGATTTGTACATCGGGATTGTTAATAGCAATTTCTTTGAGAGCTTCACAAATCTCAAGAAAGCCAGCCCCGTGATTTTCTCTCCGATGTCCTGTAACCAAAATCAGTTTTTTGGAAGTATCCACAATCTTTTTTAGCTCTTCTATTTCCTTATCTTCAATATGTTCTACACGTTCTACGCTTTCCAGTAAAGCGTCAATCACCGTATTTCCAGTTACCAAAATACTTTCTTCTTTGATATTTTCTTTCAGAAGATTATCTTTTGAGATAGGTGTAGGTGCAAAATGAAAATCAGCAATTCGTCCGGTTACTTGCCTATTGATTTCCTCTGGGAATGGTGCATATTTGTTGTGTGTTCTTAGTCCTGCTTCGATATGACACACCTTTGCTCCCGAATAAAATCCGGCGATACTTGCAGCCATAGTCGTAGTTGTATCTCCGTGTACATATACAAAATTAGGTTTAAAATCTTCCAAAATGGGTTTTAGTCCCGTAATGATGTCGGCAGTAAGTGTATACAAATTTTGATTGGGTTTCATTAAATCCAAATCATAATCAGGCTGAATATCAAAGAATTTCAAAACTTGATCAAGCATTTCCCTATGTTGTGCTGTTACACAAACTCTGATTTCAAAAGAGTTGTCCTTTTGGAAAGCTTTCACGAGTGGAGCCATTTTGATAGCTTCAGGTCGTGTGCCAAATATTAAGAGTATTTTTTTCATAATCTTTTTCCTAAAAATTTACGTGACTCATATTCTAATTTTCCAGCTATTTTTAAGCCTAATAATTTATAAGCACACAGTCGTATTTTGTGTTTGAAACTCAAATTCAGGGGAGCTTCATTAAGTAAAAAGCTTGTTTTTCTAACTTTTTTGAAATATATAGTAAAATTTTCTTTTGATAAGCTGTGTATAATAATAATAATAATAATATACCCCCATAAGAATAGAAAAGAATTCTTGTTTTTCAAATTGGGTGAATTTTTTGCTTTTTCATAGGTTATATCTACTATGTCCATTATTGCCTTTTCAGAAGTTTTATGGGTTATAGAGCTCTCCCTATTTCTACGATAGCAATAAAAACATTTTGGATAAATCTGATAGACTTTTATATGGTCAATAATATCATAACACCAAGCTATATCTTCATGCAGTTTTCCTTTTGGAAAAAATATTTCATTTTGAACTATTATCTCTCTTTTGATGATTTTATCACAAGCCGAAGCCTTATAAGTAAGATCATCAACCAAATATTTAAAATCAGCTTGGAAGCTATATGTCAATCCTTTTTGAGGTTCTATATCGTTGTTCAATGTAATATTTGTTTCTCCGTCGATAAACTGGGTATGCCCAAATAATATTAAATCAGGCTTTTCCTTTTGAATAATTTTTGACAAATCAGACAATATATTTGTTCCTTGCCAAAAATCATCACTATCCAAAAACATCAAATAATTACCTTTTGCTTCTTTGATACCAAAATTCCGAGCATCAGAAAGACCTCCATTTTCTTTGTGAATTACTTTTATATTCGAGTATTTTTCTACATACTCATCGCAAATATTTCCCGATTCATCGGTAGAGCCATCATTAACCAAAATCACTTCGTAATCAAGAAAATCTTGGCTTAACACTGAATTTACACATTCTGGTAAATATCTTTCAACGTTATATACTGGGATAATAATAGAAAATTGCATATTTTTATATTTTAAGAGAATACATTTTATAAATTTTTTAATCTATTCTCAATTTCAGTAATCTTTTCCCAAATAAATTCTGTAGCATTCTCCTTGAAAGGAGGTTCTGCTATAAATTGGTTGTAAGCCTCTGAATCTGAGTAAAGTTTTTTAACTTCTTTAAATAACTTCTCTTCTTTACCTTCTTCATAATACAAAAATGCATTTGGATTAAATATATTTGACTCAACCCATTCTTTTTTACCCCCACCATAATATATAGGAATGCAACCACCTACAATAGCATCTAATATTTTTTCTGTGATGTATCCTTTAGCTGAAATATTTTCGGGACAAATATTGAACTTAAAATTTCTAAGATAATTCACCTTATTATCATTGTATTTTGTCTTCAATTCATCAGCATTGTTCATAAATATTCCCGCGCAAGTTACTTGCTCAATTTTATTGAGTAAATTTATCATTTTTCTGCGAGTATTATTTTTATCATGACGTGACATTTGAACACAAAATTTCGTTCGTTCTTGATTTTTTCTATACAATGGATTATTTATAGTCTCTATCCGGTTTTTAAGGTCTTCAAAAGTCATCTCAGGTTGAACAAAATAAAGTATCCAAAGAGGAAAACGGACATAATTAGGATGCTTAATATAGTCAAAGCCCATAGATAAATTTACATCATTAACACAATTATCTGCATATGTTTCTAGACTTTTAGTAATTCCTCCTTTTTGTACATATTCTCCTGTAAAAAACACTTTTTTCCCTCTAAAAAATTTCATAAACCACCGAAATCCAAAAACAGAAAAAAAAGTCATTGAGGTTTTGATATTTCTGTTTTTTATAAAACGATAAAACCATAATCTATTGGGTGAATTTTCTGTTAATATTCCTTCCCAATGATTGTAAAATTTTACATCAATGGGATTTTTCCACATTTTATATTCTTTTTTCAACCAGCGAAAAAAAACATTAAGTTGTTTTAATAATATTTTCATATAACAATTTTTTCTTTTTTATAATGTACTGTAAATAAAATATTTCTGTGAAGGCCGAAAGTACTAATGCAATGGGTAAAAGTAGTATAGAACTCGTTATCGCAAAACCAATAATCAAATAAACGACTAAACTAAAGAATGCAACTATCAAATTCCATAATATATATCTATCCATTCTTTTAGGAATTAAAACTAATGAGCTATATGCCCCTGTTTGCAAAAAAGCATAAACTGTAAAACTTAAAATAATAGCAATAGGATAGGCCTGTTGCATCTGTTGCCCTGCACTTAAAATATTAATACCTATATTTCCAAACAAAACAATAAACAAAATAGCTAAAACTCCTATTAATCGCTCTATTTTTAATATGGTTTTTATTTTTGAAAAATTTAAATCTTGTATTATTTTTGGGAAAAGTGCAGCATTAATACTTGTAAGAAAAACTCTTGGAACCATAGTTATTTTGGTTGCTAAATCGTATACAGCTAAATCCGTCATTCCAAAGCGTGCTCCAATGATTATGTTTAATGATTGATTTTTTAATATGTTCAGAAAATTAGCATAAAAAAAATATTGAGCTTCTTTAATATATCTCCACACACTTTGTATACTTACTATATATATCCGTATTTTTTCTTTTTTTAATAAATATAAAAAAGCAGTAAAGGCTCCCATTATTGTTGAACAAGACATTATAAAAGCAAAAAGAGAAATATCTTCAGGTTTTTTTACTAAAAAAAAGATAAAAGGTAATGATAAAAGCTTAAATACCAACTGAATATAAGTAACAATACGCATTTTTTGTATTCCTTGAAAATACCAAGAAGGAAAAAGGATATTTACCAAAGTAATAGAGAAACAAATCCAATATATAGAATGATAGGATTGTAACACATCAATAGTTTGTAATAAAAAAGCAAAAATTCCAATAGAGATACATTCTATGTAAAGTTTAGCAGTAAAAACTTTTGACATTACTTCTGATTTTATTCTCGTATCTGTTGAATTTTCTGCAATTTTTCGAGCTCCATGCATATCAAAACCAAATTCAATAAAACAAATGAAATAGTTTGTAATAGTTGTAGCAAAAATATACAAACCATACATCTCTTTACCCAATGTTCTTATTAAATAAGGATATATAAGTAAGGCAAAAAGTGAGTTAAGAGCTAATAAAACAGTCATAAAAAAATAATTCTCAATTATTTTTTTATTATTCCTGAAAATAGTCAAAATATTTCCAAGTCTTGCTTGCATGTTATTTACCCTTTTACTAATTTAGCTAAGCTTTCCAAGAGTTGTTTATGGTCTCTCAGGGCAATTTTGGCTACTCCATAGCAGGTACGTACCCATTCTTGCAAGTTTTTAAAGGCTATATCTTTCTTCTGTGTAGCATCTTGGCTTTCTCCTTTCTCTCGTATATAGTTCGAATACAGACGAATAACCTCCTGAACTTTCGGTTGTTGTGCCTTTACATGGTCTAAATTCAGTTGCATTGCCTCCAAGGCTTTCAGATACTCCGAATGTTGTTGCAAACGCTCATAAAAACGCTCTACTTCTGTAATCCATACCGAATATACACGTGCTTCGGGCTTATCAACTGCCAGAGCTTTCAATACTTCGTCTTTTCCTTTGAACAAAGTGCGTACCTTCTTCCGGTCAAACGAATAAATCTGTTGCAATTCCTTCCATTTGCTTGTATAATCGGCATATGCCTGCGTACTTTCAGCACTTTCTTGCTTGGTAAGTTCGTATTGTTGCTTAGCGATGTTCCAAAGCGTTTTTCCTTCTTGTATTTTTGCCTCATCATACGTGAAAGCTTTCATTTTTTCAGCAATTATAGGCTGATTTTTTAAATTATCTAACAAAATATCAATATCTTGTAAGATTTTTTCCTGTGAAAATTTAGCTTTTGTCATGATATTTAATTTATTTTTTAATTCTAAAAAGCAATAATGCGTTCCTTCGACCTGCATTTGTATTCCTTCAACCTACATCTGCACTCCTTCGAGTAACAAGTGCATTCCTTCAACCAACAAATGTACTCTTTCAAACTAAAAATACCTTGTTTTGACCTAAAAAAAGTATTTTTTGGTAGATCAATCGTATTTTTGTTAGGTAAAAATGTCTTTTGTGTTGATTTTTAGTCCCGAAAACACCTCCGAAGTAATTATATCGTCCATAACAACGGGTGGGAGAGAGGTATATTTGCCATTTTTCAGCACATAAATCAACACATTTTCATATTCAGGCTCAACAATCCAATATTCCCGAACACCTGCCTCTTGATAAAGTTCATATTTGTTTTTCATTTCTTTCTTAGAGTTCCCCGGCGAAAGTATTTCGATAATCAAATCGGGTGCACCGATACACCCATGTTCATCAAGTTTATTTGGGTCACAAATCACACAAAGGTCAGGCTGAACTACCGTGTATATTTGTTCGTCTTTTTTACTTTTTTGAGGCAAACGAACATCAAAAGGAGCAGCAAAGAGTTGACAAGTTTTTCCTTTGAAAAATGGATATAATTCTCCATTCAGATTTTTAGAAATTCGTTGATGTTTTGTATTGGGAGCGGGCGACATTTTAAAAATTTTCCCTTTGAAGAGTTCTACTCGTTCCTGAAAACGCCATAGCAGATAATCCGCATACGTATATACGCCGTTCATATCCAACTGATTGATGTCTGTAATGGTTTTCATAATTGATTTTGCAATTTGTATTTTGTTGATTATGAATGTTTTATTTCCTGTTCAAAAATATCATCTGTATGTATTTTCAAATCAAGGAAAATTTCAGAACAAGCAAAATCATCAACAACAGGTTTTAGTGAATGATATTTTCCATTATCTAACACATATATCAAAATATTTTCTTCCAAAGGATTTACCACCCAATATTCCCGAACACCTGCCTCTTGATAAAGTTCATATTTGTTTTTCATTTCTTTTTTAGAGTTCCCCGGCGAAAGTATTTCGATAATCAAATCGGGTGCACCGATACACCCACGTTCATCAAGTTTTTTTGGGTCACAAATCACACAAAGGTCAGGCTGAACTACCGTGTATATTTGTTCGTCTTTTTTACTTTTTTGAGGTAAACGAACATCAAAAGGAGCATAGTACAAATTACAACTTCCGTTGCAAAAAAAAGCATCTAATTTGCGATTTATTTTTCTTGAAATATCTTGATGTTTCCTACTCGGCGCAGGCGACATTTTAAAAATTTTCCCTTTGATAAGCTCCACTCGTTCCTGAAACTTCCATAGCAGATAATCCGCATACGTATATACGCCGTTCATATCTAACTGATTGATGTCTGTAATGGTTTTCATAAGAATTTTTTTTTTCGGACAAAGATAAAAATTTTTTTCAAAATATCAATTACTATCCATTCTGAAAACGATTTTGATAGTCTCCCATAAGACAATTATATCCAACGACCAGTGATATTTTTTGATATAAAATAAATCATATTCCAATTTTTTTAAATTGTCCTGCGGAGTAGCTTTCGGAATATGAATTTGAGCCCAACCAGAAACTCCTGGTTTTACCATATGTCTTAAATTAAAAAACGGATTGATTTTTGAGTATTGTTCTACGTATTCGGGGCGCTCAGGTCGAGGACCTACAATACTCATATCACCTATTAGAATGTTCCACAACTGAGGTAACTCATCAATCTTGGTCAAACGCAGAAATTTCCCAACAGTTGTAATACGCGTGTCATTAGTTTGTGTAAAACCTCCGTCATTTCCTTTCGTTTCCATCGTTCTTATTTTGCGAATGACAAACTTTTCACTATTCTCACCCACTCGTACTTGCGAAAAAAAGACACTTCCCTTAGAGGTTAGTTTCACCAAAATTCCCCCTATGATAATTAGTACCAAAGCAAAAGGAAAAATCATCAGCACACAGAACAAATCAAAGAGCCTTTTCAAATATTTATAACGTCTTCGCATCCGAATAGAAAAAATGGCATCTCCTAAGTATTCCCGTTCATTCAAACGTACAATCGGTATCCGTTTGTTTATTAGTTCATAGAACTCTTCGGCTTCATAAATAATAACTCCCTGAGTTCTAAGCTTTATAAGCTCGTGTATTTCGTCTTCTTTATATTCTTTTACTTTTGATGTTTCAATTACAATAATTCGGATATTCAATCGATTAACTACTTCTGTAATTGTATGCTTATTTTCAAGCGTATTGAATATAATAGGTTTATATTGCTTAGACATTTTAGAACCTTCTAAGAGTTTTTTCAAAACACCTCCTAAGTTTATAAATAAACAAGGCTCTTTACGAGTTGAAAGTATGTTATCAAATATTCGTTTCATTAGAACAAAGTATAATATTTATTCCTATAAAATTATTTTGTGGTATTAACAATTGATACGAATCAATATGTGTTAAAGATAATTTGAAAATAATAGAAGAAATAGCTTCTACCCAACCTTCACTAGTTCTACATCGAATATAAGTATAGCATTAGGAGGTATAACTCCACCTGCTCCACGACTACCATATCCCAATTCTGACGGAATAACAAAGCGAGCTTTGTCCCCTTCATTCAATAATAAAATACCTTCGTCCCAACCGGCAATAACCTGCCCAATTCCTACCACAAAATCAAGCGGTACACCTCTTCTAAGCGAAGAATCAAACACTTGTCCATCTAAGAGCATACCGGTATAATGCACTGAAACATTTTGCCCTTTTTGTGCTTTTTTTCCGCTTCCATTTTCTATTATTTTGTAGAAAAGTCCGCTTTGGGTTCTTTCAAAACCTTGTGTTATTTGAGCGAAGGTTTGTTCTGCTTTTCGTTTTTGCTCGGCTATTCGCTCTTCTTTTTCTGCATTGAATTGATTAAAATGAACCAAAGCATCCCATTCCAAGGCTTCTTTACCAATTCTAAGAATTTCTACTTTTTCAATAGTATCTCCTTGTTGTATCGAATCGACAACATCTTGACCTTCAATAACTTGACCGAAAACAGCATGCTTATTATCAAGCCACGGAGTAGGAGTGTGGGTAATAAAAAACTGACTACTATTGGTGTTAGCTCCTGCATTAGCCATCGAAAGTACTCCGGGTTTGTCGTGCTTTAAATCAGGGTGAAACTCATCATCAAACTTGTAACCAGCATCGCCTGTACCCGTACCCAAAGGACAACCTCCTTGTATCATAAAGTCAGCAATTACACGATGAAATTTCAATCCATCATAGTAAGGCTCACCTTCTTTGCGAGCTGTGTTTTTCATTGTCCCTTCTGCCAAAGCTACGAAATTTCCAACCGTTGCAGGTGTTTTGTCATAAGTAAGACGTACCAGAATTTCTCCTCTGGAAGTTATAAATTTTGCATAAATTCCGTTATCCATTTGTTATGTAAGTTTAGTTTTTATTTTTATTAGAAAATTCTTCGGTGCTCGATAGTTATAAAATTTAACAAATATCTTATAATCAACAAGCGTTTGCAAATGTATAGAAAAACAAATAAATATAAAAATCATTTTATAAAAATATTTTTTTATGTTATAATACTTTATTTCTTATTGATATATAGAATATTATGTTTTTTATGAAAAAATAATTTCCAAAGTTTATACCGAAAGAGTTAATTGCTACTATCAAAAAATATAAAAATGAGTGTATATTGTAAAAAATAAAAACAATAAAATCAATTTTTCATATTTGATTTTGATAAGAAAAATGTATTTTTGCAAGGAAATTTTTATATCAATTATTTTATGAGAAAGATACTTTTTATTTTCGGAATTGTAAGTACTCTTCTTTCGTGCAAACAAGAATTTGGCGAAACCGAAAACATGCGACTTACTCAGTATGTTAATCCTTTTATAGGCACCGATGGAACAGGTAATACGTATCCTGGTGCAACTACTCCTTTCGGAATGGTACAATTAAGTCCCGATATAGGAATTGCAGGCTGGGACAGAATATCAGGATATTTTTACCAAGATAGTATTATCTCGGGCTTTTCACATTTGCACCTTTCAGGAACAGGTGCTGGTGATTTGTATGATATCTTGATAATGCCTACCAATAGTCGTTTCAAAAAACGAATTTCAGCCAATAATTATATTCCTTATTCCATATTTAATCATCAGAATGAAATCGCTTCACCAGGGTACTATTCCGTAGATTTGCAAAGTTTTCAAATAAAAGCTGAATTAACAGCAACTCCACGTGTAGGCATACATCGATATACCTTCCCCGCCGATGAAAAAACAAAAATTAGTGTCGATTTAGGATATGCCATAAATTGGGACAAACCTACCGAAACTTGTATCAATGTAGTAGATAGTACAACTATTGAAGGATATCGACATTCTACTGGGTGGGCAAAAGACCAAAAAGTTTTTTTTGTGATAAAACTATCCAAACCTTTTGTTAGTTATCAACTTTTTGACCAAGACTCTTTGGCTTCAACTTATTATGCGCATTCCAAAGATACACGAATAGTTTTGAATTATAAAACCAATGAAAACGAACAAATTGTCTTAAAAACTGCAATATCTTCTACAAGCATTGAAGGAGCTTATCAAAATATGCAAGCCGAGGCACAAGGATTTGACTTTGATTTGTTTAAAATCAGAGCAAATGATATGTGGGAACAAGAACTTCAAAAGGTTCAGATAAAAACAATGAATGAAAACGAAAAAACAATCTTTTACACAATGTTGTATCAATCAATGATTGTTCCTAATTTACTGAGCGATGTAGATGGTTTTTACAAAGGAGCTGATGGAAGTGTCCAACGAATAGATACTTACAACCGCTATGATACCTTTTCGCTTTGGGATACTTTTCGTGCAGCACATCCATTATATACGATTTTACAACCTGAAAAAACGGCACATTTTATTGCCTCTTTCTTAGCTCATTACAAAGAAACAGGATTGCTCCCTGTTTGGTCAATGCAAGGAAATGAAACCAATATGATGATAGGGTATCATGCCATTCCTGTCATTGTTGATGCTTATTTTAAAGGAATACCAATGGATAAAGATTTGGCTTACCGAGCTTGCAAAGAAAGTGCTATGGAAGACGGAAGAGAAATCAATTTGTACAAAAACTATGGGTATATTCCCTACGAATTGGATTCTTCAGGAGAAAATTGGTCTGTATCAAAAGCTCTCGAATATGCGTACGATGATTGGTGTATTGCTATGTTTGCCAAAGATTTAGGAAAAAATGAAGACTACGAATATTTCTTGAAGCGTTCCGAAAATTGGAGATATCTTTTTGATCAAGAAACAAAATTCTTCCGTCCTAAAAATGCTAAAAATCAGTTTATAAAAAACTTCAATCCAAAAGAATATACAAAATATTTCTGTGAAAGTAATGCTTGGCAATATCGTTGGGCAGTTCCTCAAAATATTCCTGCTCTTGTCGAGGTGATGGGCGGAGAAGATGCCTTTGAAATCAAATTAGATTCAATGTTCAACTTTGCTTCAACCGTCGATGAAAAGCTACCTATTTTTAGCACCGGAATGATAGGACAATACGTTCACGGCAATGAACCAAGTCATCACGTAGCTTATCTTTATAATTATACCAAACGTCCATCGAAAACCCAAGAACGCGTTTGGGAAATATTACATACACAATACAAAAATACTCCTGACGGACATTGTGGCAATGAGGATTGTGGGCAAATGTCATCTTGGTATATTCTCAGCGCTATGGGAATCTATCCTGTCAATCCGGCTCAAGGAACATTTATGTTGGGAATACCTGCTTTCAAAGAAATTACATTACAGTTAGAAAATGGAAATACTTTTGTGGTAAAAGCGCGTAATCTATCACATAGTAATCGATATATTAAAGATTTGTATTTGAATAATCAACCTTTAGATCGTTTATACATTACATATGATGAAATAATGAAAGGAGGTAAATTAACATTCGATATGACTGACAAGCCACAAGATGAACGACTTAGTAAATACAAGACTCCCGATCCATATTTTGTCAAATAATCATATTTAAGCTATATTTTCATCTGACAACGCGGTTAAAAAAATAAAATATTTTAATTATTTCTTGAAAAAATGTATCTTTGTGCAATTAAAAATCAAAAAAATCAAAAATGTCAAATATTCAACAACTTACAGACCTTACTACGCAGGTGCGTAGAGATATTTTACGAATGGTTCACAAGGTAAATTCTGGGCATCCAGGTGGTTCGCTAGGGTGTGCGGAGTTTTTAGTATGCCTGTACAATGAGCTGATGGAAATCGAGACGAAATTTTCGATGGATGGCAAAGGAGAAGACCTTTTTTTCCTATCTAACGGGCATATTTCGCCGGTATTTTATAGTGTATTGGCTCGGCGAGGATACTTTCCAGTGGAAGAACTAAATACATTCCGATTGATAGACTCCCGATTGCAAGGCCACCCTACGCCACACGAAGGATTGGAAGGCATACGCATCGCTTCGGGGTCGCTAGGGCAAGGGCTGTCCGTCGGGATAGGGGCTGCACTTGCGAAAAAGCTCAATGGGGATACACATTTGGTATATACACTTCACGGAGACGGTGAATTGCAAGAAGGACAAGTGTGGGAAGCTGCGATGTACGCCGGCGGAAAGGCGGTCGATAATCTGATAGCGACGATTGATTATAACAAAAAGCAAATCGATGGGAGTACAGACAACGTCCTTCCGTTGGGAGACCTAAGAGCTAAGTTCGAAGCGTTCGGTTGGGTAGTTGTCGATATAGAGAAAGGGAACGACATTTCATCTATATTAAAAGGTATGAAAGAAGCCAAGTCGCTAACTGGAAAGGGTAAGCCCGTATGTGTATTACTACATACCGAAATGGGTAATGGCGTAGATTTTATGATGGGAACACACGCTTGGCACGGAAAATCCCCCAATGATGAGCAATTGGCAAAGGCTCTGGCTCAGAATCCTGAAACTCTGGGTGATTATTAGTATAAATCAAGGAGTATACTTATCCGTTAGGTAGATTGCTCCTTATTTTTTTGGTTGATATCTATTAATTTATATGTCGGAGGTTAGAATATTATATGTAAAGCTAACGAATACGCTCTATTTTATACTATTGATGTATGTAATGCTACTAATTACTATCGAAAGGCATCGGAGAAGATAAAATATTACTCACTAAATATTTATAAAAAAACGTTTGGTAATGAGTTATCTATCTGTTTTGTTTATTGTTTTTATATTTATAGCTAATTTATTTACCAATACATTGCAAGACGTAAGAAAAGAAAAAATATAAATTCCAATCCCTTTTTCAGTTCTATGTATTCTGATACTTTTTACTAAAAAAAGTAATTATGAACTACCAAAAAAATATTAGGCTATATCTTTTTTGGTTATAATTACTATATTTATAATTTAAAAACTATCTATTTTATAGTAAATTTAGATATTTAAAAATATAATTGTATTTTTTTGTATAAAAATAGTAATTAGAAAAATAAAAAGGTATTATCCGATGTTCGGAAGGAAAAAATAAAAATAGAAACACTTTATCCGGAGTCCGGACGGAGTAAATAAAAATTAAAACATATCGTCCGGAGTTCTGATTGGAGTTTTATAAATTGAAATATGTTGTCCGAGATTCGGAGCGTAGATTTATAAAATAAAACATATCGTCCGAAGTTATGATTTTAGTTTTATAAAATGAAATATATCGTCCGAAGTTCGGATAGGAGAAAATAAAATAGTATGCTATATTCCGAAATTCGGATAGAAATTTGAATTGTTAAAATGTAGTATTTGATATTCGGAAGGTAGAAATAAAAATGTATTTGTATCAATTTTGATATAATAAATAGAATTTTTATTTTTCTGTCTATCAAAATTAAATCAAAATAGAGATTTATATATTTATATGTGTTTATTTTGATTTGTATTGTAAGAAATAAAATTATTAACATATAAAAATAATATCTTTTTATGGAAATAAATTTTGTAGAGAAACTAAAAGATGTAATGAACTTTGTAATATTTGATGTCAAAGGAAGTAATTTTACACTGCTTACGCTTATCTATTTGGTGGTGTCAAGTATGGTACTTGTATTTGTGGTTAAGCGAATTACTTACTTCTTGGAGCATAAATTTTTTGCTACTCGAATTACAGAAAAGGGAAATCGGTCGGCGATTGTTACTATTATACGCTATTTGATTCTACTTTTTGGATTTTTGTTTATTTTCAAATCAGCGGGGTTTGATTTGGGGGCGTTTAGTTGGCTTTTAGGAGCGTTGGGTGTCGGTCTGGGGTTCGGCTTGCAGAATATTACTAATAATTTCATTTCTGGGATTATTATTTTGTTTGAACGCCCGATTAAAGTCGGCGATCGCATTCAGGTAGGTGATATTATGGGTGATGTTGTAGCAATTTCAATGCGTTCTACAAGAATTATCACTAATGATAATATTTCCGTAATCGTGCCAAACTCTCAGTTTATCAACGGGAATGTTACCAATTGGTCGCACAATGATAGATTGGTACGTTTCCATTATCCAATAGGCGTTTCATACAAAGAAAATCCTGAAGAGGTAAAAAAGATAGTATTATCAGTGGCCGAAAATCACGAAGGTGTGCTTAAAGACCCCGCACCTGCCCTTTGGTTTGTAGAGTATGGCGATAACTCACTAAATTTTGAGCTTGTTGTTTGGACTTCTACTTATATACAGAAACCTGTGGTACTTAAAAGTGAGCTGTACTATATTATCTTTAAGGAATTTGAAAAACATAATATTGAGATACCATTTCCACAACGGGATATTCATATTCGCTCGGGATTGGAACAAAAAATAATAAAAAATCAAGGGTAAATAAACTAAAAACTACTATATATGAATCAGACAAATGAAACAAAAGAACGTGTATCTTTAGAAGAACAACCGAAAAATATCTGGGAACAGATAAAAGACTTTTTTGGAGAGCTGATGAATATTCAGCAAGATACCGACCGCGTAGCAACTATCGAAAGTATCAAGAATGATATTTCTTTTAAGGGACATACCTCTTGGATTCTGATATGCTCGATTGTCATTGCTTCGCTCGGACTGAATGCAAACTCCACGGCGGTTATCATTGGTGCGATGTTAATATCGCCTCTGATGGGTCCTATCTTAGGTATGGCGTTGTCATTGGCAATCAATGATGTAGATTTACTCCGCCGAGCAGTTAAGAACTTCGGAGTGATGGTTTTTTTGAGTGTTACATCGGCATTTATCTTTTTTTGGTTGTTTCCACTTCGTGACACTTCGTCCGAACTTCTGGCAAGAACTACTCCTGATATTCGCGATGTGTTGATTGCCTTTTTCGGAGGATTAGCATTGGTTATCGCTCGTGCGAAACGCGGCACGATGGCAAGTGTTATATTTGGTGTTGCCATTGCTACGGCTTTGATGCCTCCACTTTGTACAGTTGGTTTTTTCTTGGCGGTAGGTAATTGGAAATTGGCTTTTGGAGCATTATATCTATTTTTAATCAATACGATATTTATTGGTTTGGCAACTTTTATTGTGCTTCGGGTATTGAAACTCCCAATGGTAGTATATGCTAATTCGTCCAGAAGGAAACGAATTTCAAGAATAGCTTACGTAGTAGCAACACTGATAATGATTCCTGCTGGATATACATTCTACCAAGTGTGGAAGGTGTCGCAGTTTAAAAATAGTGCAAATACCTTTATCGAGAATAGTATTGAGACTTACGAATTTACAGACGGACGCTTTTTGAAGGATTTGTCAAAGGTGGAATATAACGACGGAAATCCGTACATAGAGTTGGTTTTTTTCGGGGATACGCCCATATCGCAGGAAGTACAGACACTTTGGAATAACCAAAAAGATAACTATCAATATCTTAAAAATGCCAAACTCTACATACTGAACGACACGCAGCAGAAAGATCAAAGTCATTATGTGCAAGAACTTTACACCACGAGCAAGCAACAACTTTTGTCCAGCGAGAGTAAGATAAAATTATTGCAGAAAGAAGTAGATGTACTTAGCAAATACAATCGCGAGGCGTCCAAATTCAAACAGATATGTAAGGAAATTTCAGTAAATTATGATGATGTAGTTTCAGTTTCGTTTGCCAATGAGCTTCAAAATAACTTTAAGAAAATTGATACCATTCCTGTATTCAGAATTCATTGGAAAAAAGAAGCAAAAGCTACTGACCGCAAGGCAGAAATGGAAAAAATGAAGCGTTGGCTATCCACTCGGTTAGAATCTAAGAAGATAATTGTCAAGGAAGATAACTAATAGTGGCAGCTATTGAGTATCCATCTTAAAAATTAGTAAAAATAAAGCTAAAAGTGAGTTTTAACATTCTAAATGCTTGTTTTTGAATAAAAAAATAAGTACCTTTGAGGCGAAATCTCCTTCCCAATGTGCGGAGGGTAGGTTTTAGGTTATCAACTCAGTAACCGAAATTCGGAACATAGAATACTAATTAGTAATTTAAAATTTTTTATTATGAGTGCAAACAAATTGATTACGGTAGACTTACACGGGCTACATCAGGCAGAGTTTGGGCAATTTATTACCCGATTTTATGAAGATTTTGGAAAGACTTCACTAAGTGAAGAAACCGATGCGGACTTTAAGATGCTTTTCGATGGTTTGAAAGAGCTAATTCCGAGCTATAATAGGTCGCTTGAGCAATTCCGAGCTACCGAAGAGTCTAAAAAAATAGCCGAATTGGACAAGGTTCGTGACATCGACTTTCAGGCACTTAGAGATAGTATTAAGCCTTATCGAGCTACTAAGAACGCCGTTCAGAAGAACGCTTACGAGGCACTGAAAATAGTTATCGACGTCTATAAAAACGCTTCCAAGGAAGGATACGAGAAAGAAACAAGCCTAATTAGCACTTTAGTTTCTACATTGCAGTCCGACAAATATGCTCCGCACGTGAAAACACTAAGAATCGGGGAATTTGTTACCGAACTGGAAAAGACCAACAAGGCTTTTAATGATGTTTTTGCTCATCGCTCGTTTCTGATGCTACAAAAAGAGACGCTAAATTCGCGTGAATTGCGTAAGGAGATGACTGCCATCTATCGGAAAATGACAAAATATATTGAAACCTTAGCCGATGTGAAGCAAGATGAGTACTACAAAAAAGTTTTGGACGTGATGAACAACAGCCGTAAGTATTACGCTGATATTCTGGCAGTTCGGAGTGGTAGAAAAGGCAAAGGAGAAAAAGAAACTTTGGAAAATGTAAAATAATTTAGGTTTTTATGCAAAAAACTATTTTTATTAGTATCTTTTTCATAGCTTTTTTATTTAGTTCGTGTCGTAATGCAACCAATCAGATGGTTCAAGAAGAGGAAAATCCTATTTCAGATATTATAGAAGAAGAAATAATAACTGAAAGTGAAGAAAAATCGTTCGGTGAAGAGAAAGATATACTTCCAGATACCAATATCCACCCTTCTCATACGGTTGAATTTTTACAAACACTCGAAAAAGGAGCTAATTTAAGTGCTTTTTTTAGTGATAGCTGGACTTTTGTTTATCACGCATACTTTCGTGGTGATGGAACTACCAAAGGAGAAGTTACACAATTGAAAAAAGAACAGATAGACGGCATTATTGAAGTAAAAGTAGAGACTGATGGAGAGGGTTGGTTTGAAAAGTTGCCTCCAAGTACCAATATATTAAAATTTTCCTTAAAAAAGGAAGTTATTGAGTGGGATAGATTTGAGATTACTACCGATACTGAAAAAAATACTATTATAGAAGGTGGTGGATTATCAGATTATTTGATACTTTATTATAATGATAAAAATTTAATCAACAAAATGGAGTATCATAGCGAAGACCCAGGATAGTTTTGTATAAATAAAGGAAATAAATTTTGTATTTTAAGATAATAATCGAATGAATTTACTCCAACATTTGGAATCGGAGCAGAAAAATAAGCAAAAATAGTTACAAACTATGGGTTTCTTATTTCTATAGCGATGAAAATAACCTATAATGTTAGGCTACGGAAATGCAGAGTAAAAAATGGTATTTGAATTCTAAAAATGCAATTTATAAACCAATTGATTGGATTACAATTTTTAAGTAAAATAAATTATTAAATATAAAACAATTAGCAATGTTAAAGAAAATTACACAGATTACGTTAATGGGACTATTATTTTTGAACGTTTCTTGTTCAAAAGATAATAATAACTCATCAGATGATAGGAATGATAGTCCACTTACTTGGATTACAAATGGACAAAATTTCACAGCAAAAGGTGGAAAGGCTTTCGATAGTGATAATTCTATTTTTGTAAATATTACACCTCACGAAAGTGATTGCAATTCCAAGGTTATTGATTTTGTAGATTATATTTCGGTAACTATCCCAAAGAACTCTACATCGAATGAGCTAAATGTTGTTTTCAATTCTAAGAACAAATCAATGAATGCCCTCAATAGCAGTGTAAAATATGAGTATACAGATACGAGTTTTACCATTTGGATAGAAGCAGAAACCATCAACGGAAATAAAGCTACTGGTAAGTTTACTGTTCCATACTGCAAAAAATAGAGAGGTAAAAAAACGATTACAGATTTGGAGAATTAAAAAGTTAAAACATAATGAAAGTATCAAAATTAGCACAACATTTAATTGGTTCTGAGATTGTTAAAATTGGGAATGAGGTAAATGATTTAAAAGCCAAAGGCGAGAAGATAACAAACCTAACTATCGGAGATTTGGACTCCCATATTTATCCCATTCCGTTGGCTCTCAAAAATGGAATCCAACAGGCGTACACCGATAACTTGACCAACTATCCGCCAGCCAGCGGATTGCTATCATTACGGCAGAGCGTTTCTTCAGATTTAAAGAACCGCTATCAGTTGGACTACCCCGCCAGTGATATTCTCGTCGCCGGAGGGTCAAGACCGTTGATTTACGCTACGTTTAAGACCATTGTTGATGAAAATGATAAGGTAATTTATCCCGTGCCTTCGTGGAATAATAACCATTATACGTATTTGAATTCGGCACAGAAGATTGAGATAGAAACCCTTCCGGAAAATAATTTTCTACCTACGGCTCAGGAGCTAAAACCACACCTTTCAGAAGCGGTACTCATCGCTTTGTGTTCGCCTTTGAACCCCACCGGAACGATGTTCTCAAAAACGCAGCTTTTAGAGATATGTGAGCTAATCGTTCAAGAAAACAGACGTCGGGACAAAGGACAGAAACCGCTCTACCTAATGTATGACCAGATTTATGCAATGCTTACCTTTGGCGAGGAACATTTTAACCCCGTGAGTTTGATGCCCGAAATGAAGGATTATACCATTTTTATTGATGGGTCATCGAAATGCTTTGCTGCGACAGGTGTTCGTGTAGGTTGGTGCTTTGGTCCTTCGTTAGTAATCTCCAAAATGGCGGCATTACTGACGCACATAGGAGCGTGGGCTCCCAAACCGGAACAACAAGCAATGGCTGACTTTCTGAAAGACTCCCATTCGGTAAACGATTTTGTAGCTGACTTCAAAGCGAAGATACAAACCAGCTTAGAAACCTTACACCGCGGTATTCAAGACCTCAAAAAGAAAGGATTTGCGGTAGATAGCATCAAGCCAATGGGTGCTTTGTACTTGACAATCAAGCTCGACTATATAGGGAAGCACCAATCGATACAAGATTCGTCGGACTTGGTATTCTATCTCATAAAAAATGCAGGAATGGCGTTAGTTCCTTTCTCGGCGTTTGGTAATTCGCGTCAAATGCCTTGGTTCAGAGCTTCGGTAGGTGGCTGCTCCTTACAAGACATCAAGGACGTATTACCGCGACTCGAAAAAGTATTGACAGAATTGAAGTAAGAAAAAGAAAAAACAAAGTTAAGTTAAAATGAATATATTAACTATAAAAGTAGACGAGTCAATTATAGATAAGCTACCAAATATGCTAAGTAAAAAAAGATAAGTCTTTCTCAATTGATAACGGATTACTTACAGATACTCGGTGAAGATGATGTAAAATAACAAATCAAAATTTCGCCATTCGTTAAAAGTATTTCTGATGGAGAAACTATTCCTTTGGACATTGAAAAAGATAAGGAAGATTATATCAATTATATAGTATAAATAACAAATAATCAATAACAAATAATCAATAACAAACAAAGAAATACATTTAGTTTATGAAATACACAGACACAGGAAAGAAGGACACACGTAGTGGTTTTGGTGCAGGATTAGCGGAATTGGGGCGTACCAATCCTAATGTAGTAGCATTGTGTGCTGACCTTATAGGTTCGCTCAAAATGGAAAAATTTATTGAAGAAAATCCCGAACGATTTTTTCAAATAGGTATTGCCGAAGCCAATATGATGGGAATCGCAGCGGGGCTTACCATTGGCGGAAAGATTCCGTTTACAGGTACATTTGCAGCCTTCTCTACGGGACGAGTTTATGACCAAATCCGTCAGTCGATAGCCTATTCGGGCAAAAACGTGAAGATTTGTGCTTCGCACGCCGGTCTTACTCTCGGAGAAGATGGGGCTACACATCAGATTTTAGAAGATATTGGACTGATGAAGATGCTCCCAGGAATGGTTGTTATCAATCCGTGTGATTATAATCAGACCAAAGCTGCGACTATCACCATTGCGGACTATGTTGGGCCAGTTTATTTGCGTTTTGGACGTCCTGCAGTAGCTAATTTTACCCCCGAAAATCAAAAATTCGAAATCGGAAAGGGAATTCAACTAACCGAAGGTACAGACGTTACGATTATAGCAACGGGGCATTTGGTTTGGGAAGCTTTACTTGCCGCCGACGATCTAGAAAAGCAAGGCATTTCTGCGGAAGTGATAAACATTCACACAATCAAGCCTTTGGATGAAGAAATCGTCATAAAATCAGCAACAAAGACAGGAGCCGTTGTTACTTGCGAAGAGCATAATTACTACGGAGGGTTAGGAGAAAGTGTAGCTCGTGTTTTGGTACAAAAATTACCTACTCCACAAGAATTTGTCGCCGTTAATGATACTTTTGGAGAGTCAGGAACTCCTGGTGCCCTAATGAAGAAATATGGATTGAACAAAGATGGTGTGATTACCGCCGTTATGAAAGTTTTAAAAAGGAAATAAAAGTTTTAAATTCAAAGAAATATTATTTTGTATAATAAAAATGGAAGTGAGCAAAGTGGCACGTAGTAAAATGTACGAAGTGTTCAAAAAACTTATGCAGACCATTAACTCATTAGCTTTTTTGCAGGGCAAAGACAAGTTTGACCGGCTAATCAGAAATATCAATCAAGAATTGGAGCAATAAACCAACAGGTAAACAAACCCAATTCGCTTACGGAAATTTTGTGCATGCTTTCTTTTTAAGTATCGTGGGCAAGTTGTTATTTAGATTGAAAATTATTTTCTATCAAAAAAAACATTGCCTGCGATTTTTTTAGTAAAAAAGCTAAAAATTATTATACAGAAGGTAAGTGTTTATACTTAGCGAGTCAATTTTTCTAGCATAAAGCGATAGGTTTTTTCTTTTAATTCACTTCGTTGCTCTTGTGTGTATCCTTCGGTAGAAATAAAAGGGAATACTTCAGCCCGCATTATCCCCATTTTTCCTGAAAAGAATCGAAACGGAAAGCGCTTTTTACAATCGTAAAAAATCATCGGAACAAGTGGTATTTGATAATCTATCGCTAAGCGAAAAGCTCCGTCTTTGAAAGGAGCTAAGACTACTTTTTCGTCAGGTACGCCTCCTTCGGGAAAAATGCAAATACTCAGCCCTCTGTCCATACGCTCCTTTGCAGAAGCATAGACAGCTTTTCGGCTTTCGGGGCTATTTCTATCGACCAAAATAGCTACACGTTTATAAAAATAACCAAAAATAGGTAAATCGCCTAACTCTTTTTTCCCAACAAAAACAAAAGGTGTTTTGCTGATGTAAAACATCAACATAATATCCATCATACTAGTATGATTGGCAATAAGAACATAACTTTTAGAAGTTTCAAGACGCTGATGTTTTTTAATACGAGGTAAAAATCCCATCCCATACAATATAGGTGTAGCCCAAAAATGGCGTCCTACAAAGTACAGCGCTCCGTACCAAGGCGCTCGAAGCATAAGCACAAGTAGCACAGGAGCCAAGGTAACTGTAAGTATAAAAACAAGGGTATAAAACCAACTGCGCCAAATAGCCCAAAAGAGATATTTTATAAGTTTCATTAGTGAAATAGTTCAAAAATTTAGCAAAATTACGCTTTTATTTTGAATAAACAGATGCGGAACGCTGTAAAAAGTTTTTTGAAAAAACAATTGGTATCTAAAAAAATAATTGTACCTTTGGTCTCAGATTATCAACAATGATTTTTTATGAAAAATATCACATTAAACGATGTACATAATGCCTTAGGAGCTAAAATGGTTCCTTTTGCTGGGTTCAATATGCCCGTGCAATACGAAGGGGTTAACGCCGAACATCAGACTGTTCGCACTGGTGTAGGTGTATTCGATGTAAGTCATATGGGCGAATTCTTTGTCAAAGGAAAAGGAGCTTTAGACCTTATTCAGAAGGTAACTTCCAACGATGCTTCTACATTAGTTGATGGGCGAGCGCAATATAGTTGTATGCCCAATGGTAAAGGAGGTATAATTGATGATTTAATCATTTATAAAATTGCTGATGAAAATTATATGCTTGTGGTCAATGCCTCGAATATTGATAAAGACTGGCAATGGATAAACCAACATAACACATTTGGAGCTATACTCGAAAATTGTTCAGACCAGTATTCGTTGCTTGCAATTCAAGGTCCCAAAGCCGTAGAGGCTATGCAATCGCTTACCCAAATCAATTTGGCAGCTATTCCATTTTATCACTTTACAATAGGTGATTTTGCAGGAATTCCACAGGTTATTATCTCTGCAACAGGATATACAGGCAGTGGCGGATTTGAAGTATATGTAAAAAATGAAGATGCCCAAAAACTTTGGGACAAAGTATTTGAAGCGGGTAAATCGTATGGAATAAAACCCATTGGACTTGCCGCTCGTGATACACTTCGCTTAGAGATGGGATATTGTCTCTACGGAAATGATATTGACGATACAACCTCGCCACTTGAAGCAGGCTTGGGGTGGATTACCAAATTCACCAAAGACTTTATTGATACCGATTTCTTGAAAAAACAAAAAGAAGCTGGCGTTACGCGTAAGTTAATTGCCTTTGAAATGAAAGAAAAAGCCATTCCGCGCCACGATTACCAAATTGTAGATGCTGACGGAAATGTAATTGGAAAAGTAACCAGTGGGACAATGTCGCCTTCGTTGGGTATCGGCATTGGATTAGGGTATGTCCCCATACAATACGCATCGGTAGGAAGTGAAATTTTTATTCAAATCAGAAATAAAAATATACCTGCCAAAGTGGTAAAACTACCTTTCTACAAAAAAGACTAATTATTTTATTTTACATACTATTTCATTTAAAAGATGCCTTTTGTAGAGGCATCTTTTTTTAATTAAATAGCTTATGCTGTTATATAATTTGTAAATAAAAGGCTTGTTTTCAAAAAGTTTTATCTATAATATTTTGATAAATATCCTCATACATCGGAATTATTTTTTCTTCATCAAAAAGCATAGCTTGTTTTTTAGCTTGTTTTTTGAATTTTTTTAAAATTTCAAGCGAACTCAAAATAGAAAGTGCCTTTTGTGCCATTTGAGCAACATCTCCAATAGGGCTTAAATACCCAGAATATCCATTTTTGTTTACCTCGCCAAGTCCACCTGCATTACTCGAAATAACAGGAACACCCATCGCCATTGCTTCTAAGGCTGCCAGCCCAAAACTTTCTGACTCAGACGGAATTAAAAACAAATCTGAAAAACAAAGTATTTCGTTTATATTCAAATAATTGCCTAAGAAGATAACTTTGTCTGCAATTTCCATTTTATTACAAAGTTCTTCGGTTGATTCACGTTCCGGACCATCACCCGCCATCACCAGTTTGGCAGGTTTTTCTTGTAGAATAAGTTCGAAAATACGAACTACATCTTGTGTACGTTTCACTTTTCTGAAATTACTAATGTGAGTGATAACAAATTCGTCTGTAGTGGCAACGGCGCTTCGTTTACAAACTGAAGGGATTTGTTTATATTTGTTCAGATTGATAAAATTGGGAATTACGTGTATTTCTTTTTTGATATTGAATAATTCTAATGTATCTTTTTTCAAACTCTCTGATACCGAAGTTACAACATCAGACGCATTGATACTGAAATTTACAGCAGTTTTGTAATATGGATGATTACCAACAAGCGTAATATCAGTTCCATGTAAGGTTGTAATTATTGAAATATCAATACCTTCTTCGTTTAAGATTTGTTTTGCCATATATCCAGCGTATGCATGCGGAATTGCATAGTGTGCATGAATAATTTGAATACCGAATTTTTTCACCACTTCAACAATTTTACTAGAAAGGGCTAACTCATACGGCTGATAGTGAAACAAAGGATATTCTTCTACATGAACTTCATGAAAATGGATATTTCTATAAAAATGGGCAAGTCTTACAGGCTGACTATACGTGATAAAATGCACTTGATGTCCTTTTTGAGCTAAGGCAATTCCCAGTTCAGTAGCCACAACGCCACTCCCCCCAAAGGTAGGATAACAAACAATCGCAATATTCATAATATTTTATTTTGGCAACAAAAGTAATGTTTTTAAATCAAATAGTGATGCGTTTTTAAGAATAATTACTTTTAAAAATTACGATTTATCAATCATCATTCTTGCTTGTGCAGTAATATCCATCGAGGCAAAATCTTTTTGTAAATATTTAAAATATGCGGCAATACCAATCATAGCGGCATTATCGGTACAATATTCAAAACGCGGAATAAAAGTCGTCCAACCATATTTTTCTTCATTATTTAGAGCATTACGAATACCAGAATTTGCAGAAACACCACCTCCAATTGCTATTTGAGTAATTCCAGTTTGTGCTACTGCCTTTCGAAGTTTTAACATAATAATTTCAATAATTGTATTTTGTACAGACGCACAAATATCAGGTAAATTTTCTTCAATGAAAGTTGGATTTTCTTGTGTTTTTTTCTGAATAAAATACAAAATAGATGTTTTCAGTCCTGAAAAACTGAAATTTAGCCCTTCAACATTGGGTTTAGGAAAAGAAAAAGCAGTTGGATTACCTTGTTGAGCATATAGGTCAATTAAAGGTCCTCCAGGATAAGGTAATCCGAGTATTTTAGCAGTCTTGTCAAAAGCCTCACCTACGGCATCATCTTGGGTTTCGCCCAAAAGAGTCATTGAAAAATAATCGTTTACTTGAATAATTTGAGTATGTCCTCCGCTGATAGTTAGTGCTAAAAAAGGAAATGTAGGACGTTTATGTTTTTCGTTTTCAATAAAATGAGCTAAAATGTGTCCTTGCATATGATTGACCTCTATCAACGGAATAGAAAGTCCCAAAGCTAATGACTTGGCAAAAGAAGTTCCCACCAAGAGTGACCCCATAAGTCCCGGACCTCGGGTAAAAGCAATTGCTGAGAGTTGTTCTTTTGTTATTCCAGATTGTTCTAAGGCTTGTTGTATTACTGGAACGATATTTTGTTCGTGAGCGCGCGAGGCAAGTTCAGGAACAACTCCTCCGTATAATTGATGTACTTTTTGACTTGCTGTTATGTTAGAAAGTACTTTCTGATTTTGCAATACTGCTGCTGATGTATCATCGCACGAAGATTCTATCGAAAGTATAAAAATATTGTTTGTATTCATTGCTTAATTTAAGAAATGTATTATTTTTGCACAAAAATAAAACCTTTTCTGATATCAAAAAATTTTTTCACATAATTGTTCGAATTATAAAACTACTTGTACTGAGTATAGTATTGATTTTCATATTGTTACTATTACCACCAGTGCAAAGTGGAATTGCGTCGTTTGTAACTAAAAAACTCAATGAAAGTTATGGAATTGATATTCGCATAGGGAAAACTTCAATAAGCGTACTTGGAATGATTTCTCTTAAAGAGGTTTTAATTAACGATTTTAAGAATGATACGCTAATATCAGCAGGAACGCTTCGTACTTCAATAACCAATTTTAATAAACTTATAAAAGGTAATTTGTATTTTGGAAATATTTATGGTGAAGATTTACATTTTCATCTTAATACGTACAAAGGAGATACACTTTCTAATTTAGATGTATTTATAAATAGTTTTGATGATGGTACGCCACCTTCACAAGAACCTTTTATTATGAAAGCCAAAGGTATCTATTTGAAAAATAGCTATTTTCATATATTAGATTATAATAATGAAAATCCTTCACAGCTTGTTGTAGATAGTCTTTTTACTGAGATTTCAGATTTTTCGATAAAAGATTCTGATATAGGTCTGAAACTTCATTCGGGAAGTTTCGTTTTGGACAAACATCTGAAAATTACGGATTTAAAAACCGATTTTTCATATACAAATTCGTTTATTTCTATTGATAATACAACGCTTATTACTCCTTTTTCTCATATAAGAGCCGATGTAAAATTTGCTTCTGCTAATGGAAGTTATAATAATTTTTTAAATGATGTAAAGGTACACGCTCGTATATACAATAGTAAAGTAAGAACCGAAGATATTATTCCTTTGTATAATGGATTTTCTAATAAAAAACTAATTGAATTAGAAGGAGAAGTTCAAGGAACACTTAATAATTTTTCAATAAATAATCTTTCGGCTTGGTATCAGAATACAGAACTTTTAGGAAATTTTACATTGGCTAATTTATTTGAAGAAAACAAACCTATTCATATAAAAGGAGATATTACACATTTGGTTTCGATTTATTCTGATTTGGTAGGACTTATGCCAGTCCAGTTAGGAGAAAACTTACCTGAACAAGTTCGCCATTTTGGTTTTTTTGAAACCAGTGGAACTATTGATTATTCAACAACTGACCTAGAACTTGATATGGCTTTTTCTTCTCAATTGGGTGATTTTACAATAGAAGGAATATTAAATGACCTTGATAATTTGGAAAAAACTTCATACAAAGGGTATTTGACTACACATCAGTTGGATTTGGGGAAAATTATTGAGCAAAATAATCTGGGAAAAATAACATCGAATATTCAATTTGTAGGAAAAGGGTTGAATTTTGACAAAATTGATAAAATATTTGTTGATGGAAAGATACAACAAATTGTTTTTAATGATTACAATTATACAAATATAGATGTAAAAGGTGATTTTGTCAAACAATACTTCAAGGGAGAGGTTAAAATAAATGATGTCAATCTGAAAATGTCGGTAGATGGGCTTGCACAGCTTGATAAGAAGCAAAATATATATGATTTCATAGCGGATATAGAGCATGCTGACCTAAAAGCGCTTGGTTTTATTAAGAATGATTCGATAGCAAAACTAAAAGGTCTTGTTATACTTGATGTAAAAGGTAAAACACTTGATGATATTACAGGGAAAGTAGGAATACATAATACCATATTCGAAAAGAATGCTACTCGGTATACTTTTCAAGATTTTGATGTAAATATTTCTTTAGATGAGAAAAAAGTAAGAACAATTCTGATTGATTCTCCAGATGTTATTACTGGAAAGGTTGTGGGTAACTTTGCTTTTGGTGAGTTGGACAAGATTTTTAGAAATTCCATAGGGAGTATTTATGCAAATTACAAGCCTTTTAAAGTTTCGAAGGGGCAATACCTTTCATTTGATTTCAAAATTTATAATAAGATTATAGAAATATTCCTTCCGGAAGTTACTTTGGGCAAAAACACATTCATACGAGGGAATATTGTTGCTGATTCGGGTGATTTTAAGTTGAATTTTAAATCGCCAAGCATTGACCTTTATGGAAATAAGTTAGAAAAAATCAATTTGTTAATAGATAATAAAAATCCGTTGTATAATACGTTTTTCGAGATAGACAAATTTAAAAATTCCATATACGATATATCCGATTTCAATCTGATTAACGCTACAATTAAGGATACTCTTTTTTTTCGCACGGAGTTCAAAGGTGGGAATAAGAAGGAAGATAATTATACTTTGAATTTTTATCATACGCTTGACCAGAATCAGTCTTCGGTTGTGGGTTTAAAGAAATCGATTGTGCATTTCAAAGGAAAAGATTGGATTGTAAATAAAGAAGGTAAGAACAATCGGGTGGTTTTTGACAAGAAACTTGATTCGATTCATATAGAAAACTTTCAGTTACAACAAGCAGAGCAAATTATCTCGATAGGAGGGAAGATGGGCAAGAACTCTTACAAAGATATCCATCTGGTTTTTAATAAAGTTGAGTTATTTGACATTACTCCGAGCATAGAAGGGCTTAATTTTTCGGGGGCGCTCAATGGTCATTTATCTTTAATTCAACAACGAAATAAGTATTTTCCTTCTTCAGATTTGGTAATTAGTAATTTTACTATCAATGATTATTTGATGGGAGATTTAGAAATGGGTATTGATGGAAATGAAGATTTATCAGCTTTCAAAGTAAATACGCAATTTATAAATGGACAAGGAGAAGGTTTCAGAACTATTGGTGATATTCAAATACGAGATAATGGAACTTATTTAAGTCTTGATACAAGTCTGAAACGGCTCAATTTAGCTCCTTTTGGAGCTTTGGCAGATGGAATACTCAATAATGTACGTGGATATATGACGGGTTCAGCTCATATTTCGGGTATGGTAACTAATCCGAAGATAGAAGGAGAATTCTCATTAGAAAAAGCTGGAATGGGCGTGCCGTATCTGAATATTGATATGGATTTTGACCCCGATGCATCTATTTCGCTAAAAGGAAATGATTTTATCTTCAATGAAATAAAAGTAATTGATGTGGTTTATAAAACTCAGGCGGTGCTTAGCGGAAAAATCTATCATAAAAAATTTGTAGATTGGTTTCTGGACTTGCATTTGAACACGAAAAACAATCGTTTCTTGGTGCTAAACACACAAGCTGAGCATAACGAATTGTTTTACGGGACGGGATTCATAAAAGGCAAGGTTGATTTGACAGGAAATGTGAAGGATATTCGTTTAAAGGTGCAAGCATCAACCGCAGATGGGACAAAATTTAAAATTCCCCTAAGCAATACACACACAGTTGGTGATGATTCTTTTATTGACTTTGTTGAAAAGAAGAAAAATGACATTGAACAAACTTCGCAGATGAAGACTTTTCAAGGTTTTGAGATGGATTTTGATTTGGATATTCTTCCAAATACCGAAGTTGAAATCATTATTGACCCTAAGACAGGTAGTAATTTAATTGGCAAGGGCGCAGGAACGTTACTCTTTGAGATAAATACCGATGGCAAGTTCAATATGTGGGGAGACTTTCTGACTATTTCAGGAGAATACAATTTTAAATATGAAGGCATTATCGACAAGAAGTTTCGTGTATTGCCCGGAGGTTCAATTACGTGGAATGGCGACCCGCTTAATGCAGAACTTTCTAACCTGAAAGCAGTATATTCTTTGTATGCTAATCCATCTACTTTATTAGAATCAAATCAATATAATCGTAAAATACAAACTCAAGTTGAAGTTAGTTTAGAAGGTAGTTTAGCTCAACCACAAACTATTTTTGATATAAATTTCCCTGATAGTAATTCAAGTCTTGTTTCTGAACTTAATTATCGATTAAAAGATACTGATAAAAAACAATTACAAGCTTTTGCACTTTTATTACAAGGTAATTTTTTAAGTGATACATCTGCCGGAGACAAAATTGTTTCTTATAATATGTTAGAAACAGCTGCGGGAATATTCAATCAACTTCTTTCAGGAGATGATGATAAACTAAACTTAGGTCTTAGTTATGAAACAGGAACTGTTAATGCTGAACAAGCTTATAATACAGGTGATAGATTGGGTATTACACTTTCAACACAAATTAACGAACGTGTATTACTCAATGGTAAAGTAGGAATACCCGTTGGAGGAGTTACACAAACAGCGATTGCAGGTGATTTTGAAATACAATTTCTATTAAATAAAGATGGAACACTTAGTGCAAAGATATTCAATCGTGAGAATGATGTTCAACAATATTTCTTAGATAAAATTGGATATACACAAGGAGTTGGTCTTACTTACAGAGTTGATTTTAATACTTTCAAACAACTTATTCGAGGTATTTTTAAAAGAAATCAAGATAAAAATAATAAAAATCCATAATGTTTTTTATGAAAACTATATGGATTTTTATTTTTTCTATATAGAAATAAAAGAAAATGAGATGATTTTTTTGATAATCTATCTTTACTTTTTGTTTTTTCAGATAGATTTTTTTATTTTTTTAATGAATTTTTTTAAAATGATATAAAAATATAAAAATGAAACTTTCAAAATTAAAAATTCTATTTCAAAATGAATTAAAATCAGTTTATTCAAAACAAGAAATAGATATTATTTTTTTTAAATTACTTGAAAAATATTTAAATCTATCTAAAATAAAGTATTTTTTAGATACAGAAAAAGAAATTTCTACTTTGCAATATAATATTTTTACTAATACAATAAAAGAATTACAACAAAATAAACCCATACAATATATACTAAGTGAAGCTCACTTCTATGGACTTTCTTTCTATGTTGATGAAAATGTATTGATACCTCGACAAGAAACAGAAGAATTAGTAGATTGGATTATTCGTTCTACAAATAAAGAAAAATGTACCAAAATATTAGATATCGGAACAGGAAGTGGTTGTATTTCAGTTTCTTTAGCTAAAAACTTACCCAATGCACAAGTTTTTGCATTAGATATTTCAAATAAAGCACTTCAAATAGCTAAAAAGAATGCTGAAAAAAATTCTATTTCAGTTACTTTTATAAATGAAGATATTATGAAAATAGAAAAACTACCTTATATATTCGATATTATTGTATCAAATCCTCCTTACGTGCGTGAATCAGAAAAAAAACAAATTGCAAAGAATGTTCTTGAATATGAACCACACTTAGCTTTATTTGTACCTGATGAAAATCCACTTATTTTTTATAATAAAATAGCCGATTTTGCAAAAAATAATCTATCAGAAAACGGATTCCTTTTCTTTGAAATCAATCAATATCTCGCAAATGAAATGTCTGAGCTACTTTCATACAAAAATTATAAGAATATAGAATTAAAAAAAGACCTGAACACAAATCACCGAATGATACGAGCAACTTTTTTATAAAAAAAGATAAAAAATCAGTTTTATAATTCGTGTTTTTTCGTATCTTTGCCCAACTTCAACAATAAAATTATGTCATTGGAAGCCATACAATATAACGAAGATAATATTAAATCATTAGACTGGAAGGAACATATTCGTATGCGTCCCGGAATGTATATCGGTAAGCTTGGAGATGGCTCTTCTGTCGATGACGGAATTTATATCTTACTCAAAGAGGTTATTGACAACTGCATTGATGAGTTTGTAATGGGTGCAGGAAAAACCATTGAAGTCAAAATAGAAGAAGGCACGGTTTCTGTACGTGATTACGGACGTGGAATTCCTCTGGGCAAACTCGTTGATGTTGTTTCCAAAATGAATACCGGAGGAAAATATGACTCACGAGCCTTTAAGAAATCAGTAGGACTTAATGGCGTTGGTACAAAGGCTGTTAATGCACTTTCGTCATATTTTAAAGTAGAATCGATTCGAGATAATCAGCAAAAATCAGCCGAATTCCAACAAGGAGAATTACTCCACGAAGGCAATGTAGAAGAATCTAAAAGCAGACGCGGGACAAAAGTTGTTTTCACTCCCGATGTACAAATATTTAAAAATTATAAGTTCAGAAACGAATACGTAGTAAAGATGCTTCGCAATTACGTATATCTGAATCCGGGGCTTACCATTGTTTATAACGGAGAGAAATATTTTTCTGAAAACGGATTGAAAGATTTGCTCATAGATGATAATAATCAAGAAGATTTTCGCTATCCGATTGTTCATTTGACAGGCAATGATATTGAAATAGCGCTAACTCATAGCAAATCACAGTACAACGAACAATATTATTCGTTTGTCAATGGACAAAATACAACACAAGGAGGAACGCATTTAACGGCTTTTCGTGAGGCAATTGTACTGACATTACGTCAATTTTTCAAAAAAGATTATGATGCTTCCGATATTCGAAAATCTATCATTGCAGCTATCTCGGTCAAAGTGATGGAACCTGTTTTTGAAAGTCAAACCAAGACCAAATTGGGTTCTACCGAAATGGGAGATGGAAAACCTTCGGTACGTACCTATATTTTGAATTTTATTCAAACACAATTAGATAATTTTTTACATAAAAATGAAGCTATTGCCGATGAAATTCAACGTAAAATTATCCAAGCCGAGAGGGAGCGTAAAGAACTTTCAGGAATACGTAAATTAGCTCGCGAACGTGCCAAAAAAGCTAGCCTACATAATCGAAAACTGCGTGATTGCCGAATTCATTTGAATGATAGTAAAGAAGAAAGAAGTTTAGAAAGCACACTTTTTATTACTGAGGGAGATTCGGCTTCAGGTTCTATTACCAAGTCACGCGATGTTAATACACAGGCAGTTTTTAGTCTTCGAGGAAAACCACTCAATACATATGGGAAAACGAAAAAAATAGTGTATGAAAACGAAGAATTTAATCTGCTTCAAGCGGCTTTAAATATAGAAGATTCAATGGAAGATCTTCGATATAATAATATTGTTATTGCTACAGATGCCGATGTAGATGGTATGCATATTCGCTTACTTTTGATTACGTTTTTCTTACAATTTTTCCCCGAATTGATTAAAGAAGGACATGTTTATATATTGCAAACGCCTCTTTTCCGTGTGCGAAATAAAAAAGAAACAATTTATTGTTATAGTGATGAGGAACGTATAGATGCCATTATGAAATTGCGAAATCCAGAAATTACTCGATTTAAAGGTTTGGGAGAGATTTCACCAGACGAATTCAAAAATTTTATCGGTTCAGATATGCGCTTAGACCCTGTAATGCTTGATAAAGCACTTAGTATAGAAAAATTATTGGAATTTTATATGGGAAACAACACGCCTGAACGTCAAGAATTTATCATAAATAACTTGAAAGTAGAGTTAGATGTTGTTGAATAATACGCTAAGAGACAAATGTTTTTAACGAAAATACTAATTTTTCAACAAAAATAGATTATTTAACAAAAATTTAATTTTATTATTAAGAAAAAAGAGTACTTTTGGAACATAAAATTCAATGAATTCAAATGAAAAATATTTATGTAATTTTAGCACTAATTATAATATTTGTAGGTGCTTATTTGCAATGGTTTTTTTGTTGTCATGGGATAATTGAAAAAAAATTTCCATTAGATATAAAAGACGGGCAAAAACAGGTAGTTTTTAATCCTAAAAATTTTCACTTTTTGGAGGGTGAATCGGGGTTCGCATCAATTTCAGAATCACTACATAGTAGCTTAGATAGCGTAACAGATTTTTTGAATATAAATCCTGATAAATTATTGAAAATAAAGGGTTTGTATAATGATAAAGAAACTGAACAAATAGGACTTTCTCGTGCAGAAAATGTAAAAAATTGGTTTATTGAAAAAGGTATCGAAAGTTATCAACTTGCCACCGAAACACAGCATGAAAGTGGTTTAATAACCGATGAAAATAATCAATTAAGAGGAGCTACTCTTTTTACTGTAGAACAACTTTCTGATTTTTTTGGAAAATTTAAAGTGGAGGATAAACAAGGTAATTTCTCTTATGAAAGTAATGATAATTTTAACTTTCGACCATCCCTTTTGTATTTTGAAGAGCCTCTTAGTCAGGGAATTAGAGATGGTGTACTGGCAATAAATCAATATTTGGTTTCTAACCCAGATAAGATGTTAGAAATAAAAGGATATTATCACTCCGAAGAACGAAATGTATCAGTTTTTGATAATTTAGGTATTGCACGAGCTAATACTATTAAAGATTTCTTTGTAGCACAAGGTGGAGCATCAAACCAATTTTTGACTAAGGGCGAAGTACGTGATGCATACAATTTGCATGCTCCGCTTTTGAAAGGTGCAGTTTCATTTAGTATTTTGACCAAAAGTCAAGAAGAAAAAGAAAAATTTCGTAAAGAATTATTAGCTTTTGGTCGAAATTTGAATAGAAATCCACTTATTATCTATTTTGATACAGGAAAATCAAAAATTGATTTGACAGTTGAAGAACGAGAAAAATTGGCTAAAATAGCTCAATATGTAGACCATATTGATAATGCTAAAGTACTAATTGTAGGGCATACAGATAATGTAGGTGATGCGAAGAAAAATTTACAATTAGGACAATTTCGAGCAGACGCTCTAAAAAAATACTTAGTAGCTCACGGATTTGCTGAAAAATCGGTTAATACAATATCAAAGGGACAAACCAAGCCCATTGCTTCAAATAAAAAAGAAGAAGGACGAGCTAAAAATCGACGTGCAGAAATTAGCGTACGAATTGAAAAATAGAGTATAATTAAATAAAATAAATATATGTGTTGGTTAATTCCTATCATTGTTGGAGTATTTTGCTTTTTGCTGGGCTATTTGTTCGGCAAATCGAAAGCTGAAAGTTCTTTTAAAGCAAAAATGACTCCACTTGAAGTAAGTCTCAATACACTCTCCAAAGAGAATGAAGACTTGAAATTACAACTTAATAGTTGTCAAGAAGAGAATATTAAACTCTCTAAGTTAGAAACCAAAGAGTTAGAAGAAGAGTTAGAGGTGTTGCGTAAAAAGAATTTGGATTTAGAAGTAAGATTAAAAAAATGTCAAGAGGCAAAAAATGATATTTCGATAGAGTCTTATACAGTTCCATCACAAATACAGAGTTTATTTGATGCAACATTGGCAAGTCAATTTTTAGGCAAGAAAATAAAAGAAAATGACCTTACAATAATTGAAGGTATTGGTCCTAAAATAGAAGAACTTTTCAAAGAAAAAGGTATAAAAACTTGGAAAATTCTTTCAGAAACATCTGTAGAAACTTTATCAGAAATTCTTAGCGAGGGAGGATCTCGTTTTCAAATGCATAAACCAACTACTTGGCCTAGACAAGCATTATTAGCATATCAAGGCAAATGGGAAGAACTTAGAAATTGGCAAGATACCCTTAAAGGAGGTCTTGAATAATATATTAAAATGTACAAAAAAACTGAACATCAAAGTGTTCAGTTTTTTTAATCCTCAAAAATATACAATTTTTGTAATATGATTAAAATATTTCAGAAAAGGTTTTTTCATTTGTAGAAATATAAATAAATTTGCCAACGAATTAAGTAATAGTAAAAGATGATAAAGAAGCGAATTTATCCAATGAAATATTTGAAATCTTTTTATATAAAAGATTATTTTGTTATTCTGTTTGGTTTAATATTATTTACAGTAGGGTATACAGGATTTATATTACCCAATAAAATAGTAACAGGAGGGCTCTCAGGTATAGCTACAATTATTAAATATGCAACAGGTTTTGAGGTTTGGAAAACTAATTTGATAGTAAATGCAGTTTTATTATTACTTGCTTTTCGAATGATAAGTAAGCAACTTACATTTCGAACAATAATAGGAGTAGGAATTTTAACTATTCTATTTCGATATGGTGAAGTGTATTTACAGCCCTATTTTACTGAAAATCCTCCGTTGAGTGATGCTTTATTATCTGTAATAATGGGAGGACTTTTGGCAGGAGTTGGTTTAGGTTTAGTGTATTCGGTCAATGGAAGCGCAGGCGGAACAGATATTCTTGGTTTTTTGGTTACAAAATATTTTCGGATAAGTTTAGCTCGTATTATGCTTATTCTTGATGTTTTGATTGTAGTATCATCTTATTTTATTCTGGATAGTACGGCAGAAACGTTAGAAAAGACTGTTTTAGGACTTATTTTGTTACCGCTAATGTGGCATATGGTTGATATGGTGCTTAATGGAGCAAGGCAATCGGTACAGATATTTATATTTTCAAAACAATATGACGAAATAGCAACTCATATCAATACGGAGATAAAGCGTGGATGTACAGTAGTTGATGGTACGGGGTGGTATTCGCAAACACCACAAAAAGTCGTAATTGTTATTGCTCGAAGAACCGAAGCTACATCTATTTTTCGCTTAGTAGATAGAATAGATCCACAAGCGTTTGTTACCAAAACAAATGTTATGGGAGTATATGGTAATGGGTTTGATAAAATTCGATAAGATTTTATATTTTGAATAAAATATCAACAAAATAATTATTTTATTGCAGATAAATTTGGTAAATAAAAAAAATAGTATTACTTTTGCCCTCAATTAAGAAATTTTCTATTGTAAAAGAATATATAAGTTAATTTTTAAAGAGATAAAGTATAAAGCGTTATGAAAAGAACATTTCAGCCTTCAAAAAGAAAGAGAAGAAATAAGCACGGTTTCAGAGAGCGTATGGCAACTGCCAACGGAAGAAAAGTATTGGCAAGAAGAAGAGCTAAAGGAAGAAAAAAATTAACAGTTTCTTCAGAACCAAGACATAAAAAATAAGTCGATGGTTGATTTTTATAATATATAAAGGTGTTATCTTTTTTAGGTAACACCTTTTTTTAAAAATTTCTGTTTTTTGAAGGTACCCTTTGATAGTTGACGGGAAATTTTAATCAAACGAAACGGAGTTGTTCTTTGAAAGAGACAGATACTTGACTTATCGTTACTTGGAAAATATCTTCAAAGGAGAGAAATCTAGATGAAAATTCAGTTGTTGTATTTTTTGCAATAGATCAAGATGAAAACTAATTTGTATATCCGTTATTGGTGTGATAAATGATTTTTTTGTGATAATTTATCAAAAATAAAAATATAACTCTTTGATTTTTAATTGTATATTTTCATGTTTTGCCTGTAAAAATTAGTAGTTATACTCTTATTAGTGATAACGGAGATATGTAAAAACCAATTTATGATTTGATACAGAATTAAGAAAAGATAGAATGTTATGGAAGCGGGAAAAAAAACAATCAATGATATTTTTAATGGAAATAGGGTTTTAGAAATTCCTTTTTTTCAAAGAGCTTATGTTTGGGGGGAAGACCAATGGGAAAGGCTACTGGAAGATATGGAAAATGTAAGTGAGACCGATAAACCATATTTTTTAGGTTCGGTAATTCTAAAGCAACAACCAACCCAAACAGTAAGTAGGGCAGGAGACCGAAGAACTGTGATTGATGGACAACAAAGATTAACCACTTTGAACATCTTTTTTAAAGTTTTGTGTTTGAAAACCAATCAAGATGGGAGATTTGAACGAATTTTTAAACTAATTGATGAAAGTATCTCCTTATTACATAATCATAATGATGTTGAAAATTTTAATATAATTTTAAATTTATCTACATTAGAAGATTTATCAGAAACGGATAATATCACTTTGGCTTATACCTATTTTAAAAAGAATTTAAATCCCGAGAAATTAGATTTTGGTAAAATTTTAACGAATATTCTTTTTGTAGGAATTGACCTTGATGAACGAGAAGATGAGCAACAAATTTTTGATACTATTAACTCTCTTGGTGTTAAGTTAACTACTGCTGAATTACTTAAAAATTATTTTTTTGGTAGGGAGGAAAAAGATTTATACGAAAAATATTGGAAAAATATATTTGAAGCCGATGATGAAACCAAAAATTATTGGGATAGAGAAATAACCACTGGTAGAATTCGTAGAACATTTATTGATTTATTTTTTTGGGCATATTTACAAATAAAAATTCAAGAACCAACTTTAAAAATTAAAACAGAAGATAAGATAGAATTTTCAAAAGTAGAAACGCTTTTTGAATCTTACAAAAATCTTATAAAAAATTACAATCTAAACAAAAATGATATTCTTTTAGAGATAAAAGATTATGCAAAAATATTTAGTGGTAATTTTGATTATGAAGTTGTCAATACTGAACTTACTCCAAATAATGGCATAGAAAGAATAACGACAATTATTTTTGGATTAGATACTTCCACTTTAATTCCGTATATTTTATATGTTCTGAAAAATACTCAAAATGATAAAAATACTCAAAATGAACTTTTTGAAATATTAGAAAGTTATGTGATGCGTAGAATGGTAATTCACGCTAATACAAAAAATTATAATCAACTTTTTACCGATAGACTCATTCAGAATGAAATTTTATCAAAGCAAGAGTTCATAAACTTTTTTGAGAGGCAAGAAGACCAAATCAACTTCTTTCCTAATGATGAAGAGTTAAAAAAAGGATTTGACAATGCTATACTTGTAAATAAACAAGCAGCAGGGATTGTATATTTTATAGAATCTAAATTGCGAAATGGAATGGATAGTACTCGCCTTTTAGGAATTTCAAAATATACTCTGGAACACTTAATGCCTAAAAAATGGGAAAATAATTGGGGGAAAATAAATGATAAAGAGAAACGAGATTTTAGAAATCGGAAATTACTCACTCTTGGTAACCTCGCTATTATTACGCAGTCTTTAAATTCATCAATCCGAGATGCGAATTGGAAAACTAAGAAAAAAGGAAAAGATAAAAGAGGAGGTTTGGCACTTTATTCATCGGGAATAAAAACTTTGGTTCCTTTTCTTTCGTTAGAAAATTGGAATGAGGAAGAAATACAAAAAAGAGCTGATTTTCTCTATAATGAGGCCGTTAAAATTTGGAAAAAAAACTAAAAACATAGGAAAAAATGCCAAAGCGTAAAGATTTAAATTGTGTATTGTTAATTGGTTCAGGACCAATTATTATCGGACAAGCTTGTGAGTTTGACTATTCAGGTTCGCAGTCGTTGCGTTCGCTACGTGAGGACGGCATCGAAACGGTGCTTATCAACAGCAATCCTGCCACCATTATGACTGACCCTTCAATGGCTGACCACGTCTATTTGAAGCCTTTGACTACCAAATCCATAGTTGAAATTCTGAAAAAACATCCCAATATTGATGCCGTTTTGCCCACAATGGGAGGGCAAACAGCCTTAAATCTTTGCATTGAAGCCGCTGAAAAAGGGATTTGGAAAGACTTTGGTGTGGAAATCATTGGGGTGGATATTGATGCAATCCAAATTACTGAGGACCGCGAGAAATTCCGTGTGCTTTTGGACAAAATTGGCATTCCGATGGCTCCGTCCGAAACGGCAAATTCCTTCCTTCGAGGAAAAGAAATTGCCCAAAAGTTCGGTTTTCCTTTGGTAATTCGTCCTTCTTTTACGTTGGGCGGAACGGGAGCTTCTGTGGTGTACAAAAAGGAGGATTTCGATACGCTTCTCACACGTGGTTTGGAGGCTTCTCCTATTCACGAAGTGTTGATTGACAAGGCATTAATGGGTTGGAAGGAATACGAATTGGAACTTCTTCGCGATAAAAATGACAATGTGGTAATTATCTGTACCATTGAAAATATGGACCCAATGGGTATCCACACGGGCGACTCCATTACCGTTGCTCCTGCGATGACGCTTTCCGATAGAACATTTCAACGTATGCGGGATATGGCTATCAAAATGATGCGAAGCATTGGCGACTTTGCAGGAGGATGTAACGTTCAGTTTGCCGTGTCTCCTGATGAAAATGAGGATATTATCGCCATAGAAATCAATCCGCGTGTATCACGTTCTTCGGCATTGGCTTCCAAAGCAACAGGCTATCCGATTGCCAAAATTGCAACAAAATTGGCTATCGGTTATAACTTGGACGAACTTTCTAACCAAATCACTAAGTCCACTTCAGCACTTTTCGAGCCTACGTTGGATTATGTTATCGTAAAAATTCCGCGTTGGAACTTTGACAAATTCGAAGGTTCTGATCGCACTATCGGTCTGCAAATGAAATCGGTAGGAGAAGTAATGGGTATCGGTCGCTCGTTCCAAGAGGCGCTTCATAAAGCTACGCAATCACTTGAAATTAAACGCAATGGATTGGGAGCAGATGGCAAAGGATACAAAAATTATGAGCAAATCATCGACAAACTTACCAATCCGAGTTGGGATAGAGTCTTTGTGATTTACGACGCCATCGCGATGGGCATTCCACTTTCGAGAATTCACGAAATCACTAAGATAGATATGTGGTTCTTGAAGCAATACGAAGAACTATACAGCATTGAGAAAGAAATTTCAACCTATAAAATAGAAACGCTTCCGAAAGATTTACTATTGGAAGCCAAACAAAAAGGCTTTGCCGACCGCCAAATCGCTCATATGTTGGGGTGTTGGGAAAGTGAAGTCTATAAAAAACGTGAAGAATTGGGTATCAACCGCGTATATAAGTTGGTAGATACGTGTGCTGCCGAGTTTAAAGCACAAACACCGTATTATTACTCTACGTTTGAAGCTCCAATTCGTGATGCGAACGGCAATCTTTTCACAGCGAATGATAGTATCGTTTCCGACCGCAAAAAAGTAGTTGTGTTAGGCTCAGGACCTAACCGCATTGGGCAGGGAATTGAGTTCGATTACTGTTGTGTTCACGGAGTGCTTTCGGCTGCCGAGTGCGGTTACGAAACTATTATGATTAACTGCAACCCTGAAACAGTTTCTACGGATTTTGACACGGCAGACAAGCTCTACTTCGAGCCTGTTTTTTGGGAACATATTTACGACATCATTCGTCACGAAAAACCCGAAGGTGTTATCGTTCAGTTGGGTGGACAAACCGCTTTGAAATTGGCTGAAAAACTCCATAAATATGGCATTAAAATCATCGGAACGAGTTTTGACGCGTTGGATTTGGCAGAAGACCGAGGGCGTTTTTCTACTTTATTGAAAGAATTGGGCATTCCGTATCCGAAATTTGGTGTTGCCGAAACTGCCGACGAAGCCTTAAAGTTAGCCGATGAGTTGGACTTCCCGCTTTTGGTGCGTCCGTCGTATGTGTTGGGTGGACAAGGAATGAAAATCGTTATCAATAAGCACGAATTGGAAGAACACGTGGTGGATTTGCTTCGTAAAATTCCGAATAACAAACTCTTGCTCGACCATTATTTAGATGGAGCTATCGAAGCCGAAGCCGACGCCATTTGCGACGGCGAAAACGTGTATATCATTGGGATTATGGAACACATCGAGCCGTGTGGGGTGCATTCGGGGGATAGTAATGCCACGCTGCCACCGTTTAACATCGGTGAGTTTGTGATGCAACAAATCAAAGACCATACGCACAAAATCGCCAAAGCCTTAAACACGGTGGGACTGATAAACATTCAGTTTGCCATTAAGGACGACACGGTGTACATCATCGAAGCCAACCCGAGGGCGTCGCGTACCGTTCCGTTTATCGCCAAAGCCTACGGGGAGCCGTACGTGAACTACGCTACCAAAGTGATGCTTGGCGAGAAGAAAGTAACCGATTTCGATTTCCAACCGAAATTGGACGGATTTGCTATCAAACAGCCCGTGTTTTCGTTTAATAAGTTCCCGAACGTGGATAAGCGTTTAGGACCCGAAATGAAATCTACCGGCGAGAGTATTCTTTTCATAGACGACCTCAAAGACGACCAATTCTATGAGCTCTATGCAAGAAGGAAAATGTATTTGAGTAAGTAGGGAATAGAAAATAGGGATTAGGCAATAGTAGGGGCGAAAATTTTTTCGCGCTTTTTTTGATATAATGGATGTTTTTACTCACAGATATAGATTATTTTTGTATTTAGAAAAAAGCATACCCTTTTAATTTATGCCAAATAAAGTCATATATTTTAAAAATTGTAATGATGAAGGATATAATAGTTTTAGATACAAGTATTTTTATTAAAGAAAACTTTTTACACGGAACTAAAATAAAATCTTTATTGAGTTTAAGTAGTAAAGGAATAATCGAAATTTATATTACTGCAATCACTTATAATGAATTGGAAAGTAAATTTGTTGAACATCTTGATAAAGCTGCTTCAAACCATCAAAAATTCATTAAAGCTTGGGAAAACTGTATCCTAAAGAATAGTAAAGCTTTTGATGTTTTCTTTAAAGAAATTAATGAAACCTCAATTAAAGACGAATTTACTAATAATTTTAAAGAATTAATTAATAAAGACATTATAAAACTTATACCATACAAGGTTATCGACATAGAACCAGTTTTTGATTGCTATTTTAATTCTTTACCTCCTTTTGGAGAAGGAAAGAAAAAATCAGAATTTCCCGATGCATTTAGTTTGGAATTGATAAAAGATTTTTTATCTCAAAATAATTCGAGTGCTTTTATGTTTTCGATAGATAATGATTTTATTAAATGTCCGTTATCTAATTTGACAATTAGAAGTGACTATGACCAATATTTAGATGATAAATATAAAGATTTAGATAAGGCTAAATCTGATATTACTAAACTGCTGTTTTCACAGAACTATAATTTTCTTAAACAAGAACTTATTGATTGGTTCAAATCAAACATAGATGATATTTCATTATATTTTGACGCTGTAAATTGGAAGGAAATCTATGATTTGCACATTAGTGAAGTTAATGTCGGAGACTTAGAATATAAAATTGTGGATATTAAAGAAGACTATGTTATAGTTGAAGTTACAGGAGATGTTGATATAGAAGTCAGTGTTTTAACGGATGATGAAGATACTATGTACTACGATAGTGATGATAAGAGTTATCATTATTTAGAACAGAATTTTGAATGTTTTGAAAAGAAATTTAGATCAAAAATGATTGTAACAGCCGAAATTATTTCAGAAGAAGATTATCAAGGAAATTTTGAAATAGAATCTATAAATGAAGGATTAGAAATTAGTTTTGACATTTCTGATAAGAGTAATGACTATCGATAATAACAGAATAGTTGTTCATTGACAAATTTTATTATATCTTGAGTTCTCAATTTTTTTCAAAATATATTCAAAAAATACCAATACAACCCCTACCCCACAGACACCCTCACGGCGTCTTTTGTTTTTAACAGCATTTTAATACTAATCTGCTGAATTTTTACCACTTACGGCACGGATATTGCTGCGTATATCATAAGAAATCCCTGCAAGTGATGAATGTTTACCCATAGGATTTTGATAATTTCCATACAGAAAAGCATTCTGACTATGAAGGAATGAATTTCAACCTGCTTTACGCAAGAAGGAAAATGTATTTGTCCAAATAGGCAATAGGGGTTAGGTAATAGTAAGGGCGAAAAATTTTTCGCCCTTTTTTAACATAAAACTTAAAAGACTATATACAAAATGCAAACCACACTCAATTTTTCCACACTTTATACTCATCCGCTGATTTCGGTTGAACAACTTGAACGAATCAAGGCGGCACATCAGCAAGTGAGTTTCAAGAAAGGAGATTTTATTTTACAAAAAGGCGAAGTTTCTAGAAGCTATTTCACTTTGGAAAGTGGTATTGCTCGGAGTTTTGTCCACGATTACGAAGGAAACGACATTACTACAGGTTTTTTCTGTGAGCAGGAGTTCGTTATCAATGAATTGTCACTCTTCAAGCAACAGTCAAGCCTTGAAAACATCGTTGCCCTGACCGATTGCATAGCGTGGGAAGTGAAATTCGATGATTTTCAGCAGTTGTATCATTCCATTGCAGGAGTTTCGGAATGGGGACGACTTTTTATGACCGAAAAACTCTTCCAAACCCAACAGCGTTCGCTCGAGATGATTACGCTTCCCGCCAAAGACCGCTATTTGCAATTCCTCAAAGACAAGCCACAAGTAATTCAAAGCGTACCTTTAAAATACATTGCCACCTATTTGGGAATTACCGATACATCCCTGAGTAGGATTCGGAAGGAGATTGCATTATAAGTTAAATTCTTGCCTTATTGGCTCTACCTGAACCAGATTTTGTAACTAGTTATTATTCAAAAATATTATCATTAAAAATACAAATACTATTGTTACAATCAGTATTATGTACAAAGTGGATATAGTAGTTTTCTTTCTTTTTGCTCTGTCAAAGACCAATGTTTTTTCATCGATATAATGATATTTGAAAATATCTTTATCAATCTGTAAATCGGGACGATGTTGTACAATGTTTTTAATGAAAAAGGCTTCAAGTTCCGCCTCGTTTCGTGCAAAAATATACGCGAAAAGTGCATCTGCTTTTGTTTGAAAAAATTGTTGCCGTACATTACCCTTTTCATTGGGATAGAAAAAAACAATTTTAAATACGATATATTTTCCTCTGCGAATGGTTTTGTGAAACACATCGGAAATCATTCGGTTGTCGGATTTCTGAAATTTATCGTACAAAAAAGAAGTCTTCTTGCTATCCCGATGCACATAATGTAGCCCAATTTCATCTACATAAATTTGCATAATGGCTTGCGTTTTTAATCGTACTATCTTGCGTATTCCAAATATAAAAAAATAAGGTAGTAGCCCCGAATAAAAACAAAACTATGAACAAGTCTTCTGAGTCTGATTGATAACTTAAGCAGAGGACATAGAATATTACGGAATATGCTACTAATAATAGAAACCCCGTAAAAATAATAAACGCACGACTGAGCTTCATCAGCCAACCGATAGGCTGTAAGTCCATTCGTTTAGACGATTGTAGCATATTGGGTAAATTTCTGATATTATTGAATTTATTTTTGCAAAAATAGAAAGATTATCTACAGAATAATGTAAATGAATTTATTTCTTGTCCTATGGCAAGATTTTTTTCGTTCCGACTGCTTATTTTTGCCCTTAATAATTAAAACGATAAAAAAATGGCAACAAGAATCAATCCGTATTTGAATTTTAATGGGAATTGCGAAGAAGCGTTTAATTTCTACAAAAAGGCTTTTGGGGGCGATTTTACAATGGTGGTTCGTTCTGATGAAACTCCAATGCAAGTCCCTGAAAACGAGAAAAACCACATTATGTATATCGAACTTCCGATAGGCGAAAATGACAAACTAATGGGGTCGGACATTTTCGAATCGCTTGGGCAAAAACTTGTTACGGGCAATCACAACTATGTGAGTATTGCCGTAGATAGCAAAGCCGAAGCTGACCGCCTTTTCCACGCACTTTCCGAAGGGGGCGAAATAGAAATGCCTATGGAAGAGCAATTTTTTGGCTATTTTGGAGATTTTAAAGGTAAATTCGGTATCTCTTGGATGATTATTTTTGAGGGGTAAAACTTTTACCAAAATATAAATCTTTTTTCATAGACGACCTCAAAAGATGACTAATTCTATGAACTCTATGCAAGAAGGAAAATGTATCTTTCCAAATAGGCAATAGAAATCAACAAATAGAAAATAGTAAGGGCGAAGTATTTTTCGTCCTTATTTTAATATTTTTGTAACTTTGCAAACAAAAGAGTTGACATTGAAAAACATAATAAAATCACCATTAAATTACATAGGGGGGAAAAGTAAAATTTTAGATCAAATTTTACCTCTTTTTTCAACAAACATTAACTATTTTGTGGATTTATTTTCGGGAGGATGTAATGTAGGGATAAATGTCTCTGCTAATAAGGTGTTTTTTAACGACAATCTTTCCTTTTTGGTGGATATGTATAGAATATTTCAAAAAAATGAATTAGAAAAAATAACAAACTATATAGAAAATAAAATTAAAGAATTAAATCTTTCACAAACCAACGAAGCAGGGTATAAAACATTAAGAAATCAGTATAATCAAAATAAAAATCCTTTGGATTTGTTCGTTTTGATTGCCTTTTCATTTAATCATCAAATTCGCTTTAATAATAATCACGAGTTTAATAATCCTTTTGGAAGAGAACGAAGTAGTTTTAATCCTAAAATGAAACAGAAGTTAGTTGCCTTTATCAATAGGATAAAAGAAATTCAACCTGTTTTTTCTGATAAATGTTTTTCAGAATTTGATTTTTCAGAACTACAAAGTAATGATTTTGTGTATTGTGATCCTCCTTATTTAATAACCACAGGAACTTATAATGATGGTAAAAGAGGATTTAAAGGTTGGACACAAAAAGAAGAATATCAATTACTTGATTTATTAGATAACCTAAATGGAAGAAATATAAAATTTGCATTATCAAATGTTTTAGAACACAAAGGGAAGTCAAATGAAATATTGAAAAATTGGTTGAGGTATAATCCTAATTATAGGGTTAATTATATTGATTTTCATTATGCAAATTCTAATTACCAAACTCTTGTCAGGGATAAAAAAGCAAGTGTTGAAGTGCTAATAACTAACTATGAACCACCTAAAAAGCAAGACTTATTTTCAATTAACAATATTGAATTATAATGAGATATATAGGCAATAAAGAAAATTTGTGTGATAAAATTTATCATACACTGCAGATAAAAAATATAGAAGGAAAGTCTTTTTTTGATTTTTTTGCGGGAACCACGAGTGTAGGTCAATATTTTAAGTCAAAAGGATATAAAGTTTTTTCTTCTGATTTAATGTATTTTTCCTATGTCTTACAAAGAGCTTATATTACTAATAATAGTTTCGATTTGTTTGAGAAATTATTGCAAAATATTTTGATTGACAGCACAAATTTATTTGAAACGAATTTAGAAAAAGTTGTTTCGTTTCTTAATAAAATTTCAGGGAAAGAAGGGTTTATTTATGAAAATTATACGCCAACTGGAACACAAAAATTGGAACAACCAAGAATGTTTTTTTCGGATCAAAATGGAAAAATTATAGATGCCATTCGTTTACAAATAGAGCAATGGAAAGAAGAAAATTTAATCTCTATAAATGAATATTTTATCTTACTTGCTTGTTTGCTTGAATCGGTTTCTTTCTATGCAAATGTGGCAGGAGTTTATGCGGCTTTTCATAAAAAATGGGATCCAAGAGCGGTTAAGAAAATGGTTTTAAGACCTATAAAATTAATTACTAATAAGGAAGAAAATAGATCTTTTAATCAAGACTCTGTTGAGTTATTAGAAGAAATACAAGCAGATATTTTTTATCTAGATCCGCCCTATAACCAACGGCAATACGCTCCAAATTATCATCTTTTAGAAACTATTGCAAAGTATGATAACCCACAAATAAAGGGAGTATCAGGTATGCGAGATTATCAACAACAAAAGTCTAAATTTTGTAATTCTAAAACGGCATTAGAAGAATTAAATAAGATTGCTCTGAAAGGAAAGTTTAAATATTTAGTTCTTAGTTACAACTCAGAGGGAATTATGAAAGAAAAAGATATTTTCTCAGTGCTACAAAAATGTGGAAAAGTAGAATTAGTAGAATTTGATTATCTACGTTTTAAAAGCAATAATAACGGTGAAAGTAAACATAAAAAATATATTAGAGAACAGCTTTATATTTTGGAAAAATGAACAATCTTTGGATATTAACAGAAGAACGACCTAAGAAACAAGTACTTGCTGTAATTTTACAAAAATTCACTCAGGATTATAAATTATCGGGGTTTATTGATTCTATTAGAATTTTACCTATTTTACAAGGTGGAAAGTTTGCTTTTACTTATGAAGTAACAGGATTTCGCTGTAATAAGGTTAATAAAGTTTATATAAAAACTGTTTCTGGTAATTCGAGTTTTACAGATTTTTTAATTTTTAATCAAAAAGAAGAACCTAAACAAAAAGACATTCCTATTTATGCTATAGAAGAAACAAAAACGGATGATAAAGAAAGTCGGAATACAGGTGTTTATCAGCGTTGTTCAAAGTTTGTTTTTATTGATAGTTATTATCCGAACGCTAAAAAGATAATGCTTTATAATTTGCAGATAGAACAAAAGGAAAAGCCAACGGAAACTTATATTTTTGGAACAAGACTACTTTTAACATTGGGTGTTGAAATTTTAGGTAAAAAACTTGATAAAGATATATTTATTCCTTTTGAAAAAATAGACGAAGTTATTGATTTTAAAAATAATATGAGACATCCTCCCAAAGGAAATGTACCTATTTTGTTAAACAGAGAAAAAGATAAAATAGAAATATCGGGACGGCTTTTTAAAAGTAATGGACTTTCTCACGACCCTAATATTGGGGCTTTGAGTATTATTTCTGCTGTTTTGAGAAAATTAGGTTGGGAAAAGAGAATTGTAATCACCCAACACGGATTAGAGCAAAATCATATTGGAAAAACCAATAAATTTATTCAAATTGCTAATAAAATAGGAATAGAATTAGATAAATTAACTATTCCAAAAGTAGAAATGAATAAAAGTTATTGGAAATATGATAAAGATGGCGAAAAATTAGGAACAATATTTATACATTTGGTGGTTGAAAATTTTACGCAAGGATATTCTATTTTTGAAAATCACGCAGGTAGTGAAAAAGGTTACTTCATACCAAAACAAGGAGATCCTATTCCATTGGCAAAATATAAAGATCGGGAAAAATACAAGGCAGGAAATAAAGATGAAATAATACACATTCCTGACCTTATTCTTTTTGATTTTGATCGCAATGAGGTAATTAATATTGAAGGAAAAAAATATCAGTTTAGACATAATGGAATTTCCGAATTGGCTAATTATGATTATATTGAGAAACATTATATTAAAAAATATTACCCTAAAAGTAAAATTATTAGAACCGTAGTTTTGTACGGAAGCAAAGAAACCCGAATTATAGAGATTGAGATTGGATTTTTACTTAATGAGAAGGGACAACTTATTTTGGGAATAAAGGCTCCTAGACTTTTTCAAGAAGCGATTAAAAATTTATTAGATTTTTGGAATTAAAATAGAAATAGCACTTAAAAAAGATAAAATACATATTAGCAAATAGAAAATAGTAAGGGCGAAGTATTTTCGTCCTTATTTTTTTATAATTTCCTGATACATTTATAAACTTTGCAAAATTTCTTTTGTAACAGAGATAAAAAAATCTTTTCAAAAAACAATTTAGCAAGATAGGAAAAACAAAATTCTTTTAAACCTTATTACCTTTGTTTCAGAAATTTAAAAGATACAATACTGATGAATACAAAATCCACACAAGCAGACTACCGCGAACGCATAAACAAAGTACTCGAATATATCGGCAATCATTTAGATGAAAAAATAGAACTGAAAACCCTTGCCGAAATTGCCAATTTTTCGGAGTTTCATTTCCATCGCATTTTCAAAGCCTTTGTAAATGAATCTGTTGGTGCTTACATTACGCGTCTGCGGGTAGAGGCTTCGGCGATTTTGCTCCGATATTCTAATCTGTCGGTTGAGCAGATTTCGGAAAGAGTTGGTTATGAGATGGTTTCGTCCTTGTCCAAATCCTTTAAAAAGTTTTATGATGTAAGTCCTACCGAATACAGAAATAATAAAACATTATATATTATGAGAAAAGAAGAATTTATCACTGAAATCAAACTAAAAGCTCCAAAAATCATTGATTTAGAGCCGAAAAAAGTTGTTTATATTGCCCTTACAGGAACTTATGGAACACTCAATTACGGCGATACTTACGCCAAACTTTGGGCTTTCGTTAAGGAAAATAAGCTCTTTACGGCAGGTATTGAACATATTTGCATCTCGCACGATGACCCTAAAATTACGGAGGGAGACAAACAGCGGTCAGACATCTGTTTGGCGATTCACAAACCTGCCAAGCCTCAGGGCGAGGTTGGGGTGAAAGAAATTGAGGGAGGCAAATACGCCGTTTTTCACTATCAGGGTGCATACGACAATTTAGGGAAAGTGTACGACACAATTTTCGGAAAATGGTTGCCCGAAAGCGGTTACGAACTTCGCAGTATTGTTCCTTTTGAAAAATATTTGAATGATGCCCGAAAAACACCGCCTGAAAAACTTAAAACAGAAATTTATTTACCTATAAAATAATTAGCTATGACACTTACAAAAAAAGAAAAAACAATCGGAATGGTGTTGGCTTTTTTGCTGTTATTGCTGACACTCAGTGGCTCGTGGTATTTCTTTACGGAACTGAAAGTAAGTCTGTTACAATGGGTAATGTTCAACGCTTGTTCGCCTTCAAGTTTGGTCTATTTGCTTTGTTTTCTGCTGTTTATATGGAAGAAAAAAGCAGTTTTGTTGCCTCTTGTCCTCTTGCCGATGTATTATTTCGGAACGATGGGAATGTTTACTTTTGGTTGGAGCGGAGCCAATATTTTTGCTCAAATGTCGCATATCGTGATGACTTTGAATATTGTATGGGTGATTTATCTTTTTGTGAAAAACGCAAATTATCAGGCGTTTGCCAAAGGATTGCTATGGAGTATTTTGCTTTTTGTTCCTTATATCGCTTATGTGATGTACTATTGTCGAATCCACGCCGAAGATGTTTCTAAGCTATTACAGATGAATTAATTATAAAATTTTATTTTCTTAAAGAATACCCAATACAACTCCACCCCCACAGACGCCCTCAAGGCGTCTTTTCTTTTAACAGCATTTTAATACTAATCTACTGAAATTTTACCACTTACGGCACGGATATTGCTGCGTATATCATAAGAATTCCCTGTAAGTGATGAGTATTTACCCATAAGATTTTGATAATTCCCATACAGAAAAGCATTTTAAAGGTAAGGAAGCAAGGTTTGACCTGTATTATATAAGTTCTGCCCCATAAGAAATCAGTATTTACCGATAGGAAATGAATTATTACTGATAAGAAATAGATTTTGATTTATAAGAAATGAATTTTGACCAGTAAAAATCTTTTCATATAGATAAAAATATAAATAATCAGCAAAAATTTAATATTTAACCCTTTAAAATGGTGTTTTATGAGAGTTTTTCAAGAATAAAATTAGGGCATTTTATAGGTCGAAACGTTTTTTTATCAACAAAAACTAATATTGTATTGGCTATAGCAAGAAGTTGTTTTTGCTCGTTATAAATTTCGTAATCAAATTCTATTTTGCTTGTAGGCGTACTTTTTAAAGTAATTTTAACCGAAAGTAACTCGTCATATAGAGCTGGTTTTTTATAATTTATTTGAAGAGAAACCACAGGAAGCATAATTCCGTTTTCTTCCATTTGTTTGTACGAAATACCGATATGACGAAGCCATTCTACACGAGCAATTTCTAAATATTGAGGGTAGTTTCCGTAATAAATAACCCCCATTTGATCGGTTTCTGCATAGCGTGTTCTGATTAGGTGAGTAAAATGTTTTTCCATATAAAAATGCTTTTATAAATTATATTTCTTTTTGTTAAGAATAAATTAACTAATTGAAATTAAAATAAATCAAATTTTTTTTCAATAAAATTTTTTTATTTAAAAAATAATATGCAACTTTGCTTTTTGAAAAAAAGATGTTTTTTTGTTGATTGTTTTTGAGCGTTCAAAGATAATAAAAAAATTGTAAATTTATGAATAATAGTGTGCAAAATGTATGGACAAATTGTTTATCTTTTATCAAGGATAACATATCGGATGATGCCTTTGAGGTGTGGTTTAGACCTATTGAACCTGTCAAACTTACCGATGATAACACCTTGGTAATTATGGTGCCAAGTATGTTTTTTGCAGAATGGCTTGATGAGCATTATTTAGGACTTATGTGGAGTGCGCTTACTAAAGAACTTGGAACAAATCCTAAGCCTAAACTCGTGTATAGTGTTAAAATGGAAAACAATCCTAGTAAAGATGAGCAGGCTACTGAGCAACTTCCAAGTTCAAATAAGAAAAATAACAAAGATAAAATTGCAGTACCTCAATCTTCTGTTGAAATTTTCAATCCATATGTAGTACCTGGACTGATAGAAGTACAAGTTGATTCACAATTGAATCCTAACAAAAATTTCGATTCTTTTGTAGAAGGTGAGTCAAATCGGTTAGCACGCTCGGCGGGTATGGCTATTGCACAAAAACCAGGAGGAACTTCATTCAATCCACTATTTATTTTTGGTGGAGTAGGATTAGGCAAAACGCATTTGGTTCATGCTATTGGAAATGAGATACAAGAAAAATTTCCAAAGAAAAAAGTACTTTATGTTGAGGCAGAGGATTTTACCAAGCAATATGCTGATGCGGCAAAACGAAATAATCGCCCTGATTTTATTCATTTTTATCAACAAATAGACGTACTTATTATTGATAACGTACAATTTTTTGCATCAAAACAAGGAACACAAGATGTTTTCTTCCATATTTTTAATCATTTACATCAAAATGGAAAACAAGTTATTTTGACTTCGGACAAAGCTCCTGTGGATATGCAAGAGATTGAAAATCGATTACTTTCACGATTCAAATGGGGACTTTCAGCTGAATTGCAATCACCTGATTTTGAAATGCGTAAGCAGATTTTGACTAATATTCTATATCGTGATGGTATTCAAATGAAAGATGAAATCATTGAATATATTGCGCAGAATGTGAAAACCAATGTACGAGAACTTGAAGGAGTTAATACTTCACTTATGGCAGAGGCTCTTTTCAACAAAAAAGAAATTACATTAGAATTAGCTAAAAAATCAGTAGATAAAATAGTAAAAAATATCAAAAAAGAAATAACCATTGATTATATACAAGAGATGGTTTCAGAATATTTTCAGATTTCGTTGGAAGAATTACAATCAAAAACACGTAAACGCCACGTAGTGCAAGCGCGTCAATTAGCTATGTTTTTTGCTAAAAAATATACCAAATCTTCATTGGCAAATATCGGAGATCAAATAGGTAAGCGTGACCATGCAACAGTACTTCATGCCTGTAAAACGGTTGATAACTTAAATGAAACTGATAAACAATTCAAAAAATATTTTGCCGATTTAACCAAGCGAATAAGACAATAAATGAAACACAAGACAAAAATACTAATGGTTTGTTTAGGAAATATTTGTCGCTCGCCTTTGGCAGAAGGTGTGATGCGTTCTAAACTTGACCCGGAAAAATTTGAAGTTGATTCGGCGGGGACTTCTGATTATCATGTGGGATTAACTCCAGATCCTCGTTCGATAGAAGTAGCTAGAAAAAATGGAATAGATATTTCTTCACTAAAAGGAAGACAATTTACATCAGCAGATTTTGATTATTTTGATTACATTTTTGTAATGGACAAAAGTAATTATCAAAACGTTATTCGATTGGCTAAAACACAAGAACAAAAAAACAAAGTATCATTGCTTTTAGATGCCCTTGAATCAACTAATCAAGAAGAACTTCCAGACCCTTATTATGGAGATAAAACCCAATTTCGGATCGTGTTTAGCGCAATTGATAATGCATGTAATAAAATAACCAATAAATTAACAAACAAATCATAGAATGCAAAATTTAAGAATTAAAACCTCCTAAACTATTATGTTTAGGAGGTATTTTTAGTTTATAAAAAATATTTTTTTTCATAAGATGACAACATATCAGCAAACCATAACTTGGATGTTTAATCAACTTCCGATGTTTCAATCCAAAGGAATTTCGGCATTGAAACATAAATTAGATAATATTCAATTATTTTGTCAAGTTTTGAAAAATCCTCAGCAGAATTTTCCTTCGATTCATATTGGAGGGACAAATGGAAAAGGCTCATCGAGCCATGCAATTGCTTCTATTTTGCAAGAGGCAGGATATAATGTCGGACTTTATACTTCACCGCATTTGAAAGATTTCAGAGAACGAATTAAAATAAATGGGAAAGAAGTTTCGCAAGAATTTGTCGTACAATTTATTGAACAAAATCGTTCTTTTTTGGAAGATAATCAATTATCTTTTTTTGAAATGACTGTTGCTATGGCTTTTTCATATTTTTCTGAGCAAAGAGTAGATATTGCCGTAATTGAAGTTGGACTTGGAGGTCGTTTCGATTCAACTAATATTATAAAACCTGAAGTTTCGCTCATTACTAATATAGATAAAGACCATACAGATATATTGGGTGAAACTCTTGAAAAAATAGCTTACGAAAAAGCAGGTATTATTAAGGAAAATACACCTATAATTATTAGTGAGTATAACCCGATTACAGCTGCTGTTTTTCAGAAAGAAGCAATGTTAAAACAAGCTAATATTCAATTTGTTAATGATTTATCTGTTTCTTATTCTATGGATTTGAAAGGTAAATATCAGCAAAAAAATATAAAAGGAATTGTAGGAGTAATAAATGTTTTGCAACAAAAAGGCTGGAAAATTACCGAAGAAACTATAGAGAAAGGACTTGCAAATATTGTTAAAAATACAGGTTTAAAAGGTCGTTGGCAAGTGCTTTCTCAAAATCCTAAAATTATTTGTGATACAGGGCATAATAAACATGGCTTGACACTTGTTTTGGAACAACTTTTACAAGAAAAATACCAGCATTTACATATTGTTTTAGGTTTTGTTAAGGAAAAAAATATAGATGAAATATTGCCTATGTTTCCGCTACATGCAACGTATTATTTTTGTCGTCCTAATATTCCTCGTGGATTAGATGAATTTGTTTTGGCTCAAAAAGCAAACCAAATAGGTTTAGAAGGAAATTTTTATTCATCAGTACATAATGCTTTGGAAGCGGCTAAACGGCAATCTAGTAGTGAAGATGTGATTTTTGTAGGAGGAAGCACTTTTGTTGTAGCTGAAATTGTTTGAAAATTAAATCGTAAATACTTCATTATTAAGTATTTTAAAAAAAAATAATAAAAAACACAAAAAAATATTGTCAGATAAAAAAAATATATTATCTTTGCACTCGCAAATAAGCACAAAGGGTTCTTAGCTCAGCTGGTTCAGAGCACCTGCCTTACAAGCAGGGGGTCACTGGTTCGAATCCAGTAGGACCCACTTTGGTTAAACAAGTGTTGAAAAAATGTTATTAGGGCTCTTAGCTCAGCTGGTTCAGAGCACCTGCCTTACAAGCAGGGGGTCACTGGTTCGAATCCAGTAGGGCCCACAAAAAATCCTCAACTTAGTTGAGGATTTTTTTATAAATATATTTATAGTTTAGCCAATCCATCAAATACTTTTTGTGCTCGAGACCTCCCTACAATTTGGATAATATCTTCAAGCGAGGCTTCTTTTATTCGTTTGACCGATTTGAAATGAGAAAGTAAAGCAGTTTTAGTTTGTTCGCCAATACCTTTTATTTGGTCGAGTTCGGATATAATTGCAGTATTACTTCGTTTTTGTCTGTGAAAAGTAATTCCAAACCGATGGGCTTCATTGCGTAGCTGTTGAATAATTTTTAGCGTTTCTGATTTTTTGTCCAAATACAACGGAATACTATCTTCGGGATAAAAGATTTCTTCTAATCGTTTTGCAATTCCGATAATAGCTATTTTACCACGTAATCCTAAAGTTTCTAACGACTTAACTGCCGAGGAAAGCTGTCCTTTGCCTCCGTCAATAACAATGAGTTGGGGTAGGGGGGCATTTTCTTCTAAAAGTCGTTTGTAACGCCGATAAACGACTTCTTCCATTGAAGCAAAATCATTAGGACCTTCTACAGATTTTATATTGAAATGGCGATAATCTTTTTTACTTGGTTTGGTGTCTTTGAAAACAACGCAGGCTGCCACAGGGTTTGTTCCCTGAATATTAGAGTTGTCAAAACATTCAATATGTCGTGGAGGGACTGATAGATGCAAATCTGCTTGCATACGTGTTAGAATTCGATTGGTATGTCGCTCAGGGTCAATGATTTTTACCTGTTTGAAGCGCTCTTGTCGATACATTTGAGCATTGCGCTGTGAGAGTTGTAAGAGTTGAAATTTTTCACCTTGTTTCGGGATAGTCAATTGCAAATTTTCAGCAATTGTCAGTGGAAAAGGTACAATAATTTCTTTGGAAGTTGAAGAAAAGCGTTCTCTAATATCCATAATTGCCCATTCGAGCATTTCGCGGTCGGTTTCATCTAATTTTTTCTTCATTTCGATGGTATGAGCGCGAATAATAGCCCCATATGCTACTTGCAGAAAATTAACATATCCGTATTCTTCATCAGAAACAATAGAAAAGACATCAATATTGTGAATTTTGGAGCTAACAATAGTTGATTTAGCTTGATAATTTTCCAAACTTTGCATTTTTTCTTTAATATCCTGAGCTTCTTCAAAGCGAAAAGTCTGTGCGTGTGCGTTCATTTCTTCTTTGAAGTGAGAAATAACATCGCGTAAGTTACCTTTTAAAATTTCTTTGATTTGTCGAATATATTCGTTATACTCTTCTTCGGATTGTAAGTCCTCACAAGGACCTTTGCAATTTTTGATATGATATTCTAAACAAACTTTGAATTTTTTATTTTTAATATTTTGAACAGAAAGTTCGTGAGAACATGTACGAAGTGGATAAAGTTCTTTAATCAAATCAAGCAATGTACGAACTACTTTCAAGTTAGTATAAGGGCCAAAATATAGTGAACCATCTTTTATAATACGTCTTGTAAAGAAAACACGTGGGAAACGTTCATTTTTTATACAAATCCACGGATAACTTTTATCATCTTTGAGTAGGATATTATAACGTGGTTGGAGTTTTTTGATTAGATTATTTTCTAACAAAAGAGCGTCGTTTTCGGTCTCAACGATAATATGCCGAATGGTTACTATTTTTTTGACAAGTACACGTGTTTTGCTTGATTCGTGTAATTTGCTGAAATATGAAGAAACTCTTTTTTTCAAATTTTTGGCCTTTCCTACGTATAATATTTTATCATTTTCATCAAAAAATTGATAAATTCCAGGTGTATCAGGTAGTGTTTGTATTTGTATTTCAATAGGAATAGGTTTCACAAGTTTCTATTTAAAATGCAAAAGTAAGCAAAAAGATGTAATACACCATCATTAAAGTTATTTAAATTTTCATCAGAAGAGTATTCAAAAACAATGAAAAATATTTATTATGTAAAGAATTACGCTATGGGTAATTTTAAAAAAAAAAAGATTAAAATTTTACCAATATTTGTGTTTCCAATTGATATAATGAAGTTTTCTTTTGTATTAACATTTGAAAATGTAAATTTTATTATTGATAATCATTTTAGATATATTTTGTGTAAAAAGCACTTGTAAAAATTTATAATGATTCTAAATTAGTAAGGATAAAAATAAAAATGTTAAAATTTTATTTTTTTTAAAAAAATTAGTATCTTTGCCTTTTAAAATAGGATTTTTATGCAAGTAGATTTTTCTTTTCAAGAGTATTTAGGCTTCTTAGCCTTTTTAGCCATTGCAGGTATTGGTTTTTGGCTGATGATTTTTTTGCTTACGTATGTTATTCCTTATTGGTTGACAGGAGCGTTTTTCGAACGAATCAGAGAGAAACGTCAGGCAAAAAGAGTTCAAAATCAAGCATAATTTCGATAGCTAAAAGAGGTGATAGGAGCAAATATGTTGTTTTTATTAGAGCTTTTTATTTGTAAATCAATATGTTATGTCAGTAGAAATTGAACAACAATTAGCCAAAATACCTATTTTGAGACAAGGAGTACAATTACTCAAAAGTATTCCTCTTAACAAAAAGGCTTTTTCGTTGTACGATTTACTTGAATTATATATTGTAGGAATAGTTAAAGGAGCTTTAACTTATCGAGCAAGTGCTATTGCATATAGCTTTTTTGTAGCTATTTTTCCATTTTTATTAGTTGTTTTGAACTTAATTCCGTATGTCCCAATTCAGGATTTCCAGCAAGATTTTTGGTTTTTTATAGACAATCTTCTTCCTGCGGGAACACACGATTTTTTCAAAGAAATTTTTTTCGATATTGCAGGTAAAAAACGGGCAGGCTTACTATCAGGAGTTTTTGTCCTTTCGCTTTTTCTGACGGCTAATGGAATAAATGCTATTTTTGGAGGATTTGAATATTCGTATCATATTCAAACAACTCGCAATGCGATTCGTCAGTATTTTATCTCTGTTTTAGTGGCTCTTATTTTGATATTTTTATTACTTCTATCAGTTATTTTATTATTATGGTTTGAAGTATATATTGTTGAAAATCTTGAAAATATGGGTGTTCTGTACGAAAATGCAAAAATTATTGCTTTGGGTAAAAAATTGTATTTTGTTTTCGTAGTTTTACTCATAATTTCTGTCTTATTTCTTTTTGGAACTCCCGAGAAAGGACTTCGATTTTTCTCAGCAGGTTCTTTTTTGACAACTATTCTGATTATTTTAACAACATATTTGTTTGGTATTTATATAGAAAGTTTTGCACGATATAATCAATTATATGGTTCTATAGGGGCTTTGCTTATTTTTTTGCTTTACATTTGGCTCAATTCTACGATTGTTTTGCTTGGTTTTGAACTCAATGCATCTTTGTTGCGTCTGAAAAAATCGAACTGATGTTTTTTGTTGATGTCATATTGCCTTTACCGCTTCGTCAGTTATATACGTACCAAATTAATCAAGACGAAGCTCTTTTCTTAAAAGAGGGTATGCGAGTAGCTGTGTCGTTTGGTAAATCAAAAATATATACAGCAGTTGTACAAAAAATACATAATCAAAAACCTGTTTATCAGACCAAAGAAATTGAATATATTTTAGATGAAAAACCAATTATAACTTCTTTTCAATTATCTTTATATCAGTGGGTTAGTAATTATTATATGGCTTGCCAAGGCGAAGTGTTAAAAATGGCATTGCCAAGTGCTTTTCTGTTAGAGAGTGAAACGATGGTCGAAAGAGCCTCACAAGAAATAGATACAAAGCAACTTACTGATAATGAATTCCTTGTATATGAAGCATTAGGAAGAGCAAGTTCGCTTTCAACACAAGAAATAGGTAAGATTATTCATAAAAAAAATCCGATTTCTGTAATAAAATCATTAGTTGAAAAAAAGGCTATTCGATTAACAGAGAAAATACATGAAAAATATCAACCTAAATTAGTAAAATATATTCGGTTAAATGCTGAATATCAGTCAGATGATGCATTGAAAAGAATGATAGAATCTCTCTCTGTTCGAGCCATAGAACAACGAAAATTAATACTCGCTTTCTTTTCAATGCAATCTCATAAAATAGCTCAAATAAAAGCCTCTGATTTACTTGAAAAAGCACAGACCTCATCGTCTGTTTTAGCTTCTTTAGTGAAAAAAAATATTTTTGAAGAATATTACCTTCAAACCGATAGAGTATCGTTTCAACAAAGTGAAGAAAAAATATTTAAACTTACGGAAAATCAGTCTTTTGTCTTAGATGAAATTAATCGATATTTTCAAGAAAAATCAGTTGTATTACTTCACGGAGTAGCCTCATCAGGAAAAACAGAAATTTATATAAAACAAATAGAAAAAATACTCTCACAAGGCAAACAAGTATTGTATTTGCTTCCTGAAATAGCTGTTTCGGTGCAACTTATACATCGATTAGAGCGATTTTTTGGAGAAAAAATGAGTGTGTATCATACCAAATATACAATTAACGAGCGAGTAGAGGTTTGGAATAATTTACTTGCCAATTCTCCTAAAACACAACTGATAATAGGTGTGCAATCGGCTGTTTTTCTACCATTTACTAATTTAGGACTAATTATTGTTGATGAAGAACATGATGTTTCTTATAAACAAATGGAAAATCCGCCTCGTTTACAAGCCCGCGATACTGCATTGGTTTTGGCAATGCAACACAAAGCTCAAGTATTGCTAGGTTCGGCAACTCCTTCGTTAGAATCATATTATAATACACAAATAGAGAAATATGGATGTGTAGTACTTCGAGAGCGTTATGTAAATATATTACAGCCTGAAATTCAGCTTATTGACATGAAAGATAAAGTCAAAAAAAAACAAATGAATGGGCATTTTTCAGATACGCTTGTTGAGGCAATTACTGAAACTTTACAAGCTAAAAAACAAGTTATTTTATTTCAAAACAGAAGAGGTTATGCTCCATTTTTGTTATGTGATACGTGTGGGTATATTCCTCAGTGTCCTAATTGCGATGTGAGCCTTACTTATCATCAGTTGCAGAAGCATCTTCGTTGCCATTATTGCGGATATTCGCAGGCTGTACCTCAAACTTGCATGGCGTGCGGAAGTTCCCATATAAGTATGAAAGGTGTTGGTACTGAGCAAATTGAAGAAGAATTAAATCGAATTTTCCCACAAGCTCGTATTGACAGAATGGATCAAGATACCACCAAAGGAAAATATGGATATGAGAAAATAATATCCAAATTTGAAAATTATGAAACGGATATCTTGGTAGGTACGCAAATGGTAAGCAAAGGTCTTGATTTTGAGAATGTTAGCTTAGTTGGAATCTTGAATGCTGATTTGCTGATACATCAACCTGATTTTAGAGCCGTAGAGCGTAGTTTTCAGCTACTTACGCAAATAGCAGGGCGTGCAGGAAGACATCACCATCAGGGCAAAGTCTTGATACAGACGTACAATCCGTATCAGTCAGTATTGCAGCAAGTGGCTAATTTTCAGTATGATACAATGGTAAAAGAACAACTTCACGAACGAAAAGATTTTCATTATCCTCCGCTGTATCGACTTATTCGTATCACATTCAAACATAGAGAAGAGTTGCGTATAAATCAAGCGTCGGAGTGGTTTGCTCAATCGTTACGAAACGGATTTAATAATTCGCTTGTGGAACTATTAGGTCCTGAATTTCCGTCTATTTCACGTATTAGAAATGAATATATTAAGCATATTTTGGTCAAATTTCCGCAAAGTATTTCTCCTTCAAATATAAAAAAATACATACTTCGAGTAGAACAGAGTTTTTATTCGATTGCGACATATCGCCCTGTTAAGATAAGTTATAATGTCGATTTATGATTTATTTTATTGATTATCAATAAATTGGATACTTACAGGACTTCGGTATTCGATACCAAATAAAGTGGAAGCTGCCCCGATCGTTAGTGGATTTCCGCGATAGATAGCCAGTTCTAAATGTTGTAACTGATTGAAAATAAGTATTTCATTAGCTAATATTTTTTTATTTGACTTGAATTCAATATCGTTGTATTGTGTATATATTTCTTGTATAGAAATATTTTTGAAATCAACCCCTTTAAAGAATACATCAAAACGCCTTCCTTGTGCATGTTTTTCAATGAGTTTTTTCGAAATATTAGAAATCACATTGCCGTAATGATCTATATAAATTACTTTTCCATCAATACGTTTTTTGTTTGCAAAAGGAGTATAATCGTTAGTAAAAATATGATTTTCAGTACGTTCTCCTATTTGTTCAAGAGGAATTTTCAATGTGATTTTTTCAGCCACATATGTTGCGAAATCAAGTGTAGGAAAGGTAGAATTTTGCCCTGAAAAAGGAATTTTATATACATCGCAAGGGATATTTTCTTCAAAAAGGAGGGAAAAAAATCCGTTATCAGCACAGATAAAATACTGATTTTGATAATAAGCTATTAGCAGACTTTTCTCAGAATGCAATTCGTCATCAATCCCGATAATATGTATTGTTTCGGTAGGGAAATATTTGTACGCATTGCGCAGTACGTAAGCGGCTTGCATTATGTTGAAAAGTTCTATTTGATGTGAAATATCTACAATTCGAGCATTGGAAATAAGGCTGTATAGCTTACCTTTGAGAGCACCTACGGAGTAATCTCGCTCACCAAAATCAGTTGTCAAAGTAATAATATGCATTGTCCTGAAAACGTTATTCACAGATTTATTAACAAAGTATAGTTGATAAATTTTTTGCAAACCTACAAAACCCATAGCAATTTTTTATCTTTTTTTGAAAGTTTTTTTCAACAAAATGATTACCTTTGGGCTTTGATAATTTATAAATAATTAAAAACATTGAATCAGAGAATTATAGAATTAACACAAGTCAGTCCGCAAGTGTTTTTTGGAGAAAATAATAATAATATTGATTTATTGAAAAATTATTTTCCAAAATTGAAAATTGTAGCACGAGGTAATCAGATAATGGCTTTTGGTGATAAAGAATTACTAGATGAATTTGAACATCGAATAGAGTTGCTTATTGTTCATTTTAGTAAATATAATCAATTGGATACCAATTCTTTAGAACGAATTTTAACTACTGATAATTTCGAAATAAACGAGCCTGGTCAATCGAAAATAAGTGATATTATAATACATGGGGTGGGAGGGAAAATTATTCGTCCGCAAACACCCAATCAACGAAAATTGGTAGAGTTAATGCAAAAAAATGATATGGTTTTTGCCATAGGTCCCGCAGGAACAGGCAAAACTTATACTGGAGTGGCTTTGGCAGTTAAAGCATTGAAAGAGAGACAAGTAAAACGAATTATTTTGACACGACCTGCCGTAGAAGCGGGTGAGAATTTAGGTTTTTTACCAGGAGATTTGAAAGAAAAACTAGACCCATACATGCAACCTCTTTACGATGCGTTGTATGATATGATTCCAGGGGAAAAATTGCGCCATTTTTTAGAGAATGGTACTATACAAATAGCGCCTCTTGCATTTATGAGGGGAAGAACACTTGACAATGCTTTTGTCATCTTGGATGAGGCTCAAAATACTACACATGCACAGATGAAAATGTTTTTAACTCGAATGGGGAAAAATGCTAAGTTTATGATAACTGGGGATCCTGGTCAAGTTGATTTGCCTAAACGTGTAATCAGCGGACTTAAAGAAGCATTACTTATTTTGAAAAATACGAAGGGCATTGGGGTGTTGCATTTAGGTGACAAAGATGTTATCCGTCATCCGTTAGTTAAGGCTATTATCAGTGCATACAAAAATATTGAACAAGAAATTTAAATAATCATAACAATAATAAAAAGCAGATTTTTAAGAAAAAAATACTTTTCTGAACAATAAAAGTTTATGAAAAATAGGTATTAAAGAATAATTATATGTCAGAATAATAAAGAAAACGAAATTTTTAATCGTTAAAATAATAAAATTTTGTACATTTGCAAACCCAGATAAAACTTTAATTATTCTATGAAACAGACCATTGTACATACCAATTTTTCTTTTCCAAAACAAAAATCAGTTTATAAAGGAAAAGTACGTGATGTATATTTTATTGATAATGAGTTGCTTGTGATGATTGCCACAGATAGGCTTTCGGCGTTTGATGTTGTATTACCTAAGGGAATTCCTTATAAAGGGCAGATACTTAATCAGATAGCAACTCGTTTTATGGAACTAACAAAGGATATTGTTCCTAATTGGCTATTGGCAAGTCCAGACCCTAATGTAGCGATAGGACATTGGTGTGAGCCGTTTAAAGTAGAAATGGTAATTCGAGGCTATTTGTCAGGATATGCTTTTCGTGAATACAAGCAAGGAAAACGAAAATTATGTGGAGTACCTCTCCCCGAAGGGATGAAAGAAAATGATATTTTTTTCAATCCAATAATAACACCAACAACCAAAGCTGATAACGGACAGCACGATATGGATATTTCTAAAGAAGAAATACTCAAACAAGGCATTGTCAGCGAGGCAGATTATGAAATATTGGAAAAATATACTTATGCATTGTATGAACGAGGTTTGCAAATAGCTGATAAACAAGGGCTTATATTAGTTGATACCAAGTACGAATTTGGAAAAACCAAAGACGGAAAAATTGTCCTTATTGATGAGATACATACACCCGATTCGTCTCGATATTTCTATAAGGAAGGATATAAAGAACGTCAAGATAGCGGAGAAGCTCAAAGACAATTATCTAAAGAATTTGTACGTCAATGGCTTATTTCTCAAGGATTTCAAGGCAAAGATGGACAGCAAATTCCTCAAATGTCAGATGACTATATACAATCTATCTCGGATAGATACATCGAATTGTACGAAAATATCTTGGGAGAACCCTTTGTAAAAGCTGATATTTCTAATATACAAGAGCGTATTTATAATAATGTATCAGATTTCTTGAACGAAAAAGGATATATAATCTAAAAAAATTAACAAAAATACTAAATATATATAATTATGGTAATATTACAAGCAGCAGGAGGAGCTAATTTTATGTTCCTTATACTAATGTTAGGATTGATGACTTTTATTTTTTGGCAAAATATTAGTCGTCAAAAACAAGAACGAAAATTTGCCGAATCACTCAAAAAAGGTGATAGAGTAGTTATGAAAAGCGGGCTTCACGGCAGAATAGCAGAACTTACTGATACGTCAATTATTATTGAAACAATGGCGGGGAAGTTAATGTTTGACCGCTCAGCTGTTTCGTTGGAATACACACGAAAAATTCAAAAAATAGAAGAAGCAAAATAATTTTTGCACAAAATTTAACTATAAATTTGGTATGAAATACCAATAGTTATGCTCACAAATTGAGATAGAATAAGGAAAAATTTGTTTTATCTCTGTTTGTGATTAAATTTTTTTCAGATGATTTACAAATATTTCAATATAGTATTTTGCTTATTATTTTCAGAAGTTATTCTTGGGCAAAGTAAAGATTTTAAAATACGTTATCAGTCTGAATTACAAGGAGATATGACTGTAATTGGTAACTCAATTGTCAATAGAAAAGCGATTTTTGCCAATACAGACAAGGCTTATAATTCGATTGAAGATAATGCTAAAACAAATGATAATTTCACAATGGCCTATGTGAATATAGATGATTTTACGCACAATTTTTCATCAAGTAGCGCATACCTAACCCTTAATACTGCTGATAGAATGACAATACGTTATGTAGGGTTGTATTGGACGGCTACTTATCCTTATGAAGAAGGAAAATTATCTGGAAAGAAATACACGCCAGTTAGTTCAGCTCGCAAACCCTTTGATGTAGTAAAAGTTAAGTTTCCTAATATGACTGAATATCAGACAATTGTAGGAGAAATTATTTATGATGGAAAAGGTGTGAAAAACCAAGAAAATGCTCCATATGTTGCATATGCAGATATAACTTCACATGTTGAAAAATTGTCCAATTGGCAAGGTGAATATTTTGTGGCAAATATTCGTTCGGCGATAGGTGAGGTAAAAGGTGGTGTTTCGGCTGGTTGGTCTATTGTTTTTATCTATGAAAAAGAAGGTAGTCCTTTACAAAAATTTATTTCGTATGATGGATTTATTCCCATAGAGAAAAAATCAAAATCAATTGTATTTAAAGGATTTAAAATACCCGAAAGTAACCAAACTCCAATGAAGTTACTTATGGGAGCTCTGGGAGCAGATTTAGCAAAAGAAGGAAGTATTTTTTCGTTGGCTTCTTCAAAAGGAGAAGTATTACTACGAACCAGTACGCGAAGTGTGGGAAATTTTCTCAATAGCTCTATTACTGAAAATAATGAATATGTGTATAATCGTAAGCCATATAGTCTTAATACCTTAGGTTTTGACATTGTTACACTTGATATTACTGACGAAAATGAAATACTATCAAATGAAATCTCAGAATTGACAATGAAATTTTCTTCACAAGGAACACCTTCGTATCTGTATATGAGTACATTGGCTGTTCCAACGATTTCAACTACAAATGCAGAACCATCAAATTCTATTTTGCAAGAAACAAAAAATATTGTGAAAATAATTACAAACCAAGAAGAAAATCTATCAAAAAGCGATATTTCAACAAAAAATCTTTCAAAAAAAGTAGTAACAGACGGCAAAGTTGAAAAAGAAAAATCTTCACAACCTGTTTATACAGTGGCACTTACCAATATCCGTGCGGGGTATTATACCATTTTGGGAGCCTATTCTTCCGAATCAAATGCACAAGGATTTGTACAGAGCCTTCAAGATAGAGGAATAAAAGCCTCATACTTTTTTAATGAAGTAAAAAAAATATATTATATTTACGAATCATATAGTGTAACTTATCAGGAAGCTGAAAGGAAACGAGCGGATATTCGTATGCTCAAAGCTACAGATGAACAATTATTCAAGGACTTGAAAGAAGCTTGGATTATGGAAGTAAAAAATTAAAGAATAAAAAGAAAAATTTTAATTTTTTGATTTCTGATAAAGTATGTTGAATAAAGAGATACAATTATTAGTAGAAAAAGGTGAAATGCTTCCGTTGATGGAAGCATTTTATACGATACAAGGCGAAGGATTCTATAAAGGAACAGCTGCATATTTTGTTCGTTTAGGAGGTTGTGATGTAGGATGCCATTGGTGTGATGTTAAAGAGAGTTGGAACGCAAATCTACATCCGCCTACTCATATAGAAAATATTGTAAATGAATCTATTAAGTATTCTAAAACAATTGTAGTTACTGGGGGAGAGCCACTTATGTGGGATATGTTTCCTTTGACTAATTTGCTCAAACAAAAAGGTATGAAAACGCATATAGAAACCTCTGGGGCATACACTCTTACAGGTGTTTGGGATTGGATATGTCTTTCTCCCAAAAAAACGAAACTTCCCACAGAACAAGTTTGCAGTAAAGCCGATGAACTTAAGATGATTATTTACAATCGGCACGATTTGATTTTTGCAGAAGAAATGGCACAAAAGGTAAGAGAAAATTGTATTTTATATTTACAACCCGAATGGAGTAGAAAAGACAAAATGATACCCGAAATTGTTGCGTATGTAATGGAAAATCCGAGGTGGAAAGTTTCTTTGCAAATGCACAAATATATGAATATACCGTAATCTAATTATTTTGTAATTCTTGCTAAATAATCAAAATGTTCGCCTTCGAAAATTAACTCACAAGTCATACCATTAGCTATTGTGGCATTTTGTAAAGTATTAAAATCAATATACATCCACGGAAAGGCAGCTTCTTCTTGATTTTTGTAACGAATAATATAATTGACCTCTCCGCGATAATCGTGAAGCAACGGAATATCATAACTTCCATCTTCATTTTGGTCAAACATATAGATAATATCCGACGAATCGGTAAGTATCTGTCCATTTTCGTTCAAAAGGGATTTTAATTTTTGTAAAAAAATATCAAGATAACGAAGTCTTCCACAGATACCAGCGCCATTCATTAGCAGAAGAATGGTGTCAAATTTACCTTTTACTTGCATAATATCTTGATTTATAGCATTTTTTATACCTCGTAATTTGCATACTTCAATAGCTTTGGGTGAAATATCAATGGCTATAACATCCATGTTTTTTTCTTGCAAATATACCGAATGCGAACCTGCTCCACAACCTACATCAAGTATTTTGCCAGAAGCCATATCAAGTGCTTTTTTTTCTAAAAAAGGCATCTGCTGGTAAGTTCTGAAAAGATAAGAGAGAGGTAACTCGTCTTGTTCAGAAATATCGGTTTCAGTCTTTAAATTTTCAGTATAATTTCCTGAAAAATAGTCATATATTGCTTTTCCAAATAAATCTTTCATTATATTTTTTTGCAAAGATAGGGGTTTTGACAGATTTTTTTCAAATATATCTTTAAAAAAATTAACTATAGTCTTTTTACTTTCCAAAATTTATCTATCTTTGCAGACCTAAAAAGAAAAGTTATGGTATTACCAATTGTTGCGTATGGAGACCCTGTCTTGCGAAAAGTATGTGAGCCTATACAAAAAGACTATCCGAAACTTAAAGAGTTAATTGCTAATATGTTTGATACGATGTATTCAAGTAGTGGTGTAGGTCTTGCCGCACCTCAAATAGGCAAGCCGATACGTTTGTTTGTCATAGATACAGAACCTTTTTCCCAAGATGAAGATTTGTTAGAAACAGAAAAAGAATTTTTAAGCAACTTCAAAAAAGTCTTCATCAATGCTCGAATTATTGAAGAAAAAGGAGATGAATGGACTTTTAACGAAGGTTGTTTAAGTATTCCTGGTGTAAATGAAGATGTAAAACGCAAAGGAACTATTGTTGTTGAATACCAAGATGAGCAATTCAATCTACATCAGCAGACTTTTTCAGGCTTGGCAGCGCGAGTTATTCAGCACGAATATGACCATATTGAGGGAATTTTATTCACAGATAAGCTTTCTTCTTTCAAAAAACAATTATTAAAAGGTAAATTGACAAATATCAGTAAAGGGAAAGTCAGTGTGCGTTATCGTATGCACTTTCCTGACCAGAAAAAGAGATAATTAATTAATTTAAAATACAAATGAAATTGGACAAAATTTTAGCCATTTCGGGAAAACCCGGATTATATCAATTGCAATCACAAACACGAACAGGATTTTTAGCTATTTCGCTTTTGGATGGAAAACGAATCAATGTAGGACTTAGAAACAATGTGAGTTTGCTTTCCGAAATAGCAATTTATACTTTGGAAGAGGAAAAACCACTTCACGAAATTTTCAAAGCCATCAAAGAGAAGGAAAACGGAAACAAAACAACTATTTCACACAAAGCTGAAAAACACGAATTGGAAGAATATTTCTTTTCTGTATTACCTAATTATGACGAAGATAGAGTTTTTGCCAATGATATTCGCAAAATAATTCAATGGTATAATATATTGATTGACAAAGGATTATTGGAAGAAGAATCTTCAAGTGAAGAAAATAATAAACAACAAGAGAAATAATAGTTCTAAACAATATTGCCTCTACTTAGAAACTTATTTTATGATAGTTTAAACTTCTTGTATCAATGAAAATATTAACAAATAAAAATAATTTTAATACAACACTTTTTTTAACTTCACAAATAACTGAATTACCCGAGGAAATACGACCTTTGTGTCAAAAATATTTTACTACAAAAGAAAACAAGGTAGTCTATCTTCCGACAGAAAAATCAATTTCTATTGTTGTTTTAGCTTTGGAAATAGCTGATAATCAAGCAAAAATAGCTGAAAAATTACGGGTATTAGGGCATGAGGTTTTACAGTTATTACAAAAAGAAGATATTACGGAAGCTATTTTACAAACGACTTTTCCCGAAGATGATATTCTTGTATTTTTAGAAGGAATGCTTTTGAGTGAATACACTTTTGATAAATATAAAACAAAACAAAATTCTGAAAATAAGGAACTTACAATTTCAATAAATGCCATTTCGGAAGAGAATATTACAGAATTGCAAAATGTAATTTCTTCAGTAAGTATTGCTCGAACGCTTGTTAATGAGCCTGTTTCTTATTTGAATTCTGTTAAATTTTCACAAGAAATAATAAATTTGAGCGAAAAATTTGGTTTTTCAGTTCAAGTTTTTAATAAAAAACAAATAGAAGATTTGAAAATGGGTGGTTTATTAGGTGTAAATCAAGGGAGTGAGCAACCTCCTACGTTTAATATTCTTACTTGGAAGCCTGACAATGCTGTTAATGAAAAACCCTATGTGTTTGTAGGTAAGGGAGTTGTGTATGATACGGGCGGATATAATATCAAAACAGGGGCTTATATGGATGAAATGAAATCGGATATGGCGGGAGGTGCAGCAGTTGTAGGTACTCTATGTGCGATAGCACAGAATAAACTGCCGTTGTATGTTGTGGGACTTATTCCTTCTACTGATAATCGAATAAGTAGCAATGCGCTTGTTTCAGACGATATTCTTACGATGATGAATGGACTTACGGTTGAAATTAAAAATACTGACGCTGAAGGGCGTCTTATCCTTGCAGATGCTTTGGTATATGCAGAACGCTATAATCCAGAGTTGGTAATTGATTTGGCGACCCTTACAGGAGCAGCTGCACGCGTAACATCTCACTACGGAAGTGCTGTAATGGGAACAGCTACAGAAGGCGTAAAAAATGAATTAAAAAAATCGGGAGAAGCAACTTATGAACGTTTGATAGAATTTCCATTCTGGGACGAATTCGATGAAGATATAAAATCGCCGATTGCTGATATTAAAAACTTAGGAGGTGCAGAAGGAGGTGCTTCTACTGCAGGTAAATTTTTACAACGATTTACAAATTATCCGTGGTTACACCTAGATATTGCAGGAACAGCTTTTTTGAATAAACCTTATAAGTATTTCAAAGTAGGAGGAACAGGCGTAGGTATCCGTTTGCTATATCATTTTCTAAAAAAACAATGTTGATTTTTGATAGAAAATATTTATATTGAGGAATTTTGACAAAAATATATTTTGACTCAAAATTCCTTTTTTTATAAAAATTAGTTTTTTGTAAAAAATAATAAAAAGAAGAGGAAAATATAAGAGATTTTTACCCAAATAAATAGTATCTTTGCCATTATGAAATCGACACATCAGGTATACATAGCATTGGGAAGTAATATTGGAAATCGTAAGGAATATTTGCAACGTGCCGTTGTAGCTATTTCAAGACATTTGGGTAAAATTAAGTCAGTTTCCCATATTTATGAAACTCCAGCTTGGGGGTTTGAATCAGAACTGTTTTACAATGCTTGTATTGAGGTGGAAACTTTTTTTTCGGCTGAGCAATGTTTGCAAGAATTGTTAAACATAGAAACTTTTTTAGGTCGAGAAAGAAATCTGAAAACCCAAGAATATCAGCCACGAACTATTGATTTGGATATTCTTTTTTATGATAATCTTATTTTAAAAACTCAAACACTAACCATTCCACACCCGCAGATACCTTTTCGCAAGTTTGTCTTGCAACCTTTGTTAGATATAGCATCAGATTATGTACATCCTGTTTTAGGAAAAACAATACAACAATTATATATTGATAATCAGGAGGTTGTAGAAGCAAAAATTATACAAGAAGAATTATTTCTTCCTACTGAAATAAATTTTGCCAATCGATATAGTTACATAGCAATTGAAGGAAATATAGGTGCAGGAAAAACTTCATTGGCAACAAAAATTTCAGAAGATTTTTTGGGAAAATTACTTTTGGAGCGTTATGAAGATAATCCTTTTTTGGCAAAATTTTATGCAGATAATCAACGATATGGTTTTGCTCTCGAAATGTCATTTTTAACAGATAGATATACTCAAGTTTCGGAACAATTATCACAATTAGATTTGTTTAAAAACTTTGTAATTTCAGATTATGATATTTTCAAATCATTGATTTTTGCTGGGGTTACGTTAACCGAAGATGAATTTGCTCTATATCGAAAAATATTTTATATTTTGTACAAAGAGATAAAACGTCCTGATTTATATGTTTATTTGTTACAAAACTCTGATCGACTTTTACAAAATATAGAAAAACGTGGGCGTGGATACGAAAAACGAATTCCGAAAACATATTTAGATGATATTCAACATAGTTATCTCACTTTTTTAAGAAATAATCTGACGATGAATATTTTATTTATTGACATTTCTAATTTAGATTTTGTAGAAAATAAAGAAGATTATTACTATATTTTGTCATTGATAAATCAACATTAGTAAAATGCCTTTTTTTGAAAAAATAAATCTTACAGATGCTTCTATTTTTATTTGGAAAATAACAGAAACTGAAACTGAATTATTTTCAGGAATTAGCTTGTCAAATATTGATAATGAGCGACTTACTAAGATGAAATCTGAAAGACATCGCAAGAGTTTGCTTGCAGTTCGCCATTTGATACAACTTGCTGAAATTCCTCAGAAAGCACTTTATTATAATGAAAATGGAAAACCTTTTTTATCAAATGGGCAATATATTTCAATTAGTCATTCCCATCAGTTTGCAATAATTGGGTTGAGTTATCAGAAAATAGGAATTGATATTGAAAAAAAACAAACACGCATAGAGCGTTTGGCATATCGTTTTACCCAATGGAAATCTGGAAAAAATAACCTACAATCCGAAAAAATTTCTATTTTGACCAAAATTTGGGCTGCCAAAGAAGCGCTTTACAAAGCTGCCGACGTACCATCAGTTGATTTCAAAGAGCATCTTATTTTAGATAAAAATTCGATACAAGCCAATGAATTTTCAGCCCGAATAACACACCCCCAATGCCAAGAAAAATACAAGGTTTTTTGTGGAGAAATTGAGGATTTTGTATGGAGTTTAGTTTTGTTAAACAATTAAAATCAAAAGCAATGATAAAACTTATTGTAACCGATATGGACGGAACTCTTTTGGGAGAAAATCATCATTTTCCATCTGATTTTCAAGAGGTTTTTCAAGAACTTTATAAACGGGAAATATTATTTTGTGTAGCAAGTGGGCGCCAGTATCCGAGTTTGTTACAATTTTTCAAATCTGTACATCATCAGATGGGATTTATTGCCGAAAATGGAGGATATGTATTACTCAAAGAACAAGAAATATATGAGGATACAATTGATAATCAAAATGTTACACTGTTGTTAGATATCTGTCAAACAATCCCCAATATAGGTGTGGCTCTTTGTGGGAAAAAAGGTGCTTATTTAAATGCTTCTGATTCAGAAACGTATTATAATATTGGAAAGTATTATCCTGTATTACACCAAGTTACAGATTTGTATCAAGTTGATGATGCTATTTTCAAGATTGCAATTTTTGACAAAAATAATCCTCGCAATAACTCATATCAACGTTTGAAATTGTATGAAAATCAGTTCAAAATCGTTGTTTCGGGAGACAAATGGCTTGATATTACAAATCTATCAGTTAATAAGGGGGTTGCATTGAAGCAAATACAACAGAAATTAGGAATTTCTCCCCAAGAAACAATGGTTTTTGGCGATTATTTGAATGATTTGGAACTGATGCAAACAGCTTATTTTAGTTACGCTATGAAGAATGCACAACCAGAAGTCAAACAAGTAGCCAATTTTGTTACTGAAGAAGATAACGTTCATTCTGGAGTGTTAAAAACTATTCGCAAAGTGTTAAATATATAACTTAAATGATAATTTTTTTTAGTGAAAAAAATCTTTTCATAAATGATTTTTAAACTGATAGTATAATTATTTAAGTTAAAATATAGTATAACATATTTTTAACATATAAATTTTTTATTTAAAAAAAAGACGTACCTTTGCCCCTTGAAATTTTGAGCTATAATGTGTATTTATTTGATAATCAATTATATAAGTCTCAAAGAAATTAAGATGAATGGTTAAATTTAAAAAAAGGTATGCTTTTATGGGAGGTGGCGTAATATCGTTGGCCTTGTCAAGTTTTATGGTGCTTAATGCAGATAAACTAACTCGTGATGAACTTCACAAAGACTTGCGAGTGGAATTTCCTCAACCAGCATTTATTCTTCCTGAAGATGGTATGATTCATTCGTTTTCTTTTTTGGGAAAAAATGAAAAATCATATATAGGATTTAAAGAAAAAATGGGGTATAGAGAATCTCGTGGAAATTATTTTATAGTCAATAATTATGGCTATATGGGCAAGTATCAGTTTGGTAAAACAGCGTTGGATTTTTACGGAGTAGAAGATAGTCAAGAGTTTTTAACTACGCCCGAATTGCAAGAAAAATTGTTCAAAATTAGTATTTCGTACAACAAATGGCAACTTCGTGATGAAATAGAAAAATATGTAGGAAAACGTATCGGAGGAGTGCTTATTACCGAATCGGGAATTTTGGCAGCAGCACATTTGGCAGGAGCCAAAAATGTTAAAAAATATTTTGCTACAAACGGAGGAAATTCTTTTGCAGACGCCAATGGAACAACTATTTGTAACTATATGAAGAGTTTTCAAGGATATGACCTTTCGCTTATAGAAGCAGACGAAAAAAGCAAAATTCAATAAAAGAACTAATTTGTATAAATCGAAAAAATCCGTTTAAGATATTTATCTTTTACGGATTTTTTATTAGTCTATTATAATGTTTTTTACAAATAAAGTTGTATCTTTGAACCGAAAAAATAAATTTGCAGAAAATGTCAGCAAAATCACGAGCTTTTTTATATAATTTTTTATCTTTTGGATTGATTTTCATTACATTACGTTTTATTGTAAATTTTTTACTTCCAGAACTTAATTATTGGATAGCAGTAACCATATCAGGATTTACTACTATTTTTTTAGCGCCTCGTTTTGGGGCTTTTGAAAAGCAAGGAAGAGAGGTCGTACTAATGAAATGGATTTTTTTTAAAGATATAAAAGAAGTATAATTGAATCAAAAATAATTATTTGTTAAAATAAAATATAAATTGTTTTTCAAAGGAAAAAATGCACCTTTGATAATTTATTTAATACCTTAGTTTGTTATGGATATAAATATTTCAAGTTTAGAAAACTTATCATTTGAAGATTTTAAAAATCAAGTTCTTGAAGATTATAAAATAGCTGTAATTAGTAGAGAATGTAGCTTGCTTGGCAGAAGAGAAGTACTTACTGGTAAAGGCAAATTTGGTATTTTTGGTGATGGTAAAGAAGTGCCACAATTGGCAATGGCAAGAGCTTTTAAAGATGGGGATTTCAGAAGTGGATATTATCGAGACCAAACTTTGATGATGGCAATTGGTGAGTTTTCTATTGAAAATTTCTTTGCAGGAATTTATGCGCATACCGATATTAAAGCGGAACCCACTAGTGCAGGACGCCAAATGGGAGGACACTTTACAAGTCATAGTTTAGACGAAAATGGAAATTGGAAAAATCTTGTAAATCAAAAGAATACAAGTAGCGATATTTCTCCCACAGCTGGACAAATGCCACGCCTTGTGGGGCTTGCACAAGCCTCTAAAATTTATCGAAATATTCCGATAGAAGGAAGCGAGAATTTTTCTAATTCGGGCAATGAAGTAGCTTGGGGAACCATAGGAAATGCAAGTACTAGTGAAGGGCATTTTTTTGAAGCCCTTAATGCTATTGGTGTATTGCAAGTTCCTGTAATTATGTGTATTTGGGACGATGGTTATGGTATTTCGGTTCCGTCTAAGTATCAAACAACCAAAGAAAATATTTCTGAAATACTTAAAGGGTTACAACGAGATGATAAAGGAGAAGGTTTTGAAATTTTCTCAGTAAAAGGTTGGGATTATCCAGCACTTTTAGAAGTTTTTGAGAAAGCATCACAAATAGCTCGTGGACAACATGTACCCGTACTTATTCATGTTACAGAACTTACACAACCTGTAGGGCATTCTACTTCAGGGTCGCACGAACGTTATAAATCGCCCGAACGATTGAAATGGGAGAAAGAATATGACTGTATCGCACAAATGCGTCAATGGATTTTGAATGTTAATATAGCTACTGAAGAAGAAATAAATCAAATAGATACACAAGCTAAAAACTTAGTAAAACAAGGAAAAAATAAAGCTTGGGAAGCCTATCAAGCACCAATCAAAAATGCTAAAAGAGAACTTATCAACTTGTTGTATGAAGTTGAAAAAATATCTTTGAATAGTATGGAAATTTCTCATCTGAAAGATACTTTGGCTGAAATAGATGACCCATATTATAAAGATGTTATGAGCGTAGCTCGCAAAGCATTACGTTATGTAACGTATGAAGAAAATGATGCTGTAACACAACTTCGAGATTGGGTACAAAGGTACAACGAAATCTTTGAAGAGAAATATAATTCCTATTTGTATAGCGAAACACCATTAAATCCTATTTTTGTAGAAGAAGTAGCTCCTCAATATGAAGAAGATGCCCCTATGGTAGATGGTCGTATTGTTATAAGAGATAATTTTGATAAAATATTTGAAACTAAGCCCGAAGTTGTTATTTTTGGAGAAGATGTAGGTTTCATAGGCGATGTAAATCAAGGCTTGGAGGGATTGCAAGAAAAATATGGAGAATATCGGATTTCAGACACGGGAATTCGTGAAGCAACGATTATTGGGCAAGGAATCGGTTTGGCTATGAGAGGATTACGCCCAATAGCTGAAATTCAGTACTTGGATTATATCTTGTACGGATTGCAAACCATGAGTGATGATTTGGCAACGCTTCATTATCGCTCTTATGGGCGTCAAAAAGCACCACTAATTGTTCGTACACGAGGGCATCGTTTGGAAGGAATTTGGCACGCAGGCTCTCCTATGGGCGGGTTGTTACATCTGCTTAGAGGGGTTTATATATTAGTACCGCGCAATATGACAAAGGCGGCAGGTTTCTACAATACTCTTTTGCAAGGAGACCAACCTGCTTTGATTGTAGAATGTCTCAATGGCTATCGTTTGAAAGAAAAATTGCCAACAAACTTGGGCAAGTTTAAAACTCCCATAGGAGTAGTTGAGACAATCCGCCAGGGGAAAGATATTACCGTAGTTTCGTATGGTTCTACATTACGTATTGTAGAACAAGCAGTTAGCGAATTAGAAAAATTTGATATTAGTATTGAAATTATTGATGTACAATCATTACTTCCTTTTGATATAAATAAAGATGTAGTGAAAAGTATTCAAAAAACAAATCGTTTGTTAATTATTGATGAAGATGTTCCTGGCGGAGCATCAGCGTATTTGCTACAAGAAATACTGGAAAAACAAGACGCATATCGTTATCTGGATAGCAAACCTGAAACACTTACAGCCAAGGCACATCGACCTGCATTTTCTTCTGATGGCGATTATTTTTCAAAACCAAATGTAGAAGATGTTTTTGAGAAAATATATATGATGATGAATGAAGTAAATCCCATAAAATATCCAAAGCTAATTTAATATTTGAGAGATTTTTTAAAGGATTGGAAAATGTCAAACATTGATGCAGGAGTTATTCCAATCATTGGAAAATGTCAAACATTGATGCAGGGGCTATTCCAACGATTGGAGAACGTCAAACATTTGGGTGGGTAATTTTCTATAAAAAAAACTATTATATGTTAATTGAATAGAGACGCAATGCTTTGCGTCTCTACATTTTTTTTAAACATTACATCTTTACATTTTTTAAATTAAATTAAAAAACTGAAATTCGGGTTTGTGTGGTAAATTTTTCTAAAAATTTCATTCCGCGATACGAATTTCCTTTTTCATTAAGGAGGGGACTCCATACCGCAATGCTATACTGATTGGGCATAACCGAAACAATACCACCACCAACGCCGCTTTTTCCAGGAAGTCCAACTCTGAATGCAAATTCTCCCGATTCGTCATAAAAACCACACGTTTGCATAATGGCATTAACACGTTTGGTTTGTATTTCTGTCAAAATACGTTGCCCATCGTGAGGTTTTACACCATCATTAGCCAAAAAAGAAAAAGTATGAGCTAATTCTTGACAATTCATTTCGATAGAACAGAGTTTGAAATAAAAATCTAATACATCAATAGGGTTATTTTTAATATTTCCCAGCGATTTGATGTAATAACAAAGTGCAAAATTTCGATAACCGACTGATTTTTCAGAATTAGCCACACGTAACGAATAATTTATAGATGAATTATTAGTTACATCTTGTACAAATTTTAAAAAATCTTCTTGCGGATTTTTTAAAACAGACAGCAGAATATCGCAAACAACGATAGCACCAGCATTGATAAGTGGATTGCGAGGAATACCATTATCGGCTTCCAATTGTACTAATGAATTGAATGATGTTCCCGAAGATTCTATCCCTACACGCTTCCACAAGTCGTTGCCTAATTCTCTGTACGCCATGGTCATAGACAAAACTTTGGTAATACTTTGGATAGAAAATTTTTCTTGAAAATCACCTTTTCCAATTTGTGTTTGATTTAAGTTTAAGAAATAAACACCAAACTTTTCAGGACTGATACGCGCCAATTCAGGTATGTAAGTCGGTATAGTACCTTTATTCTCTTCAAGCAAAATTTTGTTATAAATTTGCGAAATAATTTTTTGATAATTCATTGATTTTTAAAGAATTTGATTTCAAAAGAAATAAAAATACTTTTTTTATTGTATATTAGACAAAAAATACTTTCCTTTGGAGGAAGAAAAGATATTACAAAAGTATAATAAAAAATGAATTTATCCAACACAAAAAAGAATCGTTTTACAAAGTATTATATCGGTATAGGACTTTTTTTACTAACATATTTGTTTGTACTTATTTTTAGACAAAGTCCTGACCTTACTGAAAAATTATATAGTACAGGAATTTATCCTTATATTAGTATGGTTTTGCGATTCATTTTCGGTTGGATTCCTTTTTCGATTGGCGATATTTTTTATACGATAATAGGAGGGATTATATTTCTTTTTTTTATTAAAAAATTTAAAAGTATTTGGCAAAATCCGGTTTATTTTTTTGGTAAAATAGTACTATTTGTAGGGGGAATATTTTTTATATTTCATTTGTTTTGGGGATTTAATTATTATCGAAAACCATTAGAAAAAACACTCAAATTGAATACAATTTATACAGAATCAGAACTCTATAATGCAACCGAGATTTTTGTTCAACGAGCAAACGAACTTCATACCCAACTTATGTCCATCGATACCCTTTCAGTTGATATTCCTTTGACAAATCAAGAAATATATAAACTTACCTCACAAGGTTATGAAAATATATCATATAAATTTCCTCAGTTTAAACTTTGTGTAAATAGTTTAAAATCATCTCTTTATAGCCGAGTATTAACTTATATGGGATATAGTGGCTATTTGAATCCTTTTACGGGAGAGGCACAAGTCAATAGACTTCCTGTTGGGTATCATGTGCCTATTACAGCAACTCATGAAGTAGCACATCAGTTGGGGTATTCTGCTGAAAATGAAGCGAATTTTATAGCGTATTTGGTATCAACTCATCATCAGAACAAATATTTTAAATATAGTGCGGCACTTTTTGCTTTGCGATATTGTCTTGGCGAAGTTCAGAAAGTAAATCAGGAAAAATATGATGAATTTTTATCAAAAATCAGAAAAGGAATTTTGAAAAATTATAAAGAAAGTTCTGATTTCTGGAAGCAATATCAAAATCCGTTAGAACCCTATTTTAAAGCGAGTTATGATGTTTTTCTTAAAGCAAACAATCAAAAAAAAGGTATACAAAGTTATAATTATGTAACAGGAATGATTATCAATTACGAACTTCAAAACTAAATTTTTCAAAAAAAAGTAACTTAATATAAAAATAAGTTGTACTTTTATATCCGATTTTTGAATATAATAAAAATATTTTAATTGATTAAATAACAGATATTTACGTTTTATGAGAAAAAAAATTGTAGCAGGAAACTGGAAAATGAACAATGATTTGGTACAAAGTGAAGCACTTATTGCCGAATTACTTACAAAATTGCCTCAAACAACTGCCGAGGTAATGATTGCTCCAACTTTTGTTAATTTGGCGACTGCTGTTCAAAAGACAAAAGCAAGTAAAGTAGAGGTTATTGCTCAGAATATGCATTTTGCGGAAAATGGAGCTTATACAGGCGAAATTTCGGCGCAAATGCTTGCCTCAATCGGTGTAAAAACTACGATTCTAGGGCATTCGGAACGTAGAGAATATTTTAACGAAACTGATGAAGCCTTAACCAAAAAAGTTGATACAGCTCTTAAACACAAGATGCGAGTAGTTTTTTGTATAGGCGAAAAACTTGCAGAACGCAAAGCTAACAAGCATTTTGATGTGGTAAAAGAACAGATTGAAAAAGCATTGTTTCACCTTTCGGCTCAGGCGTGGCAAAGTGTGATTTTGGCATACGAACCTGTATGGGCTATCGGGACAGGAGAAACGGCTACACCCGAGCAAGCACAAGAAATGCATGCTTTTATTCGTAAAATTATTGCTGACAAATACGGAAATGAAGTTGCACAAAATGTATCAATTCTTTACGGAGGAAGTGCCAATCCTAAGAATGCCAAAGATATTTTTGCACAAAAAGATGTTGATGGCGGACTTATTGGTGGAGCTTCACTAAAAGCTGATGATTTTGTAGCAGTTATTAGTGCAATTTAATTTTTGTATGAAAAACAAAAAGTCGTCTGTCATTATAGGCGACTTTTTTTATCTTTGAAATTAAAAAAATAAAATATTGAATCTTGTTTTTTCAATAATTTGTTTGTACATTTGTAGAAAATTTTAAATCTTATGAAAATTTTGCATAACATTTTGATAGGTGGGATTTTATTATTAAGTATTTCTGTTTTTTCGCAGAAAAAATCGTATCATGTTCGTACTATTGCTTTTTATAATGTAGAAAATTTGTTTGATACTATCAATGATCCTAAAAAATTTGACGATGACCGCACTCCAACAGGCAAAGATAGATGGACATCTGAAATTTATTATGACCATATAGATAAAATAAGTAGTGTTATCGCCAAAATAGGAAAAGACGTAACAAGACAAGCTCCTGATATAGTGGGAGTTTGTGAAGTAGAAAATCAAGATGTGATGCTTGATTTGGTCAAAACTTCACATTTACGAAGTTATAATTATGGAATTGTGCATTTCGATTCACCCGATGCTCGTGGTATTGATGTTGGGCTTCTTTATAAAAAAGATGTTTTTGCCCCTACAAGTACTTCTAAACATCCTTTGAAAATATTTGATTCTGACGGAAAGCGACGTTATACACGAGACCAATTACTGGTTACGGGCAAGTTAGATGGTGAACAATTTCATTTTATTGTCAATCACTGGCCTTCTCGTTCTGGCGGAGAGGCTGTAAGTCGCCCGTTTCGAGAAGCTGCTGCTGCTTTAAACAAGCAAATTATAGATTCATTACTGAAAATCAATCCACAAGCAAAAATTGTCAGTATGGGTGATTTCAATGATGATGCAAGCAATTCCAGTTTTAAAAAAGTGTTGAAAACCAAGGCAGATAAAACCAAAGTAAAAGAAGGAGAGCTTTACAATCCGATGGAAAATATGCTCAAAAAAGGAATAGGTTCTTTGGCATATCGTGATAGTTGGAATTTGTTTGACCAAATATATTTTACTTACGGATTGTTAAAACCCGTGCAAGGTTATCAGTATTGGAAAGCAGGTGTTTTTAACGACCCAATGGTTGTTAATTCCTCAGGACAATATGCAGGATATCCTTTCAGAAGTTATAGTAATGGACAATATACAGGTGGGTATTCTGACCATTTTCCGGTTTATGTTTATATTATAAAAGAGAAATAATTTTCAAAAAAATATAAAAATAAAATCAATTTAATTTTGATATGAAAAAAATATTTTTAACATTTTTTGTGGTTTTGTCAGGATGGATAAGTTCTGCTCAACAATTTTTTGTTCAAGGTAGCGTTACTGATGGTATAAAACCACTTCCCAATGTTTCTTTGCAAATGGAAAATTCTTTTCAAGAAATATTGACTGATGCCTCAGGGAACTTTTCGATGGAGCTTCCTCAGGGGACTCATATTTTGAATATATCTCTTAGTGGATATATTTCGCAACGAATGATATTGAAAGTAACAGAAAATCTTACATTACCTACTATTGTATTACAATTGGATTCCATTCAGGAACTAAACACCAATGTTATATCTCTTTCGGAAAGCGAATTGGAAGATGATGAAGGAAGTGCAGATATGGTTTCGGGGTTATTACAATCATCTCGCGATGTGTATTTTCAACGTGCATCGTTCGATTTCGGACAGGTATTTTTTCGTCCAAGAGGCTATGATTCTCGGGAAGCAAATGTACTTATCAATGGGGTTCCGATGGCTAAAATAGAGACAGGAAGAGCCAATTGGAGTAATTGGGGAGGATTGAATGATATGACACGTAATCAAATCAATACGATAGGTGTACAGGCATCAGAATATGATTTCGGAGGTATATTTGGAAGTAATTACATTTCTATACGTCCGTCAGAGAATAGAGAAGGATTACGATTTTCAGCAACGGCATCTAATCGAACTTATACAGGACGTGTAATGGCGACCTATAACTCGGGGTTGAGAAATAACAAATGGGCTTATTCACTTTCGGGTTCAAGACGTTGGGCTAATAACGGAGGCTATATTGACGGAATGTTATACAATGCTTATGCTTTTGCAGCAGCTATAGAATATCGAGTGAATTCACACTCAGCATTCAATTTCGCAGGAATTTATTCCTATAATAATAGAGGAAAATCAGCACCGTTAACACAAGAAGTTATCGCTTTGGGAGGTAGATATTATAATCCAAATTGGGGTACTCAACATGGTGATGTACGAAATTCAAAAATGAAACGAATAGCCGAACCTATATTCATTCTTTCTCATAATTATAAAAAAAATGATACTAAAATCAATACAAATATAGGATATCAATTTGGTCAAATAGGAGATACACGTATTCAGTATGCTAAGGCTCAAAATCCCGACCCAACCTATTATACCAATATGCCTTCTCATTATTATAATATGAATAATCCGAATGACCCATCACGCCACGACCCTTATGCGCTAGACAAAACATATCAACAAATACAATATTTCCGCAACAATAGTCAGCTTAATTGGGATAAACTTTATAAGGCAAATCATAATATCAATGGAGAAAGTATTTATGTTCTCGGTGAAGATGTTATTGATACTAAAACCTTGACAGGTAATATATTATCATCTACCAAGATAAATTCTAATATTTGGTTGAATGCAGGAGCTACCTATCAAAATATACAAACAGATAACTATCAACAAATCAATGATTTGCTCGGAGGTAAATATTTTCTAAACAAAAGCTATTATACGGGACAATGGTATAATACAACCGATGAACAATTGGTTGAAGGAGATAAATATCAATATCATTATAAAGCTCAGATTCAGAAAGCAAACGCTTTTGGACAACTTCGCTTTAAATACGGACGTGCCGATTTTTACATAGCTGGTCGATATGATTATACAGGTTATGAACGTGATGGACAATTTGAAAATAATAAAACTTACACTGATTCTAAAGGAAAAAGTGGTGTGAAATATTTCAATTCGGTAAGCACCAAAGCAGGGCTTACGTATAGTATCACTGGGCGGCACATATTGCAATTCAATGCAGGATACTTTGAAGTACCACAAGCGTTGAATGCTATTTTTATGAATATTCGTAACTCTAACTCTGTAATTCCTTTTGATATCAAAGCTGAAACACAAACTACTGCTGATGCAAGTTATATTATCCGAATGCCATATTTTAAGTCGAGAATTACAGGATATGTAACTAAATATCAAGATGTTACTGATAAAAATTTCTTTTTTGTACAAGCGAGAGTAGGAGAGGAGTCTGGTGGATTTCTTTCAGAAACAGTAACGGATATAGATAAATTGCATTATGGAGTTGAATGGGGGACAGAGTTTCAAATATTGCCGACTCTAAAAGCTACTGCTGTGGCTACTTGGAATAAATATTATTATACAAATAATCCTACTGTAATTCATTCTTCTGATGAAAGGCTAATAGGAAAACCATATATCTCTTATATGAAGAATTATAGAGTAGCAGGAACTCCACAGCAAGCATATTCTGTAGGATTGGAGTACCGAAATCCACGTTATTGGTGGGTGGGAGCTACAGCTAACTGGTTCAATGATAATTATATAGATATAGCTCCTTTTCTTCGAACAACTAATATTTACCTTGACCCAACTACTGGAAGCCAATTCTCTAATATTGATCAAGAAAAAGTAAAAGAATTTTTGACGCAAGAGAATTTAGGTTCATTATTTTTAGTAAATTTGACCGCAGGCAAGTCATGGCGGATAAAAGGTAAATATGTAAGTGTTTTTGCAAGTGTGAATAATTTGCTTAACAAACAATTCAAAACAGGTGGATTTGAACAAGCCCGAAGAGGAAATTATCAAGCAATGGTATATGAAAGAGCCAATGGATATCCTACTTTTGGAAATAAATATTTTGTAGGTTATGGAACAACTTATTATGTAAATATGGCTGTAAGTTTCTAAAAATAATTTAATAAATTACAAGATGAAGATATATATTATTCCTATTATTACGATTGCTTTATTTGTTATTAGTTCGTGTGTAAAAGATAGTAATTATGATGACCCGAATTATGCTGAATTACAACAATCTGATAAAAATAAAGCTGAATCATTTGACGGAAATCGTATAAGTTATACGAAACTTCGAGACAAAGCCACAACGCTTATTACCGAATACACAGAGAATGATGCTTTTGAAGGTTATGTAATTTCGAGTGATGAAGATGGAAATTTTTATAAAAAAATATATGTACAAGCTCCCGACAAGTTAGGAACAATAGCTGTTGCCATTGAAAAAAAGGGACTATATGGTGATTTTCCGCTCGGAACCAAAGTGCAAATACGACTCAAAGGAACGACTTTTTGGTATAATACCCGATATGCTCTCATTGAAATAGGATATGGTTCAGGAGTAACCGCAGGAGGAAATACCAAAATATCAAATTTACCTCCTTCTATGATTGATGAAGTAGTTATAAATATGGGAGAAAAAAAAGCCGTTTCAGAGCTAACTATTTTATTTGATGATATTAAAAATTTGAATAAAAATGAAAACACAAATCGATTGATTACACTCAAAAACGTTCAATTTGAAAATAATGCTGTAGGACAAACCTTCTACAAAATAACAGACCAATACAATACCTCGTACAAATTGGAAGACAATTTGGGAGGAAGTGTAATCTTCTTGACAAGTAGCTATGCTACATACGCTCAAGAATTAGTTCCTTCAGGTAAGCTAATTATCACAGGAATTTTGACCAAGTACAATAGTACGTATCAGTTTTATATCAATACTTTAGATGATATTCAGAAAACAAATTAATATAATAACAATGAAAAAAATATTTATTACAAGTGTTTTAGCACTACTGATTTTTGCCTCATGTGAGAAAGATGATCAAACAGGTATTCCGCCAGTAACAGGTAACGAAAAACCAACTCCTCCTACTCTTACCACTATTGAAGCAGCTACTAGTGATGTAAGTGTATATGAAGTAGGCAAAATGGTAAAAATACACGGAAATATTACCATACAAAATAATCGTTCTTATTTCAAACTTAAAGACAATACTCTTATTCAGATTTATGCACCAAAGGCTGTAACTGATGCATTATCCCAAGAAGCAAAAAATAAATTGGCAACAGAAGGACAAGAGCTTACAGTAACAGGTAAATTTACTGATTATAAATTAACATCAGGCGAGGTTATAAAAGAAATTGTTTATTCTCAAGAATCTGATCTTATATTTGGTACAACACCAAATAATCCTAATCCAGGTGGTGGCAATACACCAACCCCTACGGGAAATAAGTTTGATTTTGAAAATTTAACATCTTCTTCACAAGGATATACAAATCAAGGAGAATTGACAGCTTCTGATGGAACAAAATTAGAATATAAAGCTCGTACTGATGTAACAGGAAGTGAAATAGAAGGTAAAGGTCTTATGCTAAGAAGATCCAATGATAATGGATATATTAAATTAAGTTTTGCTTCCAATGTAACCAAAATAACTTTCCAAGCAAGAGGAGCTTTTTCTGCTAAACAGCGTATTTTAGTTGTGTTGAATGGAGATGAAAATAGTACTACCGAAGTGCACAGAAAAACATTTGAATACGGAGGAGATGCTGAAAATCCTGCAATAATACATAATATAGAGGTAAATGTTACAGGAATGAAAACAATTACTATAAAATTGGGAACTGCGGCTTCTACAGCAGCGCAAGTTGTAATTGACAATATTTCTTGGGAATAATTTTAATTTTTTCCATAATAACAAAAGAAGCTAGGAAATTGTTCTTAGCTTCTTTTTTATATGTGTGTGGATTTTTAGGTTTAATTTTTACATGATTTACATGATTTTAAAATACGCTGAGCTGCATCAGAAGCCACTACAAGTCCACCTGCCGACATTATAATGTCTTTGATAACCAAGCGACCTGCCCCTGACAGATAAGGAAATCCGTAATTAGGACTTTGTGAGCCAGGAATTTCTGGATTTCCCAAATTAGGAACCCAAGTTTCAGGAGTAGTGATTAAGAACGAAAGCGTTACAATAGACATTCCGAAAGTAAGCAACCCACCAATAATACCTATTTTAGGAAACCAGATTCCGAGTAGCACCAAAGTTCCAATAAAACAAATAACCGCACCTAATCCATAAGAAAAAGGATATGTTCCATTCGATTTGTGCCACTCAATGTTTTTAGGAACTACCAAGCCTTCTGGATTTTTGTGAAGTGTGTATTGGGCTACTACTTTCCCTTTTCCGTTATCAACCATTTCTCTATTGTTATAGAAAAAGCTCATAAAAGGACTGTTTGTTACAAAAGGAACTATTCCGTCGGCTTCGTATTGAAAAACTTTAAGACCTCCAATCCAAGCCATTACTATAAAAATAGCAATACGAATATAATTCACAAAACATGATTGGCTTCCTGCCAAAAATTCTACTAATTTTTTCATTGAAATTTGATTTAAAATGATTATATATTTTTTAGAGTGCAAAAATGAGGAATTTTTTTAAAAAAATAAATAAATTTATTGTATATCCGTAATCACTCATAAGCTGTAATATTGGCTAAAACCAATCTGTCAAATAAATGCTCTGCAAAGTAACGACGATTGAGCTTGTAAACAGATTCGTCTA
>NZ_BPMA01000017.1 GCF_026005215.1 Capnocytophaga catalasegens | reverse complement strand
AAAAATATTCATAACTATTGATTTTGAGGCAAATATACAAAATTATTTTTAATTACGGATATACAAAAAAATTATTTTCTGATTTTTCTCACTTTACAAATAAGCAGTTAAATGAAATGATAGCCGAAAGTGAAAAAGCTATCGAGAAAGTAAAAGAAAACTTAGACTTAACTAAATCCGAAGACATTGAATATTTAGACCGACTTAACAAAAGACTTGAAGAGTTAAAAAGAACAGCAAGGGGAAGTTTTTCTAACAATTTAACAAATATGATAAAAGGGTTTCATATTATTTTAAACCCGAATACAACCTCACAAAACAAATTACAAGCATCAGACAATATAAGCAATGGAATAAACGAACTTCAAAACGTATCAGAGAGAATTGCTTCTATTTTCGACAAATTAGGTGATGATTTAGAAAGTTCCTTACTAAAAACATTTGCAAAAATAACGGAAGGCATACAAGTAGGATTGCAGGGACTTAATACTGCCATTCAAATAAATGCAGGGCGAATGTCAAAGGGTGAAGGGTGGCTTTCAGCTATTAGTGCAGGAGTGAGTTTTATTACTGGAACAATAGGGGAAATATCCGCTCGAAACAGAGCCATACGAGCGCAAAATGCACAAGATGCAAGAGACAAAAGACAAGCGCAAGAAGATTATAATTTAGCCCTTGCACAAGAGCTGAGAATGCGTACAGAACTTAATAGTAGCGGACTTACACACCAGTACGTTAATCGAATGAAAGACGGACTAAAATCGTTATCCTATGCAACAGAAGAGCAACAAAAGAAAATCCACCAGCTAATAAATGAAGGTAGGGTAAAAAAAGGTTCGAGAAATGTTACTGACTGGGGGGCGGTTGCTAATACAGCCTTGCAGGGGGCGGGAGCGGGGGCGGTTATTGGGTCTGTTGTGCCAATAGTAGGGACAGTCATAGGCAGTGCTATCGGCGCAGTTGTTGGGTTTGTTGGGGGGCTGTTCAAGAAAAAGAGAAAACAAGAGTGGAGCGGTATTTTACATGAATTTCCTGAATTAGTATGGCGAGGAGCAGATGGACTTTTGCATGTAAATAAAGCGCTACTTGAAAACATCAAGGCAAACAACCAGCTTGATGAAAAAACAAAAGAAATTGTACAAAACATTGAAGATTGGAACAAACAAATAGAAGAATCTAATAAGAAAATCAATGATATAGCCACAGAGATACTATCTGAGTTAGGAAACAAATTAAGAAATTCATTAGTAGATGCATTTAAAGCAGGAGAAGACGCAGCTATTGCTTTGCGTAAGGTAGTAAGTTCCATTTTTGAGGATTTGGGAACAAAACTGATTTTTGATGCTCTAGCAGAGCCCGTAATTCAAGAAATTAAACAAGATATTATCAAACAAACAAAAGAAAGAGGAGAAGCAGGACTTTTAGACGCTATCGGAAAAAGTGCAGGAAAATTAAGCGGTGTTGCTAAAAATATGCACTTAGCTCTTGAACAATTACAAAAAGTAGGAAAAGATAATTACGGGTTAGATATATTGAAAAACAATAAAGAAAACCAAAAAGGTCAAGTAAAAGGTTTACAATCAATGAGCCAAGATACAGGTAGCGAATTAAGCGCTCGTTTTTCCTCGATGAACGAACTCCAACGAGTGAGTAATGAAGAATTGAAAAAAGCAGTTACCATAGCACAAGGAATAAAAGAAAGTACCGATTTTATGAAAGACTTTTCGGCAAGGTCTCTGCAACACTTAGCAAATATAGATACCAATACAGGTAGATTGGCAAAAATAGAAACGGATATATCAAAAATGAGTTCAAATTTTGAAGAAATTAAATTGCATGGGCTAAAAATAAAGTAAAAAAACACCTATAAAAACGTGTTGATTTTACACGTTTTTTGTAACTTTGCATTTGAAAAATATAACGATGACCATCAGCCAAAAAAACATATCCGATTTTACAGCCACGCTACTTATCAATGATTTTTCAAGTTTGGTTTCGTACCCTTCGATGAAAAACGTTCTGAGTAACGATTGGGCTGAATATGACGGCTTGGAAGTCGATTTATCAGCGCCTAAATTGGATAAAAAAACGCTTGAATTATCGTTTTTATTGGCTGATAAAAGTAAATACTTTGATTTTATTGCTTTTTTGTTGGAGCAAAATCACCGAGATTGGTATTTTCCTGATGTAGAGAAAGTGTTTAAACTTCGGATTGTTGAATTTTCGGGTTATCAGGAGTTTTTAAACAAATCAGAAATAAAAATAAAACTAAGTGATGATTTGCCGTTATGGAATTATACGTACAACCCCGTAACTATCAATCAAGGTACGGATGATTGGTTTTTAGATGGTGTTGCTTTTTCAAAATATGGAATAGTTGTTTTGGAAGGGAGTGAAAATGTGTATAGTGAGAAAGAAGTTAAACCCATATTAGAGGTAACCAATGGGCTACTTTCGGGTGTAAAAACCTTTGACCAATCTTTAAAAAAGAAAAGTCGAAAAGCAACTATAAAATGTTTTTTAAATTGTGAGTTGTCTAACTTCTGGAATATTTATTATGGTTTTTTGCATAATTGGATAAAGAAAAATGCACGAGAACTCAGAGCAGAAACCAAAACCTATCAATGTTATTATGAAAGTAGTAAAGTGCTATATTTTGATTTGCACGAAAATAAAACCCGTGTGCGTTGCCAGTTTGATATGAATATCGTTATTATTTAAAAACTATTGAAACAAACGAAAAAAAGTTAAAAATGAAAATATATATTTCTCAAACCGAATTTAAAGAAATTGATGTAAAAGATGATAGTTATCGCCTTCGTGAAATAGCAGGCGAACACAATATTACATTATTGTTTGATTTGCCTGAATTTATCGAGTTTCCCATAGGTTCGTTTTGCGATTTTCAAGGCGAAAGATACACGCTTTTGAAGCCTCAAAACTTTAAGAAAATCAGTAATCGACACTATGAATATACGTTGGTTATGGAAAGTTCGCAAGCGCTTTTAACTACCATTCGATTTAAAGATTTGGTAAGTAAAAAGGTAAAATTTACCTTGACGGCAACACCTCAGGAGTATTTGCGGTTATTGACCGATGTTTTAAATGAAAATGATACATCAGCCAATAAATGGAAAATCGGAGAATACATATCAAGTAACGAAAAACTCATTGCTTTCAATCATCAGAGTTGTTTAGAGGCTTTAACCTTGATAGCTGAGACTTTCAAAACCGAATGGGAAATAAAGAATAAAACGATTGATTTAAAAAAAGTTGAATACAATAAAGATAATCCATTGGTGCTTGCTTATGGCAAAGGCAACGGGTTTAAATCGGGTGTAGGTCGAAATTCAGAAAATCAGCGTATAACTCGCTTGTATGTACAGGGAGGGGATAGAAACATTGACCCTTCAAAGTACGGGAATGATACATTGCTTTTGCCAAAAAATTATGAATTTACTTACAATGGCATTGTATATAAAACAGACCCGCAAGGGCTTTATATTGAGCGAAAAGAGAAAGTGAATTTTACCAATGAGGCAAGTTTGGATTTATCTCATATTTATCCCAAAGCCGTTTATACGATTGACCAAATATGGAAGAAAAACATTGGAGGTAATAATTACTCTATACAAAGTCCTCAGATGCAAGGGATTGATTTTGAGAAATTAAAGATTGCAGGTGAAAAATTGACGATTATCTTTGAGAGTGGAATGCTTTCTGGTAGAGAGTTTGATGTCAAGTATGAAAAAGGACGTTTTCATATTATACCCAAGGAAGAAGATGGGCGAACCTTTCCCGAAGACGACCGATATGGACATTTTCACCCAAAGAAAGGTGATCAATTTGCCGTTTTCGGTATGCAGATGCCCGATGAATATATTTCAAATCTGCAAAATAAAACAGGTGCAAGTTTTGAAATGCTCAATGAAGCGGTAAAATATTTGTATGAAAATGAGCAAGATAAATTTTCATTTGTAGGAGAATTAGACGGCATTTTCATAAAAAATAATTGGGCGAATTATGGAGGTAAAATTGTTTTGGGTGGGTATGTTAATTTTAAAGATAATCATTTCAAACCTGACGGGGTTCTAATTCGTATTGTTAATATAAAAGACCATATCAATAGCCCAGAAAATCCACTTATAGAATTAAGCAATGAAGTAGTAAGTGGGGGAATTTCTTCTCTATTTGGAACAATCAAGCAACAAGAAATATTAGCTCAAAAACAAAGAAAAGAAATCATCGATTATTCAAAAAGACGCTTTCAGGATACACAAGAAACGCAAACTTTGATAGAAAACGCTTTTACAGAATATAGCAAAAGTATCAATCCTGCTACTATTCAGACAATGCAACTAATGGTTGGCGATGCTTCGTTACAATTTCGTTTTGTTGATAATAAAACCACTACTAATGAAGTAATTGTGCCTGTAACGTATGATGCCAACACAAAACAAATAAGCCTACCTAAGTCCATTTTGCAACATCTTACATTGGGAATAGACACGATAAAGCCCAAGCGGTCAGTTAGTGAATATAAATTTTGGGATTTGCCAGCTTTTACCTCAGGAAGATTAAATGATGAAAAAAAGTCGTATTATTTGTATGTGAAAGCCAATAAAACAAACTCGGAAGCTACTTTTTTTCTGTCTGAAAATGTGATACATATGGAACAAGAGATGGGTTTTTATCATTTTCTGTTTGGTATTCTCAATTCGGAACGTGAAGGCACAAGAGGCTTTTCTAAAATGTACGGATTTACAGAAGTATTGCCCAGTCAAATCACAACACGCAAAATAGCATCAAGTAATGGAAAGCAATACATTGAAATGTTAGATGACAAAATAAACATTGTAGCCGATGTAACATTTACACGAGAAAGCAAAGAGCAAATCCAACAAATCAGTCAAAAAGAAGTAAATAATTTGCGGATTGGTGGGCGAAATTTAATTAGAAATTCACATATTGAAAAAGATACGTTTTATTATGATGTAGAATTAACACAACCACTTGTTGAAGGAGAAACCTATACGTTTTCTTTTGATGCAAAAGGAGATCTGCAAGGGCGAGTATTTTTTAATAATAGTACAGATGGGCATTTTCCAGCTGAAAACACAACAGATTGGAAACGATTTAATACTACATTCAAGTTTAAAAAAGATGACTATCAGGGGCACATAATATTTCCACACTTGTACGGGGCTACAAATGTTAAAAAAGTTCAATTAGAAAAAGGCAACAAAGCCACCGATTGGGCGCCCGCTCCCGAAGATGTACAACAACAGATTATTAACACAAATCAAAATATTACGAATACACAAAATCAATTACAGCAGAATATTGACAAAAAAGCGGACAGCCTCAAACTTACCGAATTGGATTTAACGACTTTTGACCAAAATAAATGGTTTCCAGTGGTATCTTCGAGTATGCCACCGACAGGCAGAAAAACGTTTAGAGTAACTATGGATTTGTATTATAATGTTCATAGTCCTTCGTGGGCAACACACGGAAGTAAAAGTTTTTCGTTACTATGTCAATGGACAACCAACGGATGCAGCTGGGGAACTATTGACATAGAACGAATAATTGAAATATTCACATACGCTTGGACAAAAGAAGGAAAATCACCATTATTGGATATTTCCCAATCTTGGACGGATAGTAGAGAACTATTTTACTTGCGAGGAGGCGCAAAATATCACGTATTTACAGACCAAGACATCAATGTAGAAGTGTTTGAGAATGGCTGGACAAACAATAACAATACACGATTTAATCCGATTGACTATAATGCAAATTTAATTCCCAATACGTTTCGACATAAAATAGAACAAAATACGTCCAAAATTACGAAAGTCGAAAACAAAACAGATTTTCTTTCAGAAACTCGTATAGATGGCAATGTAGTAGCCACAGGTACGCTTGTATTAGGAAATGAAAACGGAGCAAACACAGGAATTACGGGTGTGGGAGGAAACAATGATGTAAGTATTTATTCAGGAAGTGATTTTGCAGGCAGAAACAATGCCCCATTTCGAGTAACCAGAGATGGACGCGTATATGCAACGAAACTTCACGCAAAAGAAGGGTGTTTTATTGGTGATTTTAGAATTTTGTCAGAAGCTATCCAATCTGGATATTTCGATGTTGAAAATTATAAGACTATAAATAAAATAGACAAACCTTCGCATTTGATAAGTGGAGGCGAATATACAAGAAATCAGGGAGGGTTGCACTTAGGTAGAGGAAGTATACTATTTGCTGACAGAGATGGCAATGTAGATAAATTTGTTTCATTAGGCAAAGAAACCATATCATCAAGCTCACAAATAGCTGCTTTACTTTCTTTGATGAACAAAGGAGAATCAACAAAATATGAAAACTATGGAATTTATATAGATATGACCCCAAAAGCTGGTATTGTAAAACAGGGAATTACACGAGCTATCTATATGAAAGGTGATACATACCAAGAAGGAAATTCCATTCAAAAAGGAAATTCTGTAATATTTGAAGACGCTTACAGAGGAGGTACATATTACGGAGCTATTGTTGATAATTTCACAAAAACGCACACGTATATTTTTACAACTCGAATAGGTAATGGACACGTTCGCTTACCAAAAGCCTCTGAAATTAGACAATCGGTAGGTAGAGATGTAACCTTTGAATTATCTATAATTTGCGCTCATAGTTTCGCAGATGCAATAATGCGTATTGAAGGTTCAGAAGGTGGTTTTTTATTGGATAATAATGGTAACAGATATAACGGAAGCGTAGGCTATATAGATATGGGAAGGGGAGATACGTTAGTAGTACGCAATTATGGAGCTGATTGGTATATTATGTCTCATAGAGATTAAAAATTTATAATTATAAACAATGAAAGAAAAAGTAAAAGAGTTTTTCAAAAGACAATGGATAAAGATAGGAATACTAATAGCGCCTCTTATTTTGTTTTTTGCCAATATAAATGTTGTAAAATGGCAAGACAAAACGCGCTATTTCGTTGATGTTGTTATCAAATCAACGCCGTTTTTGTTCGTTTATACATTGTGGTCGCAATGGTATGACAACAATCGTGTGTTTGCGTTGTCTATTTCGAGTGCTTTGTTGCTCAATTTGATTGTTGGCATTCGTTATCATTGGAAACGAGGCACGTTTAATATAGGTATTATGTTACGCAAAGAAATCGAAATGCTGTTCGTAGTGGTTTCGGTGTATATCTTGCTTCGAGTGCTTGCAAATCCGCTACTTGATAGCTTTGCTGGGAGCGTATTTGTTGGAACGATTGAATTTATATCGGTACTTTACCCTGTTTCAAAAGCATTGAAAAACATTTTTATAATTACCGACGGCAAACACCCGCCCAAGTTTGTTATTCAAGCGCTTTATAATTATGAAAAAGAAGGCAAATTAAAAGATTTTTTTGATAGTTTCCAAAATGGAGCAAAAACCAATGAAAACGACAATGAAACTCAAAGTAAGCAAGGAGCAGAAACAGAATATTAAAACCATAGCGTATATCGCTTATTTTGCATTACTGATATACATTATAAGAAAAGCGTTTTTAATAACATTAGCAAATTTTTAAAGTATAAAAATATGGATTTTCAATTAACAAATAATTTTTCAAAATCGGAATTTGACAGCAAAGACGGCTCAACTATGCCCGCTGATGTATTGAAAAATATTCAAGAATTGGCAAAAAACCTACAAGTTTTGCGCGATTTTGTAGGAAAAAAAATAACGATTAACAGCGGGTATCGAAGCCCAAAATATAACGCTACAATAAAAAATGCCTCACCTAAAAGTCAGCATATTTTGGGTAAAGCTGCCGATATAGTCATACAAGGGGTATCGCCCAAAAAAGTAGCTCAGACTATCGAAAACCTGATAAAAGAAGGCAAAATGAAACAAGGAGGCATTGGTATTTACAAAACTTTTACGCATTATGATATTCGTGGAGTAAAAGCACGTTGGCAGATGGTGTAAATTGGTTTTAATATTTAAGGTTTAATGTTTAATGTCCTTAGAACTTGAAACTTGGAACTTGAAACTTGGAACTATAAAAAAAACAATCTTTTTTATTTCTGAAAATCAACTAATTAGAAAATATTTCAAATTTTTTTTACAAAAAAACTTGCATATTGTGGAAATTCACAATATATTTGTAGAGTAATTAAAAGGATATAAAAATGAAATTAACAAAGGTAGAAGAAGAGCTGATTATAGCAATTCGTAATTTTAGAGAAGCACAACACAACCCTTCGTTTGAACTGGAATGGTACGCAAGAGAACTTTTTGAAAAGGTTTTAGATGGAGAAGGAGACAAAGAGCGTAAGGAAATACTAAAAAAAGAACGTGCTAAACAAAAGAAAAAATAACTTAGTAGTGAGGGCAACCTCACTACTTTAAAACCTTATCATATGGAAATAATTATCAGTAAAAGAGAAACTACAAAAAAACAAATAGAAGACATTGCTCTTGAAATATCTTGGGCTAAAATTTCACAGCGTTATTTCGGAAAATCTGCTTCGTGGATATACAATAAACTTTCAGAAATTGACGGAAACGGAGGTGTTGGGGGCTTTACCGAAACCGAAAAAGAACAATTTAAAGGTGCTTTGTATGACTTAGCCGCCCGCATACGAAAAACAGCTGATAATTTTCAATAATTATAGCTGCCTTTTAATTACACCCAGCCCGTTGAAAATCAACGGGCTTTTTTGTCGGTAGTACCGATAGGCAAAAAAAATGATTTTTTTTGATGAAAATAATTTGCACATTTAAAAAATTGTCGTACATTTGCAGTGTCAAAAACCCGTACAGATTTTTATTTCTGTATATTAAGTAAAATATTTATAACTCACGGCGTGAGGGTGTCGCATAATAGTAATGTTATGCAAATTCGTAAATACGGGTTTTTGACAACACCTACTCACGCCGTTTAATTTTTTTTAATTTATGTCAAAAACCCAAACAAGGAACCAAGCAGTTGCAACAGCCAAAAGAACCCTTGAATTAGTCAAAGAATTATCATCAGTTGATTATCTGTTAGACTACAAATTACGCAATATGATAGAGGTTTTGCGTGATAACATCGAAGATTTGCATACCGAAATCAACGAAGATGAACCACGTGAAATATTGCTGATACGAAGCAATAAAGTAACAGCACTCTTTGAAATGCTTGTAGATTTGTTACCTAAAAGTCCTGATTACTTTGAGAAAGTGCAAATATTGAGCAATAATTTATTAACCCAAAAAACCGCTTAATTATGAAAGAGTTAATAAAAATAACAGAGCAAAACGGCATTCAAGCTGTGTCCGCAAGAGAATTGTACGAATTTTTAGAGATTAAAGAAGGTTTTAATCGCTGGATTGAAAGAATGTTTGAATATGGATTTACTGAAAATATTGATTATCAGGCGATAAACATTTTTGTTCAGGCATCAAACGGCATAGGTGGCACAAACAAAAAAGACTACGCTCTATCATTAGATTGTGCCAAAGAAATATCAATGCTTCAAAGGTCAGAGAAAGGCAAACAAGCAAGGCAGTATTTTCTTGAATGCGAAAAACTCGCCAAGCAGATAAAACCACTCTCACAACTTGAAATATTGGCGCAATCAGCACAAATACTATTAGAGCAAGACCGCCGTATCAATCAAGTGCAAGAGCAGGTCAATCTCATTGAAGCAAAGCTCACCACCCGACCCGAATATTTTACGGTTGCAGGTTACGCATCACTTTTGAGAATAGATTGCGGTATTAAGTTAGCCAGTTCGCTCGGTCGTAAGGCATCAAAACTTTGCAAAGAGCGAGGCATACCAACCGAAGAAATTCCTGACCCTCGTTTTGGGTTGGTAAAAACCTACCCAGCGCATATTTTAAAAGAAATATTTGATAAACCAATAACAGCATAATCATATATTGAAATGAAAAAAACAATCTTTTTTTTAAGTGTGATGCTTGCAGGAAGTTTGACAATTCATTTATTTTCGGTAGAAAAAATCAGCAAGCAAACAGAAATTATCAAGCAAACAGAAACCGAAAATAAACAATTAAAACAAGAGTTGTCAAATCAAAAACAAATTTCTTTTCTGTTGCAGAAAAAAAATGATAGTTTGGTCAATGTATGGAAAGAAACGTCCAAAGAAAAAATAATTGAAAAAATCAAAATCAAAAACAATGAGAAATATATTCATTATCTTAACTCTGTGCTTGATGAACAATTACGTATATTCGCAGAAAACTTGGAACAAGAGCGCACCAATTATAATCATTGGCAAAGACACACTAATTCAGATAACAACCAATGACGTACACACACTAAACTTGCTAAAATTCCGAGCGGACGAATGCGAAGAAATCCAATCGGCATTACTAAGCAAAATACAGCAAGATAGCGTGCTTATTGATAATCAGACAGCTCTGAATAGTTCTTTGCAAAAACAAATCAGCTTGCAGAGTAATATTATAGAAAACAACGACATTATTCAGCAATCATACAAGCAACAAATTAAAGAAATCAAGAAAAAACACCGAAAAAACGTTTATTTGTTATCGGGTATATCTGTTTTATTAGGTGTTTTAACAATAGTCAGGTGATACTTTACTTCTCTTTTTAATTATTTAGCACTATAAAGATTATTTTATAGTGTTTTTTTGTTGCTTAATTGGTATCATTATTTTGTAAATATTTTTCCAGACCCTGTTATCAACCAAGTAGCAGACACGGAAAAATCTTTAACCAAATAATGAAGCCAAGATGGTTTTAAGTAGAATTTGTCAGGCTCTTTTTTTACTTTATACAAGTTTCTTTTGTCTATTTCGTAGAGTTTGCAAAAGGTTTGTATGCCTCTAATTTCTTTCTTCGCAATGATTTCTTCCAAAGCCTTAAAAAAACGGTTTGTTATCTGTATGGAAATGGTGTCTTGCATAATCAATTATTTTAAAAGGTTTGAATAATCCTCTGGGAGTTCTGCGTCAATATCTCGGAGATACTGCTGTAATGCGGTCAGTGTGGTGTGTCCCGTGATGAGCATCAGTTTATCGTAAGTTTCCATTTGTCCGTATTGAGAGCGTAATTCTCGATATAGTTTTGTGATAAACGTATGACGGAATGAGTATAATCCGTAGTCTTTGCCTAATCCTAATTCGTTTTTGATTTCTTTAAAACGCTTTGTCCAATAGTCCCGTTTGTCTGTTTCTCGGGTTGCCCAATAGTCCGCACCATTGGGAGCAAATAGATAAAAATCGGGGTTTATTCCTTTGAAATGCTGAATTTCTTGCATCAGGATTTCAGGAATAATTTTGGTTTTAACGAGTTTGTTTTTAGCCCGAACGTTCAATTTAGCATCGGAAAAATCAATGTCTTTCACTTGCAAACGGCACACCTCAATCGGACGCAAAAAGTTATACGATACGAATTTCACAAACAGAAGTAAGTCCTTGTCTTTTTGTTCCATAAGTGCAAAGGCTTCATTTTGTTGTGTTTGGGTGTAGGTCTTATTGCGTTCGGGTTTGGCTTGTAGTTTTTTGATTTTGTCGGTTACATTGTGCGTTACCAATTCGTTTTCTTCCAATGTGGAAAACACGGCACTCAGTACAGCAAGGGTATTGTTCCGATTTCTCGGACTGGATTTGACCAGCACGTGATTTAGATAATCGTTAATATCCTTTTTGGTAAGGTCTGCAATGTTGGAATTGTGCAATCCTCTTGCTTTGAGGTATTTTTTGAATTGCTCTACACGGCTTTTATAGTCTTTAAAGGTGCTTTCCTTGACAATGCTTTTTTTGATTTCAAGGACATAGTCCAACGCCGAAAAGCAGGTGTATTTATTTTCTGCTTCCTTACCATCGTATGGATAAAATCCGCCTTTCAAAAGTTTTTCAACGATATTTCGCAATCGATGGAATGCTCTGTATCGGTCGTCAAACTCTTTGTATTCCTGATTTAGTTTGTAGTAAATGGAGGGCTGTTTGACCATTTTTCCGTCTTTGTTTTGGAAATAATAGTACACGTACCAACGTTTGTATTTAGCCATCATTTCCTGCTTTTCCTTATCGGAAAAAGCGGACAAAGGCTTTTCAGCGATGACCTTTGGGAAAATCTGAGGCTTTTTGTACGGCTTCATATCGTTGGGTTTTGGCAAACAGAGGTTATACTCGCTTTTATACTCGGTATTGATTAAGTTGATGATTTTTGACATAAAAAAATACGCTAAAAGCGTATTTTTCAAGTAGTTATAAATACGGGTGGAGTATGGGGCTCGAACCCACGACCTTCGGAACCACAATCCGACGCTCTAACCAACTGAGCTAAAACCACCATTTATTCGGGTGCAAAGGTACAATTTTTTTTTCTTTTCACCAAAAAAAACTCAAAAACTTTTCACAAAGCTATCTTTTTCAAAATAAGAAACTTAACAAAGGTTGTTTTTTATTTTTAAGCAATTTGTTTTTTATTTTTAAAAAAGCTAAGGCTGTTAATAGTGAATCGCCTGCGGCATTGTGTCGGTCGTGCATAGTAATATTAAGTTCCGTACAAAGATCGTCAAGTGTATAATGTTTGTCATTGTTAAGTAATGGATTGATTATCTTAGTTTTACGAAACAAATCATTGGTATCTATCATCTTATTTTGCAAAGAATCCAAATGCATTCGTTCTAAAGCCGCGTTGAGCATTTTAACATCAAATCCAACGTGATGTCCTACAAGAACTGCATTTTCTATATATTTCACAAATAATTCCATAGCTTCTGATTCAGAGTATTTCGTATACTGATGATGTTTTCTAATGCCATGAATAGAAACCGCTTGTGGATTGAAAGTTTCTTGCTCTAAAAATATTTCAAATGCATTTTTCAAATTGATTCGGTCATCAACTATATCTACAGCACCTATGGACAGAATACGGTCGTTTGCATAATTAAATCCTGTGGTTTCTGTATCAAAAACAACAAATCTTACTTGCGAAATAGGAGGATTTTCTTTAACAAATTTCTGCAAATAAGACTGCCAAAATATAGGATATTTACTAAGGTCTCTTTGTTTTTTGATAAAAAAATGAAACATATTCTGAAGTTTTTATGGCTTTTGAGTGCAAAATTAAAGAAAAATCTTTAATTATTTTTAAACGTTTTATCTGAATAAAAAAGTGTTTTTCTGAGATTTAATCTTTATCTTTCAGCAAATATTGTATTTTTCCAAAATAAATTCAAAAAAATTCTGCTTTTTGATGCAGAGTTATTATCTTTGCATTTACAAATGTACAATTTATGTTGTTAATTGATAAATATCGAGACGAATTTGCTCAATTTCTCAAAGAAAATATAACGAAAACACAACCCGAAACGCTTTATGACCCAATACATTATATTTTGAATTTGGGAGGAAAGCGCATTCGTCCTATCTTAACAATTCTCAGTACTGATATTTTTAAAGGAGACTATAAAAAAGCAATGTTTGCCGCTTTAGCTATCGAAATTTTTCATAATTTTTCTCTTGTTCACGATGACATTATGGACAAAGCACTTTTGAGACGAGGCAAAGCGACGGTTCATACAAAATGGAATCTTAACACAGGTATTCTGTCTGGAGATGCTATGCTTATTTTGGCTTATCAGTACTTTGAGCGATATGAACCTCATATTTTTAGAGAATTGGCTATTATCTTTGGTAAAACAGCGTTAGAAGTTTGCGAAGGACAACAATATGATTTAGATTTTGAAAATCGAAATGAAGTTTCTACCGAAGAATATCTGAAAATGATAGAATACAAAACTGCTGTTTTGGTTGGAGCAGCCCTACAAATGGGAGCTGTTGTAGCCAAAACAACCCAAGAAAACAAACAGATTATTTATGATTTTGGTGTGGCACTTGGTATTGCTTTTCAGCTTCAAGATGACTATTTAGATACTTTTGGTAATGCCAAAACTTTTGGTAAAAAAATAGGTGGTGATATTCTGGAAAACAAAAAAACATTACTCTATATAAAAACTTTTGAAAATTCTAACCCTTCTCAAAAAGAAGAACTCGCTTCTTTATATACAACATCTTGTTCAGTTTCCGAACAAGAAAAAATAGAACGTACAACAACTTTATTTAAATCTGTACAAAGCGATATCTTGTTAAGGGAAGAAATTGAAAACTATACTTTTAAAGCTTTTTCATTTCTTGAAAAATTAAATATTTCAGAAGAAAAAAAGAGCATTTTACGACAATTTGGAACTGATTTAATGAATAGAAACGTATAGATTTCAAGAATATAAATCTACTTTATCTATATTATATCTGTAAACTGACAAACTAATACGCTCTGTCTTTCTTTCCTTCGTAATAGTTGATAAACGCCCTATTTACCACGCGGTTTCCGCCATCGGTTGGGTAATTGCCGGTAAAATACCAGTCGCCTAAGTTCTTTGGACACGCCTTGTGCAAATTCTCGACGCTTTGGAAAAGAATCTCCACCTCCGGAACAAAATTATTCGGCAGAAGCATTTCTGTAATCTTCTGAGTGATTTCTTGGTCTGTAAAAGGTGCATATACCTCCTTCACATAGTTTACTACCTTGTCATCGCTCAGATGTACCTGCGAAATACACTTCTGATACACCTGCTCCACGATGTCATACGTACCCCGCTGGCGATGTAGTGCCAACGCAGCCTCGAAAGCGATCAGCTCTTCCATACGTGCCATATCGATTCCGTAACAATCCGGATAACGTATCTGTGGTGCAGAGGAAACTACTACGATTTTCTTCGGATGTAGGCGACTTAGTATGCTCAGAATGCTTTTCTTGAGCGTCGTACCCCGAACTATACTGTCATCTACGATTACCAGATTGTCGCCCTTCTCTACTGAGCCGTACGTAATGTCATATACGTGGGCAACTAAGTCATCTCGGCTGCTATCTTCGGTGATAAAGGTGCGTAACTTGGCATCTTTAATGGCAACTTTCTCTTTTCGGATTTTCTGAGAGAGAATTTCGCTTAGCCCTTCGGGAGTGATGTTTGGCTGAGCCAAAATCTGCTGCTGCTTAAGCTGATTCAGGTACGTATCGGCTTCTTCTACCAGCCCCAAATAGGAAGTTTCGGCTGTATTAGGGATATATGCAAAAACCGTATTCTTTAAATCATTATCAATAGCCTGTAAAACATCGGGCAATAACAAAGCTCCGAGCTTCTTACGCTCTTTGTAGATTTCCTTATCGCTTCCTCGCGAGAAATAAATACGTTCGAACGAACACGCCTTTCTTTCCAACGGCTCGGTAATCTGTTCTATGCTGATACTTCCGCCTTTCTTGATGATAATTCCCTTCCCTGGGTCAAGCTCTTGGACTTTGTCATATTCCACATTGAAAGCTGTCTGAATCACGGGGCGTTCTGAAGCGATTACGACCACTTCGTCATCTTTATAATAGTATGCTGGGCGTATTCCTGCGGGGTCTCGCACCACGAAAGCGTCTCCGTGTCCTAAAATACCTGCCATTGCATAGCCTCCGTCCCATCGGCGGGCTGCCTTACGCAATATTTTGGTAACATCTATCTCTTGTGCGATGCGTTTTGAGGCTTCTATCTTGGTAAGCCCTTCTTCTTTGAACTTCTGATACAGTTCTTCGACCTCCGTATCCAAGAAATGCCCGATACGCTCCATAACGGTAACAGTATCAGTCTGTTCTTTGGGGTGCTGCCCGAGTTGTACCAGCCGTTCGAAGAGTTCTTTGGCATTGGTCATATTGAAGTTTCCCGCTACAATGAGGTTACGTGATTGCCAGTTGTTCTGACGTAGGAACGGATGCACATTCTCGATGCTATTTTTGCCAAAAGTACCGTAACGCACGTGTCCTAAATAGACCTCGCCCAAGTAAGGCAGCGTACGGCGTTGTTCCTGCACGTCGTTTTTGAGTTCTGGATACTCTTTGAGCAAGTTATTGATTCGGGTGTTTATTTGCTTGAAGATGTCCTGAATGGGCTGCGGCTCTTTGGAGCGTATCCGACTGATGTAACGTTCCCCAGGAAGCATATCCATCTTGATACTTGCCAGTCCGGCTCCGTCCTGTCCGCGGTTGTGTTGTTTTTCCATCAGCAAATACATTTTGTTGATGGCGTAAAAGAGTGTTCCGTACTTGTCCTTGTAGTACTCCAAAGGTTTTAGCAGTCGCACCATCGCGATACCGCATTCGTGTTTAATGTTGTCGCTCATCTGTTTTTAGGCAATAGGGGTTAATCAATAGGCAATCGCCTTTCTGATTTTACTGGTGCAAAAATACAAAAAAAGAAAGTAACTATGCAATTTACTTTCTTTGTGTATCGTTTAATTTTTCTGTAAAATGTGTAAGAATTCGGTTGTTTTCTCGGCTTTATGATTTCTATTTTCTTCTTTATCGGCTTTAAATCGTTGGTAATTGGTGCTTACTAAGTCATAGCTACCATATTTTCTCATAATAGTTTGTATTTCGGAGGCAGTCATCAATCCTTCATTATTGTAACTCAAAAAGATATATTGAAAATTTGCTTGTTTTATCAGTTTATCAAAAGTATCTATTACTTGATTTTTTTTACAATACATTGATTTTTGATAATTGCGCAAACCTGTTTTTCCTTTGGGTTCAAAAGAATCGTACATGGCAATGGTATTAAGTAAATGATAGTTAGCACCATACTCACGAGCGTTATAAGGTGGGTCGAGGTATAAAATATCGCCCTGAATGGTTTGAATCAAATCATTGGCATTTTTGTTGAAAACCAAGTGAGTATGTTTACTTTCTGTAAAGTACGCTGGTTCTATAAAAATATCTTTCTGTGCTGATTTTTTGATATGTTTTAGAAAAGCTCCATATACCGAAGCTGTATTGGCTACCTTATCGGCACTCTCTAAAAGGGAAGCCAACAGAAAATAATACAAATTGTCCGAAATATCACTTTTTTTGTGCCATTGTTCTATTTTTTTGCGAATAGCATCAATTTTTTTGCCATTTTCTTGCTTAAAATATTGTCGTTGTGCTTTTCCACCTTCGGAATATTGTTCAAAAATGAATCCTTTTTCACCTTGCAATGCGTTCAAAATATCGATATAAGTCGAAAAATCCATCGGCTCATAATTTCCGATATAGTTTTTGTTGAGAACAAAACTATAATATTCTATATCGTTGGAAATCACTTGCTTGACTTCCTTCTTGAAAGAACGCCCCACAATTCCTGTACCAGCAAACAAATCACAGAAAACCTTATTGGACAAATCTTGCCCAACTACTGAGTGTACGCCTTGTTTGATAAATTCTGATAGCTTATATTTCGAACCAATATAGTTCATTTAATTGATAATCCAAATGATATCTGATAAGATTTTTTCTTGATTAAATGTAATTTCTTTTAATTTTTCAACTGAAAAATGATGTAAATAGTCTTCTATTTGTATTTTTATAAAGTTAATTTCCGTTTTGAGCTTCCAATGTTGTCCATTCTGTGCAAAAAGAACTACAAAAATTCTATTTTTATAATGTTTTCGTCCTTGTTGGCTTTGATTTTCGTAAAACCATTGGATAAGTTCGCCCTTATGGATACGTGCATAGTTCAAATCTTTGCCAAATCCATTAGGAAATACACTTGTTTTATGGTCAAAAGGAATATTGTCAATAGTAAAATCAATCCATTTATCATATTCATTTCGATAAGGTACAACCCGTTGGTTCATGGCAAAAATTTGCTCCACTGCCTTTGCTGACCAGAAATTTAACCATCGATTTAGAGCATAATTTTGCTGTTTTTCATCTAAAAACTTGATCCGATGTTCCAAATCGGTAAAAGAGCGTATATGATATACGAAATTGGTCTGCTTATCCCAGCTATCTGATTGCTTTCTGCCCCATACATACGGAAAATCCAATCGTTTTTTCAGGTGAATTTCTAATTGTTCCAAATTTAGGTGCATAAGATAATTTTTAATGGGACAAAAATACAAAAAAAGAAAGCAAATGATGTATTTGCTTCTTTTTGTGAATTATTTGTTATTTGCCAGTTCTTTGTTGATATTGTCTGCCAAGCGTTTGTACTTGTCTTCGCCATTGAGGAAAGCCAACGAATTGATTGTTTTCACCAATTTTTTGAATACCTCATAGGTTTTGCTTCGGGCGGTTTTAGTTGCCCCAACTTCTACGCCAGCACTCTCATAAACACGCTCTTTGGAAAGCTCAGCAAACTCGGCATTGGCGGTAGTTAGCACCGATATCCAAGGAGTTGCACCGATTAGGGCTATTTTCGCTTTGCTTTCAGCGTCAGAAAGCTCGGCAAGTAGCCCAATGATAATCCCCGTTTCTTCATTGAAAGGCTTTAGCTGCGGTGATTTGCCATATTTTTTTACAATACGTGCCAAATCACTGGCGGCGATAGCTTTATCTTCTTCAGGAAACTTAGTAAAAAGCTCTACGTGCTTTATAAAACCTACCAAAGCCCTATCACGCTGATTGTCTAACTGTGTAAGTTTTTCGGTATGTTTGCTTCCTCGCTCGTGGGATTTGAACAGCTCGGTAAGGCTATCTACTGATGCCGAAAATTCATTCTTAATGGCTTCTAAGCCCAGTTCTTGTACGTTTTCTTTCGCTAAATAATCGCGAACATTGTTCATTATCGTCAGAAATGAACCCATACGAATTGCATTTAAGTCTACTTTGGTTATCATAGTTTTAATTATTTAAAAAATTAGCAGATTATGTGTTTGTTAGTCGTTATTTTCTGTGTTGTTTATTTAATTTTTATTGAAAATTTATGTTGAAATTATTCACAGCTGAAAAACCAAGAACATTGTCTTCGGTTTTAGAGAGACTGATACACTCCCTGTCACGCTGAACAAAGTCGAAGCGTTATTTTTATACTACGCAATAAATATTTATACAATGGCAAATAGATTTTTTTTCTAAAAAATATTGCTAAATTAGTTAAATATTCACCCGTTGGGATAATTTATCAGTATAAATTATATAAATCATTGCCAGTTTGCAGAATTTAGCGTCCTAAATTATATGAACGTCTGCCCTTTTGGACTGTTTAGCATCCTAAATAAGCTCAACAGGCAGCGGTTTGCTTCGTTTAGGATAATAAATGATATGAATCGTTGCCTTTTGATATCATTTATCTTGAAATTTAACTTTTTTCATCTTTATTTTTACAACTTTCGCGTAGTTTCTCGCTCTATAAGTGTCGTTTTTATAATTTCGGTACGGAAAGGTTTTTCTTCATTGTTTCTTTCAATGGTTTTTATTAAAAGTTTTGCTGCTGTTTTTCCCATTTCGTACGGATGTTGGTCGATAGCTGTAAGCTTAGGATACGAATTTCGAGCCAAAAATCCGTCTGCAAACCCAATAATACCCAATTGTTGTGGTATTTTTATACCTCTATCGTGTGCCTGTCGGATAACTTTAAGCGCCAAAAACTCATTGGCACAAACCACCGCATCAAAAATTCGTGTATCGAAAAAATCAATAATTATCTGGTCTGAATGAATATCCTCAACAGGGAGTATCAGATTATCATCTATCGGATATCCAGCATCATTCAACGCATTTTTATATCCTTGCGTACGTAATTGACCAATACTAATATAGTCAGGAATCGTCAAAAGAGCAATACGCCGATATCCTGTTTCGATAAGATTATTTGTTGCATTATAAGCAGCCATTGCATCATCGCTAATAACCTTATCACAATAAATACTATCAATTATTCGGTCAAAAAGCACAATAGGAAATCCCTGATTGATAGCCTCTCGCAAGTGATGGTAGTCTTTGAGCTGTTGAGTTTCTTTAGATACGGCAATGATAAATCCGTCAATATTTGTATTGGCAAGGGTATCCATATTTTGAACCTCACGGTCAAATTGTTCATTGGTAAAGCACACCGTAATATTATATCCTTTCTTGTAAGCCACTTGCTCTATTCCACTAACAACTGTCGAGAAAAAATCATGAGCTATTTCAGGAATAATTACCCCAATGTTTTGACTTCGCTTATTCTTCAAACGCAAAGCAATCGGATTGGGTTTATAATTATGTACTTGGGCAAATGCTCTAATACGTTCTTTGGTTTCTTCACTTATTTCTTTGCTATTATTGAGTGATTTGGACACAGTCGAAATAGAAACATTTAGCTCCTTTGCCAATTGTTTTATAGTAATTCTTTTTTTCATAAATAGTCCAATTTTATCAAAAATATGTTGTGGCTTGGCAAAGATATAAAAAAATATATAATTTTCCCTTTTGTTAAGCTAATTTTTTTTCATAATAATTTTTGAAACTCTTAAAAAAGATTGTTGCTTTCCTTTTTTTTTTATACTTTTGAAAAAATTTTTAAGATTTGGTCTATTTTATAGTAAAAATACAACAAAATGTCATTAATATATCTACAACCCATTCAAGAAAATGAAGCACTACAAGAGTTTCCCTATGAAAAAATAGGCGGACGCATAGCAAAACATACCAAAAAAAACGGATTACCCACCATACAAGGCGTGCAAATAGCCCTCTTGGCTGTAATTGATGAGCAAAGTCTCGCTCCTCATACATTTCGCAAACATTTTTATAATCTTTTTGTCGGTAACTGGAACGTTTCGCTTGCCGATTTTGGCAATCTTCCAGCTGGAAACACCGATGAGGATACTTTTTTTATTATCAAAGAAATTGTCTATGAGTTTCTGTATCAAGGTATTACACCTATAATCGTTGCTCCAAAACAAGAGATTACTTATGGGATATATAGAGCCTTTGACAGACTCGAACAATTAGTCAATTTAGTCTGTGTTGATGCTTCTTTTGATTTCGGTAACGAACACCAATTTGTTTCGGCCAATAGTTATATGAGCCGGATTCTGATGGAAGAACCTACCAATCTGAATCACTTTACCAACATCGGTTATCAAACCTATTACAATGCTCAAGAAACACTCGATGTTTTGGACAAAATGTATTTTGAAAGCTATCGCTTAGGACAAGTTACTCATTATATAGAAATGATAGAACCTATACTTCGTAATACCGATATAGTTAGTGTTGATATGCGCTCAGTTCAAGCCGCTGACCTAGATTGCTCTGATGCATTTCCTAACGGATTTTCTAATCGAGAAATATGTACAATCGCACGATATGCAGGACTTAGTATGCAAACTTCGGTCTTCGGTCTATTCGAAATTCCTAATACACAGCGTGCTTTACAATTAGTTGCACAAATACTTTGGTACTTTATCGAAGGCTATAACTATCGCACACAAGAGTTTCCTACACCATCTGACCCGAATTTTACCAAATATAATGTACTTATCGATGATTTAATTATTGAATTTTACAAAAGTAATTTCACAGGTCGATGGTGGATTTTGCCCAACGAATATACCAACGGAAGTGCAATGTTACCTTGCACAGAAAAAGATTATGAACAAGCTTGCTCGGGCGTAATTCCTAAACGTTGGTGGAATTTGTACAAGAAATCGTTATTATAAAGCTATATTTTTTACACAAAACATTAGTAATCAATATTTTATATTATAATTTTTAATACAACAAAAATAAAAAGTATATAAATAACAAAAAGTATTAGTATTTCAAAATAAAAAGAATCAGTATCTATCGTTCCACGTGGAACTAAAATAAATAAAATAAACCCATTTTCAATACAAAAAGATTATAAACAAATCATCAGTTACAAAAAAATGAACCTAAAATATAAAATTCTTATTTTAAAGCCTATTTTTTTCATTATTTATAACCTATATGAATATTTAGTCATATTTTTTATAAAAGTCGAAATTTGATAGGTTTCTGAAAGCCATTTTTTAATGCTAAAAATATTTTTTTTTATATTTTTACATTATTATATCAAATATCAATAATGTCGTTGGTTTATTTTTTTTTGAAATTAATTTCTATGTTATAAAACGAAAGTTGATTTTAACAAATATAAAGTTACATTATTTTGAATATTTTGACAAAATAAGTTATATACAAAACATATCTTAATTATTTAGTTTTTTTATTCAATGTTCCACGTGGAACACTAAATGTCTTTTAATTTTATTACTTATGAATACATCACCAGATAATTTATACATCAAAACTAAGGATTTTTCCGTCAGTAAAGAAGATTTTTCTCTTTTTTATAATGAAGAATATGATTATTTGCAAACTTTTCCACAACCTGAAAACATAGCAAAATACTACGAAAGCGAAGATTATATATCACATACGGATAGAAATAAAGGTCTTTTTGAAAAAATATATCAATTGGTAAAAAGATATATGCTCAGCAGAAAGGTTCAATTGCTTGAAAAATATATCAAAAACAAAGGTACTTTACTTGATATAGGAGCAGGAACAGGCGATTTCTTGCGAATAGCTCAAAAAAAAGGTTGGCAAGTTACTGGAGTAGAACCAAATCAAAAAGCAATTGATAACGCACGTAAAAAAAATATTTCTCTATATAAAAACTTAGAAGAGGTACAAAGAACTTTTGATTGTATTACACTATGGCACGTATTGGAACATATTCCCAATTTGCAACTACAAATAGACTTTATAAACAAACATTTACAAACTAATGGAATTCTAATTATAGCTGTTCCTAATTATAAAAGTAAAGATGCTTTTATTTATCAAGAATTTTGGGCAGGATATGATGTTCCGAGACATTTGTGGCATTTTTCTAAAACAAGTATTTCAAAACTTTTTAGTGATAATCATTTTCAAATCATTAATATAAAACCTATGCTATTTGATGCTTTCTATATTAGTTTGCTTTCTGAAAAATACAAAACAGGTAAAATAAATTTTATAAAAGGGTTTGTAAATGGATTTCGTTCTAATCTTTCTGCAATACAAACTGGAGAATATTCTTCACTTATCTATATTCTTAAAAAAATAAAATAATAAAAAAGTGTTCCACGTGGAACACTTTTTTATATCTGAATATTGAAAATAAAATGTTTCACGTGGAACATTTAATTTTGTTTATATAATACAAACATTATATATTTAAATTATGCTTTCGCCATTCAAATTGGTGGTCAGCACCTCGCTCATATAATCAAACCACGGACGCATCGCTAAAAAAGTAGCAATGATTTCTTTTGAAAAATCTTCATCGGCGAGTTCCTTGTCAGAAAAAGGACGCATTACCACCCAATGTTTCATCTTTATCAAATCAATGGCAGGATGGTTTTTGTAAAAACCTCTGGGAGCGGTTTTAAGGGAATCGTAAGCCTTTATTTCCTCGAAATATTTCTGAAAAGTAGGCTCGGCAATAATCTTACGAATCGGCTCGTCGTCCATTTCAAATTCTTTGCGAACACGGAAAACATCTTCTTTTTCAGGAGCCCAAAACCCTCCGCCTACAAACGAATTATTCGGCTCAATATGAACATAATATCCGCCTCTGAGTTCGGGTTTTCTTCGGGTGAAAGAAGCTCCAAAATTAGTCTTATATGGAGATTTATCTTTTGAAAAACGCACATCTTTATAAATACGGAAAATGTGCATATCGGTAACATCATCGTGTCGTTGCAATTGCTGAAAGATTTCTTGAAAAAAAGCTTTGTTATCTTTGGCAATCGCATCGTACTCTTTTTTATGCTCGGCAAACCACTCCCGATTGTTATTTTGTGCCAAATCCTTGAGAAATTGTATTTTATCTATTGTATTCATTTATTTTTAAAGTCTTTTATTTCGCAAAGATACAAATATTTTTTAATAGAAGATTGTGTTCAAAAATTCAATTAGTACATTTTGTTTTATGTTGGTAGTTCTAAATTCAATAAAATAATACTACAAAAAAATCCTGTCCGAAGACAAGATTTGCATTTGATTTTCAATAAAAAAACTATTTTTCTTCTTCAAAAACAATCATCCCGCAAACGCCAAATTGGTCTTGAAAACTTCCGAAATACCCAAAAAATTCGTCACTAATCGGCATTTCTACTTCACCATTTTGGCTCAATACCGTAAAAAGACGGTCGGCTTCAGCTTTGCTTTCAGCAGTAATTGCTACATAATTATTGTTGCCCAAAGCCAACGAATGCCCAAAAGATTTCAAAATATCCGACCCCATAAGTTTACCATTTCCGATAGGAAGTTCCACATACATAATGTAATTTTTCTCTTCCTCTGGCACAGGAACGGGATTGTCTCCTGCACGAGAAATCATTGTAAATTCACCTCCGAAGGCTTTTTTGTAAAAATTGAATGCTTGTTCACAATTTCCGTCAAAATTCAAATACGGATTAATTTGATTTGCCATATTATTTTAATTTTATATTGTTTATCACGGCAAATGTAAGCTAAAAAAACGAAAAAATTCTTGCCGTAGGACAAGATTTCATTTATTTCTCAAAAAATTTCTTTACGAATTCTACTCAGCGATGTATCGGTAATTCCCAAATACGAAGCGATGTATTTCAGTGGAACGGACTGCATAATTTGGGGGTTTTGACTCAAAAACTACAAATAACGCTCTTTGGCAGGAAGCGTTATCATTTCAAGCGAACGCTTTTTTACTTGAAAAAATTTCTCGGTCATAAAAAGTCGCCCCCATTCAGAATAGCCCCCGATGGAGTGATAAAGCTCTTGAAAATCCTTAAAATCAATATACCAAGTCACACAATCGGTTTGCGTTACGATGTTTTCGGCACTAGGCAAATGCTTAAAAAGAGAAAGTTCCTGCACGATGATTTCACCCGTAGAGAAAAAGTCAGTTGTTATGTCATTTCATTCATAATCAACTACATAAGAACGAACAATACCGCTTTCCAAAATCAAATACCCACGAGCAATTTCGTTTTTTCGGAGAATAAAATCCCCTTTTTTAAATTCAATTCTATGATGTGCCTGAACGATTTTCGCAAGGTTGTTTTCAGAAATCAATGGGTGCGTATATATTTTAGAAAAATCAAATGAATTTAGCATTATCAATATTTTTGAGCAAAAGTACAAAAATATTATTTTTAATTGTATATCTTCATAAGATGGCAATTACTAAAAATAAATATGTATTTTAATACACTTGAACAAGTGCTTTATATATAATAATTTCATTTATTTCAATATAAGTTAATTTTAATAGAGCTCAATAAAATAAAATTTATTCAAAAAAAATTTGCAGAATTAAAATAAACTCGTATCTTTGCACTCGCAAAACAAAATTCTTCCTTTTGGAGAAATGGCAGAGCGGTCGAATGCGGCGGTCTTGAAAACCGTTGAGGGTAACACCTCCGGGGGTTCGAATCCCTCTTTCTCCGCAAAAAATCCTCAAAAGATATCTTTTGAGGATTTTTTTATAAACTTCTTCAACCAATTTATATTATTTTATAGAAAATCAGTACCTTTGTCCTTTCAAAAATTAAATTTATGTCACGAATACTCACAGGGATACAAAGTACTGGAATTCCACATCTGGGAAATATACTTGGTGCTATACTTCCAGCTCTTGAAATGGCAAACAAACCAGAAAACGACTCATTTTTATTTATTGCCGATATGCACTCACTTACACAAATCAAAAATGGCGAACAACTTCGACAAAATACATACAATGTAGCAGCTACATGGCTTGCTTTTGGGTTAAATTACAACCAAATTACGTTCTATCGCCAAAGTGATGTACCTCAAACAGCTGAACTTTCTTGGTATTTGAGTTGCTTTTTCCCATATCAGCGCCTTACTTTAGCACATTCTTTCAAAGATAAAGCAGACCGATTAGAAGATGTCAATACAGGACTTTTTACTTATCCAATGCTTATGGCTGCTGATATTTTACTATACAATGCAGAAATTGTCCCTGTAGGAAAAGACCAATTACAACATCTTGAAATTACTCGTGATGTGGCTTCTCGCTTCAATCATCAAATGGGAGAAACTTTTGTGCTTCCACAAGCAAAAATAAAAGAAGAAATTATGATTATCCCTGGAACCGATGGGCAAAAAATGAGCAAATCACGAAACAATTATATCAATATCTTTTCAGATGATAAAAGTTTGAAAAAGCAAATAATGGCTATTCAAACCGATAGTACTCCTTTGCAAGAACCTAAAAATCCTGATACTTGTAACGTATTTGCTATTTACAAATTACTTGCTACAACTGAGCAAATTGCTCAAATGAGAACCAATTACCAAAATGGAGGCTATGGATATGGACATGCTAAAATGGCACTATACGAACTTATTTTAGACAAATTTGCAGAACCTCGTCAATTATTTAATTATTATATACAAAACACTAATGAAATAGAGCAAATATTGCAAAAAGGTGCTAAAAAAGCCTCTGAAATTGCAAATCAAGTGCTTGAAAAAGTGCAAACAAAAATTGGATATTAAAAAAATTTCTAACAAAAACATATTCATATGCAAAACTTAAAAAACAAAAAAGCGCTCATCACCGGAGGAAGTCGTGGTTTAGGAAAAGCTATAGCGTTAGCATTGGCTAACGAAGGCGTTCATATTGCCATTACAGGGAGAAAGGAACAAACTCTGAAAGAAACCGTTAATGAAATTAAAAAAACAGGTGTGAAAGCTACTTATGCTGTATTTGATGTGGCTAACAAAGATGAAGTATTTGCCTCACTTGACAACTTACAAAAAGATTTTGGAACATTTGATATTCTGATAAACAATGCGGGCATTGCAGCCTTCGGTGGTGTGCTGGAAATGCCAGAAAATCAGTGGGAAGAGATTGTAAAAACGAACTTGTTTGGAGCATATTATGTAATCAAATCTGTTGTTCCGAGTATGGTAGAAAAAAAATCAGGGGATGTAGTAAATATTTCTTCTACGGCTGGACTTAAAGGAAATGCTGTTACATCAGCTTATTCGGCCTCTAAGTTTGGATTGATAGGTTTATCAGAATCAATGATGTTTGAATTACGAAAACATAACATTCGAGTTACAACACTTACACCAAGCACCATCGCTTCAGATATGACCAAAAATGTACTGAAAATAACCGATGGAAATCCTGAAAAAATACTTCAACCCGATGATTTTGCTGAACTTATTGTTGACTTACTAAAACTAAACAAACGTGCAATGCTTGCTAATGCTTCTCTTTGGTCAACTAATCCGTAAAAATTATTTTAGGATATTTTTATTACGCAAAAGAAAACAAAATTATATTTAACTTTTTCTTTTAAAAAAAAATCAAATTTAATTTCTAACAAAAAATATAGGGAAAAATAAAATTTTTCCCTATATTTTTTGTTATCTTTGCCACAAATTTATAAAATTTATCCTTAATTATAAGGAAAATAACTACAAAAAAAAATAAAATCATACATAATTATGCTAAGAAAAACATTATTATTAACGTTATTCTTCCTTGTAAGTACTTCTTACGGGCAAGAAATTATCCCCTTTACAAAACGTAAACAACAAACTATAAAAGGTGGATTACAAATGGTAGGTAATAACATACTAAATAAAAATCCTGCCAATGATGACTACAACGACTCTTCTGTCAATGACTACCTTGATATGAAATATATTGATATTGATAATGATAGCAATACATTTAGTTCAAGTGCTGCTACATTGAATATACCTAATAGTACATGTTCCAAAATTCGATATGCAGGACTTTATTGGGGAGGAATGTATAAAGAAAATACTTCTCAAAAACAAAATATCAAAATTAAAATTCCTTCACAAGTCTCTTACATAGATATTACTGCCGATAATTATATTTATGATAATTCTATTTCAAAAAAAACTATTGAATATACTCCTTACATTTGTTACAAAGATGTAACAGATATTATAACAAAAGGTAATCCTAACGGAGAATATATAGTAGCTAATGTAAGAGCTAGTGAAGCAGAAGCAGGAACATTTGCAGGAGGTGTTTCAGCAGGATGGGCATTAGTAATTATTTATGAAAATCCATTAGAAACTCCAAAACAAATTACCACTTTTGATGGATATGCTAATATTCTATCAAATGGATATGGAAGTACTTTACCAGAAAATGAAGTATTTTTTTCGTTTTCAGGATTTAAAACTCTACCTTCACCTCTTCCAGTAAAAGCTAAATTTGGAGTAATAGGCTTAGAAGGAGATTTAAGTATTAAAGGAGATAAACTTTCTATTCAAAAACCTGATAATTCGTATTATGAATTATCAACAAGTGTCAATCCAACAGATAATTTCTTTAATAGTTCTATTAGTTATGAAAATTCTCTGTTAACACAACGGCGTCCTAACTCGAAAAATACTTTGGGTTGGGATATTCATTTGTTTAGTATTCCTAATACAAATAATCAAATAATTGCAAATAATCAAAGTTCTGCCAAATTTAAGGCTTATACAACTCAAGATAAATATGATATTTATCTTACAGCTCTTGAAATAGAAGTTGTTGAAGCCAAAATTGATTTATTAAAAACAATTCGAGATAATGCAGGTAGTAATATTCACAAAAAAACTATTGCACTTGGAAATAAATTTTTCTATGAATTAGAATTTAAAAATATAGGAAATGATAATGCTAAAGACTTTTCTATTAAAGAAATTCTTCCAAAAAATCTCATCTTTCAAGATAAAAGTATTCAAATTCCCACAGGTAGTGGTATTACTCATACTTTTAATAAAATGTCTGACGGAACTACTGAAATAATATTTAAAATTCCTGACAATTTGGTAAAAAAAGACTTAACTACAACTACAAAAATTCGTTTTGAAGTATTACTTGATGCTAATTGTAACAATTTTCAAAGTCCTTGTTCAGAAATTATAGAAGACAAAATAAGTCTTACATACAAAGGTGAACTTAATAATATAACTATCACAGATTCAAAAGTATATTCATCGTATGATAGTTGCCACATTGGAGACCTCAGTCCTACATTTGTATATGCCGATATAAATAATTGCGTACTTGAAAAAGAAGTAATTATTCCGTGTAATGGAAGTGAAATTCTCAAAGCCTCAGACGGATTTGAAACTTACCAATGGATAGATCAAAATAATCAACCTATTGGCAATACACAATCTATTAACGTAACCAAAGAAGGTGTTTACACTGTAATAAAATCAAACAAAACTTGTGTAAAAAGAAAAGAAATTTACAACGTAAAAATTTCATTATATGGAGAAAATCCATTAAAACCTTATGCTAAAACAATATTTTTTTGCAATAAAACCCTACAAGATTTTGTACAACTAAATTTAAATAAAAATAATCCACAACAAATTGATTTACAATCTATCAGTAATTTAAAAAACATTCTATGGGAAAAATATACAGGACAAGCCGTATTACCAGCCAATAGTCCTTGCTATCCTGACCCAGCCGATATATGGCAATCTATTCATTCTCAAAAGGTTTTTACTGTTGATAATGAAGGAATTTACAGAGTAACATTAACATTTGATAATAATTGTACAGCTATTTATTATTTTAGAGTTGGAGATGCTTCTCTTGACTTTCATAACTACATATCTCCTAATAGAGATGGGCTTAATGACACTTTCATAATAAAAGGAATTGAATATTATCCAACTAATACTTTAAAAATTTTCAATAGATGGGGAATGCTTGTTTTTGAAAAAAATAAATACGATAATTCATTCAACGGATATGCTAATACAAATGTAGAATCTATTCCTATAAAAACACAATTACCTACAGGTACATATTATTATGTACTCAATTATGAAGATAATAGCGAAAATAAACAAAAAACAGGTTGGTTATATATACATACACAATAAATCTGTTAGAACAAGTAAAACCTCATAGTTTATAAAACTTTTGCTTCTTTTTATCTAAAAATAAATAATAAAAATTGCGAGATTATTGAAAAATCTCGCAATTTTTTTCCACAGTGTGGTAAATATTCATTTCCTCAAACACAAAAAAACTTGTGTATTATAGTATGTTTTTATCGACACAAACCACCTCTACAACCATTGCGTTTTCCTACGGGTTTATGATTTGAAGCACACGAAGCTATAAACAAACTAATAAGTAACAAACATATAATTTTCTTCATAATTATTTATATTTTATAATTTTTGCAAATATAATTATTTTCTTTATATAATATAAAATATTTTTTATATGTACAAATATCCTAACATATATAGAAGCTGTATTTCACTAATATAATAATCAAGCATTCATCTGAGTTATTTTTCTATTGTTTTTTTATTCTTTCAATAATTTATTTTGAATTGGTCATCAATTTTTTATATTGATCAATTTCTTTTTTTATACTTTCTATCTTCTTTTTAAGATTATCAATATCTCGCGTATATTTTTCAGATTCTTTGACTTTATTTTTTCGGTAATTTTCTTTAGAAGATGCTGAGGTTGTCGATTTTATATTTCGAGCAAAATAATCCATTCGTTTCTTTTTATCTTCTTTCAATTTATCTATTTTTGCCCGTAATACAATAATATCTTGCTTTTTATCAGCTATTCTTTTTCTATAATATTCTTTACTCATTATTTTTTATTTTATTAATAATTCGTTCAATAACAGTTTCTTTAGGTTGCATTTTGGGTTTATCTTTCTCAAAATAAGCAAAAACACCCATTATGGTAAACAAAACAATCATGATTATAAAAATCCAATAACGTTGAAAAAATGCTTTTCGTTGTTTTTGTCGATAAATTCGTTCAAAAATAGGTATTTCAATAGCATTTGGATATTTCATTTTAAGCATTTGCAAACATTGACTATACTTTTTGAGAGCAATATCAGCATAAGCATTTACTCTTTTATTTTCATCTTCCAAAGCATTTTTCCAAGAATTGGAAGAAATTATAGCAGACAAATAATACATTGTGTCAATTAAAGACTGTTTTTGCTTTGGAATTTTGATAGCTATTAAGTTTTCAATATTTTGCTCAAACTTTAAAGCTTGTTTTCTATCAAATTCCTTTTCTTCTATTTTTAACTGATTTTCAGTTCTTTTATTATCAACAAATGTATCTATTTTTGTTTTAAAGAAAGTTTTGATAATTCCATCACTTTTTACGGAAACTCCATCACTACCGAGCAAACTTCTGCCCGTTCCATTAACTCGTTGATATTTTGAAGCATGTTTGTTTCCGAAAATTTTATTAGAAATAAATCTACCTGTATCACGCCCCAATTGCCCTTTGAGTGAACTAAAAAATCCCATTGTGAAAATTTTGTTTTGAAAAAATGTGCGAGTTTTAATAAAACTCGCACATAATGTTTTTATTTACCCGAGGCTGTCAACGTGATGGAGTCTTCTGAAAGTTTTGAATCATCTGGCGTAGCTACTTATACCTTAATTCCGAATTCTTCAAAAATCTTTTTTTCAAAGTTACCCACCAACATTTTTCCGTTGATTTTCACATCGCCACCTTTGGCGTCATTTTTTCTGATAGAAGCTAAAGTGGCATCATCATCTGCAAATTTTTGCCCATTATAGACACGAAGCGTAGAACCAAATTCGTTTTTAAAATTTGCTTTAAGGGTTTTAACCTTCATTTTTCCTGAAATAATAAAATCTGCCATTTTCAAAAAATTTTTAATTATTAAACATTATTTTTGTCGTCTTGCATCACCCAAAGTAAGTGCATCATCAAGTAAGTTTTTATTCTCAATATCAGCTATTTGTACTACTATTCCGAAGTGGTTTAAAAATAATTTTTCCACTTCGCCTACTTTTTGAGTAGCTCGTATTTTTAACTTTTCAGAATCAAAATTTACTGAAGTTTGTGTTCGTTGGTCTAAAGTTTTCAAAGTCATTCTTCCATCACTAGCAAGTTTTTTTCCTTTATAAACACGTAATGAAATACCAAATTTTTCTTTAAACTGCTTGGTTAATTCTGTTACTTTCATTGAACTTTCTACTTCAAATTCTGTAGAAGTGAAAGTATCTACAATTTTGTTAAATAAACTCATATTACTCTATATTTTTTTGTTTTTCAAATAATTTTGCTTGTAGTACCATTTCAAATTCAGATAAATCAATACCTTCAGAAGCTGCTTTTTTAAACAAAACTTGTTTTTCTTGTTCAGTAAGAACATTATCCAATAAAGCAAATTCAATAAGTTGTTCTAATTGTTGGCTATATAATTTCATCTGAGAAGATTGTCCTTACTCTATGGCAAGTAAATTTTCTGAATTATTAGACAAATCAGTAGTTTCTAATTGTTTTTTGGCAACTTCTTGTATCCCTTTAATAGCTTTTTCGATAAGTGCATTCTTGTTTGTAATGCCTATTTTATTTGTAACATCTAGAACACGCATAAAAGGAAGTATAGAAGTCACAACATCAATCATATCTGCCACAACTTTAGCATCAGCTTCTACAACCTGTGTCAGAGCCAAATTTTCACTTTTATTTAAAATTTCTGTACTACCTTCAAGTGCTAAATTTGAAACAGAAATGAGAGAATCTTTTGTAGATTTTAATGCACAAGAAGTATTTTCAAATGCTGAAGTTGAAGAAACGGTTTCTTTTACTTTTGATAATGATTCTGAAACACTTCCAGAAACAGAAGAAGCTAAGTCTTTTAATTTATTAAACATTTGAATTCTATTTTAGAAAGTTAATAATAATTGTAGCAGTTATTGCGTTTACTGTTTCCAAAATATTTAGTTTAGAAAAAAACTACAAAAAAACGCGAACTTTCGCCTTTACTTGTAAGTGAGGGAGTCCAAGCCCTGTACAACAAAGTAAAGCAAAAGCTCACGCTATACACATGAGCGCTATGCTTAAACCTCCCTGTTGTACATTGAAACTTTTGGACTTTTCACTTACAGGTTTGTTAGCAAACGCAATATTGTTATGTTATCTTATAAATCTATTTCATTATATTTTTTAATACTTTTGAGACGCAAAGGTAAAATAAAAAAATATTTCTACCAAAATTTTTAGTATAAATTTAATAAAATTTTACTAATTTCTGCCCACCAACTCAAAATCCAATTGTTTTTTCATCAAATCGGTGTTTTTTACACGGACAAATACCTCATCGCCAAGCTGATACATATTTTTGGTTACTTCACCTACCAAAGCGTATTGCTTCTCATCGAAAACGTAATAATCATCTTTTATATCTCGGGTTCTGACCAATCCTTCGCATTTGTTTTCAACGATTTCTACATAAATTCCCCATTCGGTTACACCCGATATTACTCCCATAAAAGTCTGATTCTTATGGTTTTCCATATATTTCACTTGCATATATTTGATGGAATCACGCTCTGCAGACGAAGCCAAATTTTCCATCTGTGAGGAATGTTTGCACTTTTGTTCATAAGCCGCAGCATCGGCAGAAGCTCCACCGTCCAAATAATGTTGTAACAGCCTGTGTACCATCACATCAGGATAACGACGAATGGGCGAAGTGAAATGCGTATAATCATCAAAAGCCAATCCGTAATGACCAATATTATCCGTTGAATATGAGGCTTTTGACATAGAACGAATGGCAAGGGTATCCACCAAATTTTGTTCTTTTTTGCCTTTAACTTCCTCCAAAAGTGTATTTAAGGATTGTGTAATGGTTTTTCTATCTTTCATATTGATGCCATAACCGAAGCGAGAAATTACGCCATTGAGTTGCAATAATTTTTCGTTATCTGGCTCATCGTGAACACGATACACAAAAGTTTTCTTCTGTTTGGAAATGAATTCTGCTACTTTTCGGTTTGCCAAAAGCATAAATTCTTCAATCAATTTGTTGGAATCTTTCGCTTCTTTGAAATACACTCCCGTTGGATTGTCGTTTTCGTCCAAATCAAATTTTACTTCGATTTTGTCAAAAGAAATTGCTCCGCTTCGCATACGTTTTTCACGCAGTTTTTTGGCTAAAGAATCGAAAATTAATAAGGCATTAGAGAATAGGGAATAGTCAATAGTTTTTTCATCGTTTCCTATTGCCTGATCCCTATTCCCTATTCCCTGATTTTCAATAATTTCCTGTGCTTCTTCATAGGTAAATCGACAATCGGAATTGATAACCGTTCTTCCGAACCAACTATTTAAAATTTCAGCTTTTTTGTTCATCTCGAAAACCGCCGAAAAAGTGTATTTTTCTTCATTCGGACGCAACGAACACGCAAAATTGGACAGCACTTCAGGAAGCATCGGCACTACCCTATCCACCAAATATACAGACGTGGCTCGGTTGTAAGCCTCTTCGTCCAGAATCGTTCCTTCTTTCACGTAATGCGAAACGTCGGCAATATGCACACCGATTTGGTAATTTCCATTTTCCAGAATTTGAAACGAAAGTGCATCGTCAAAGTCTTTGGCATCTTTCGGGTCTATGGTGAAAGTCAGCACGTTACGCATATCTCGTCGCTTGGCGATTTCTTCTTCTGTAATGGAAGTATCCAGATTTTTGGCATATTCTTCCACTTCGTGCGGAAATTCGTACGGCAAGCCATATTCTGCCAAAATAGAGTGCATTTCGGTGGATTGCTCACCTGGCTTGCCGAGGATTTGCTCAATCACACCATAAGGTGAGTCTGTCTTGGCTGTCCATTCTTTAATACGAACCAGAACCTTATCGCCATCTTGAGCACCATTAAAATCATTTTTTGATACGAAAATATCAGTATACATACGTTTATCAGTAGGGACAACAAAAGCAAAATTTTTACGCATTTGTACAATTCCAACAAAAGTAGTTCGTTTTCGTTCAATGATTTTGGTGATTTCTCCTTCGAGTTTCCCTGTTCGTCTTCTTGGAAAGAGATATACTTCAACCAAATCTCCATGCAAAGCCCTGTTAAGCAAATTATTAGGAACAAAAATATCATCATCTAAGCCTTCACAGACAATGTATGCATTGCCATTCGCAGACATATCAACAATACCTTGATAATAATAAATTGCTGGAATAGCCTTATATCGACCACGATCTATTTCTTGAATACGTCCTTTACTTTTGAGTTTTTCGAGTGATTTTATTAGTTGATTTCTATCTTCGGTTGATGTCAGATTTAGTTTGGCAGCAATTTGTTTCCAATTGAAATCTTTTTCGTTATTTTTTTCCAGAACGGCAAAGATTTCTTTGGTAAATTGTTTATTTTTTTTCTTTAAAAATTTTTTATTTTGCATTGGTATTTTGTTTTTATTTTCAGCTCGCAAGGTACAAAAAATTTTGCAATTCACTTTTTGAAAAATTTAAAATCGAAAATGAATAACTTTTTAACAAATCAAATTATAAAAAATAAATTTTTGAATGAAAAATAAAAAAATAATGATGATTATATCTTGTCAATGTTCATTAAAAATATTTTGAAGAATATTTTGAAAATTACAAACTATCAATTTTTGAAGAATTATCAACATAAAATGAAAAATATAAATTTCTGATAAACAGCTTAGGATATAAATTATCAACAAGTTTTTTTAGAGCTAATTTTTGATAAAAAAATGAAGTTTTGTAGGTTATTTTTTATTGAAAAATTGTTGATAAATGAGAGAAAAAAAACAGAAACAAAATTTGGAAAATTAAAATCCATTTTCCTTATACAAGTATTTTAAAATCTAAAATTTTTTAATCACTTTTTGCTGAAAAATTATCCACATTTTTGTCAAAAAATAATCAATTGAGACTAAACTTTTTACAAAAGCCAATTAACAATCTTGTTGATTTTTATCTAATAGAAATATTGTTTCATTGCAATAAAATAAAGTTAAATATAAGTTAAATACAGAAAACTAACTTCTCTAATTTAGTTTCCTTAGTATATTTGCCCCGAAAATAAACTCTATTATGCGAGAGAGAATAATTGAGACAGCTTGCCAATTGCACATCGAATTGGGCATCAAAAGTGGTACGATGGACGATATCGCTCAGAGGGCTGGCGTATCCAAAAAACACTTTACAAGTATTTCAAAGACAAAACCGACCTTATCCGTCATACAGTCTTATACGTTACTGAAAACTTGAATAAGCAAGCCGAAGCATTTGTAAGTGAGGAGGAAAATCCTATACGAAGGCTGTACATCATCGACCGGTTTTATGCTACTCAGCCAATAGCGAAAGCTCATTCACCACAGAAACAACTCCAAAAGTTCTATCCGAAGATTTACAAAGAAATGCAGGATAAAGAATTAGAAATAGTAGGGAATTCCATCAAGAAGAATTTGCAAAAGGGAATCGAAATGGGGTTGTACCGTGAAGATATTGACCTTGACTTTTCAGTGCGATTGTTTTTGCATATTTCGTTTGAGTCGGGTAATAATTTACCTTTTCTAACACCATTTTATGACGAAAACACAATTTCAGCAAAGTATTTAGAATACCACATCCGAGCGATTGCCACCCCCAAAGGTGTTGCCACTTTGGAAGAAATATTAAAAGAATTATAAATAATTATATGAACAGAAATCGATTTTTACTAATCATAGTTTCTTTTTGGGCTTTTACGACACTGGCTCAGGACAAAGCCTACCAATTTTCTTTGGAAGAAGCCATACAATTTGCCATTGAGAATAATCGAAGTGCGAAGAATGCATCATTAGATGTAGAAGCCGCCCGAAAAAAGAAATGGGAAGCCACTGCTATGGGACTGCCTCAGCTTAGTGCAAAAGTAGATTATCAGCATTTTCTAAAGCAGCAAGTTACGCTTATCCCTGCGGAATTCTTCGGGGGGCAGGCGGGCGAGTTTGCTGAAGCTACCTTCGGGACAAAGCAAAACGTAAATGCTTCAGCGACACTCTCCCAACTGATTTTCGACGGCTCTTATTTAGTTGGTTTACAAAGTGCTAAGGTATATTTACAAATTTCAGAACTTTCCAAAAAGAAAAGCGACATCGAACTGCGAAAAACCGTTGTTGATGCTTATGCCAATGTGTTACTATCGGAAGAAAGTATCCGAATTTTGGAAGAAAATAAGCGTGTTTTGGAGAAAAACCTGAACGAAACCAAAGCCATTTTTGAAAACGGATTGGGCGAAGAAGAAAACGTAGAACAACTGCAAATTACATTGGCAAACATCAGCAATAACTTAAACAATACCAAGCGTTTGCACGAACTTTCCAAAAAAATGCTCAACATCACTTTGGGTTTAAATTTGGACGACCAAGTGCAACTAAAAGACAATTTGGAGCAACTCACAACACAAACCATAGCCGAAAGCATTGAAATTGAAATTTGTTTCAATTTGGAATCAAATATTGATTTTAAAATTGCTTCCAATAGCGTACGTTCGCAGGAATTGTTGGTGAAGTTCGAAAAAAGTCAATCTTTGCCCCGTTTGAGCGCTTTCCTTAACGGAGCATATAACGCTTTTGATAACAAATTTTCATTTTTCGACACGAACAAAAGATGGTTCGGGAGTGCTCTTTTTGGCGTAAGTTTGGAAATCCCGATTTTCAGTTCATTTATGCGTTCAAGTAAGGTGCAACGCTCTCAAATTGAGTTAGAAAAGTCAAAAAACGATTTGAATTTAACCAAACAACAATTGCAAATGCAACACGATAAAGCATTGAGTGACTTACAGTTCGCCATAGAAGAACATCAAACCTTGCGTGAAAATTTGGATTTGGCAAAACGAATCGAAAACAAAAATCAAATCAAATACACCGAAGGTTTGGCAACGAGTTTCGACCTGCGTCAAGCTCAATTGCAACTCTATGCTGCTCAACAAGAATTCCTGCAATCAATGGTTAATCTGTTAAATAAAAAGGAAGTTTTGAAGTCGTTGCAGGTTAATTAAAAGACAAAAAATTATGAACCTGAAAGAAACACTAAACTACCGTCGTGCCGTGCGTTTGTATGACGAAACCCAACCTATCGAAACGGAAAAAGTCCGCGAATGTTTGGAATTGGCACAGCTCGCTCCCACAAGCTCCAATATGCAATTGTGGGAGGCGTATCACGTTATCGACAAATCTGTTTTAGCGAAACTAACCGAAGCCTGTTTGTCGCAAAGTGCTGCGAAAACGGCTCAGCAAATGGTGGTTTTCGTCACTCGGCAAGACTTATACAAAGAAAGAGCCAAAGCCGTTTTGGAGTTTGAAAAAGGCAATGTACAACGTAACAGCCCTTTGGAAAGACAAGCCAAGAGGATAAAAGACCGAGAAACCTATTATGGCAAATTGATGCCTTTTTTATATCGCAGATGTTTCGGATTATTAGGTTCGATTCGCAAAATAATGGTGCTGAGCATTGGACTATTTCGCCCGATAGTAAGGCAAGTGTCCGAAACCGAAGTACGAACTGTAGTGCATAAAAGTTGTGCATTGGCAGTACAAACTTTTATGATAGCAATGGCAGAAAAACAATACGATACCTGTCCGTTAGAAGGATTTGATAGCAAATTGGTTAAAAAAGCGTTGAAACTTCCTTCCGACACAGAAATCAATATGATTATCACTTGTGGCATTCGAAAAGAGGGCGGTATTTGGGGCGAAAGATTCCGCGTTCCGTTTGAAGAGATATATCATCAGGTGTAAAAATGTAGGGAATGGATGTATATATTCCGCCGTAAGAAAAGAACACAAGGCATTCACAATATAAAAATTCAATATTTGAAAAAGTTAGAAAATATGAAAAATATATTTTTATGTTCATCATTTAAAGATGTAGTTTCTGTTTTTGAGGATTTTATAGGTTTGGGAAATGAAGGCAAAAAAATAACATTTATTCCCACAGCAAGTTTGGTGGAGAAAGTAACTTTTTATGTTGAAGCTGGTCAAAAAGCATTAGAAAAAATGGGATTCGTTATTGATAAATTGGAAATCTCTACCGCAACAACTGACGAAATAAAACAAAAACTCCAAACAAACGATTTGATATATATCACTGGTGGGAATACATTTTTTCTGCTTCAAGAATTGAAAAAATCAGGAGCAGATAAAATCATCGTGGAAGAAATTTTAAAAAGAAAGACCTACATTGGCGAGTCAGCAGGTTCTATGATTCTTTCCCCTAATATTGAATATGTTACAAAGATGGATAGCACCAAAGAAGCTCCTGAATTATCGTCATTTTCAGCACTGAATGTAATTGATTTCTATCCTGTGCCACATTATACAAACTTTCCGTTTGTAAAAGCTGTTGAAAAAATTATAACAACTTACGGCAACACACTTGATTTATACCCGATTACCAATTCACAAGCAATTTGCATTCGTGGAGAAAAAATTGAAGTTAAGACAAAATAAATATTTTATAAACACAATTTCAGAGATTGATTTAGCATATTAAGGAACTATTTTTAGTAACAATAATTTGCTGATTTCTCAAAAAAGAGATACGAAAAAATGGAAAATAACATAAAAATATTTGAACAGAAAAAAGTGCGTTCGCAGTGGGACGAGCAACAAGAAAAATGGTGGTTTTCCATCGTTGATGTGATTGAGGTTTTAACAGGAACCGACAGACCTCGAAAGTATTGGAGCGACTTAAAAGCCAAACTTAAAAAGGAGGGAAGTGAGTTGTCCGAAAAAATCGGACAACTGAAAATGCTTTCTTCTGACGGGAAATATTACAAAACCGATGTTGCTGATACCGAACAATTACTAAGGCTTATCCAATCTGTGCCCTCACCCAAAGCCGAACCTTTTAAACTTTGGTTGGCTCAGGTGGGTAGCGAACGTTTGGACGAAATGCAAGACCCCGAAATTTCCATAGACCGAGCTTTACAACAATATCTCCAACTTGGGTATTCCGAAAATTGGATTAACCAACGGCTAAAAAGCATTGAAATTCGTAAAGAACTTACCGACGAGTGGAAAAAACGAGGTGTAAAAGAAGGACAACAGTTCGCCACCCTAACCGATATTATTGCCAAAACTTGGTCAGGCAAAACCACCAAAGAATACAAAGTTTTTAAAGGATTGAAAAAAGAAAACTTGCGAGATAATATGACTAACACGGAACTTATTTTAAATATGTTAGCCGAAGCCTCTACCAAAGATATTTCACAAGCCACACAACCCGAAACCTTTGAGCAAAACATCGCTGTGGCTCAGCAGGGTGGTAATGTTGCCAAAGTTGCTCGGAAAGAGCTTGAAGCCCGAACAGGCAAAAAAGTAGTTTCTTCGGCAAGTGCAAAAAAAATGTTACAAAACAAAAATAATTCAAACAACAAATAAAAATCAGATATAATGAAATACATTAACATTCAACTTATTGTTTCCGCTTTGGTGTTGTTGGCATCGTGCGGAGAAACCAAAAATCCGTCGGTGGAAGAGGTTATCGCGAAGGGTTCAAAAACGGAAATCCGTCAGAAAAGAGATGAAATTTCTGCAAAAATAAAAGAGCTTGAAACGCAAATCGCTTCCCTCGATGCTTCTCTCAGCAAATTCCCCGAAGAGGGGTCGGCTCAGGTGTTGGTATCGCTTTTGGAGGTGAAAGATACACTTTTCAACCACTTTTTGGAGTTGCAAGGAACAATAAAAACCACTCAAAATATCACCCTAAATGCGGAATTTGGAGGCGTTTTGGAAAGAATACACGTACAAAAAGGACAAAACGTACAAAAGGGACAACTTCTGGCATCAATTCAAGATGGGGGAATTTCCCAACAATTGGCTCAACTGAAAATCCAAGCCGAATTAGCAAAAACTACTTTTGAGCGTCAATCGCGATTGTGGGAGAATAAAATCGGGTCGGAAATTCAATATTTACAAGCCAAATCGGCTTACGAAACGCAACAAAGTGCCGTGGAACAGATGCAAAAACAAGTTGCCAAAGCCAACATTTATGCTCCGTTTTCGGGAGTAATCGACGACGTGATAACCGACGTGGGAACGGTGGTTGCCCCTGGAATGCCCGTACTTCGACTCGTAAACTTATCGGATATGTATTTGGAATCGGAAGTGCCTGAGCAGTACGTCGCTAACGTAAAAAAAGGTTCACAAGCCAAAGTGGATATTTCCGTTTTGGGCGAACAACTCGACACCAAAATAAGCCAAGTTTCCAATTTTATCAATCCTGCAAATCGTTCATTTAAGGTTGAAATCCGTTTGCCTAACAAAAATAACGCTATCAAACCTAATATGACGGCTCGTTTGCAAGTAAATGATTATCAGAACAAAGAAGCTATCTTACTGCCAACGGATATCATTTCGGAAAATGCACAAGGCGAACAATATGTTTTTCTTGCCAAAAAAGGAGACAATGAAAATCAGTATGTTGCTGAGCGTGTTGTGATTTCTACCGGAAAAACGCAAAACGGATTTACCGAAATTCTGTCAGGAATTCAAAAAGGAGATAAAGTTATTCGCGAAGGAGCGAGAAGTGTGCAAGAAGGACAACGTGTTTCGACTTTGTAAGATTCAGATTTTTGATTCGTCCGACAGGAAATGAATTTTTACTGACAAGAAATCAATTCTAATCAACAGGAAATGAATTCTGACTAATAAGAAATCGATTCTGACCAACAAGAAATAAATTCTGACTAACAAGAAATCAATTCTGACCAACAGGAAATGAATTCTGACCGGTAAAAATCCATTTCTGACAAGTAAATATTCAATTCTTTTTGGTAAAAACTTATTGATGAGCAGTAAAAATCGATTTGTATCAGGTAAAAACAAAATTGGTGATGATGATTCTAAAAATAAATGTAGAATATGAACTCAAATATTCATCAAATAGAAGTAAACACCCGTGAGGATTTCGCAAAGTTTTTGGAATTTATTAAAAATGGATATATTTTCAAGAGTAAGTTTGCGACCTTGGAGACGAAGCGTTAAGAAAATCAATAAATGGAACGTAGAAAATCTCTACTGTTTGAGCGTAGCGAGTTTAGATATTTTCAGTGAAATGAATTGATTTTTAGCGGAGTATCCAAAGTCTTGAATTTTTGGTTCTTTTGTTTCAAGACAAAAGAACATAAAAAAACAATTATAATTAAAAGAAATAAAACCCATATCATACTATGAGTAATATCAAAGATAAAGAGTTCAAGATGTCGTCTTGGGCAATTGACAACAAATTCACCATTTACGTGATGATTTTTATCTTTTTCCTTGCCGGAATGTTGGCGTATATGAATATGCCTCGCGAGAGCTTTCCGGAAATTAAAGATACGAAGATTTACGTGAGTGTTGTCTATCCGGGCAATACCGCCGAAGATATTGAAAGACTGATTATTGACCCATTGGAAGAGAAACTCAAAGGGGTAAGTAATCTCAAAAAAATAAAATCTTCCTCGCAGGAAGATTACGGAATGATAACCCTCGAATTTACCGAGAAAATCACCATCGAAAGTGCATTGCAAAAAGTAAAAGATGAGGTGGATAAAGAGGTATCCAACGAGGATTGGCCTACCTTCAACGGGGCGAAAGTGGAACCCAATGTGTTTGACATTACCATCTCGGAATTTATCCCGATTTTGAATGTAAACATTGCCGGAAATTACCCTATCGCCAAGCTCAAGGAATTTGCCGAGCAGATGCAAAAGAAAATTGAAAATCTGCCCGAAATAAAAGAAGCTACCATTCGCGGAGCTCAGGAAAAAGAGGTAGAAGTTGCCATTGATATGTACAAAATGATGGCATCGAAGGTGAGCATCGACGATGTGATTAACGCCATTGGCAGAGGGAATGTAACAATGTCTGCCGGAAATCTCATCGCTTCGGGGCAGAGACGTACCATACGAATGGTGGGCGAAATTGAGCAACCTTCCGATTTGAAAAACTTTATCGTAAAGTCGGAAAAAGGCATCGTATTCTTGGGCGATATTGCCGAAGTTTCTTTCCGAGATAAGGACAAAACCACGTACGCTCGTGAGTTTGGTCAGGGCGTGGTGATGCTCGACGTGAAAAAGCGTTCGGGCGAAAATATGATTCAGGCAAGTGAGAAAATCAAAGAATTGGTAGCCGAAATGCGAAGCGATTTTCCGAAAGATTTATCGATAACGATTGCCAATGACCAATCACAACAGACTGAAAATATGGTAAGTGACCTCAGCAATAACGTTATTTTCGGGGTATTCCTCGTTGTGGGCGTACTGATGTTCTTTTTGGGCTTTAGAAACGCACTTTTTGTAGGATTTGCCATACCGATGTCGATGTTTATGTCCTTTATGATTATCAATGCTTTGGGCTACACGCTCAACACGATGATTCTCTTCGGACTGATTATGGGATTGGGAATGCTTGTCGATAACGGAATTGTGGTGGTTGAAAACGTTTACCGACTGATGGAAAAAGAAGGAATGAGCAGATACGAAGCCGCCAAAGCAGGTATCGGAGAGGTTGCTGTGCCTATCATCATTTCTACCTTAACCACCGTTGGGGCATTTTTACCTTTGGCAATGTGGCCAGGCATTATGGGAGATTTTATGATGTACTTCCCACTGACGCTTTCCATTGTGTTGGGGTCGTCACTTTTTGTTGCCATCTTCTTCAATTCGATGTTGGTATCGGAATTTATGGATATCAACGAAAAAGTATTAAGCGTTAAGCAATTGGTGAAAATCAGTATTTTGCTTTTCGTTATCGGAACCTTCATTTTACTTGTTGGAGGAGCGGTTCGAGGCTTAGGAACGGTGCTTTATTTCACCATCTTTTTGCTTTGGTCGTACAAATATTTCATTAAAAAATTGGCGGATAACTTCCAACGAAAAATCCTTACTTGGATGGAGGATATGTACGAAAGAACACTTCGTTTTACACTTTGCGGAAAAAATCCGTATATAATGGTTGTTTCCACTGTGGCGTTGCTTGTTGTGTCGTTTGTGTTGTTTGGCTGGTCGGTTGGGACAGGGCGTACAAGTATAAACTTCTTCCCTGATAACAAACCCAATCAAATTATCGTTTACATCAAATATCCTGAAGGAACAGACATTGAGAAAACCAACGCAGTAACGCAAGACATTGAAAAACGAATATATACGCTACTCAATAGCGACCAATACCGCGATGGTGATTACAACTTTATGGTAGAATCGGCTGTGGCTCAAGTGGGTGAAGGAGCAGGAAATCCTTATACCGACGGAGCTTCGTCAGCTGAAATGCCTAATCGAGGGAAAGTAACGGTAACGCTTCGTGAGTTTAAATATCGTCGAGGGCAGGATTCAGAGAAGCTTCGTGCGAAAATTCAATCCGATTTGCGTGGTGTTTACCCTGGGGTTTCCATTTCGGTAGAAAAAGACCAAAACGGACCTCCTGCCGGGCATCCGATAAATATCGAACTTCGTGGCGAAGATTACAATGAACTGATTGTTACCGCCGAGCGTATGCGTGATTTTATCAAACAGAAAAACATAGCAGGAATTGATGAGTTGAAAATAGATGTCAACAAAAACAAACCTGCCATAGAGGTAGAAATCGACCGCGTAAAAGCAGGGGAATTAGGGGTTTCTGTTGGGCAGATTTCCAATCAGTTGCGTCGTTCCGTATTTGGGGAGAAAGCGGGAGTTTACAAAGAAAAAGGCGACGATTACGATATTTACGTTCGTTTTAATCAGGCAGACCGCTACAATACCAATGTTTTGTTCGACCAACATATTATCTTTAAAGATGCCAATACTGGGGAATGGCGACACGTTCCGATATCTTCTGTGACCAAATATAAGAATACCTCGTCGTTCAGTACGATAAAACACAACAAAACCGACAGGGTGGTAACGTTGTACTCGGCTTTAAGCCCTGGATTTAGCGATGCGAGTGCTATTGTACGACAAATTCAGCAAGAGATGAAAAACTTCGACCTTCCGCAAGAAATCAAAATTGATTTTACGGGACAGATTGAGGAACAAAACAAGGAAATGGCTTTCCTTTCAACAGCACTTCTTATCGCTGTGGGGCTGATTGTCTTTTTGTTAGTATACCAATTCAATTCGATAGTGAAGCCCATACTTATTTTCATTACCATCTTGTTGAGCTTCACGGGGGTATTTCTGGGGCTTATCATCACGGGGCAACCGTTTGTTATCCTAATGACGATGATGGGTATCATTTCTCTGGCGGGAATTGTGGTAAATAATGGGGTCGTTCTGCTTGATTACACGCAGCTACTCATCGACCGTAGGAAAGAAGCGATGCATCTGCATATTTATGACAAAATTGCTAATGAGGAAATCTACAATGCCGTTGTAGCTTCGGGTAAAGCTAGGCTTCGTCCGGTATTGCTTACGGCCATCACGACCGTTCTGGGGCTTATTCCACTCGCCATAGGGCTTAACATAGACTTCTTTACGTTCTTTGATTCCTTGAATCCGAATATTTACTTCGGCGGGGATAACGTAATCTTCTGGGGACCTTTGGCTTGGACGGTAATTTATGGACTGGTATTTTCTACCTTCCTCACACTGATTGTCGTTCCGGTGATGTTCTACCTGACTTCAAAATTTTCAAATCGCTTTGGAAAGGTTTACAAACAGAACGAGCAAGGCGAAGTAGTGCTGGTGGATAATACCGACGAGCAATAACAAAAGAGGTTATCCAATTTTTTGGATAACCTCTTTTGTTTTTTACAGAAGAATGTCTATAATTTATTTTTGAAATTCTAATATTTCTCTGGCTATTTGTAATTCTTCATTAGTTGCTACAATAACTATTTTTACTTGACTATCTTCCGACTGAATTTCAACAATATCACTTGGGTGATTTAGCTCAATATTCTTTTTAGAATTTATTTTTATACCAAAACATCCAAGCCCTTGGCAAATAAGCTCGCGAACATCTTCAGAATTTTCACCTATTCCTGCAGTAAATACAAGAGTATCAACACCACCAAGAGCTGCTATATAAGCTCCTATAAACTTCTGAATACGATATGTATAAACTTCTAAACAGAGGATACCGTTTGAGTCGCCTTTATGATACAGAGCAGATACATCTCGTGAATCAGAAAAACCTGTCATTCCTTTCATACCGCTTTCTTTGTTGAGAATATTACGAATTTCATCAACCGAATAACCTAAATCATAAAGATAAAAAATAACAGAGCTATCAATACTTCCTGAGCGTGTTCCCATTGCAAGCCCTTCATTGGGACCAAAACCAAGTGTTGTGTCAATACTTTGTCCATTTTCGTTGATAGCAGCCATACTAGCTCCATTTCCTAAGTGTATCGTAATATTTTTCAACTTCGGATTGTTAAAATAAGCCCTTGTACGTGCATCTACATATTTATGACTTGTGCCGTGAAACCCATACACACGGATTTTGTTTTGCTCATAAAATTTACTTGGAATAGCATATCGATACGCTTTTGCAGGAAGTGTCTGATGGAATGATGTATCAAAAATAGCAAAATTTTCAGCTTTTGGAAAAGCTTTAGTCGCCGCTTCAATACCAATAATATTAGCAGGATTATGCAAAGGAGCAAGCGGTATAAGTTCTCGTAGCTCTTTTATCATTTCAGGGGTTACCTTTTGAGTAGAGGCAAATTTTTCTCCCCCGTGAACCACTCGGTGTCCAATAATTTTTATTTCATCAACATTTTTTACAACACCAAATTTAGTATTGGTCAAGTATTCAGCTACTTTCTGAAAAGCTACTTCGTGGTTTGGAAAATCTATATCTTCCGATATTTTTACTTTTTCACCACTGGAAAAGTATTCGTGATTTATTTTGCTACCGCTAATTCCAATACGTTCAACCAATCCTTTGGCTTGTACGCTTTCGTCTTGCATTTCTATAAGCTGATATTTCAAAGACGAGCTACCAGCATTGATTACTAAAATTTTCATTTGTTGTTTATTTTTGTCTGTAAAGATGTAAAATCCACATTATTTTGGATAAAAATCAATTAGTTTTTAAGATTTTCAAAAATTCTTCACGAGGAATTTCTCGTGCACCTAAACTTGCCAAATGGTTAGAATATACCTGACAATCAATAAGTTTGATATCAGGAGAATTTTTTACAAAAGAAATAAATCCATACTTAGAAGCATTGCTCACTAAGCTAAACATACTTTCTCCACAGAAAATATTTCCCACACGAACACCGTAAAAACCTCCTACCAATCTATCTTCTTGCCAAACTTCTACCGAATGAGCTATTTTTAACTGATGTAACTCTAAGTATGCTTGTATCATTTCTTTGCCTAACCATGTACCATCTTGTCCAAACCGAGTTACACTACTACACTGATGTATTACTTGCTCAAAAGCCTTATTGTACGTCAGTTCAAAGGCTTGGTCTTTGAGCAATTTTTTCATACTTTTGGAAACATGCAATTCACTTGGAAATAACACCATACGCGGGTCTGGTGACCACCAAAGTATAGGGTCTTCGCTATTATACCAAGGGAAAATACCATTTTCGTATGCGTTGCATAACCTTTGGGCAGACAAATCGCCACCAACGGCAAGAAGTCCGTCTTTATTAGCAAAAATAGGGTCAGGAAAACCGGTGGTTTCTGACAACCAAATCATAGCTAAAATGGCAAATCATCAAAATCTTCTTGTGTGTTGGTATTCCCGTTATAAGGTTCGAAATTTTCAGCAACATTCGTAGTATTGGGCATTGGTTGTTGTGGTGTTGCTGTGTTTTGAATCGTTGTTGTTTGAATAAGTTCAATACGCCAACCCACAACAGAATTGAAATACTTCACTTCTCCTTGTGGATTTGTCCATTCACGACCGCGCAAATTGATACTTACGCGTACTAATTGACCTTCTTTTAATGAATCTAACAAAGAACAATTGCCTTGTGTGAATTCAATCAAAATAGGTTGCGGATATTGTTCTTCGGTAACAACAACCAATTCGCGTTTTTGAAATCCGTTGGCTCCAAAAGTCTGCACGGGACCGATTTGTTTTATACGTCCTTGTACCTCCATATTCTTTTCTAAAAATTATTAGTTACAACCGCCAAAGATACGTAATTTTTTTGACTTATATCAAATATTTTTCCAATTAAGAAATTTTTGTTTTTCTAAACACAACTTTTTATTGTTTTTCCTTAGGATTTTTTCATACTGAGATAGCGATTTAATAAATCTTGTACAAAGTTATCAGGTATCAAAAAATAATGTAAATCAGGTGAATCTACGTCATCTAATTTAGGACAAGCGTAAAATAACAATTACTGATATTGTTAAAAACTTGATTTTTTTTCAAATAGTCAAGATGACTTCATTACAAGAAAAAAATCTAAAAAAGCCTCAATGTGTATGTCTCTATATTGGGGATAAATTCCGTGTATGAGTTTTCCTTTTTCATCATAAATAGAAGCAACATTGCCTGTACTTCCTGCTTTTCCAATAAATTCTCCGTGCTTTATTTTTTGTCCTTTTTACCAAAACTTCATCTAAGGAGCAATTTGACAGTGAGTACAAATATTTTCTTGACCAACACATTTGAAGCACAAAGTGCTATCTTACTTAATTTTTTTAGCTTATTATTTATCTACAAAGATAAAGCATACAGTCGAAGTTAAAATATAATTTTATGAAGTAGTTAATTTTCAATGTTAAAAAAATATAAAATTAACGTATTCGGAGCATTACCGGGTTTTTATATCCCGTATGGGTTATTTTTTGTGTGTAATCTACCGTTTTCCGATACGTTTTCATTCTGCTTGTTGCTCAGGGGTAGCTTCTGGTGTTTCTATCTTACTGGAATAGAGTGGAGGAGGAAACCCCTCTGCCTTGCGACGCTCATAATCAGCCTCCCGATAGGGGTCAAATAGCTCACCTGGTGGCAACGGACGATTTTTGTCCATATACCAAACAATAAAAGAAATACCATTATAACAATTTTTCCCTGAAAGAATAGGTAGTGCAAAAGTTACCCATTTGTTAGGCCGCATTACCTGTAATTGGTACGCTCCTTGCAGGTCTGTTCCCCCTGTGCTGTAACAAAATTCTACCTCACTGAATTTCATAGTTATATTAGGTTGCCATAAAAAACCGTTAAAAGTAATTAAGCCATCTCGCCTGTTTAAAATGGCTTCTTGTTTAGGCATAGTAAAAGCCAATATAACGAAGAATAAAAAACCTATGATAGCTATTATGAAATATATTATTTCCAACTCGTTTAACTCATTTCCAATATGTATACCATATAAAAAACGGAATTATTAAACAAATATAGTTAATTGACTATTCAACTTCAAAAATAATAATTTTAA
>NZ_BPMA01000016.1:208244-229970 GCF_026005215.1 Capnocytophaga catalasegens | reverse complement strand
ACAAAGGAACGAATTAGGCAAATGCACTTGGTCAAAATTGGTCAAAATTGGGCATTTTTGGGCAAAATAGGGCAAAAAAAATACCACTCAAAAGAGTGGTAAGGGGTGGAGTTGGAGTGTTTTTTTGTTATGATATATGTAATTTAACTCCCTTTATTCGTTCAAAATGCTTAACATTTAAAGTATACAAAGGCAGTTTATTATATATTGCGGTTGTAGCAATAAGCACATCGGGGGCATCAATACTATCTATTTTTTTAGAAATTTCCATTGCCCTAACAGAAATTTCTTTGTTCAAATGTAATACTTTTAAGCTATCAAAGAAATTTTTACATTTTATTCTTTCACTTTTAGAAAAACCTTTATAAGAACTTAACCAACGTATAAGTTCCATATAAACAACCGAAGTTATAACAATATTTTCAATGCCTATTTTTAGTACTTCTTGTTTTACTTTTATATCTCCTTTTTCGCCCAGATAATTACTAATAATATTTGTATCACAAATAATTTTAATTGCTTGCATAAAGTTCTTTTCTATTAAAAGGTTTTACTTTGTGTTTAGCTAAAATTTCTTGTACTTCTTTGGCTAATTTTCGCAATTCTATTTCTTTCTTAGATAGTTTTTGCGTATTCTCTACTCCTTTAAGAGTAGCCTTTTTCGTTGTTTTTTTGGTTGTTGTACTCATAGTTTCTGTGTTTTTTGCAAAGATATGATTTTTTGGTAAAAAAACAAAACCCCTGGTTGCCAGAGACAACAAGGGGTATTTTTAAAATATGACCAATATTTTATATACGTGTTCAGCGAACCCACCAACGGAATACTATCCAATTAAAAAGAAGGATTTGTTTTTCTGTGGCAATAACCAATCCGTTGTCGTCTATATGGTAAATGGTTTTAAAGTTCATTGATTTGTTGTTTTATGTCGTTTAACAATGCTTCTTTAGAAGTGTATAATTCCTCTTCTTTTCTTGTTTGGAGAAAACTATGAGGTTCTCCAACACGATAACTGATTAATCGTGATTGTAAATCAATCTCTCGTGCGATTATTTTTATTTCAAGAATAACTCCTGTTGTTACTTTATTTTTGTCTAAAAAATAGACTCTTTCTCCTAAGTTAAATTTACTTTTCATAACTTACTAATTTTTAGGGTTAATAATTCCTTTGTCAGTTGCAATTTGTACCAATAATTTACGATTGCGACAAAGCATCGTCAAGAAATGGTATGCCTCGTGCATCTGCTGCTCGTCCATATCATACATAGTAAAGTAGGGACGGCTTTTGAAGTAGTTCATAAACACGACATCCAACACTTTTTCGTAATTCTGTTGGTGATTGTTCCAACGAAAAAGAAAATCATTAATTAGAACATCAGGCGAATGATACAAAAGTTCTTCGTTTTCCAGCATCTGAGCGATTTGCTCTTGGGTGAGAATGTTTTTCTCTGGGCGGTTGTCCACCCCTGGTGTTTGGTTGTTTTTTTCTTGTCTTAACATAACTTATAAATATAAAAAAATCCGTGAGTGGGTACTGTTAAGACAAGGGCTAACGCCAATTGTTGTATAGCATTACGGCTATACGATACCTTCACGGATATATTATTAAAAAAATATTTTACAATACTATACAAGTGTTGCCCTTGTCTTAACACCGCAAAAGTATAAGAAAAAATTGAATCTGCAAACAAAAAATAAAAAAACTTTCACTGAAAAATGAAAGTTTTTTGTAAGGGGTTGGTTTTTAATAAGTTATGATTTTAAAATTTTGATAAGAGTTGAAAAGAAAGGAAAACCTTTGTAATAATCTAATTTTTCATAGAAAAAACCTACCTGAGAAAGATTTTTGTAATAGGTGTTTTTATGTTCCCAATAATAAAGTTCGGACTGAATAAACCACGCTTTTTGTCCTAATTTTTCAGCCAAAAACCATTTTTCTAAAAGCCGTGCCGTGCGACCATTTCCATCGTCAAAAGGGTGTATTTTCACGAAAATCAAATGAAGTAAGGAGGCGTAAAAAAAGATTTCGCTGTAAGTAAGATGTTTTTTTACAAGGGTTTCAATAAAATCACAAAATTCTAAAAATTCTTGTTTTACTAATTCTTTCGGGCAAGCCTCATACAATACTTTTCCGTTAGAAATATCTTGTATAATCATATCCGATTTGCGTATTTTTCCCTGTAAATCTTTCGGAAGTAAATTTTTAGATAATATTTTGTGAGCTTTTAAAAGATTGTTTTTGTTTAAACAATTTTCTTGTGCAAAAATGTAAGCGTTATACAAATCGTTTGGTTTTTCGGTGAGGCTTTTTTTATAACGAACACCGTTTAGTTTATGCCGCAGAAAACTATCAATTTCCATTTGTTCTCCTTCAATTTTTGAAGAAGCAATCGAAGATACTGCATTATAAAAATTAAAAGTATTTTTGGTTATTTCTATCTTTTTAATTTTTCTAAAATAGTAAGATATATTTGTGTTGTTTTTTTCAGAGAAAGATTTGTATAAAGCAGGAATTTCTTTAAGTAAATTATTTAGTTTCATTACTCTTGCATTAGTTTAGTCATCATATTTTCCCCAAAAATCAAATCTTCATCTTTTAGACTTTTGTATTTTTTGAGCAGTTTTTTAAAACTCTTATTAAAGTCTGGGAATGTATCAAAAATATATTTCATAATTTACAGACTTTTTAAAAACTCATCTAACGGCTGCGTTTTAAGTTTTCCTTTTTTTAATAGTTCTATTTGTTGTAAGTTTCTACGCATACGCTTTCTGAACGCTTGTTGTTCTGCGTTATATGTACCTGTTTCAGGTTTGCCCAATGCTGTTTTTTTTGTTTTTACTTTTGTAATTTCTGTAAAATCAAAAGTTTTAGCAAACTCAATAAATGCTAACGCCTGTTTGCTTTCGCTGTTTATATTTATAATGTATCCCATAGTTGTATATTTTTTTTTGCAAAGGTATGAAATAATATTTATCACTACAATTTTAAATATTGTTTCAGATGTTCGTAAGTGATATATTTTCGACTAATCGAAAAATACTCAGCAATATCAATCCGTATTTTTGAAGCGGTATTTTTGCTACACTTCAAAAGGCGCATAATATCTTTAACTGACAAAAATTGTAATGTTTCCATAAATAAGTTAGTTGTTTTTATTCATTTTATTGTAAATATGTACGTATATTTCTCGGAGTTTATCACCAAAATTTTGATTAGTATAAACTTCCTTTCCAATGGTACGTTTGCCGTTGTTATTAACAATAAGGCGTATCTGATTGTATCCGATAGGGTCGGGAGATACAGATATGCCTCTTTCTAAGCAAAAATTAAATACTTTGCCCCATAAAAAAGCATCGTCTAATACCTGTTGTAGTGTTATTGGTTTCATAAATATTTGTTTTTAAAATGCTATATCATCAACTAAATTGTCAGGGGTTGGGGTGGGTACTTCTGTGGTACTTTTTTGTGTTTTTTCTCCACCTGTAACAATGCAAAAGTGCATTGTGGTTATACCTGAAATATTACGATGTTTTTTCTCCAAATATTCCCAACCATTGACCTGACAAAAAAGCAATAATTTTTCCTTAATTACCTGCGATGAATGAGCAAATTTTCCTAAGTTTTCTTTGGCTTCATTGTTGAATACGCTTTTTTCAATAAACGTGTCCAAAGTGGTTTCTTTGTTGCCAAATTCATCGGTTTTCTCTGAAAAATAATCCTTGAAAAAGGATAAAAAATGGTCGCCCAAACGCATCAGTTGGCTTTTCTGAACAATGCTGTCTTTCGGTGCTTCAATCATTTGTTTTTCAGATAAATAGAGTTGCAAGCATTGAAGCATAAACATCAAGTCAGCGTTTTTCTCACGTGCTGGATAGTTCATTCCTAAAATTTCCCTACCTCCGAAATCATCTGAAATTTTTCTCGAAAAATGATAGTCGTTGTTGTAAGTAGCTTTGTGGTAATAGTCCGAATTGTGGTAAAAAAACAATCGTCTGTCCGTTGAACCGTCATCTAAATTGGGTGCAAAATTGGTCGTGCCTCCAATCTTTGGGGAATTATGAAACGGCAAATCATATTTTTTACCTCCTTTTTGGTTCGCTATGAAATTTCCTGTAATGTTGGTGTATAAACTTCGGTAATTCTGATATAACGAAATGTCATCAATCAATACAAATTCGGTTTTCGGAGTTACACCATTGTAAGGAAAATTATCGCTACGCAAAGTTTCACCCTCGATATATTTCATATTCAACAATTCGCCTATACCTTTGAGTAAAAACGTTTTTCCTGTTCCACCATACGAACCTTTGACCGAGTTCCCTACTTTAAAATCTACTCCCAAAACCATAAAAGCATTGGGTAACGACTTGTGCTGATGCAACAAATAGCCTACGCAACTCATTTTATTCAGCAAATGTATTTCCTGTTGGTAGTTTTCATCGTCCGTTAGGTTTTTGGAATAAATTTGAAACGGATTTAGGTCTCGTTGTTCTTCGTCAGCATCTTTTTCCCAAAACACACGGCTTGAATTGATTAACACTTTCAAGTAGTTGCTTTCGTTGGACAATAATTTCACTCGCTTACGCCCTTTGTCGTCCGTATAAACCTCAAAAAAAGGTTTTTCAAGTTCAATGGGGTGCGGATTGATTGCATCACGCCATATTTTTGATGGCATTTTGTCGGTATATTTTACCATTTTTATTTCATCGGCAGTAACTCGTACGGCTTGATTTTCAAAGAAATACCATTGAAAATTTTCGCCTGTAACTTGCTTTTCATAGTCAAACATCGGAAGCAATTTCAATAGCGATTGATTGAAATAAGGCGTTTTTACTAACTTTTCTTGAATGGAAGTAGGTAAAAACTTACTTTGCAACCAAAATCTGACCTCGTTTTTGATTTCAGAAGGAGTGAATTTGGTAATGATGTTGTCTTTTATCTGAATAAATGTGCCGTCTCGCTCTGTGCCGTCTTCATTGATAAAATTTTCTTTAAGCAGTTTGAAGTTTTTACACTCTAAAAAATGCAACAATTTCAAAGCGTTGAGCTGCACCACTCCTTTTTCGGAATAGTCCCAAAACTGAAAATTGTGAGCCTGTGTAAGCATATTTTTCAACAAGTGTTGCAGTCCTTCAATCGGGTATTGTGTTTTCAAAGAACGTACCCAGTCGGCAAAGTCTTTTTTCTTCTTTTCGAGTAAAGTTTTAGGTAGCCACAACAACTTAATATCAATGAATTTTTCAGCCAACGCAACGGCTTGTTTCACGCCTGTTTCGTCCAAGTCTGGAACATAAAAAATTTCTTTGTAAAACTGCGTAAGCTGGTAGTGTTCAGCTTCGTTTATGAGTTCGGTTTCCGAGTTTAACCAAATCACGTCATAGCCCAACGAAGCTAAATTGATACCGTCAGAACCTCCCGTAGCAATGAAAATTTTGTCCGCTTTTAAGTCTTCAATTTCTTTGTAATATTCTCGCTTTTCAATCTCATTTTCAGCGGATTTTATAAGCGTTAAAAGCCTTTGAATGGTCTTAAAATTTTCATTTTCTAAAATGTTTCTCCAACCGTAGATAATGCGTTTGCCTGATTTTGAACCTATAAAAGTATGTTTAAACTCTTTTGAGGCATAAGGTTGATATAGTTTTACATAAAAATCTTTGTCATACCCAAAAATAGGAAATTCAGGTGTAGAAGCTATGGTTTTTAAGGTTAATCTACCGTTTTCTTTATTACGGAATACAAAACTATACGTTTCTATTTCCTTAAAATCGTACCAATCAAACAACTCTTGTGTGGCAAACGGAAAAATACGTTTGGCAGCTTTTTTGTTTTGTATTTTGTCGTAAAATTTCACTTCAAAATAACCTTCGGGGCGTTCTTTTTCATCGGCAAACGTAACCACACCGTTGTTTTTCGTGCCGTCAGGTAGTGGTATGTTGTACTGACAGTAGAGCGTTCGGCAGGCTTCCAAGAACGTACAACGGTCTCGGTGCATCACATAATCAATCGCATTCATTGCGGGTTCGCTTGTTCCGAAGTCTTTAAATGTCCAGATACCGTCTCGGTTTCGGTGCAAAGAACCTGAAGGCGTATCGTCATTGGCTCGTACCGAAAATTTTTTGAGGTTTCCCCTTGCACTCCCTATTTCAGACGAAAATTCATCTTGAAAAAAAGTTAATCCCCCTTCGGTTGCGTCCCATATTTTATCTTTGTCAAACATCGTATGTAATTTTTTAGCTACGTATTTTTTAAAAAAGGGCGGGAGCTACCCGCCCCAAAAAATACATAGTTAGTTTAAACTTATTGTTATTTACTATTGTGTCGTGCTTTTTCAAATTCAGCAATGATTTTACTTTCAAATTCGGCATATTGTTCTGAGATTTTTTCTTTTTTAGGCTTTTTGCCCTCCAATGCAGCAAGCCTACGCTCGTAATACAAAATAGTTTCAGCAAAATCACGTACCAACGCTTGTAGAGTGAGTTGTTGTACTCGCAAGCGGTGTATGATTTGTTTTAAATGTTTTTTTTCTGTTGGGTTCATTGCTCTAAATATTGATGTGCTAACTATTCTTTACAATAGATATTAAAATGTTTTTTTATCCAAATTTTATTTCCTCTAAGTATATTTCTGATAGTGTTTTTTCAAATTCTTCGGTAAGATAGTAGCTAAGGCGACAACTGTACAAATTATCTTCTATTGAATTGATATTCAAAACGTAACCATTTATCAAATTTTGATGTATTTCATTAAAAACTTCAAAATCAGTAACGAAAAAAATAAAGTAAATTTCGTTTTCTTTTGTATTGCCAAAAACATTTGTATCAAGTATTTTTACAAGTTTTTCTCCTGTACTTTTTTCAAAAAGTTCTTTTTCTTTTGTTTTCATAACTTGTTTATTTTAAACTTCTTTTACATTCAATATCAATTAAATATTCAATAGGTATTTCCAAAATTTTGGAAATAGCGTATAACGTGGCGTAATTCGTTATTTTGTCCAAATTGGTACGTATCCACGTTTTTATGTTCTTTTCCGAAGAACCAATCGCAATCATAAGCTGCGCCATATACTGAGGTATTTTCAGCAGCTCAATAACTTCTTGTTTTAATCTTACCTGTATCATATCAATTTTTTTTTGGTCTAAAATTTTAAAAAAAGTTGAGTTGTGGGCTGTTTTCAAGGGCTTGTTTATCGTTGTTTTTTAGGTTTTTCAGTATTTGTGTTTGTTCTTTTTTTAGTTCTTTTATTTTTTGGTAGGCAGGGTTATTGATGAGTTCTTTCTCGGTTTGTTCTATTTCTTTTTCTATATCGTTTTTTCTTTGTAGGAGCTTTTTTCGTCCTACTATTGTTCCTTTAAAATAATTATAAAGAATATTATGGCACATTACCTTGTATTCTAAAAACTCTTTTGATTGAGAATTGAGGGAACAAATCCATCCGTAGATAAACTGTTCAGGTAGGCATACCATCTCTCTTTTTCTATTATCAGCCCCAACCATATCGTATTTCCGATATAGTTGCCCATACAAAACATCATTTTTCATACTTATTAGATGATGACTATAATTTAGATTCAATGCTTCGCAAATGGGTTTTATGGCGATGTAGTATTCGCTGTTTATTTCTTTAAAGTAGATATTCCTTCCGTTGAATTGTAAAAACTTGTTCATAAGGTTTGTTTTTTGCGGTTTTGCATTTTTTTGTAGGGGCGTAATGCTTACGCCTCATTTGTGTGTTTTGGGCGTTGTAAAGGCGTATGCTATACGCCCCTACGTATTTGGCGATACCTCTGTTAATTTTCTTCAATTTCCACGATTTCGGTTATTTCGGTTTGTGTGATTTCCGAAATGGCAAGTAAGATGCCGTACATTGTGAGATATGGGGAAAAGCGGGGCTTTTCATTTTTTCTTTCTTACCTTTTAGAAAATTATACCAGAGTAAGAACGTTATGTCTCGTAGTATTTTTATCAGAGATCATACAATTTTTGCCCTATTTGCTTCCGATTTTCCTCTGTTCTCAAATAACTATTGAGTGTTAATAAGTCGTAAATTTCTAATCCTTTTTTAAAACTATGTAGTAAATTAAGAACATATTCTTCTTTTTGTTCCTTTTCTTTATGTTTTTCCTGTTCTTCGTTAAGTTCTTTTACGAGTTCGTAAATTTTTTTGATAAGTTCTTTTTCTTTATTAGTATTCATTTTTTTCAATTATTTTAATTATTAACTTTCTTCAATTTCCACGATTTCGGTTATTTCGGTTTGTGTGATTTCCGAAATAGCGAGCAATACGCCGTACATCGTGAGTTTTTCATCGTTGGCGGTTATCCAACGCTTGAGCGTAGTGATAGGAACGTTTGTTTTTAAAAACAAATGGGCTATCGCTCGTTCGTCTTCTTTGAGCTTTTCCAGCACTTCATTTTTGATTTTTACGACTCTCATTTTTCGTTTGGCTTTAATTTTGATTTCAGATGATTGTTTTTTTTTGGTTTCATTTCTGATTGCAAATGTAAGATAAATTCTTGAAATCAAGAAATTTTCTTATAAAAATAAAGAATTTTTCTTTGATAAATATTTTAAAATAATCATAAGTGTTTGTAAATTAGTATATTATGAAAATAGAAGAAAACAAAGATTTTGATATCATTGCTAAGATAAAAGAAGTCGCAGAATCAGAATGTAAGACAGATGCTGAGTTTGCTAAAAGATGGGGAAAAAGTCCTCAGAATGTTTACGACTTATATAAGAGAAAAAGTATAGATGTAAAAACTCTTCTTGAAATAAGTAAAGTACTTTCTTATAATTTTTTTGAGGATTTGCAACAGCAACTGCCTTTTTATAAGAAAAAAGATGATGTAAAAGAGCCTATCAAGGCTACTTTACAAATAGAACTTAGTCAAGACAAAAAAGACCAAGTTTTAAGGATTGTTTTTGGTGATAATAATTTAAAGATATTAAATGAGTGAAGTGATAAATTGGATTGTAGATAATTTATGGAATATTGTAACATTCATAATTGCTTTATTTTCAATCATTATGCAATTTAGGAAAGATCAGAAACAAGATGAAAATGATAAAATAGAAAGTCAAAAACAAAGCTTTTCTAAATTAAAAAAACGATGTGAAAAATTGGAAATCAAAATAGCTAAAATAGAGACAGAGTTAAAGTGGTTGGCACAAATAACCCCTTCTGTAAATAAACTAATCGAAATATTAGAACAGAAAAAGAAAAAAAATGAATAGTATTCAATACCAGCGATTAAAAGAATTAAATAGTAAAATTAATTCGAATGTGGCTACAAGAGAAGAAAAAGATGAATACGTTCATCTACTGTTCAAGAACAAATCAATTACTCAGCAACAATATAATGATTATCTAAAAAAAGATAATTCAAATGATGATTTAATGAAAATAATCCTTCTGATAGGGGCTTTTGCTTTGTTGGTTTATGCTTTGTCAGATAAAAGGGAATAGAATATAGATTTTATCCAAATAGAAATTGAATTGAAGATTTTGAATGTTTTAATAATTAAAGGTATGGAGAGTGATTTTTTCAAAAAAGTAGATGAACTTTTTCGGTTACTTGACAGAGCAAGAAATAGAGACTAACACTCATTTATAACATACAGAAAAAAGTATATCCCTCAGTAATATTTATAGTTGAAAAATAGTTTTTTGCAACATTAGCAACAACTCAAAACAAGTTTGGCAACATTTGGCAACAACTTTTTCTTTATTTCTTTTTATATAATATATTCATTTTCAATAATATATAAAAAATAAAAATATATAAAATAATAAATGTTGCTAATGTTGCCAAAGTTGCAAAAAAATATAGGAGCAATGGCACTATATTAAAAAACATAGGAAAAATATATAAAAAAATAGATATTTTCATAGCATTTCGGGCAATTATAAAAAATAACACCCTTTGCCGTAAGTTGTCAAAGTTTCAATATCTTTAATTTTTGGAGGGAGCGGGAGGGAAGCACAATAAAAACATTTGCTTGTTCTTCCTTGTAAAAAGTATTTCCAAAACGGCAATATAGAGCAACAACAAAAGTTAAAGAAAAATGTGTAATATTCTGTAAATAAATAAGTTAAAATTTTAACAATCGGTAATGTAGGTTTTTCCCAAAAAACTATTTTTATAAGAAAAATATCTTGTAACTTATTAAAAAACAATAACTTAAAAATCGGAGAGTTGACTCATAATCAGGGGGTCGTTGGTTCGAGCCCAACTGGGACCACAGAGTAAAAAACAAAAACACTTACAAAAATTGTAAGTGTTTTTGTTTTTTACTAAAATATGCTTTCCTTTTGAGGCTAATTTCAGACAACATACTGAAATGGTTTCAATTATTAAAAAATTTTTTCCGTATCTTTGCCCTTATCAAATATCAATAATATGCAATTATTAGTTTATTGTATAGCATATCCTTTTTTATGGATTATTGCTCGCTTGCCTAATTCCGTTTTTTATGCTTTGTCCGATATCATTTGCTTTGTAATTTACAATCTCTTAGGATATCGTAAAAAACTGGTACGCAATAACTTACAACTTTCTTTCCCAGAAAAATCATTGACTGAAATACAAACTATCGAACGAAAATTTTATCATCATTTCTGTGATATTTTTATGGAAATGGTAAAAACATTAGGTCTTTCGCGAAAAGAAATGCAAAAACGAATGATTTTTCCCAATATAAATGTACTTCAACCTTTTATTGAACAGAAACAATCATTTATTATAATGTGTGGTCATTACAATAGTTATGAATGGTTATTATCATTGGCTATGTATCTAAATTGCCCCTCATATGCTGCTTATACACCTATTAGCAATCAATATTTTGATCAATTGATTAAAAAAGCTCGTATGCGATTTAATGCTTTTTTAGTTTCACGCTATGAAATTACCAAAATTATCAACAAACACAGAGTAAATGGGCAAATGTGTGTATATGGACTTGCTAGTGACCAATCGCCTTCGGGTTCTGCCAATAATTACTGGCATACTTTTATGGGAGTTCACGTACCTGTTTTCACAGGAGCAGAACGTATCGGTAAACAATTTAATATTCCTATTGTTTTTTGTGATATTCAGAAGAAAAAACGCGGATACTATGAAGCTTATTTCGAAATACTAACACACAATCCTGTTGAGATTCCTAATTATCAAATTATAGATTTGTTCACCGAACGATTGGAAAAACAAATACGAAAGCAACCTGAATTCTATTTGTGGTCTCACAATCGATTCAAGTATGCAAAAACCTCTACAACTGCTAACTAATTTTTAATTCCTATCAAAAATAATGCGTTGGCTATGAATTTTTGGAGCAATTTTACCTTCTTCATATGCTAAATGCCCATTAACAAAAGTATGAGTTACTTTGTTATGAAATTCTGTATTTTCAAGCGGAGACCAACCGCATTTGTATAAAATATTATCTTTGGAAACTCTCCATAATTGATTATCGACCAAAATCAAATCGGCAAAATAACTTTCACGTACAAATCCTCGTTCTTTTACATTAAACAAAATAGCTGGATTATGACACATTTTTTCAACAACTTTCTCTATGGATATTTTTCCATTATAAACACATTCGAGCATTACCGATAATGAGTGCTGAACCATAGGGGCACCCGAGGGAATTTGTCCATACTTTGGTTGTTGTTTTTCTTCGAGGGTATGAGGAGCGTGGTCTGTGGCTATCACATCAAGGCGATTGTCAAGAAGAGCTTGCCACAATCCTTGACGATCATTGGCTGTTTTTACCGCAGGATTCCATTTAATAAAAGCTCCTTTTTCAGAATAATCTTGGTCAGAAAACCAAAGATGATGTACGCAAACCTCTGAAGTTATTTTTTTATCTTTCAGTGCAATATCATTCCTGAAAAGCGATGTTTCTCTTTCAGTAGAAATATGAAAAACATGAAGTCGAGCTCCTGTTTTTTCAGCCAAAGCAACAGCTTTGGAAGATGATAAATAACATGCTTCACTACTTCGAATAAGAGGATGCAATTCAATAGGGATATGCTCAGAATAAAGTGCTGTGTAATGTTGCAAATTAGCGCGAATTGTCTGCTCATCTTCACAATGAGTAGCTATTATAGTATCAATAGTCCGGAAAATTTGTTCTAAAACAGTTTCATTATCAACTAACATATTTCCTGTTGATGAACCTAAAAATAATTTTACTCCCACACATTTTTGTGCATCAAGGCGTTTGAGTTGTTCCAAATTATCATTGGTTCCTCCTAAAAAAAATGAATAATTAGCAAACGATGATTTTTGAGCAATTGCAAATTTTTCTTCTAAAAGTTCTATGGTTGTAGTTTGTGGAGAGGTATTGGGTTGTTCAAAAAAAGTAGTTACCCCGCCTACCACAGCAGCTGCACTCTCCGAAGCAATGGTCGCTTTGTGAGTAAGTCCAGGTTCACGAAAATGCACTTGGTCATCAATAACCCCTGGTAGTAAATATTTTCCTTGTGCATCTATAAGATGATAATTGTTTTTAGCAGAAATTTCTTTGGCTATTTTACTAATTCGTTCATTTTCTATCAATAAATCACCTTGAAAAATCTGATTTTCATTAACAATTTGAGCATTTTTAATAAGCGTTCTCATTTGTTATTTAATATTTTATCCAAAAATATGTCCTGCTTCAATAGCTATAAGACATAAAGCTCCTGCTATAAATCCTATAAATGCCAACCAAGAAATATTTTTCAAATACCAAAAAAAGCTAATTTTTTCCATTCCCATAGCTGCTATTCCTGCCGCAGAACCAATAATTAGCAAACTACCGCCTGTACCAGCAGCATAGGCTATGAAGTGCCAAAGAAGACTATCGATAGGTTCTTGAAACATTCCTATACTGGCAGCAACCAATGGTACATTATCAATTACTGATGAACCTACTCCCAGAAGCATTATAACTAAGTTTTGTGAAGGTACTATCTGATTGAGTTTTTCTGCGAAATTAAACAATACTCCAATAGATTCCAAAGAAGCTACTGCCAATAATATTCCTAAGAAAAACAAAATACTTGATAATTCTATTCGAGACAAAGCTTTGTGAGAAGTAAATTCAGGTACTGATTCAACCTCTAATTCTTTAATCGGTTTAAGAAATTCTGAAAAAAACCACATTGAAGCCAGTGCAAACAACATACCTATATAAGGAGGCAAATGTGTAATCGATTTGAATATTGGTACAAAAATAATTGCTGTAAAACCAAGTATCAGTACAGGAATACTACTTTTGAACATACGTGTTTTATCTGTTTTGGGTATTTCTAATCGTCCTTGAAAAACCGGCAAAAAAGAAGCTATCCAAAAAGGAATGACAAAACACAAAATCGAAGGTAAAAGTACATATTCTGATAATTTCAAAGCAGTAACTTTATCTGCCATCCAAAGCATCGTAGTTGTTACATCTCCAATAGGAGACCAAGCACCTCCTGCATTGGCTGCTATTACAATAAGTGAAGCATACCACATACGTTCTTTAACAAAAGGAACAAGTTTTCTGATAATAGTAATTAGTACAATTGTTGCTGTTAGATTATCAATAAGTGCCGAAAGAAAGAAACTAATGATACCAACTATCCAAAGAAGTTTTTGTTTTCTGCGAGTTTTAACAATTTTTTTAATCACTTCAAAACCTCTGTGCATATCAATAATTTCAACAATAGTCATCGCTCCAATAAGGAAAAACAAAATTTCGGCTATTTTCCCCAAATGATGAAGTAGAATTTGGTCTATAGCTTCGGCTCTTGCCTCATCGGGTGAAAGACCCAAATTCGTTACAAACCCTTCGTAAATAGGATGTAATCCGTTATCTATTTCAAAAACGACCAAGTTAGATAATTTCAAAATAGCCCAACAGACTGATGCCATTCCTAATGCAGAAATTGTTTTATCAATCTTAACCTGATGTTCTAATGTTATGAAAAAATATCCAATAAAAAATACAGCAACTACTAAAAGTTCCATAAAAATAATATTTTATAATTTCGGTTGTGAAGATACTAAAAAAGATATTACACTCTTATATTTTTAATATTTTTTACAATTAAAATAATGATAATCAGTAGATTATCAAGCATACATGGCTTCTATTTCCTTTCGATAATTTTTATAAATATTTTTTCGCTTTAATTTTAATGTTGGAGTAAGCTCATCGCGGTCAATTGAAAACGGATTGGTCAGAAGTGTAAATTTTTTTATCTGCTCGTAACTCGGCATTTCTTTTTGCAAACGCTGTAAACGCTTTTCAAACATTTCAATTATTTGATGTTTTTTTATCAAATCACTATAATTTTTATATTTTAAATTGATGCCTTTAGCATAGATTGTAAGTGCCTCAAAATTAGGAACAATAAGAGCCGACACATAATTACGCATATCTGCAATAACAGCCATCTGTTCTATAAAGCTATCTTTACCCACTTTACCTTCTATTTGCTGAGGAGCAATATACTTGCCATTGGAGGTTTTCATCAGTTCTTTAATGCGTTCGGTTATATACAAATTTCCATCTTTATCAAAACTTCCTGCATCACCTGTTCTAAGGAAACCATCTTCGGTAAACGCTTTTCGAGTTTCTTCAGGATTGTTATAATATCCCTTGGTAATAGAACCTCCTCGTACGAGAATTTCATTATTTTCTCCTATTTTGACCTCCAAGTTGGGAACAATAGTTCCTACCGATTTAAGCTTTGATGGAATATCGTCCCAGCAAGATACTGTTGCTGTGGTTTCAGTCATTCCATAGCCTAATTTTACAGGTATTCCAATTACTTGGAAAAATCGTCCAATAGAAGGTTCTAACGTTGCTCCACCACAAGGCATCATCTGTATATTTCCTCCCATTGCATCACGTAGTTTCTGAAAAACAATTCGATTGGCAAGATTATAACATTTTTGTAAAAACCAAGATGGTTTTTTATTTTTTTGTCTGGCTTTAAGCATTTGTTTTCCACTTCGCGTTGAAAAAGAAAAAGCAAGACGCTTAAAGATATTGGCTTGCGTAATATTTTCGTATATTTTGGTATAGACTTTCTCTAACAAACGAGGAACTACACACATATAGTGTGGTTTTATTTCTTTGAGAACTTCGGCTACTTTATTTGTATCGTCCAAATAGCAATTTATCACACCTTTGTGAAGAATATATAGTAACCAAATACGCTCATACACATGCGAAAGTGGCAAGAAAGAAAGCGATACATTACCTTCTTTTACTTTGAGCCGTACATCGTGGTTAGCAAACTGATAGGCAATATTCTCATAATCAATAAGAACACCTTTGGGATCGCCTGTTGTTCCCGAAGTATATATAATCGTATAAATATCTTTGAGCTTGCACGAGTCAATTCGACGATAAATCTCAGCATCTAAGGTTTCACTTTTTGATACCTTTAAAAAATCGTCTAAATATATTGAAAATTCATTTTCTTGTAAAGAAATATTATTCTTGATTGCTACTATTTTTGATAAATTAGGGCATTTTTCCTTAGCTTGAAGAGCTTTGTCATATTGTTCCTGCTCACCTACAAAAAGAATTTCAATCTCAGCACTATTAACAATATAAGCAGCCTGGTCAGAGGTATTAGTAGCATAAATAGGCACTGCTGAAGCTCGAAGCAAAGCTGAGGCAACATCAATCATAGTCCATTGTGGCATATTGGCTGAAAAGATACCTACTTTACTTTGTTCAGGTAGATTGTTAGAGAGTAACGCACGGGATATATTCCATACACTTTCGCCAAATTGTTTCCACGAAATAGAAACCCACTGTCCATCTACTCTATGACGCAAAGCTTCTCTATCTTTATATTTTTCAACTTGCTGCAAAAATATTTTTACAAAATGATATTGGTTTAATTCCATAAAAATCTTTAATTAGATTTGCAAAGTTATTCTTTTTTGCAAAAAGAAACTAATTTTTCATAAGAAATAATGTCCAAAAGCTTTTAAAGTGTGCTTTTTTTAGAAAAAAATTCAAGTAAATCTATTATACAATATATCTACTTGAATTTTAATTTTTAATAATTTAATTTTTTTCTAATCTATTCTTTTACTGCAACACAAGATATTTCGATATTGACAGATTTTGGTAAGTGTGCCACTTGATAGGTTTCTCGTGCTGGAGCAATTTCATTTTTGAAAAACTTGCCATAAATTTCGTTTACTTTGGCAAATGTACCAATATCACTTAGCAATATTGTAGTCTTTACTACATTGTCAAAAGTCATTCCTGCTTCTTTTAAAATTGCTTGAAGATTCTCCATTACTTGTTGAGTTTCTGCTTCAATGCCTATAATTACTTCTCCTGTAGACGGAACAACAGGTATCTGTCCCGATACATACAAAGTTTTATCAACTAAAATAGCCTGACTATATGGACCAATAGGTGCAGGAGCGTTAGGTGTTAAAATGATTTTTTTCATTATCTATTATTTTTAAAATTATTTCTTATCTTAATTGCCTGTCAGGGGCTTTTGTTTTATCCCATTTCAAGTCAGAAAGCATTGAAGCTTTTATCCCAATAAAAAAGTTCCACGAATTACGATAACCAATTGGAGTAATGTTAAATGACATTCTGAAACTACCCAAATCACGTTCAAATCGTAATTGAGTATAAGTAACTCCCTTATCTTTAAAATCGTATCCAGTAGAAGCACCAATACGCCACTTGGGTGTCAAGTCAATATTACCCGAGACCATAAGCGAATTGGTTGAAATCATTGGGTTTCGGTTCGAATTGCTATACGATAATGAGTATGCAAATCGTATATCCCACGGCATTGATGCGTAATAATACTTGGTTTCTTGTTCTTTTTCAGAATTTTCTTTGGGATTTTCTTGTTGCGTATTAGTATTGAGTGAACTTCCGAAAAGGTCATCAGAGCGTCCTCCTGATTGTCGATTATCAGACGAAGGGCTTTCTTTGAAGTTTTTACTCGAAAAAGCATAATTCATAGTCAAATTGGCATTGGTTAATCGAAATAAACTCCCACCATTGGCTATATTAAAACGTTTTATTTGTGTTCCGTTATTATCAATAGCATATGGGTCGAGCGTTGCTCCAAAATTAACCCCCAGTTTATTATCAAAAAGTTGTGTCCCTCCTGTCATAGAAACAGGAGAGAATACTTTAGTTATTAAGTTATAACTTGAACTAAAATTCAAACTATTAAGAAGCATAATTTTTTTTGGTTCTGTGGCGGTACTATCTTTGGAACGTACTTTAGCTTCAAAAGTATTACTTAGCGAAAAAGACATCGAATTGGATTCAGAGAGTCCTGGTGAGCCATACAATCCCCCTTCAAATCGGGTATATTCTTTGCGAGTACCAAATGCATCTGCGATATAATAATCATAATAATTATCGAATGATGGCGTATATCCGTAACTAACCGATGGACGCATTACGTGCCGAATAGCCTGTATTTTCTTATCTGCCCCAAAATCAAAAGTACCATAAATAGTCGTCCCCATACTTGCACCAGCATTATAGGTAAGAAACCGGTCAAAACCTCGTATCGTATCTTTATAAACAGCTCCTGAGACTGCATCATAATCACGATAACGAATAGTTTTAAATTGCCAAACTTCGTTCAAAGAAGAGTTAATACTAAAACTTACAAACTTTAACACCTTAAAATTGGTACTAATAGGAATACTATGTCGAAAGCCATTGACTCCTTTGTCAAACATCGTTTTAGTAAAAAATTCATTATCATTGGTCGAATATCGATTATCTGCCTGCATACTATATTGAAAATTGATATTCTGTATCAGTCCTTTTTTGGCTTGTCCGCGTTTTACAAACGGATAAATACGCTCCATACTTGCCCGTAGAGCTGGCAAAGTCATTTCAATACGTTGTGTATTGGTATTTTGCGAATGTGAAGCCGTTGCTGACAAATTCACAGATGGATAGGCAGGAAAAGTACGCGAGTATGAAATAGATGATGATAACGTATTGTTGATGAAGTTTGACGAATTGAGTTGATTATAAGAATCTTTATAATAGCTCGAACTTCCCAAATTGACCGATGCTGAAAATGATGACAACGGACTTGATTTGCTATCTTGCGAATGCGACCATTGTATATTGTATATCGAACTGCGACTATAATCAGGGAACCCTTTTTGGCTGTATATCAAATTTTCATATCTCAAATTGAAGTTTCCTGAATATTTGTAACGTTTTCTATATACCGAAGCAGTACGCACACCATAGCTTCCGTTGGTATAATAATCGGCTGTAACGGTCAAATCAACATAATCGTTAATTACAAAATAGTACCCTCCATTTTGTAAATAATAACCTCGGTCATTGACCTCACCAAAAGTAGGGAAAAGTAATCCCGAAGTACGAGAATCGGTCATCGGATAATAGGCAAAAGGAAGAGCTATGGGAGTAGGCACATCTGCAATATACATATTACTAAGCCCTGCCACTATTTTTTTCTTAGGAACGAATTTTGCCTTGCGCACTCGAATATAATAATCTGGGTCATCAATATCTTCGGCAGTGGTAATAATTCCATTTTTCATAAAATATGTGGAATCATTTTCTTTTTTGACCAAAGATGCCTTAACTTTATTTTCGCCTTGGTCAGTATATGAGTTACGAATAATAGCTCGCTTGGTTTTATAATTAAACCGAATAGAATCGGGTTCTATTACTTGGTCTGCTTGCTTAAATACAGGGATTTGGGTATAATCACCCAAACTATCTTTGATACGCCCAGCGTATACTTCGGTTTTGTCATAGTTTATTACATTGATTCCTGCGGTAAGGTCTGTATCGGTATAGGTAACCTGTGTTTGATTATACATCGTAATTTCTTTGGTCTTACGACTGATAGAAACACAATCTTTGGCTCGATAATTCACAATATCAACAAGTGGCGAGGTTCGTTTAGGTATCGTATCGGTAGATAAACTATCTTTGGCTATAGTATCTCTGACTATACTATCCGTAACAGAGACAGGCAATACTTGTTTAAAACTATCTTTGTGTATGGTATCTCTTACCATTTCTTGCAAAAAGGTATATAATGAAGCGCGTTTTGCTGTTTTCTTAGCAAAAGAATTGTATTGCCAAAACAAACCACTTCCTACCAAGATAAGGATTACAATCGTTATATATTTCTTATTTATTTGCAAAATATGAATTTGTATTTTTATTATTCAATAAAACTTTTTATCTTCGCACACTGAAAATCAAAGATTTGTATTTCAGACAACCTCTTTATTTTCAGGTGTCAAACTTACGGATATTTTTTCGGTCTAAAAAATAGAACGGGCTGAAAATGAATTTTTTTTAGAAAATTTTGTAGAAAATGAGAGTTTTTAGCTATATTATCTTACTTTGGGTAGCGCTATCAGCACCTATAATGGCTCAAACAGACAAGTTCAAAGTGGTTCTTGATGCAGGACACGGCGGAAAAGACCCGGGCAAAGTGCATGGCAAGGTTTATGAAAAAGACATTGTACTGAAAATTGCCTTATTAGTAGGGAATATTCTTGAAAAAGACCCCAACTATAAAGTAACTTATACTCGGAAAACGGATAAGTTTATCGAATTGTACGAACGCGGACATATTGCCAACAAAGCAAAAGCCGACCTGTTCATATCCATACATTGCAATGCAGCCAAAAGCCCACAGGCCTTCGGAGTAGAAACTTTCGTGCTGGGACTTCACGCCAATAACCTAAACTTTGAAGTGGCTAAAACAGAAAATGAGGTAATTTATCTGGAAGATAATTATCAGGACAAATATGCTGAGTACGACATCAATTCGCCTGAATCATTCATTGGACTTTCGATAATGCAAGAAGAATTCTTAGAACAAAGTATTCAAATGGCAAAAGGCATACAAAATAACTTTACACAAGAACTTAATCGAAAAAACAGAGGCGTAAAACAAGCCGGATTTATCGTCTTACATCAAACCTATATGCCGTCCATTTTGATTGAAACAGGATTTTTGACCAATACCGACGAACGAAATTATTTAGTTTCAGAAAAAGGGCAGCAAGAAATTGCTGACAATATTGTTAAAGCGATTAAAACCTATCGGGAATGGATTAAAAACAATAGTTCCACTGCCCCTACCCAACCTGTCGATACCACTTCTAAGTCCGTACAACCTGCACAGAGCATCATCTATCGGGTGCAAATAGCAACCAGTAATCGTAATATTGCTGAAAAACCACAGAACTTCAAAGGGTTATCTCCTATTTTCAAAGAAGAAAACAACAAGCTCTATCGGTATTATTACGGAAGAGAAATCGAATTCAAAAGTGCACAAAAACTATTGAATATCGCTAAAAAGAAAGGTTTTCCCGATGCTTTTATTGTTCCTTTTGTTGATGGAAAACGTTCCACAATGGAAGATTTGCGCTAAACAAGCCGCTCTATTGGAAATTTATATAAGGAATAATTCAAAAAAATTTTGGAAAATAATCTTTATATAAATACCTTTGCACCGATTTTTTAAACTTTATTTAAACAATACAAACGTGAAATTATCAAAAGAAATAAAAACTGCTATCATCGTTTTGGTAGGTATTGCTTGTTTTATCTTCGGTTTTAACTTTTTGAAATCGACCCCTATCTTTAATACGGACAATGAATATCACGCTATTTTCGACCATTCGGGAGGCTTGCAAGTAGGAACGGCTGTTACCGTGAATGGAGTTATTATGGGGGCTGTTACCAAAATCAAGATTGATAACAATTCTAAAATTGTCGTTACCTTCACTTGTAAAGACGACTTTACATTTTCAAAAAATAGTAAAGCCGAAATTTATAGTAGTTTGCTTGGTAATACCGGATTGCAAATTGTCCCAGTGCAAGACGATGCTCCTCGTGCCAAGTCGGGTGATTACCTACCTTCGTCGGTACAAGAAGGGCTAATGGATGCTATTAGTTCGCAACTGGCTCCAACCAGTATGAACTTGAACAAAATGCTAACCTCTTCCGACTCCTTAATCGTGTCGCTATCCAACACATTAGACAAAAAAGCACAGCAAGACATCAAAGAGAGTTTAACTTCGCTCAATGCTACATTGCAAAGCCTAAATAGAGCCTCTATCGGGCTTGAAAAACTCATTTCTACCAACAAAGATGAGATTGAAGGCTTAGTGAAAAATGCTAATTATATGTCGAACAATTTTGCCAAATTCAGTGATACACTCTCGCAAGTGAATATTGGCAAAATGGTTACCGACCTACAATATACCCTCAATAGTGTTAATACGATGCTTACCAAAATAGAAAAAGGTAGCGGCACATTGGGACTACTGATGAACGACCCGAAACTTTACAACAATCTCAAAACAGCCTCATCAGAATTGGGCTTACTTGTAGAAGATATTCGCCGAAACCCCAAGCGATATGTACATATTTCCATTTTCGGGAAAAAAAATGCAGAATACCAAACACCTGACAATGTAGAACCTTCTATCTCGGAGCGTGAAGAACTTTTGCAACCGAAATAAAATACACAATTTATTTTTTTAAAAACGATAGATTTTTCCTATAAAATTTATCGTTTTTTTTATCAAAAACTCTCCAAGAGATAAGGGACAAAAGCCAAGAAATAATAAACAAGACTGACTGTAAATCCCTATCAAACAGGTTGTAACCTCCTACCGAGCAGGTTGTAACCCCCTATTAAGCAGGTTGTAACCCCCTA